>JAEZZY010000052.1 GCA_023418315.1 Bacteroidota bacterium
CCCCTTCTGCACGGATAGTGGAGAAATTAGTGCCTACACCGGAGCCATATTTGAAGATACGCGCTTCACGCACCCACAAATCCATAATGCCGCCTTCATTTACCAAATCATCTTCTACACTTAATATAAAACATGCGTGCGGCTGCGGACGTTCATAGGCATTTTTAGAACGTTCCAGGTTGCCGGTGATAGGATCTACATAATAATGACCTTGTGCTTTACCGTCAATGCCATAGCTATTGTACAAGCCGGTGTTGAACCATTGCGGAGAATTGGGTGCGCAGCTTTGAGCGAGAATGCTATATACCAACTCATCATAAAATACTTGTGCATCTTTTTCAGAAGCAAAATAATTATACTTAAAACCCCAGCTTCTCCAGCAATCGGCTAAGCGGTGTGCTACTTGTTTAATGGAAGTTTCGCGCCCTGTAGAGCCGTCTTTTTGTGGCACACCGGCTTTGCGGAAATATTTTTGGGCAAGTATATCCGTAGCAATCTGAGACCAGTGAGTAGGCACTTCCACATCGGTCATCTCAAACACCTTCTCGCCGTTCGGGTTGCGAATCACGGAAGTACGGTAGTCGTACTCGAACATATCAAAAGGACTTACCCCTTCCTTCGTGTAATGTCTTTCGAAGGAAAGCCCTTTAGCGGTTTTATTTTTAGCGCTCATGAATGAAATATTTTAAGGATGAAATTTTTAAGGATGACAACGAAAATATTAAATCGCCTTATGGCTGTCGCCAGAATTTATTCAGCAGGATGTGGATAAATCTTCAATCCTTTGACAGGCTTTAATTTACGAAGATGGATGTTTAGGAAATGGTAATATGCAATGTGAAAATAGGGTATAGGGGTGTTTGTGGAGACCGCTTGTAAAAGGATTAAATAAAATCGTATCGGAATAATAGCGCACCACTATAAAGCAATATTGAAGGGCTAAATCTGGCAAAAATTATTTCTATAACGAATATTTTTTTATTCAAAATCAATAACTTACACTATTCAACAAAAAAATCCTACTATTTTTTTGTTTTGTAATTTACATCATTCTACCTTTGCCCTCCCAAAAAAGGAAAATACCGTTGTAAAGACGGCAAACATTGATACTAATGAGACATTTAAGTTTTAAGACACAATCGGCTAACGAAAAGATCGTAAAGCGTGAATGGTTTGTAGTAGATGCTACCAACCAGACAGTAGGTCGTATGGCAAGCAGAATTGCAACCATCTTGCGTGGCAAACACAAAGCCTATTATACTCCGCATTTTGATGCAGGAGATTATGTAATCGTGGTAAACTCCGGCAAAGTAGTGTTCACGGGCAACAAACTGGAAGATAAAGAATACCAGACTTTCTCCGGCTATCCCGGCGGGCAAAAAATTGAAATGGCAAAGAACCTGCTCAGCCGCCGGCCTAATGTAGTAGTGGAACGCGCCGTGAAAGGCATGCTCCCTAAAAATCGCTTAGGACGCGCTATGGCGAAAAAATTGTTTGTGTATGAAGGAGCAGAACATCCGCACAAAGCACAACAACCTAAAGAATTGAAATTCTAATTTAAAAACAGTTATTACAGATAATAAATGGAAAAGCAAAAAAATGCCGTAGGTCGCCGTAAAGAAGCCGTAGCCCGTGTGTATATGAGCAAAGGTACCGGTACCATCACCGTAAACGGTAAAGAATATAAAGAATATTTCCCTTTGATGTATTTGCAAAATCAAGTGGAACTTCCTTTGAAAACCATAGATGCTATCAGCTCTTTTGATATAGTGGTTACCGTGCAAGGCGGCGGTCCTAAAGGTCAGGCGGAAGCGATTAAATTAGGCATCGCCCGCGCCTTATGTGAGATGGATGCCGAATATCGTCCTTTATTGAAAAAAGACGGTTTGATGACGCGCGATCCACGCTCTGTAGAACGTAAGAAATTCGGTAAACGCAAAGCTCGCCGCAGCTTCCAGTTCTCTAAACGTTAATCCGCTTCGGTATTCATTAATCATTAACTACAAGAAATTTCTAAATAAATGGAAGAAAATAAAAACTTACACCAACAGCTTTTGGAAGCCGGTGTACACTTCGGACACTTAAAGAAAAAATGGAACCCTAAAATGCTTCCCTACATCTTTACCGAAAAAAATGGTATTCATATCATTGACTTGAATAAAACGATTGAAGGATTGGATGAAGCAGCCGCAGCCTTGAAATCTATCGCTAAAAGTGGTAAGAAAATCATGTTTGTAGCTACTAAAAAACAAGCGAAAGAAATCGTTGCCGAAGCAGCTGCCAAAGTAAATATGCCCTTCGTTACCGAACGCTGGTTAGGCGGTATGCTCACCAACTTTCAAACAATTCGCAAAAGCGTGAAGAAAATGCAGAGCATTGAAAAAATGCTCGGCGATGGTACTATGGACAGCGTTACTAAAAAAGAACGCTTGACCCTGACGCGCAGCAAAGAGAAAATGGAAAAAGTACTGGGTGGCATCGCCAACATGAGCCGCACTCCCGCCGCTTTGTTTATTGTGGATATCAGCCACGAACACATTGCCCTTGCAGAAGCAAAACGCTTAGGCATCTCTACCTTCGCTATGGTAGATACGAACAGCGACCCTACCAAAGTAGATTTCTCTATACCGTCCAATGACGATGCAACCAAATCTATCGCCATCATTACCAACTACCTTACTGCCGCCATCATGGAAGGGCTGCAAGAACGTAGCGAAGTGAAAGAAGAAGAAGCAGAAGAAATAGTGGAAAATACACGCGGACTGGATATGGACGATGAAGGCAATGAAAAAGACAAAGAAGAAGGCGGTAAACGTACCCGCAGCCGCAGCGGTGCTACCGGCACAAGAGGCGGCGCGCGTAAAGCTCCTGCTAAAAAGGCTTAATGCACAGCCTATTTATAGAATATCTCAAAGCCCCAACGAAATTTGGGGCTTTGGTATTAAATACCGAATTTTGCACCTCAATTTTTAAAAATTAATAAACAAAAGGAATAATACAATGAGTGTTACTATTTCAGCATCAGAAATAAACAAACTGCGCCAACAAACCGGCGCCGGTATGATGGATTGTCGTAAAGCCCTTACCGAAGCCAACGGAGATTTTGAAGCCGCTATAGACTGGTTGCGCAAACAAGGTCAGAAAGTAGCCGCTAAACGCAGCGACCGCGAAGCAAAAGAAGGCGTAGTCATTGCACAGACCACCGCTGACCATAAAACCGGCTTTGTTGTATGTGTAAGCTGCGAAACCGACTTCGTTTCTAAAAATGCAGATTTTGTAGCCTTCACACAAAGTATTGCAGATGCTGCCGTAACCAATAATGTAAAATCTGTAGAAGAACTGAATGAAGTAAGCATCAATGGCGCTAAAGTGGCAGACCTTATCAACGATAAGCTGGCAGCTATAGGCGAAAAAATAGGCATCGTTCGTTTCGAAAGAGTGGAAGCGCCCTATGTAGCGGCATATATCCACGGCGCTAACCGTATAGGGGTGCTGGTAGGTCTTTCTAAAGAAGCAGCAGAAGCCGGCCGCGACGTAGCCATGCAGATTGCCGCTATGAATCCTGTAGCCGTAGATGCCAACAGCGTTTCTGCCGATGTAGTGGAACGCGAACGCGCCATCGTAATGGATACGATGAAAAATGACCCCAAAATGGAAGGGAAGCCTGAAGAAATGCTGGCAAAAATTGCCGAAGGCAAACTGAACACCTTCTTCAAAGAACAAACCCTTTTAGCACAGCCTTTCGTGAAAGATGCCGGTAAATCCGTAGCTGATTATCTGAAAAGTGCAGGCGATATAGCCGTTACCGAATTTAAACGCGTAGCGCTGGGATAAACAAGAAACCAATATTATCACCGTAAGGGTCGTTTTTTAAAGAAACGATCCTTTATTTTTTTATACATCTTTTTCCGTTGCTTTGCATTCATATAAATGACTGCCAGTAAATTCAGGTACAATTTTTTACGGAAAAGAAATAATGCGTAAAGCCCTTAAAATAGCACTATGGATAATCGGCAGCCTGCTGCTCCTATTGCTTACTGCCATCATCCTGCTGATGACGCCACAAGGGAAGGAAATGGTGCGGAAACAAGCAGAAAGTTTTTTGCGCAAAAAGCTGCAAACCACCGTAAACATAGGCGGCATTGATTACAGCCTTCCCAAATTTATAGAGCTGAAAGACATTTTGTTTTTAGACCAGGCGCAGGATACGCTGCTGGCGGCGCATAAAATAAAAGTGGATATGCACATGCTGAAATTAATCGGCAGCCATGTAGATGTACAGGAAATCTATCTTGAAGATATTACCGCTCATATTTATCGCCATGCACCCGATACGAATTTCAACTTCACCTACATTATCAACGCATTTGTTACCACGCCAAGCGGAGAAACACAAGCCAAAGATACCAGTGGCGGAAGCACGCTTACGATGGATATGGATAAACTGGTGCTGAGCAATATCCGTTTTCATTTTGATGATTATAGCGGAGGAAACCGGTTTGGGATAACACTGGATACGCTTTTCCTAAAGATGGAAGAGATAGACCCGAATGAACTTGTATTCAATGTGGACAAGCTGTTTCTTTCCGGCGTTCGCAGTTCTTTTATCATAGATACATCTTACCTGCCACCTTCGCCGGATACATCGGATGCGCCTATAACTTTACAACTTGCGGCAAATGAAATAAACCTGAGGGATATTCATTACAATCAACAAGCTCTACAAGATAAATTTTCGATGGATATAGCCATAAGCAAGCTCATAGGGCATCCGCAGAAAATAGATTTATACAACCAAACCATTGAGATAAAAGACTTGCTGCTTGATCCTTCGGATGTGGTCATCTCTATAGGGAAAAATAATCGGGAACGAGTGGATACTTCAACGGATGTTTCTACGGCTACATCAAAGAAATGGCGAGTGCTGGCAGCACAGCTTCAGATGAACCAAGTCAATTTTAAGTATGATGACGAAAATATACCCAGACAGAAATCAGCAATGGATTATGCGCATTTGGATGTTACCGACTTGACCCTTGCAGCAAATACTTTATACTATACAACGGATACTATAGGCGCCGTTTTGAAGCATTTATCCCTGAAAGAGCAATCCGGCTTTAATCTTAGAGAGCTACGAACACGCTTTCTCTATCATCCGCAAGGCGCTCTTCTCACCGATTTTTATCTGCAAACGGATAACACCCTTCTTCAACACTATGCAAGCGTGCAATATCCTTCTTTAGCATCACTTACGAAAAATATAAACCTGATGCAGCTGCATCTTTATCTCGAAAATAGTATTGTAGGGTTTAAAGATATTCTATTGTTTGCTCCGCAATTAGCTGCGCAAGATTTTTTCAAGAAAAACAGAAATGCACGCATACGGCTGGATGCCCGGTTGGACGGAAGCATGGCTGCCTTAACTATCAAAAAACTTGCGCTTTCGGGATTGGGCAATACGGAAATCGCCCTGTCGGGAAAATTATTCGGGCTACCGGATGCCGATAAGCTGCGTTATGATTTGCACATAGCCACTTTGAAATCTTCGCGGAAAGACATGGAAGCGCTATTGCCTCCGTCAGCATTACAACAAATTAGTTTGCCGGATCGTTTTGGAGCGGTTGGCAGTGTGTCAGGCAGTACATTGGCTTATCGTCCCAATTTATTTATCGTCTCCACGGATGGAAATGCCCGCCTCAAAGGATTCGTATCAATGGAAGGAGGGCAGGGAAGGGAGCAGTATGATGTGGCTATAAATACAAAAGCGCTGAACCTCGGCAAAATTTTAAAGAACCCGCAGCTTGGCTTTGTCTCTGCCGATATAAAAGCAAAAGGAAGAAGTTTTGACGTGAATAAAATGAATGCCATGGCAAGTGGCGCTATACATGCGGCTACATTTAATGACTATACTTATAATCACATTCGATTCAATGGAAGAATAGCCGATAAAAAAGGAGCTGTACAATTGCAATCCGCCGATTCCAATCTTAGGATAGACCTCACAGCCCGGGCAGATTTTCAGGGAGAACATCCGGCAGTGGTAGCTGATGCACAAGTGGATAGCATTGATTTAGGCGCGTTGCATTTTTATGAAAAGCAATTGAAAGTGCGCGGTAAATTTCACCTTAATTTTCCTGAATTAAATCCGGATTATCCCCAAGGAATCATGACGGTACACGACCCCTCGGTAGGCACGGGCGGACAGAATTATTATCTCGATAGTATTTACCTCACGGCTTCGCCTTCTCCGGACAGCGGCAATAATATTCGTCTGAATGCCCAAGCGCTTACCGCACATATCTGGGGACATACGCCTTTGTCTAAAATAGGCGCTATCGTGCAGCAGGAAATAGATCGGCACTATGTATTCAACGACAGCGTATATGCGGCAACGACTGCCACAAAAACTGCTTATGATCTTCCGGCTACTTATGACCTAAGCTTAAAAGCACGCTTGGTGAAGCATCCCATCTTGAAAGCCCTTGTTCCCGATTTGAAACGATTGGATAGCTTGGATATAGCAGGCAACATCCGCAATTCCAATCTGTCTCTTAGCCTGGATGCTCCCAAAATCATTTATGGTACTATGGATTTAAACGGAGCAAGAATGCGGGTGAACGGTGATGCAAACAACCTTAGCTATAGGGCTTCGCTTGATCGTTTCATCAGTGGCACAAATGAAATATGGAATCCTACGGTATCGGGAGCGGTGAAAGCCAATACGATAACGGCTACCGTGTCACTCACGGATAAAGATAGTGTGCAGAAATACAGAATAGCAACAGCAATGCGAAGAAGCGGAGCCGAACAAATAGTGCAGTTACAAAGCGGGTTATTGCTTAATTATAAGGAATGGCAGGTGAATGAAGGCAATAAAATCGTATTGGGAAATGACGGCTTTTATGTGCAGGATTTCGGCATTCGCAAAGGAAATGAATCCATCACGGTCAATAGCCGCACCCCGGCTTTCAACGCTCCGTTAAAAGCAGAAATCAGTAATTTTTTACTGGCAAATGTTTCTGAAATGATAAGTCAGGATACCACTATGCTGAACGGTATCTTAGGCGGCACGGTGGACGTATTGCTACAACAGCCTTCTCCGCAGATAACCTCCGGTTTAACCATTCGGAATCTTGCCGTTTTGGGCGATACCATAGGCAATATGGATATTCATGTAAAAAGCACGGATGCTACAGCTTTAAATACAAAAGTGGATATTAAAGGCTTTGGGAACTCCATTTCCCTAAGCGGAAAATATTTTTTACAACCGGTGAACGGCAATGATTTTGATATGAATTTATCACTTGCCCCGCTGAATGTAAGCTCTATAGAAGGGCTTACCAATTATGCCATAAAAAATACATCAGGCACCATCACCGGAGAGTTGAAACTGAACGGCACACCTTCCGAACCGGAGCTGAACGGACAATTAAAAACCAATCAGCTTACTACAAATGTGGCTATGCTGAACGAGCGTTTCACCATGCCGGATGAACTTATAAGTTTTACGAGAGGAGGAATTCGGTTTAATGATTTTACTATAAAGGACAGTGCCGGAAATAAAGCTACGATAGACGGGCGCATCATTACACGAGATTATCAAAACATGAACCTCGCCATGCGGGTGAATGCACGCAACTGGCAGGCTATGAATTCCACGCCTAAGGACAATAAAGAATTTAGCGGAAAATTATTTCTCAGTACCAAAATGGAAATCTTTGGACCGCTTACGGCACCGAATGTGGACGGCACACTCAACATCCTGAAAGGCACGGATATGCGCATCGTGGTGCCAGAGCAGGAAACTGCTTTGCAAGAACATGAAGGCATCGTGAAGTTTGTGAACATGAAAGACACCGGAAAATATAAGCTCACTACGCAGGCAGAAGATACGTTCAAGAAAATAGCCCGTGTGCCTAAGGGTTCGGAAATTAATATGAACATCAACCTCAATGAAGAAGCCAATTTCAGCATTATTATTGATGAAGCCACTGGTGATTTTCTGCGGGTGCGCGGTGCGGCTGCATTGAATACCACCGTAGCACCGGATGGCGCCCTGGGCCTTGCAGGCGTGCTGGAAATAAAGGATGGACAATATCAACTCAACTACAATCTTATCAAACGCCTCTTCCGAATACAACCCGGAAGCACTCTTGCCTTCTCCGGCGATCCTACGGAGGCGCAGGTGAATGTTACCGCTATTTACGAAGCCATAGTGCCGCCCTATGACCTAGTCTCCCGGCAGGTAGATGAGCAGGAGCTGGTATATTACAAACAGCGCCTTCCTTTTGAAGTACACATGAAGCTGAATGGGGAATTGATGAAACCGGAGATTAGTTTTGATATCGTGTTGCCAGAAGAAAAAAGCGTAGCTGTAGGCTCTACCGTGGGCGACTTGGTACAGGCACGGCTTACAGAATTGCGGAACAATCCTTCTGATCTCAACAAGCAGGTGTTTGCATTGATTATTCTCAACCGGTTTGTAGCGGAAAATCCTTTTGAAAGTGGCGCGGGCAGAGATGTGGAAAGCATAGCGCGCCAAAGTGCAAGCCGTTTTATTTCCGAACAACTGAATAAATTTGCCGGCGGATTGGTGCAGGGGCTTGACCTTACTATGGATCTTGCCACCTCGGAAGACTATACTACCGGCGAAAGAAGAAACCGCACAGACCTTAATGTCAGCGCTTCCAAAAAATTATTGAACGACCGCCTTACACTCACTGTGGGCAATAATTTCCATCTGGAAGGACCGCAATCCAATTCCACACAAGGCACGTCTTTTATTCCCGGAAATCTTGCCGCCGATTATGATCTTTCGCGAGACCGGAAATACAGAATGAGAATTTACAGGCGAAATGAAGACAGAGGTATAGTGGACGGATATGTAGTGAAGACCGGCGCCAGCTTCATTATGACCCTTGAATACAATAAAATTCGCAGAGCATTTATGAGCCGAAAGAAAAAAGAACAATTGAGAGAGCAACGAAGAAAACAACGGGAACAAAACAGACAATTTGAAGATAAAACACCGGATACAGACAGTACCCAACGGAGTTTCGGAAAACTATATGAGTTCAAAAAAATATAACCATATCATCTTTGTAGCGCTTGCCTTGTTTTTCACTTCCTGTAGTGTTACGCGCAACCTACCCGAAGGGGAAACCCTATACACCGGTTCTACCGTGAAGGTGCAGACGAGCGATATTTCTTCCAATGCAAGTAAGTTGCTGAAGAAAGATTTGCAAGCCGCCATTCGCCCTAAGCGCAACTCTGCTTTTCTGGGCATGCGCATCAAACTGTTCATTTATAATATAGGCGGCAAGAATCCAAAGCAGAAAGGACTCCGAAAATTTTTTAGGGATATAGGAGAAGCGCCGGTATTGGGAAGCAATTTTGATGCACAGAAAAATGAACGGCTCCTCGAAAATATTTTGCACACCAAAGGATTTTTTTATCCCTCGGTTACTTCCGAACGAATAACAGATACGGTGAAGAAAACCACATCGGGGAAATTTGACATCATCACCGGACCTCAGTATAAAATTCGGGAAGTGTTTTTCCCTCAAGACAGCAGCGCCCTATCCAAGCTTATTGATTCCATAAAAGACAAAACCTTTTTAACACCCGGCAAACCCTATAATTTGGATTTGATAAAAGGAGAACGCGACCGCATCACCAGAGTGCTGACCGAGAACGGCTATTATTATTTTAAATCGGATTACCTATTGGACATTACCGACACCTCCATAGGCAATATGGAAGCCAATATGTACATCACCGTCAAAGAAGAAGAAACACCCAGGGAAGCCTATAATATTTATAAAATTAATGAGGTCTATGTCTATCCTAACTTCCGCATCAATGCGCGAAATACAGACACAACGGTATCCGAAGCTGATTTTTACGACGGCTATTATGTAGTGGACAGGCGCAAAACCTTTAAGCCTTTTGTATTCAGGCAGGCTATGCAGTTTCAGCCGGGTGATATTTACAACCGTACGGAGCAAAACCTATCCTTGAACCGGCTGGTGAATATGGGTGTTTTCAAACTTGTCAAAAACCGTTTCGAATCTATAGACGACCCTGCCAACCCACGTCTGAATGTGTATTACTACCTTACTCCTCATCCTAAAAAATCTATGCGCTTTGAGCTGGGCATAGAGTCGCAAAATGATAGCCGCTTAGGCACGCAGTCGAGTATTAGCTGGCGCAATAAAAACACATTTGGCGGTGCAGAGCTGCTTGCCCTTACCCTGCGGGGTGCCTATGAAGTGCAGGCAGGGAAGAACAATGGTGTGAAGCGCCCTGCTGCGCTGGAAGGCGGGGCAGAAGTAAGCCTGACGGTTCCGCGGTTTCTGATTCCGTTTACGCGCATCGTATCAAAGAATATGTATGTGCCGCGCACGATGATGAAGCTGAGCTATGACGCTACTATTCGCCAGAGGCTGTATCTTATCCATTCGTTCACTACTTCTTTCGGCTATATTTTTAAAGAAGACATCCGCAAAGAACACCGTCTTTTCCCCATCAACATCAACTATGTAAGAACCGACACACTATTGGCACGGGGCAATGAGCAGAACATCAACTACAGCAATCTTATTTTTAATGGATTGATTATAGGACCTACTTATGAATATACCTTCAATAGCCAGGCAGCCGGTTTGAAAAAAGATAATTACTACTTCAACGGATTGATTGATTTTTCCAACAATGTACTGGGGCTTATCCAGAAAGGCGATGCCCAAAACCCTAAGAAAATAGCAGGAACCCCTTATGCCCAATACATGAAGTATCAGGTGGACGGAAGGTATTATAAAAATTACGGCGTGCATAAAAACAATATGTGGGCCAGCCGTATTTTATTCGGATATGGATTCCCTTGGGGCAATTCCGATCAGCTTCCCAATATCAAGCAATTTTTCAGCGGCGGCGCCAGTAGTCTTCGGGGATTTCGCGCAAGGCTTGTAGGCCCCGGCACCTACAATGAAAACTACCTCAACCCCGGGAAACCACCGGAATTTATAGAAACCCTCGGCGATATAAAGCTGGAAATAAATACGGAATTGCGTGCGCATATCTATGAATTTATCAATGCAGCCATCTTTGTAGATGCAGGAAATATCTGGACAAGAAAAGACGACCCCAGATTTCCCGGAGGTAAGTTCAGTTCGCAGTTTTATAGGCAATTAGCGGTGGATGCCGGCGCAGGCTTACGGCTGGATTTTAATATTCTTTTATTGCGGTTGGACGTAGGCGTTCCTGTGCGCAGACCGTGGTTGCCCAAGGGAAAAGACTGGGGATTTGATAAGGATACGCAACCGATTTTCAACCTGGCAATCGGCTATCCGTTTTAGAACATGAGTGGAAAATATTTTGGGTGCGCATAGCTCTTGTTTTTTGAGTAGTATATCCTTTTCATACCCTTTATTTGTTTGAGGATGCTTTCGGAATAAAATTTTTATCACCTTTCCACATTTATGCCTCCTTCTAACTTTTTGAGGTATAGATTTTTGGAGCATTTAACATGCCCTTAAACACATTTTAGCTAACTCTGCATTATATTTTTTACCTTTGCATCCCTTTTATTTTTCATGCACAAACTCCAGACTTGTTTTTACGGTATCGTTTTATTGCTTTTGGCATCGTGCAGCGGCTACGAAAAAGTGCTGAAAAGCGATGATATCAATTATAAACTGAGCAAAGCCAACCAGTATTATGATAAGGGGCAATACACCAGAGCCAATGGCGTATATCAGAGTTTATTGCCGGTAATGAAAGGAACGAAAGATTTTGAAGCCTTGTATTACCGCTATGCCTACACTGCATTCTATCTGAAAGATTATCTGGCTGCCTCCTACCATTTCAAAAATTTTACGGATTATTTTCCTTCCAGTAAAGATGCCGAAGAAGCAGAATACATGCACGCTTATTGTTTGTATATGCAGTCGCCCAAGCCCTCTTTGGAGCAAACCAATACTTTGAAGGCGATGGAAGCCATGCAATCTTATATCAATATGCACCCTCAGTCGAAGCGGGTACCGGAAGCTAATAAGCTGATGACGGCTATGCGCAGCAAGCTGGAAATAAAAGATGCAGATGCCGCAAAACTCTATTATAACTTAGGGCATTATAAAGCCGCCGGTGTTACGTATCAATTGTTGTTGCAAAATTATCCCGAGTCGGTAAATGCGGACCTGTATCAATACATGATGGTGCGTTCGTATTATTACTATGCGAGGCAAAGTGTAAAAGAGAAACAAGAAGAGCGTTACGGAAATGCAGCTTCTGCCTATACAGAGCTGAAAACCAGCTATCCGGATTCAAAATACCTGGCTGAGGCCGAAAAAATAAATAATCAAGTACAAACCAATATAAATAAACTTCGTAATGAGCACCAATAAAAAATTAGTTAATCCGCTGGTAGAGACCAGAGATGTGATAGCCATTAAAGACAAGACCGGCAACCTTTACGAATCCATCGTGGTAATGGCGCGCCGTGCCAACCAGATTGCTGTATCCATGAAGGAAGAACTGCACAAAAAATTGGACGAATTCAGCAGCCATACCGATAGCCTGGAAGAAATTCATGAAAACAAAGAGCAGATAGAAATATCCCGCATCTATGAACGCATGGCAAACCCTTCTTTGCAAGCTACGTCCGAGTTTTTTGAAGACAAAATTTACCACAGCAAAAAATAAAATTTGCAGGGTGGCTATCAGCAAGGTTTCCTTTGTTTCATAGGCATTTTAGCGCTAAATACAGCACTTTGTAAATTGTGTTTTTAAAGGAAGCGATAACCCAAAAGTTGTCGCTTTTTATTTGGTAAAATAAAATTTGCAAAAATCATTTTCTTGCCTACTTTTGCAATCCCTTCGCAAGCAGGGTAAGTTCTTTAGAAGATAAAAATGCCACTTTAGCTCAGCTGGTAGAGCAACTGATTTGTAATCAGTAGGTCGCTGGTTCGATTCCGGCAAGTGGCTCTTTGTAATGTGGAATTTTTGAATGATAATTTTGAATTTATAGGGCTTCGGTCTTTCATTTAACATTCAGGATTCGACATCCAAAAAATAACTAAGTTGGGTAGGTGGCCGAGTGGCTAAAGGCGACAGACTGTAAATCTGTTCTCTTCGGAGTACGGAGGTTCGAATCCTTCCCTGCCCACTTTTTATTCGATTTGATGATTTGGAAATATGCGGATTTGAAGATTGTATCACCTTCAAATTTTCAAATCAACTCATCATCAAATTATTTTTGCGGGAGTAGCTCAGTTGGTAGAGCGACAGCCTTCCAAGCTGTAGGTCGCGGGTTCGAGCCTCGTCTCCCGCTCTTTAAAAAATAAATTAGCTGATTGGCAGAATATGCCGGTTAGCTGATTTTGTGGTTAAAGCATAGCGGGTAGGAAGTTTATTAAAAAACTGAGTATCAATAGCCTATATTTTTATAGGACATAGGCTATTGACCAGCTGTTGTAGCTCAGCGGTAGAGCACTTCCTTGGTAAGGAAGAGGTCGGCAGTTCAATCCTGCTCAACAGCTCGTTAATGTTGATGTGTTATTTTGTTGATAGGTGATTTTGAAACAGAATGACAAATGAACAGAATAACCAATAAACAAGTATTTAATAACAAACATTAATAAACATCTCTTAAAAAAATAAAAAAATGGCAAAAGAGACCTTTAATCGGGACAAACCCCACGTAAACATTGGTACTATCGGTCACGTTGACCATGGTAAAACTACATTGACTGCTGCGATCACGACCATCCTTTCCAGCAAAGGTATGGCTGAGAAAAGAGGCTATGATGAAATTGATGCAGCTCCTGAAGAAAAAGAACGTGGTATCACTATCAACACGGCACACGTTGAATACCAAACTGCTAGCCGTCACTATGCACACGTGGACTGTCCGGGTCACGCCGACTATGTGAAAAACATGATTACCGGTGCGGCACAAATGGATGGTGCTATCCTCGTAGTAGCTTCTACAGATGGTCCTATGCCACAAACTAAAGAGCACATCCTTTTGGCTCGTCAGGTAGGCGTTCCCCGTATCGTAGTGTTCATGAACAAAGTGGATTTGGTGGACGATCCTGAAATCCTGGAACTTGTTGAACTTGAAATTCGTGAACTGCTTTCTAAATATGAATACGACGGAGATAACACTCCTATCATCAAAGGCTCTGCCACCGGCGCTTTAGCAGGTGAAGACAAATGGGTGAAAGCCGTAGAAGAATTGATGGATGCCGTAGATACCTACATTCCATTGCCTCCTCGTCCTATTGACCAACCGTTCCTGATGTCTGTAGAAGACGTATTCACCATTACCGGTCGCGGTACTGTGGCTACAGGTCGTATCGAACGCGGTGTAATTAAAGTGGGCGACAACGTGGATATCGTTGGATTCAACGATGCTGCTTTGACCTCTACTTGTACCGGTGTGGAAATGTTCAAAAAATTGTTGGATCGCGGTGAAGCAGGTGATAACGCAGGTTTGTTGCTTCGCGGTATTGAAAAGAAAGATATCCGTCGCGGTATGGTTATCTCCGCTCCAAAATCCATTACTCCACACACTGAGTTCAAAGGTGAAGTATATGTACTGAGCAAAGAAGAAGGCGGTCGTCATACTCCGTTCTTCAACAAATACCGTCCTCAGTTCTACTTCCGTACTACAGACGTTACAGGTGAATGTTCTTTGCCTGAAGGAGTAGAAATGGTAATGCCCGGCGATAACGTGAACCTTCACGTTAAACTGATCGCTCCGATTGCGATGGACAAAGGTCTGAAATTCGCGATTCGTGAAGGTGGCCGTACCGTAGGTGCCGGTCAGGTAACTGAAATCATCAAATAAGTAGTTAGTAATCCTTACTAAATATAAACATAAAGGCAGCCTCCGATTTTTTCGGAGGTTGTTTTTTTATCCTTCCCTTGTGCCAAAATCATAGGCTTAAGGAAAAGGAATACCGGAAATTATTTTTAACTCGTGTCTGTTTTATCAACCCATCCTTACCCTTAAATTTGTCATCGCTAATCCAAAAACTTTGAAGATTCTCTTCCTTGCCAACCGTATGCCATACCCGCCTTACCGAGGTGATAAACTCAAGATTTTTAATCTTGCCAAACGGCTGTGCAAAGACCATGAACTGCATCTGCTCACTTTTACGGAAACCGAAGCCGATAAGCAATATGTCTCCGAACTAAAACCTATTTTCACGAAAATAGAAACCATACATCTTCATAAATGGCGTTCCGTATGGAATTGCTTCAAAGCCGTTTTTAGCACTACGCCTTTACAAATCGCTTATTTCCACTCCCCGGAAATGCAGCAAAAATTAAATGAATGGGTGGCAAGCGAGCATTATGATGCTATCCATGTGCAACATCTTCGCATGGCACCTTATCTCCGCCATCGTAAGGATTTACCTTGTGTCCTTGATCTGCCCGATGCTTTTTCCCTATATTGGCGGCGCAGACAAGAAACCGAAAAGAATAGTTTCAAAAAAGCTTTTCAAAAAATAGAACAGAAACGCCTTGAGCGATTTGAAGCCGTCATCAACGATTATAAGCTCGCGTTGGTTTGCTCGCAGGAGGATCTGGAATACCTTGAAAAAATCCACCGTGCTCCTCATCTAAAACTGTTGCCTAACGGCGTGGACACTACGACCTTCAAAGCACGGGAGCATGATTATGTACCGAACCGAATTATCCTCTTTACAGGTAATATGGATTATGCACCGAATGTAGATGCCGTTACTTATTTCGCTGAAGAACTCTTACCTCCTATCCGAAAACGCTTTCCTGAATCACGGTTTATTATCGCCGGGCAACGCCCTTTAGAAAAAGTAAAATCCTTAGCCAATGAATATATAGAAGTAACCGGTTTTGTGAAAGACCTTGCGGAAATGTATGACCGCGCCAGTATCGTAGTGGCACCGCTGCGTTTTGGTGCAGGTACACAAAATAAAGTGTTGGAAGCAATGGCTATGGGTGTTCCTGTTATTTGCTCGCATATAGGCTTTAAAGGTTTAGGAATCGAAAATGGCGAAGGCTCATTTATGGCAGCGGATAAAGAAGGGTTTATAAGGCAAGTATGCGATTTGTTAGCCTCCGAAAATTTAAGAAAAAACACCGGGGGAAAAGGGAAAAACATCATTGCCCAACGTTTTGACTGGAGCGTCATTGCTCGTCAATTAGAAAATTATTTCAAAGAAATACAAAAGGTATAGCCCTCCTATTCTTCTTTTATAGAGGCTTCTTAAAACACTTTTATCTACTATCGTCATTCCTTATCTACAGCCATTACCGTCCGCAATTTCAAACGCTTGGCAGCATACATCACAGCATAAATACTTTCAGCATTCGCCTTTCTGTCGGGATTGATTACCACGGTAGGCTCCGCATCCTGCGATTTTGCCACCGCCATAGCAATAGCATTTTGAAGACTGTCAATGGAAATCCTTTTCGTACCGGCATAGAAATGCTGCATACTGTCTATACTGATGACAATGGTTTGCTTCGCTTTTGTATCACTTTCTCCTTTAGGTGTCATCACCTTTATCACATTGGGATTAGCAAGGGTAGAAATGATCAAAAAGAAAAGCAGTAGAATGAATAAGATATCATTCAATGCGGAAGAATGACTCTCGGGTTTTTCTCTAAGATTTTTTCTGATGTTCATCCCGTTGTCTTATTTGGAGGGTTCCTGTAAAATATCCAAAAACTCTACCGCTGCGGCTTCCATGCGATATACGTTCTTATTGATTTGTGCATTAAAATAATTATAAGCAATATAGGCGAGCAAGCCGATAATAAGCCCTACGGCAGAAGTAACCATTTTGGTATAAATACCGCCGGCTATGTTCTCCAGCGAAAATCCCTGATGCTGGATGTTAAAGAACAAAATAATCATCCCGGCTATAGTGCCTAAGAAACCGAACATCGGCGCAATGCCCGCAAGGGTGGAAAGTATGGACAGGTTTTTTTCGAGATGGTAAACTTCGAGCTTGCCTGCGCTTTCCATTGTTTTTTCGATATGGTCTATAGGCTTGCCTATACGGCTGATTCCTTTTTCTATAATACGCGGCACAGGACCTTCCGCATTTTTTGCCAATAATCGAGCAGCTTCTAAATTGCCCGAACCGATATGTTCGCGTATGCGCGCCATAAACAAACCATCACCTTTACCGGCTTTACGCAAAATCATCCAACGCTCAAACGATATATAAACGAGCAGCATTGAGCAAATCAACAAAGGAATCATGAGCACACCTCCTTCTTTCAGCAAATACCATAGCGATATTTCTTCGGCAGGAGGTGCCGGTGGCGTTACAGCTTGTACAGCGGTATCTATTTGCAAAAGCAGAGTGAGTATGTTCATGTGGTTTTAAAAAAATACAGTGTCCTCAAAAATAGGAATTAACGCAGTCTTTAAGCCTGTTAAAATAATGTTGATACACAGGTTTTCAACATAAGGTAGAAATAGCTGCGAGGAACAAGGGGTATTTTTCTTCCTATATAGCTACATCAGCTTTGGAATACAAGCATCAATCACATTTTCCGTCCGGGGTGCAGGTCTTTCCATCCATCACTTCAAGCATCGCGCCTGGGTTTTCTCGCTGCCATTCCGCAAATGATTTTTCCAGCATTTCCAAAAATGATTTGCTTTCCTGTGCGCCGGACACGGCATATTTTCTGTTCATCACAAAGAAAGGTACGCCACGCATGCCCAACTGCTGTGCTTCCAGTATATCCGCCCGAACGGCATCCGCATAGCTCCCGTTTTCAAGCACAGCTTTCAAGGCATTCGCATCCAGTCCTATCTCATTTCCCAACTGAATAAGCGTAGCATAATCGTCTATGTTTTTACCATCTGTAAAATAAGAACGAAACAACAATTCTTCGGCATCTTCCTGCTTGCCGTGTTGCTTGGCAAAATGGGCAAAGCGGTGTGCGTTAAAAGAATTGGCCACCACCGATTTATCAAAATCATAGGTCAGCCCTACCTGCTTGGCCATTTGGGTTACATAGTCATTCATTTTTTTGGCTTCCTGTAAACTGATGCCTTTATGTGCCGCCAGAAATTCATGGATGTTTTTTCCGGTATCGGTCTGCATATCCGGTGATAGCTGAAAACTTTTCCACACAACCTGCACCTTATCCTTATGCGGAAACTGCGCCATTGCTTGTTCAAATTTTCGCTTGCCTATATAGCAAAACGGACACATCACATCGCTCCATATTTCTATTTTCATGGTATTTTCCATTGGTTCAGTATTGAGTTTAGCGCTCGTTTTTTCTTTGCTATAACCGAGAAGGCAGGCACCTGAAAAAACGAGAAGTAAAAAAAAATGTTTCATGGGTCTGTTATCCTATGATGAAGCTCCTTTCGCTGAATGCGGGCAAAGAAGGGCCGCCTTCATAAAAATACCGAATCGGGTCTTTGCTATCCGTCAATCCGAGGCTGTATAATACGGGCACATAATGGTCTGGTGTAGGTGCGGCGAGCGTTCCTAATTTATGGCTGCGTTCATAGTTAATAATTTCTGTAAAGTTCCGTTCGTCAATTTGTTTTTTAATCCAGGCATCATACTCGGCTTCCCATCCGTAAGGCGTCATATCATTCATGCTCATTTTTTTTCCGGCCAGTTGCAGGTTATGTATCAGCGACCCGCTGCCGATAATCAACACTCCTTTGTCGCGCAGCGATTTTAATTGCTTGCCCAATTCATAATGGTAAGAAGGCTTGGCGTAATAATCCAGGCTCAACTGAAAAACAGGAACATCGGCATTGGGAAATAAGTGCATCAACATAGGCCATGCTCCGTGGTCTAAACCCCATTCCGTAGTTTCGGTAACGGCAGGGATGATTTTCCTTACTTCCTTAGCAATTTCAGGTGCGCCTTTCGCGTGGTAATATACTTTATAGTAGTTTTCCGGAAAGCCGTAATAATCGTATATCTGTTTTTGTTCGGGAGCTATGTTGACAAAGGTGCCTCTCGTACACCAGTGTGCGGAAACCACCAGCGCCGCTTTTACGTCATAGTTCTTTTGTAAATCTTTTCCCAGCTCAGACAAGGTATTCCAAAACGGACGTTCCTCTTTAGAAAGCGGAATATCCATCGGATTGCCATGAGAAGTAAACAATACCGGCATTCGTTTGCTTTGCACAGGAAGCGTGTCCGTGAAGGCTTTTAGGCTGCTTAACGTACCCATCGCGGCAAATCCTAAAACAGTATGAAGAAATTGTTTGCGTTCCATAGCTTTTTTTAATGAAAATGGAGCACACGTTACACTTTCCTATCCGCTCACTCTACATGAAAAAACGCCGGTGTGCTCCATCTGTTCTTTACTTCAAATCTTTATTTTTTGGTAACTTCCAAATTCACGGTGATGCTTACCTCATCGCTCACTACTGCATTGGGTGTGGAAGAGGCGAGTGCAAAATCCGAACGTTTAATAGTGGTGGTCGCCTTGAAGCCTGCACGGTTATTTCCATAAGGATCTTTAATGATATCGCTGGCTTTCACATCCCATTTTACATCCTTCGTTACGCCGAGCATGGTCAATTTGCCGGTCAGCGTATATTTTTTAGCACTGTTTTTTTTGAATGAAGAAGAAGTAAACTGAATGGTAGGGTATTTTGCTGCGTCAAAGAAATCGGATGAGATCAAGTGTTCATCCCTTTTACTGTTATCAGTAAAGATAGAGTTGCTTTGGATGGTAAATTGGGTTTTCAAATCGGAGAAATCTTCTTTTGCAGAAGTAACCGTGCCGGAAAAATCTTTGAAAGAACCATCCACATCGGATATAAGCATGTGGGTAACGGTAAATTTCACTCCGGAATGCGCTCTGTCCACATTCCAGGATTCTGCATTTGCAGTGAACGAAAGGATAGCTGCCGATGTAAGTAGGAATAATGCCTTTTTCATTTTTTTTGTTTGCTTTTTTTGTTGCTAAAGAAATTTTATCGTTTGTAATTAAGATACAAAAGTACGTATATTTGCTACACAAAAGTAAGTACTATACCAAAGTATAGTGCTATACCGGAGTATAGTAATATCTACTAACGATGAAAGAACTCTCAGAACTCAGCGAATTAAAAAAGTGCTCCGGCAGCTTTGTGCTTGCGGTAAATGATACGAAAAATGTGATTGACGGAAAATGGAAGCTGCCGATCATCGCTTCTTTACTCTATGGCAAAAAACGATTTAGCGAGCTGGAGCGGGAAATCCCGAAGATCAACCCCAGGATGCTGTCGAAAGAGCTAAGAGATCTGGAACACAATGGCATCGTAACCAGAACGGTACATGACACCATCCCCGTTACGGTGGAATATGAGCTTACCGCCTCCGGTCAGTCTTTCAAGAAAGTGTTGCATGTAATGGTGGAATGGGGTTTGCAGCACCGCAAATCCGCTCTCGGTACCGACCGCAAGCGAAAAGCATCCTAAGCGTTTCGCCTATTTTATAGCCACAAAAAGATTGTTTGCAAGAAGTATGATTTCCCTATAAGGAGTGCGCAAAATTTCACCCATGCACCTCTGTCTGTCTTGGGAAGCAGAAAAATCGAAAACGGAATTTTCCAAACTGCCGCCATGCCCTAAGATGCTTCGGAAATAGCTTTCAAAACCGACAGCCCTTACTCTATCCTTTTAGCGGCAGCTCAATAAAAAAGCTCGTACCGGTACCCTCTTCCGTTTCAAACCCTATGCGTCCGTTCCAAAATTCAATTATC
The DNA here is from genome assembly GCA_023418315.1 of Bacteroidota bacterium. Taxonomy (GTDB): domain Bacteria; phylum Bacteroidota; class Bacteroidia; order Chitinophagales; family Chitinophagaceae; genus JAFIGV01. The sequence goes on from JAEZZY010000052.1 coordinate 20,734, forward strand.
TTTTTCGTCATCGCCAAGCCTAAGCCGGTACCAGAGCCCTTGGTGGTAAAGTAGGGGGAAAATATTTTTTGTTGTACCGCTGCGTCAATACCGTTTCCGTTATCCGTTACCGTGAGCAGGGCTTTATTTTTTTCTTTTTTCAGGGAAAGTGTGATGAGCGGCTGCCTGTCATCAGGAATGGCTTCCAGTGCGTTTTTGATGAGGTTGTTCAGCACACGCAGCAGTTGGTTTTTATCGGTATAGATCTTCAGTGGTTCTTCTGTAATGTCTAACCGGATGTTCGCTGCTTGTCCGTGCTGATAGAGTTCCTGAATGTTTTTTACCAGCTCATTCAGCACTATGATTTCCGGTGCGGCTTCTGGCATTTTTGCAAAATCAGAAAATGCGGAAGCGATATGTGTCAGGCTGTCAATCTGCTCAATCATGGATGCCGATACGTTTTTGGTAAGCTGCTCTATGTTCGGATGATTTTTTTCCATTGCCTGCTGCAGGTACTGAATATTGAGCTTCATAGGGGTGAGCGGATTTTTTATTTCATGTGCTACTTGCTGTGCCATTTCGCGCCAGGCGCTTTCGCGTTCGCTTTGTGCCAGCCGCCTTGCATTTTCCACTACTTTTTCGACCATTTTATTATACTCACGTAGCAGCAGTCCTATTTCATCATCATAGGCCCAGGCTATTTTTTCATTTTCTTTAAGGTCAAAGGTTCTGAATTTTTCGATTAATAGCTGGAACCCTTTCGTTAGCCTGTTGGTAATGCTTACTGCCAGTATGCTGGAGAGGATAAAGATGAGCACATAGATATTGATCAGCGCTACCAGAATATTGGAGATCTGATAGTTCAATTCGCGCTCCGATGAAAAGAACGGCACATTTACATAGCCTACGGCATCTCCGTTGATATTGCGCACCGGCACGTAGGAGGAAAGATAGGGTAGCTTGCCGATATGCTCTTCTTGCAGCAAAATAGTTTTGTGTTCCTTCGCCATTATATGATAAGCATCCGGCATCATGATGCGTGCCAGTAGCGCTTTGTTGTAGATGTCTTCCTGCGAGGTGGCGTTGAGCGAGCCATAGGAGTTATAGATATTGATGTCCAGTTTTTTATCTTCTGCGAAAGCAGCTATAAAGTTCCGGAATTGGGTGGTTTGTGTCGCCTCATCAAAACCGGCTTCGGTGAGGGTTTGGCTATCCTTTTTTAAATATTCCTGCACAGCGCGTTCTATGGTTTGCATTACGTTGCGCAGTTTTGTTTCGTTGGTGTTTTCATAGCGATCTTTGAAAATAACGATGGTTACAATACCCAGTACCAGGAAGGCAAGCATCACGGTGGTGAGCATCGCCAGGTGAATACGGTTGCGTAAGCTCAGCTCTATCAGCCGTTCCTGTTTATGCTTATGAAGATAACGCAGGTATAGGGAAAGCAGGAAATAAATAAGGACGCTGATCATTAAGGCGCCTACGATATAAGAGAACAGCGTAAGAATCTCCAGCCATGATTCTCTTGTTTCAATAATAGCTACACGTTTTCCTTCTTCTACTTTATAGATATTTACATTATAGCCTTCTCTGCTGATGACGCGCAATGCACCTACTTCCATGCCATCGCCGCGGAGGTACACGGGAAACGGATGGTCATTGTTTTGTGCGATGAGCTCCCGCTGTGCGTAAATAGCATACGTGAAATTCTTTTTCGTGTTGATCTTTTGCAATCTGCCGGGTTCCAGCAATTCGGGATAGACCGCCGCATGAAGTCCTTGCCTTGCCTGCAACGCGATGACCACTCTCCCCGCAGCGCTGTCCATTCGGATGTCGGCTATATAATAACGTCCGTCTTTCGCATCTTTGAAATAGTAAAGATCCGGTGTGAAAAAAGATGCTTCGCCGTGATGGAGCAGCGTGTCTATCGCAGGCAGTTGGAGGGTGTCGGCATTATAAACTGGTTGTCCTTTGCTGTTGAAAAAATAAAGTGTAGCCTGATAGCGATTGAGATGCCCGCGCAGATAGCGGGTAGCGATATGCTCATCCGCATAAGAACGATTGGCACGCGTAGGATTTTCCAGGTAGGAACGTACTAAAGGATCTTTCCGCAAACTATCCGATACATCGCTGAAGAGATATTCCATCATCTCATCTCGCTGCCGAACGATCCGCTCCGCAAACGCACGCTCTTCCGATTTCTTTTTAACACTGTTGAAATGATACAATAAAGAGGAAGCAAGGACCGCCAGAAGGATGGCAGTGAGGAAAATTTCTACCGAGAAAATACTGATTTTTCTGCCTTCATAGAACAAATCAAAAACCAGCAGAAAAGCAAAAATGGAACCTGCGAAATAATATTGGCAGGCGGCAGTCGGTTTTAAAAATACATAAGCAATCCATAAACCGGCGGCTACGAAAAGGTATTTTAAAATACGCTTGGGAAGGAGGCGGCGAAGATGAACATTGCAGCTATAAATAATCAGCGTATTGCAGCAAAGAACCAACACTACCGTGAATAAGCCTATAAACGTGAATCCATTGACGGCATTGAGATCGGTTACATCAAAGGAAAGCTGACTATCCAGCACCAGTTTGCGTATCAGGTTTACAGGCGTTATGGCACAAGCAATAAGCAATAAAATCCCTATAGCTATCAGGAAAACAGTAACAAGCCTGGAACGTGAGGGTGGAAGCGGTGTTTTTACATTTCCTATAAAAAACAACAACCACCACAACAAACAAAACAGCAGGATGAGCAGCAAAGCCAGTGAGGGAATGAAGGCACTGGTAGAGAATAAACTTCTGGAAAACAAGGTAACCTCATCCAGATGAAAAGGTGCGCCGTGGCTATAAGCTATAAATAAAATCACGGCTATGCTACCGGTTATAAGGGCGAAAGCCGGAAATCGTTTACCTCTTGCTGCCAGCGACACCGCTATAAGGTGCAGCCATAGTAAACTGCTCAACAAAGCGGCTATGAACCATACATTCAGCCAGGTATCGGGGATGTGATGCGGTAAATCATCCGGTTGGAAATAAAGGTAGAAAAACGGGGTATTATCCGCTTTTAACACCGGATAGCCTCCGGGCAGATGCGTCTCCGAAGAACTGGTGCTGAAAGGGATATAATCTGCTGCCACAAAATAAGACTGGAGGTAATCGTTTTGAATGGAATACCTATAGCGCAAAGGAAATAAAACTACCAGATGCTCATCCGCTTTTAAAAAACCGGGATGCAGGCATTGCTTGTAAAACGTACCGTTATAGCGATACATTCCATCTTTATGTTCCTCCGAAACACCATCGTTGCATGTGCCTACAACGGTATTGTTGTTCCAGAATTGTAACACATAATCGCCCTTAAATGCGTAAATGTAGAATGGTTTTTTAGCCAGCGCATCGGCTTCTTCGGCGGAAAGGCTGTCGGTAAATAATTTTCGTACAAGCGTTTCGTTGGCAAGAAAATGTTCCAGCGATTGTTGCCGCATCTGCATATCCTTGCTCACCACATCGGTCATCGCCTCCGGTGTAGCTAATTGCCGCAGCATATAGAAACGTGCTACAGCCGCTATCCAAAAGCATAGCGCTATCAGCAGCCAACCCGTATATGGATGTTTTTTGAACAGATTTTAAAGGTATTTTTTATTTTGGTTTCACACAAAAGACTCCGCTGCCCATTCCTCACTGCCTACTCCCTCCTCTTCACCTCATTCCAAAGCGCATCCATTTCTTGCAAGCTCATATCGTGCAGCACCTTTCCTTTTTCAGTTGCCATAATTTCGATTTGCTGAAAGCGGCGTATGAATTTTTTATTTGTTCGTTCCAGAGCATTTTCAGGGTCTATTTTCAAAAACCGTGCGTAGTTCACTAAGGCAAACAGCACATCGCCAAATTCATCTTCCATTTTATTTGCATCGCCGCTTTGTACCGCTTCGTGCAATTCATTCATTTCTTCATCCACCTTGTCTTTCACTTGTTCGGTCTTCTCCCATTCAAAACCTACTTGCTTGGTTTTTTCTTGCAGGCGCAAAGCTTTTACGATAGCGGGCAGCGCCTTAGGTACACCGCTGAGGATGGATTTTTTTCCTTCTTTCAGCTTCAGCTTTTCCCAGTTTTGTTTTACGGTGGCTTCATCTTCGGCAATGACATGGCTATAAATATGCGGATGGCGTGCAATAAGTTTGTTGCATACTCCCTCTATCACATCTTCCAAAGCAAACTGCTGTTGTTCTTCGCCAATCTTGCAATAGAAAATGATATGGAGTAACACATCACCCAGCTCTTCTTTGATGCCCTGCCAGTTTTCATCGGTTATAGCATCCGTCAGCTCATAGAGTTCTTCCAAAGTTTGCGGGCGCAGAGTTTGGAGGGTTTGTTTTTTATCCCAGGGGCAGCGCTCGCGAAGTTCATTCATGATGGTGCGCAGGCGGTGTAGGGATTGGGAATAGTTGATTGGTTGATTAGTTGACTGGTTCAATGTTTTATTTATTTTTTACACTTAGCTTGGGTGCTACTATTAAACGGGGTTGCGACGCTCCGTTCATCGTTCGGTTCTTTATTGAGCAAGTTATGTTACGCTCTTTCTAATTTGTAGATATTTGCTCAACCCTTCTCTCCCCATTTATACCCTTTCACATCCAACCCACATAATTGCAGCGCTCTATCCGTTACCGTTTTCACAGCTTCTTCCATCGTTTGGGGCTGACTGTAAAAGGACGGTGTAGCAGGGCAGATAATTCCTCCGGCTTCCGTTACCGCAGTCATGTTTTTCAGATGGATCAAATTATAAGGTGTTTCCCGGACGATGCAAATCAGTTTTCTTCGTTCTTTGAGCATTACATCTGCCGCGCGGGTTATCAAGTCGTTGCTGATGCCGTTTGCAATTCTTCCTAATGTGCCCATGCTGCAAGGGCAAATAATTAATCCGCTATAGGAAGAACTGCCGGATGCAAACGGTGCTAAAAAATCATTTTTTTCATAAACCTTAAAGGGCAAATGCCTATAATCTTCATTTCCCAGCTCATGCTGCCATACGGTTTTGGCATTGTCGCTCCATATAAGCGCTACTTCCTGTAGTTGCTTTTGCAGGGTTTGTAGTTGCTGTAGCAATAGTTTGGCATATATGGCTCCGCTTGCTCCTGTAACGGCTATGGCTATCTTCATACGGTGATGATTGAATGTTTACACGAAATTAAATAAGCAGGTATTAGTTTTTATTACGTACGCATCAAACGAAAACGTAGAAATTATTTTAGGCTTTATAGAAAAAGCTTCATTGTATTCATTTGTTGAACGGTGCCATCGCCACTACAGCTTTATAGCCTTCCTTCAGCTTGAATCATAAAAATTAGTTACTTAGACATTCCGGGATTACTTGCTTTGCAATCTTACTACCGGTACCAGCATTTCTTCCAGCGATATTCCTCCGTGCTGAAAGGTATTGCGGTAATAATTCACATAATGGTTGTAGTTGTTGGGATAGCATAAAAACACATCTTCCTTCGCAAAGATAAACGTAGAGCTTACATTGGGCTTAGGCAGTCCGGCTTTTGACGGATCGCGGAAAGCGAGTACATCTTTAGTTTCATATTGCAAGTTGCGACCGTGTTTATAGCGTAGGTTGGTAGTGGTTTGGCGGTCGCCTATGCACTTGCTTGGCGTCTTTACCTGCGTGGTGCCGTGGTCGGTAGTGATGATGATTTGAATATCTTTATCGGCAATTTTTTTCAAGGCACGAAAGAGTGGCGAATGTTCAAACCAGCTCACGGTAAGCGAACGGTAGGATACTTCATCGCCCGCTAATTCTTTCAATACTTCCATCTCGGTGCGGGCATGGGAAAGCATATCCACGAAGTTATAAACGATGACGGTAAGGTCGTTGTTGAGGTAGTTGTGTATATTGTCTTCCAGCAGTTTGCCATCATCGTTGTTTGTGATTTTTACATACTGCCATTTCAGATTGTCTTTTTTATACTGCTGTAGTTGATGTTTAAGAAACAGCGCTTCCGACATGTTCTTGCCGCCTTCATCATCATCATTCTTCCATTCATTCGGAAACTTTTTTTCGATATCCATAGGTAGCATACCGGCGAAAAACGCATTGCGGCTATATTGCGTAGCCGTAGGCAGAATGCTGTAATACAAATCTTCCTCTACCGTTCTGTAATACTCGCCTATGATGGGCTGTATGGCTTTCCATTGGTCGAAACGAAGATTATCGATCAGTACTACAAAGCTGGGTTTACTTTTGCCTTCTATAAACGGCAATACTTTCTCCTTCATCAACTGATGCGAAAACAATGGACTGTCTTCACTGCCTTTTATCCATTTTTCATAGTTTTTGGAGATGTATTTAAAAAATTCGGTGTTGGCTTCTTGTTTTTGTGTGTTGAGTACTTCCATCATTTCGCCGCTGTCGTTGCGGGTCATTTCCAATTCCCAATACACTAATTTTTTGTATAGCTCTTTCCATTCGTCGTGGTTGGGATTAGAGCTAAGGGTCATGAAAAGATTGCGGAAATCCTGCTGATAGGCAGAGGTTGTTTTTTGAGAAACCAAGCGCTTGCTGTCTATGATTTTTTTCAGCGAAAGCAAGACCTGATTAGGGTTTACGGGCTTAATGAGGTAATCGGTTATCTGTGCGCCGATCGCTTCTTCCATGATGTATTCCGCTTCGTTTTTCGTAACCATCACCACGGGCAGTTGCGGTTGCATTTCTTTAATGCGGGCGAGCGTTTCCAACCCTGTGAGGCCGGGCATGCTTTCGTCCAGCAACACGGCGTCCACCCGTTTTTCTTTAAGCAGTTCCAGCGCATCATGTCCGTTGGTAAGCGGCGTTACTTCATAGCCTTTGTTTTTCAAAAAAAGGATCTGCGATTTCAGGCTTTCAATCTCATCATCCACCCATAGTATTTCGGCTTGTGTATTCATTGATGTTGCTTTGTTTTTTTTGTGTTTGTGATTCCGGAGTTTTCGTCCTATAATTTTTAAATTTTTTTAGGGTCCGAGCGTCCTTGCAGCTATTCAGCTACAGTGGCGTTGGCACCATTCATCTGAGGATTTCTATTAAGCTGCTTCTCGCAAAGCGCAGAATAAAAGCATCAGCCTTGTTTTCTTCAGTGCTTCCATAACGCTGTCGCCTATGGATGAAAACAAACCTTGCCCTTCCCTGCACTCACTAAAGTTACATTTCCTCTTTCGTTTCCCGTTGCTTTAACTAAGATTTTACGTTTATATTGCCTGCTTGTAACGAACCTTAACAAATGAATATTACCATTCGCCGCGCTATAGCTTCTGATTGTGCTTCCATCCTTCGCCTTGTCCGCGAGCTTGCCGCCTATGAACGCGCCCCGGAAGAAGTAACCGTGAGCCTGGAGCATTTCCGTGAAAGTGGTTTTGGGGAAAAGCCCGTGTGGTGGGCGTTTGTAGCCGAAATTTCCTCGCCAAACAAACCGGAAAAAACCATCATTGCCTTTGCGCTCTACTATATCCGCTTTTCTACATGGAAGGGGCAGCGCATGTACCTTGAAGATATTATAGTAACCGAAGAACACCGCGGCAAGGGCATTGGCAAAATGCTGATGAACCGCCTGATTGAAGAAGCAAAAGAAAAGAACCTGCACGGCATTAGCTGGCAAGTGCTGGACTGGAACGAACCGGCAATACAATTTTATGAAACCTACCAAGCCCGTTTTGACAAAGATTGGTGGAATGTGCAGATAGACGTATAGCTTAGTCGTTATTTTCCTTGCTGTGCGCGAAGCGCTTCGAGCTTAGATTGTTCGGCATCGCGGTCGGCAGCCGATTTTTTTTGCGCTTCTTCATTTTGCTCGATACTTTTTTCTAATTTTTTCTTTTCGCTGAGGAGTTTTTCTTGTTCTTTTTTCAGCGCTGTCGTTTTTTCTTCAGCGGCTTTCACTACTCTTTGTTGTTCTTCTATTTTTTGGGAGAGGTCTGCGGCAGCAAGGTCGGCGCTAAGGTTGTTGAGGAAGTTTTTAAGATTTTCTATTTGTGCAGGGTCTGTGGCAGCCGTCATATAGTTGTCATAGCCGCGCGAGATAAGCACCGTAAGGGTAGTGTTGCCTTTTTTTTCTTCTGTTTTTATCCATACGTCCAGCTTGTCGGTAGGCGCTACGTCTGTCCATGTTACGCCGCTATGAACATCAAATCCTTTTTTTGATTTACTCTTTCCGAAACCGGCTTTGGTAAATTTTCCTGCGAGGCTTGTTTCCACCAGTGATTTGGGATAAGCATAATCTGCTGCTATTCCTTTTTGCTCTGTTTTATTGATTTTTACTGCCGTTTCGCGGACATTCTGTGCATCGCTTTGTGTAGATGCCATGCCTATCAATATGGCTACCGCCCATGCTTTGAGGTGTTTCATATAAAAAAGTATTTTAGAAGGCAAGGTTAGGGATTATCATTTTGAAAAGCAAAAGAGGGTAGTATTGTCCTATGCTTCTTCCGGCTTCCAGTGTTCAAAAAGCAGATTGAGATAATCATTTTCTTCTTTGGTGATTACCTTATCGGCTTTAGTGAGCTGGATGGCAAAATCGATGAGTTTCATGCGTTCTTCTTCGGTGGCATCATCATAGAAATCATCCATCATTTTGAGGAAATGGCTTTTCCATTCTTCCGGTTTTAAATTGCTGATAATCTCCATCTCTCTGTCGAGGTTCACGTGGAAAGGAAATTCATGTACCAGGTAATCGCGTATGACTTTGTCTTCTTTGGCAGTGAAACGAAAGTCAATGGCTGAAAGAATCATCAGCAAGTGATAGCCGGCTATAGTTTTATTTAAGCGACGGTTGGGCATAAGTTTTTAACTTGGAGAAGCAAATAATAAATCTAAATCAGTGTATTTAAAGTTGAATCGTTTGGCTATAGGTGCGCTGGTTACACAGCCTTTGTAGAGATATACGCCGTTACGGATGCCTTCTTTAGCTTGTATCACGCCTTCCATACCGCCCATGTCGGCGCTTTGCAACACCAGGGGCATCAGCACATTGCTAATGGCGCGGGATGCGGTGCGCGATACGCCGGAAGGGATGTTGGGAACGCAGTAATGGATGACATCATATCTTTTGAAAATCGGATGTTCGTGGGTAGTCATTTTAGAGGTTTCAAAGCAGCCGCCGCTGTCAATGCTTACGTCTATAATCACCGATCCGGCTTTCATATTGCTCACCATTTCTTCGTTTACTACTACCGGCGTTACGCCGTTTACGGGTTTTAGTGCACCAAGTGCTACATCGGCGTTACGCAGTTCAGCGGCGAGGGTCAATGGCTCGATGACCGAAGTAAAACAACGTCTGCCGATATTGTTTTGCAAACGCATGAGGCGATAGATGGAATTGTCGAAAATCTTCACGGAAGCGCCTAAGCCCAAGGCGGTGCGCGCTGCCGATTCTCCTACTACGCCTGCGCCCAGTATCAGCACTTCTGCCGGTGGCACACCGGAGATACCGCCGAGCAAGATTCCTTTTCCATTGTGGTTGTTGCTCAGGTATTTTGCAGCGGTCAGCATAGCTTCCGTACCGGCTATCTCACTCATAGAGCGCACGATGGGGTAGCTGCCTGCATCATCTTTTATAGAATCGTAGGCAATACCGATTATTTTTTTTTGAATCAGGTGTTCAATCATATCTGCCTTTAAGAAAGGAAGATGGATAGGGGAGATGATGACCTGATTGGGCTGCATAAGGGGAATGTCTTCATCCGTTATAGGCGCGGATTTGATAATGGTGGTCGCTTTGTAGAGTTCCGATTTTTCATACACGATGCGCGCACCTACTTCACTGTAGTCGTTGTCAAAAAAGAAAGATCCTTCGCCTGCATTGTGCTCTACCGCTACCTCATGTCCGTTATTGACCAGCACAGCCACGGCTTCGGGGGTCAGTGCAATTCTGTTTTCCTGAAAAGCAGTGTCTTTAGGAATGCCTATAAACAGCCTTTTTTTCTTCGGACGGATTTCCAAAGTTTCTTCTAAAGGCACTAAAGAGAAGGAGGTAAAAATACCCTGGCGTTTACTCATAGCCTGTCACTCCATTTTCATTGTGGCAGAAAAGTACAAAACAAGTTTTGATAAAAGAAACGTTTAAGGTTAAATCCCGCCAACTTATTGAATGCTGCTGCAGCTCTGCTCTCATTTGAAAAAATTTCCGGGCAAGTGTTCATTACCTCCTAATCTTTACATTTGTAGTAAGACATTATTATTTCCAAGATCACGAATACCGATTTTATGCTAAGACAATCGCAGCAGCAGAAGCTTTTACAAAAACTGTCTCCACAGCAGATACAGCTAATGAAGTTGTTGCAAATACCCACTGCCAATTTGGAAGAACGCATTAAAGAAGAGCTGGAAGAAAACCCCGCACTGGAAAGCGCCGATGAAGCCGCAGAGGAAAATAACGAATACGACCTGGAGGATAAGGAGGATAATTTTGATGAAGATGCCGACGATGTGGAGCTGATGGAAGATACGGCGGAAAAAGTGGAGATTGATGATTTTTTGCGGCAGGAAGATGACGGAGACTATGGCTATGATGCCGATTACTACGGCGGTGAGCAAGAACAAAGAACCATTCCCGTAAAAGTGGAAACCAATTTTCTGGATTACCTGTCCAATCAACTGGGCATGCTGGAGCTGGATGAGCATAAGCAGCGTATAGCCGAGCAAATCATAGGCAGCATAGATGATGACGGCTACCTGCGCAGAGAGCCTTCTGCTATGGTGGACGACCTGGCCTTCGGGCAAAATATCATGACGGATATAGAGGAGGTCAATGAAATCATTCATAAAATACAAACTCAGTTTGACCCGCCCGGCGTTTGCGCATGGACCTTGCAGGAATGCCTGCTGCTGCAATTAAAAAGACTGAGCCCCCAAACGGAAGAAGTACAAAAAGCTACGGAAATCAACGAAAATTATTTCAATGAATTCACCAAAAAACATTACGATAAAATACAGCGCTACCTGAATCTTACCGATGAAGATTTAAAGGAAGTCATTCATCTGATTATACGGTTATCGCCCAAGCCGGGAGCCGCTTTTATGGTTACCAACAAAGCGGAGAACTATATCATCCCCGATTTTTTTGTATTCAATAATAACGGCAATTTAGAGCTTTCGCTCAATGCCAAAAACGCCCCCGAACTGCGCGTATCGCAAGGTTATAGGGAAATGATGCAAGCCTACGACCGGGGCGATAAAAAAGACAAAAAACAAAAAGAAGCCGTGCTTTTTATCAAACAAAAATTAGACGCGGCAAAATGGTTTATAGATGCGATCAAACAACGACAACATACGTTGCTGCATACCATGCAGGCCATTATTGATTTTCAAAAAGAATTTTTCCTCAGTGGGGATGATACCAATCTCCGCCCCATGATCCTGAAAGACATAGCGGCGGTAACGCATCTGGATATCTCTACGGTGTCGCGGGTTGCCAACAGCAAATATGTGCAGACCGAATTTGGCACCTACTCCTTAAAATATTTTTTCTCGGAAGCCTTGCAAACCGATAGTGGCGAAGAAGTAAGCACCCGCGAAGTGAAAACCATTCTTACCGAAATCATAGGCGGCGAAAACAAACGTAAGCCCTACTCGGATGAAAAGCTCACCGATATGCTTACGGAGAAAGGCTATAACATTGCCCGCCGCACCGTAGCTAAATATAGGGAGCAACTGAACATCCCCGTGGCAAGGCTGAGAAAAGAACTGTAAAAGGACGGGTAGTATTCCAGATTTGTATAGTTGTCAGCAATAAGCATCCTAATTATGTTTGGCTATAGTGAAAATTATCAGCCTATGTTTTTCAAATTCCCTGATACAATCAGGGCTGAATTAAAAAAGGCACAAGTGATCCTGCGGAACACTTACAGTACGGAGATTCGGAAGAACATAACCGTGATTTCTCCCTGTCTTACAGACATTTCTAACAGCATTACAATTATTCCCTACAGTGTTTGAGTAATTCGTTAGGGATAAAGAGTGATTGCTTTTGGTATTAGGACGATTCGGAAGAATGTAACCGTGATTTCTTCCTGTCTTACAGACATTCCTAAAAGCATTACAATAATCCCCTATAGTGTTTGAGTAATTCGTTAGGGATAAAGAGGGATTGCTTTTGATGTTAGGATGATTCGGAAAAACATAACCATGATTTCTCCCTGTCTTACAGACATTTTTAACAGCATTACAATCATTCCCTATAGCGTTTGAGTAATTCGTTAGGGATAAAGAGGGATTGCTTTTGGTTTTGAAGCGAATACATTCTTGAGAATGTTCAGGGTACTACTCCGTTATTTGAATTGCTATAAAATTGCAGAGAGGTTTAAAATGATTTTTTTAATTTTTGTTAAAAAGTTATTGTTAAATCAAAAATATATAATAGTTTAGCAGTCCATCCTTATTATTTTTTTATGAAGCATATCCTCCTTTCTCTATCTTTTTCTGTCCTTGCAAGCACATCCTATTCCCAAGTAAACTATGTTTCGCTGCATGATAATACCACCTTCAATCAAAGGAATATTACCCTGCATCCTATTGGCAGTACAGCGGGGGCTGCGGGCGTAAGCGCAACCGGCGCTGCCACCTATTCCATCCCTATATGGTGTCCGCCGGGGACGCATGGAATGCAACCCGGCATAGCGCTGTCCTATAGCTCTCAGGGTGGCAACGGTATTATGGGCATGGGCTGGAGTCTGTCCGGCTTGTCCGCAGTTACCCGAGTGGCTAAGAACCTTTATCATGACGGCGAGGTAGCGCCTGTGAGCTATACCATGAGCGACAGGTTTGCTTTGGATGGCGTACGGCTACTCTATAAAAGTGGAACTTACGGCGCTGCAAATGCCGAATATGCGCCGGAAGCGGAGGACTTTTCTCATGTAGTATCCTACGGTACGAAGGGCAACGGTCCCGAATCTTTTTTCGTAACCAAAAAAGACGGAACGCTTTTACAGTATGGAAACACTACGGATTCTCGTTTCTTAACCAATGACGGAAACCATGTAATGATGTGGTGTGTTAATAAGATCATGGATATGAATGGAAACTTCATTGAGTTTGCATACAATTTCAGTGACAGGATGCCGAGAATACAGGAAATAAGATATACCGGCAATATATACACCGGCTTAAACCCGTATAATAAAATCACTTTTGAATATGCGGAAAGAACGGATAAAAACACGGTATATGAAGGAGGATTTGACATCTTCAACTCTTTGCTGCTGACTAAGGTGAAGGTGTATGATGAGAACAACATAGTGCAAAAGACTTATGAGCTTACCTATGGTAATGACGGAATCAACTCCTACCTGAAAGAAATAACCGAAAAAAATAAGAATGGGGATGAACTGAATAGTACACAGTTTAAATATGGAGAGGCGTCAAATAATATTGTAAGTACTGCTATTACTGGGTTACCCGGACCAGCTTCATCTTCGTCCCTTATTCCTGAATCCGTTTCAGGAGATTTTAATGGGGATGGGATTTCTGAAATGTTGGTAATTGAGCGAGAAAACCATGCGCAACTGGGAGTAATAAATACAGGATTTTCTATTTATTATAAAAATTCACTTAACGGGTTTGTTCAAAGTGTTACAGTGCCTTATCCGGCCCCAACTTTTGTTAAAGTAAGAAAAAGAATAGGACACAAAGGGGAGGATAATAGTTTAGCAAAAGCTGACTTTAACGGAGATGGTTTAGAAGATGTTATCGTTAGTAAAATAAATATTTCTGCGAGTGGCGGTAGATATATATTGGATGATATCCGCATTTATTATGGTGATAAAGATAATATTTTAAATGTCGCTAATCCGCAAGTTATAATACCTACTATTAATTGGGATGGTCAAAATATCAATGTTTGTGAGCTGTCTGTTTCTGATCATGAATCTATATTAATAGGTGATTTTGATGGGAATTGCAAATCTGACCTATTCGTACTTTGTGAAGGAAACGGTCTCATTGATTATCCGTTTATTTATGAAGAAGGTATTACTCCTGCTGCCGTAACCGGCATTGATTTTTCTCAAATTACACATTCGTTTGAAATGCGACTAATGGATTTTGATGGAGACGGAAAAAATGACATCATGTTCCTAAATCAAAATAGTTGTTTTGTTTATTCGTTCAGTAAGCAATCAAATGGCACATATGTCGCAAACTTACTTCTCAACTCAGCAGGCTACCCAAACTTATGGCATAAAGTATGGACAGGTGATTTCAATGGAGATGGTAAAACAGATGTATTGACTTTTGTGGGAGGTTATAATTGGTCATGGGGTATTTCTACCGGGAAAACATTTGAGCAAACATTTCTACCCGTTATCACTGAAGCCTACAGTGATGAATGTCACTATGATTGCAATGGCGGCTTTCATAAAGGAAATACCCGTGGTGACGACATCGTAATTGCAGACTATAATGGTGATGGGCGATCAGATATAATGTTTAGTAAAGTCTCATGCCCTTGTTCTGGAAGTTCGCATACTGAAAATACTGAAATCGAATTATTTCTTGCTAAAAATAATTCGATTGAGAAAGTGAATACATTCTCTAATTCTAATGTGATTCCTCCCCAAACCATTACTGTAGCAGATATTTACGGGACAGGTAAGCCACAGCTTATGTTTCGATTTGCAAACACGTCCGATTTTACAAACCTTCACATTACCGGTACTGAATATCCTCTATTAGAAGTTGCCGATGGCTTAGGCAATGTAAATATGTTCGGCTACGAACCGCTGACAACCAGCACTAACTATACGAAAGGGACAAACGCCCAGTATCCTTTAGTAGATGTAAAAGCGCCATTGTATGTAGCGGCTTACCACCAGGCTCCAAATGGGTTGGGAACTCATAATATTACTTATTACAATTATAAAGAAGCAGTGGTACATGCAGGTGGAAGAGGCTTTTTAGGCTTTAAAACAGTCCTTTCTGAAACGCCGGTGTTAAAAACAAAAACTGAGGTCATTAGCGATATAGACCCTATATACTACGCTCCCTACGTAAAGGAAATAAATACCTATAGCACCAGCCCCCTTCAGCAAATTGCTCATACTGCCAATAATATCAGCTTTGTGCAAGGCTCTGTCCCGGGCAGCTTTTATCAGCAACTGTTAGGGCAGACCGAGAGCAACCTGCTGACAGGTTCTACCGCCACTATAGCCAATACCTATGACAATACAAACTTCGGTACCATTGTCACCAGCGCTGCCAATATCAACAATATAGAAACCGTTACCACTACCACCACCTATACCCAGCCGGGGAGCGTTACAGTTCCTTGTATGCCGGAGCTGGTTACCGTTACCCGTCAGCGCACCGGACAGCCCGCCACTACCGACAAGACTTTTTTCAGCTATGACTGGGCGGGAAGAGTGTACCAGAAGACTGACCGGTATCAGACAATCGCTAATATTACCTATACCTTTCAATACGATGACTTCGGAAACCTGACACAGAAAGACAAATTTAATATCGTTCTTTCCGGAGGAAATCCCCATACCATCACCCATACTTATAACTATGAACCTGTAAAAGGACGTTTTCTTGAATCTGCCGTCAACCCTATAGGGCAAACAAGCTATGCCACATGGAGCCCCGTATGGGGCAAGCCGCTTACCGCCACGGGTATAGACGGAATCGTAACCGCCAACACTTATGATGACTGGGGCAAGCTTACATCCACCAAAATCAAAGCGGGTACTGCTGCCGAAGAAACCATCACCTACACCGATGGATGGGATATCAGCGGTAATCAGCTTTTCTACACACTTGCCGGCCACCCGGCTAAGCCCGATGTAAAAACCTGGTATGACCGGTTGGGCAGAGAAGTAAAAACACAGACCGAACACCTTAACGGACAGTGGACAGAGCGTACAAAGACCTATAATGCCAAAGGCGACCTTCTAACGGAAACAGCGCCCCGCCTGTCTTCAGAGTCTGCCTTTAGCACTATGTATTATTACAATGACCCTTATAACAGACTTACCTCCGTTACCAATAACTTCGGGACTATCGGTTACTCTTACAGTTTTTTGGGCAACGGAGAGGTGAAAACAACCGTTACCGATCCGTCAGGGCAAGTCCGTTCCTCTATGATGGACGCTACGGGTAAGACTCTGAAACAGGCGGACAACGGGGGCGAACTAAAATACAGTTATGACAGTCGCGGCAACTTACTGACCGTTTATCAGAATTTTATCCTTCTGATGATGCATACCTACAACTCCTTTGGTATCAAGACGCATACCTATGACATAAGTGCAGGAACTACCAGCTATGCTTATGATGCTTTCGGCAGATTAAAATCTGAAAAAGATGCAAACAATCATACCCATTCCTACATGTATAATGAGCTGGGGCTGCTAACCCAAAGGACAGGGCCCGAAGGAACGACCTATTATACATACAACGAAACAGGATCCGGGGCCTCCAATCAATTAGCCACCGTTACCGGTTTTAACGGGGTCAATGAAGCCTATTCCTATGATGCCTTAGGAAGGCTGACCTCAAAAGACAAGTTCATAAACGGAAACATATACACCTCCGCCTATCTTTATGATAACTTAGACAATGTTATCAAAAAATCATATTCCGACGGGTTTCACCTGATGTATGAATATGATAACGGTTATCTCACCACGGTAAAGAACGACCTCCCCTATACCAATCATCTTCTTTTTCACAGTCCGGTATTGAACGGGCTGGGGCAATATACCCAATATACCTTAGGCAACAACAAGGTAACGAACAATACCTACCATCACGGCTATCTGACCCGTACCGCCACATCCGGCATACAGGACCTGGAGATGAGCTACGACTATGCCTCCGGCAACCTCAGCTACCGGGAAGACCACCTTAAAAACCTGAAGGAGACCTTTACATATGACAACCTCAACCGGCTCACACAAAGCAGGGTGGGCGTTAATGCTCCTTTTAATATTACTTACGATGCCGGTACCGGCGGGCTTACCCGCGGAAATATTATAGCCAAAACAGGCGTAGGCACATTCGGGAAAGGTAACTCGGGAAAAACCCCAAGCGCCCTGAACGAAGCCGGCGCCATCAGCCAGAATACGCAGGATATCACCTACACGCCCTTCCGGAAAACCGCCACGGTAGCGGAAAACGGCTATGAACAGGCCTTTACCTATGATGCGGGCTATGGCAGGGTGACGACCACCGTAAACAACGGAGGAAACCCGGAGCTGCAGCGGATATATGTGGATGACTATGAGATAACCACTGACTACCTGACCGGAGAAGAACGTATGATACACTACCTGGGCGGAGGCGACGGGCTGTTGGGCATAGCGGAGATAGATCCCAACTCACAATACGGTTTTCCGTATAATATAACATACCACTATGTCTATACAGACCATCTCGGCTCCATTGTAGCCGCTACCGATGCGGCGGGCAATGTGGAGGCAGAGCAGAGCTTTGACGCCTGGGGCAGGGTGCGCAACCCGCAGACCTGGGACTATGCCGGGGCTGCCGGTGTGGGGCTTACCCACTCCTGGCTCTACAGAGGCTATACCGGGCACGAGCACATGCCGCAGTTCAGCATCATCAACATGAACGGCAGGACGTATGACCCCGTGCTGGGCAGGATGATGAGCCCCGACCCCTATCTTATGGGCGGTACGCAGGGGTATAACCGGTATAGCTATTGCCTGAATAACCCGCTGAAATATACAGATCCGACGGGGGAATGGGTGCATATTGTAGTAGGTGCTGTTGTAGGAGGTGCAATAAACCTTGCTATGAACTGGAATAATATAGACAACTTTGGTGAAGGGCTTGCTGTTTTTGCAATTGGGGCAGGTAGTGGCGCATTAACAGCAGCCACAGGCGGTGCAAGTTTAGGTGTACAATTAGGTGTGGCGGCAGGAACGGCAGCAGCAACAAGTGCTACGAACAATGTAGTAGCTCAAACAGGAAACGGAGTAGGTTTAAATCAAGTAAACTGGGGGCAGGTAGGCATGAATGCAGGCGTTGGTGCTGTAGCCGGTGTTGCAGGATATGGTGCGGGGCAATGGGCTTCAAGTAATTTAAGTACCCCATTAATAGGGTCGCTTGGTGTAAACAGCCCTGTGGTTGCGGGTGCTATAAACGGTGCTGTGGGTGGTGCTGTAGGGGGTGCAGCAGGCGGGTTTGTGGCAGGTGGAATAATGGGCGGAAGCCTTGATGCTGCGTTACAGGGAGCATGGAACGGATTTAAAAGCGGAGGTGTAGTGGGTGGCGGTGCAGGTGCGGCAAGCGGGTATTTTAGCGCATTGGCAAGCGGGCGTAATCCGTGGACGGGGAAAAGTAATTCTACCAAAATATACAGAGCTGTATCATTAGAAGAGTATAAAGATATTCAGCTAAATGGTCTTAGACCGAAAGATGGTCAGTATGAAGGAAAGCTTTTTTATCCGACATATGATGAAGCTGTTCAAGGCAGCCAAATGTTTCAAAATCAATATGGGCAACAATCAATTATTATTGAAGTTACTGTTCCCAATAATGCGACTATGAATTTTTACCATTTCCAAGCAGATGGAATGAATGCAATATTTATCAATGTGCAACAACTTCAAAATATGAAAAGCAATGTCATAATAAAACCTTTAAGATAATATGGAAGCACTACATCAGCCTAAAATTCTAATTGAATTGCTTTTTTTTGACACAATATTAGGGGGTAGAGAAACACCAGCAAAGGATGGATACAGAGTACAATTTGCAATTAGAGATGATATGGATAATTCAGGAATGCTAACATTTATTAATAAGAATATTGCTTACCCTGGAGAGACGGTAAGAGCCTATGTCAAGTTCCTTGCTTTTCATTTAATTGAGGACTACATTTTTATTGGTAAACGCTTCAAGATACGAGAAGGTCCAAAAGTTGTAGGGGAAGGTATAATTTTAGACATTACAAATTAAATGTAAGGTTGTGGTAGCGGGCGCATATATAGGTGGCGTATTAGCAAACAACGGGAACTACAACCTCACGCAGTGGAACTATCAATCCGGTAAGACTTGGGGATATATGGCAGCTGGCGCCGTAGTAGGTGGACTAAGTGCGGGTGCAGGAGCCTATGTAGCAAGCACAGGGGGTATTATGGCAAATAC
>JAEZZY010000020.1 GCA_023418315.1 Bacteroidota bacterium
AGGTAGGTTTTGCAGCAAGATATAGCCGAAGCGCCGGCTCCGCTGATGACAAATTTCACGGTGGCAATATCTTTGCCTACCAGTTCCAGTGCATTCAGCAGGGCAGCGCCGGATATAATGGCCGTGCCGTGCTGGTCATCGTGCATCAGCGGAATGTTCATTTCTTCTTTGAGCCTTCTTTCGATTTCAAAACATTCGGGCGCTTTTATATCTTCCAGATTAATGCCGCCAAACGTAGGTTCCAAGGCTTTTACCACGTTTATAAATTCATCCACATGGGTGCAGTTAAGCTCTATATCAAACACATCTATATCGGCAAATATTTTGAAGAGCAAGCCCTTCCCTTCCATCACCGGTTTGGAGGCTTCGGGTCCTATATCGCCAAGCCCTAATACCGCGGTGCCGTTGCTGATGACGGCTACCAGATTGCCTTTGGCGGTGTATTTATAAACATCTTCCGGATTTTTATGAATCTCCAGACAAGGTTCCGCTACGCCGGGCGAATAAGCCAGGGCGAGATCGCGTTGTGTTTTGGTTTCTTTGGTAGGGATTACTTCTATCTTTCCGGGTCTTCCTTTCTCATGATATTCCAATGCATCTTCTTTACGAATAAGCTGTGCCATGTATCTGTTGTTTATTTTTAAACTTGGAAGTTACAGAATTTAGAAGTTAATAGAGCCGGAAAAAATACGGAGGCATTTCTATGCATCCTCTCTCTACCTGAGGAATCTATAGTGCCAAACTTAGGGAGAACATGTACTCATTTTCTGAATATTCATTTTTTTTATTAAATTCACGCTATTGTAAATCAAAAAAATTCTGTTTTATGAAACGGAAAATTATGAAACAGTTCCTCCTCTTAGCAGTAGGGTGCATGGCGATGCTCCCTACCCAAGCCCAGACTCCCCAATATGCCTTAGCGCCTTTTTACAGTTGGGATTCATTAACACCCGCACAGCCTCCTTTGAGGGCTTTTGCCAATGCAGTACAAACCCTCTATGTTCAGGCGGATTTCCCAGGGATGCCCGCCTCCGGCACCATCACCCATTTCTACCTCAGCATCGGCACGGCGGCGGATTCCGGGCTTTTGACCTACGGCTACCGCATAAAAATGATGCAAACCGATATAGATTCCTTCGGGCGGGCGCCGCAGGCATACGATTATCCCTATGCGGTAAGCCCGCAGGTGTTTTATGAATCCCTGTTCAGAATGCCGCAGGACATCCCCAGGAACGGATGGCTGAAGGTGGCGTTGCAAACCCCGTTCAGCTATGATTTTGCCGATGCGGGGCAACCCAACCTGATGATTGATATAAGCTCGGATTCTACACCGAAGGCCTATCAGGTGAACAGTGCGACGGCTTATGTCAATTATTATTACAGGTCAGCCCGTTCTCTTAATTATAGTACGGTAGTAGGAACTCCACAACAAACTGCAGGGATATCGGACCAGCGTCCGGTCATCGGTTTTGATATAACGCCGTCCACGGGTGTGGGTGCACTAAGCGGCATAAGGGAGGAGCGTCTGCTCTACCCCAACCCCGCCACGGAAACCCTGCACCTCAGCCTGAGTGGCGCCTATAAAATATATGATATGCAGGGTCGTTTGGTAAAAACAGGAGTAAATGATCCTGCCGGAGGTATTGACATAAGTGCCCTGGCAAAAGGCCTGTATCAATTGAATATGGTTACGGAGCAAAATACAAACCTGCATCAACGTTTTATAAAAAACTGATGCTGTCTTAATTGTGGAAGTGCATCTTTGCATGGAGGGTATTCCTCAAGGAAAATTGGCAACTTTTAAAAAGTTGCCAATTTTTTATCCGGCAGGTAGCTATTTAACTATCCTCCTAAACACATGTTTATTTATTTATTCAGGCTGAAAAGACTATCTACAAATTCGTATTTATTGAAAATTTGCAGGTCTTCCATTTTCTCCCCTACTCCTATATATTTCACCGGTATTTTAAACTGATTGGCGATTGCCAGCACCACGCCTCCTTTGGCTGTGCCATCCAGTTTGGTAACCGCTATGGAGGTAACATCTGTGGCGGCGGTAAAATGTTTGGCTTGTTCCAACGCGTTTTGTCCGGTGCTGCCATCCAATACCAACAATACTTCATGCGGTGCGTCCGGCATTTTTTTACCGATTACTCTGCGGATTTTTGAAAGTTCATCCATCAGGTGGGCTTTGTTGTGCAGCCTTCCGGCGGTGTCTATAATTACCACATCGGCATCGCGGGCTATGCCGCTTGCTACGGCGTCAAATGCTACGGAGCTGGGGTCGCTACCCATTTCTTTTTTCACGATAGGCACCTCCACCCGGTCGCTCCATATCGTAAGCTGATCTACGGCAGCTGCGCGGAAGGTATCGGCAGCGCCTAAGACTACCGATTTTCCGTTCTTTTTAAAATTATAAGCCAGCTTGCCTATGGTGGTGGTTTTGCCCACTCCATTCACCCCTACTACCAAGATGACGTAAGGCTTTTTGCCTACGGGCGTTTCAAAATGGGCAAATTCATTGGAAGGTGCGTCGGTGAGCATACCCATGATTTCTTCCTGAAGAATATCATTGAGCTGGGCAGTGCCTACATATTTATCTTTTGCCACCCGTTGCTCTATCCGATTAATAATGGCTACGGTGGTATCAATACCTACATCGGAAGCTACCAGCGCATTTTCCAATTCGTCCAGTACTTCTTCATCTACCTTGTCTTTGCCGGCTATAGCTTTGGCGATCTTAGAGAAAAAACCGTCTTTGGTTTTTTGCAAGCCCTGGTCCAGCGCCTGCTTTTGTTCTTCCTGATCCTTGTTGCGTTTAAATAATTTATCGAAAAGACCCATGATGCTACTTGAGAGTGCGAAGTTATAAGAAGTTTATCTTTTTTATAATCATTCTCTGCCTTGCCGTTTCTGTAACCCTTACCGGCTACTCACTATTTGCTCCTTCATAATTATTACTCTTTCGTGCTCATCAGATAGGCTTTGATAAAATCATCCAGCTCGCCATCCATTACCGGGCCTACATTTCCTACTTCATAATCGGTGCGGTGGTCTTTTATCATTTTATAGGGATGAAATACATAAGAGCGGATTTGCGAGCCCCATTCTATTTTTTTCTTACCGGCATTGGCTGCATTTTTAATTTCTTCCCGCTTGCGCAATTCTTCTTCATACAAACGGCTTTTGAGCATGGTAAGTGCTTTTTCACGGTTTTCGCCCTGGGTGCGCGCCTGCTGGCATTCGATAATGATGCCCGTGGGAAGGTGCTTGAGCCGTACTGCGGTTTCCACTTTGTTTACATTCTGTCCGCCGCTGCCGCCTGAGCGGGAAAATGACCATTCCAGATCGGAAGGACTTACTTCTATTTCTATGGTATCATCTATGAGCGGATAAACAAATACCGAAGCAAAAGACGTGTGGCGGCGGGCATTGCTGTCGAAAGGGGAAATACGGACTAAGCGATGTACACCGCTTTCCGCTTTTAATAAACCATAGGCAAATTCGCCGTCGAACTCCAGAGTAGCTTGTTTGATGCCGGCACCATCGCCGTATTGCACATCCACTTCCGATACTTTCCAGCCTTGTTTTTCGCCGTACATACGGTACATGCGCATCAGCATTTCTGCCCAGTCCTGACTTTCGGTGCCGCCTGCTCCGGAGTTGATAACCATCTGCGCTGTCATTTCATCTTCCGGCTCGTTGAGGGTAGATTTAAACTCCAGCTCATCTACCTGTGCCAGAGCGTTTTCATAGGCTTCTTTCACTTCTTCTTCACCGGTTTCGCCCGCCTTCCAAAAGTCAAACAAGACCGCAAAATCTTCTACGGCATCATTTACATTTTTATAGAGGTCTATCC
>JAEZZY010000029.1 GCA_023418315.1 Bacteroidota bacterium
AACCTTATGGTGGTATTGCCGGCGGTGTTCACCTCTTCCCTTTCCGAACAGAGTAGTTAAGCCCGCCATGGCCGATGGTACTGCAACATCATGCGGGAGAGTAGGTAGCTGCCATATTTATTTAAAACCTCCGTTCTTAACCGAACGGAGGTTTTTTCGTTTAATAACTAACTAGCCCTATACAGCCTATAAAGTTTGATGGAACTAAGAATCGGAATTAAGGCCCAAACTCAAAATTTGGTTTCGGGAGTTGAATACTAAAGCTCGCTTCTAGTTCAATGAACTCATTCCATCTGCGGTAATTCTGTAGAGCTATAGAACGATTTATCAGGTCGAACAGTCCATTCATACCCCTATAAAATCATTATATAGGGTACTGCCACATTTCTTATCCTTCCGGTGAATTGCTATTGCATTCGAAGCCTTGTTGGTGGTTATAGGAAGATGGCTTTGATTCCTTATCGCGCAGCCCTTAACCCTTATCAGTCTATTGCTTTATTCCGGTTATGCTCCATGGCTATTAGGATATAGATTTTTGCCGTAGAGATGATTCGTTGCGACATCAGGATAATTTTCTGCAATCTTGTTTTTCAAAAGTTATTTTTGGAAAATTAAATTTTAGCATTACATTTACTATCCTTAATGAATCCCTATACTCCTATGTGAAATAACAATACTCAGAAGGATAGACTATAAGTAATGAAGTTTTGTTTTTCTGTAATCAAATTGTGTTTTATTTCTGCATGAAGTATAAATGTTGAGCTTTTGATTTTAATATTGACCACTATTGCGCCTTATTGTGTTTATGTTTTTCTTTGATAACCCCCTTTGAGCTTTTCTACAATTACCTGTTGGACTTACTATTTTATCATTATTATAGGGGAAGCCGAAAACCTGTTTAGAGTAGGCGAAAAAAATAATATTTATGAATGTCAAACTTTTATCTCAAAAAAGAATAAAGAGTATGTTCATGCTTGTTCTACTGCTTATAGTATCTACTTCTATGGCTATAGGGCAAGTCGTAACTATTGGTACAGGCACTAGTACACAGCGGTACCCCTTTAATTTTTATTATGGGTACGGGCGCAGTGCAACGATATATACAAGTGCAGAATTAGGTAACGCTACTCAAGGTATTATTATCAGTGATGTTGCATGGGAATCTAACATGAACGGTAGTGTTGTAGGTCCCACTGTTATCTCTTTTATAACGATGGGTTCTACTACAGCCGTACCAAGTGCAACATGGACGACAACTCTTACAGGTAGCACCCAAGTTTGGAGCGGTACTACTACCGCCTTCACTACAGGGTGGAACACTTTTACCCTTACCTCGCCATTTCAATTAGCGGCAGGAGACAATCTTATGGTTTTGGTAGAATGCAACTACGGTGGAAGCGGTGGTGGTGGAAGTACGGGTACTGCATTCCGGTACACATCTTCAGGTTCGCCTACTGGTTCTAATGCATATTGGCAGGCGGATGGCGCTCCTCCTACAGGCACTCCAACTATCAATACCAATCGCCCTAATATACGGTTTACAACAGTTCCCGCTACGCTTTGTGCGAGTACCCCTACGGCTGGTATTGCATCTGCTTCAGGTGCGGCGGCAAGCGGTAGTGTCTGCCCTAATACGAATTTTACACTGAGCACCGCTGGTGCTACATTTGCTAGTGGTATAAGTTATGACTGGCAATATAATGACGGAAACGGGTGGATAACTACAGGGAATACGAATCCTACCTATACAGTAGTAGGTGGCATTACTACAGCAACAGATTATAGGTTAGTTGTTATTTGTACTAATACCAATGATGCTGATACATCTAATGTGGTGTCCATAGCGATTAACCCTTTCCTCAGTTGCTATTGTACACCTGTGAGTACTTGCGTAAATGAAGGAATCGTAAACGTTACGATGGGTACATTGAATAATACATCAGCCATGTGTACGACTGGCGGCTATCAGGATTTTACTGGATTAGGCTCTCAGGTAACCGTTACGCAAGGGCAGCAAATACCAATTTCTGTAACAGATTCGATTAACTCCAACCCATCTTCCGCGGGTGTATGGATAGACTATGACCATAGCGGTACGTTTGACGCATCGGAGTTTACGTTTTTAGGAAGTACAACTGTTTTTAATGGAACTAAAATGCCTTATACCTTTACAGGAAATATTACAATTCCAGTAGGTGCTCTTACTGGTGTAACCGCTATGCGTGTAAGAGGTGCAAACTCCTCTACGCCTGTAACTGCAAGTGGTAATAACGGACCTTGTAATGGTGTGCAGGTATATGGCGAATATGAAGATTACCTTGTTACTATTAATGCCGGTACACCATGTAGTGGTACACCAGCTGCAGGTACTTTGAGTTCAACGGTAAGTAGTGTAGCTTGCCCTCAGCAGTTTGTAGTTTCCTCCACAGGTTTTACCAATGGCGTTACGGGCTTATCCTTCCAATGGGAGCATAGCACTGATGGAATTACCTTTACGCCTGTAGGAAGTGCTACGCTTGATTATGAAGATGATACGGTAAGTACTATTACACAAACAATGTATTTCAGGTTAGCAGTTAGTTGCGGCGCTGGGGCTCCTTCCTACAGCGATACTGCAGTGGTAACTTATGGTGTGCTTGTAGCACCCATAATGGAGTCGTTTAATGTGAACAATACCACTACTCCTCCTAACTGTTGGACACGTACTGCCGCTTCCGGAGGTGGTAATTGGGTATTCGGCACCAGTCTTAATAATAGTTATGGTATCAATATATCTTCTGACCATACGGGTACACCGGGCAGCTATTTTGCTTGGGTGGATGGTAGTAGTCCTATTAGTACGGGTCAAATAACTACACTGACATCACCGGTTATTGATATCTCTGCACTTACGGCACCTCAGGTACGATATTATATGATAAGCTATACTACTACTACTACAGCAGGTTTTAACAAATTGGCAGTAGATGCTTATGATTTTAATCTATCAGACTGGGTGCCTATAGATTCGGTACAACAGAATTTCACAAGTTCTGCATGGGAAGAAAGGATAGCATCCTTGGCTACCATCAGCTCTACAACCACTCAACTAAGATTCAGATTTGAAGGAACAGCAACAACTACCTTCTATAACGACATCTTGATTGATGATATTTATGTAGAAAACCAGCCTACTTGTCCTTATCCTACGCTCCCTACCGCCAGTAACATAACAGCTACAACGGCAGATTTAAGCTGGTTTGAAAACGGTATAGCCCCTCAATGGGAAATAGAATATGGAACAAGCAGTTTTACATTGGGTACGGGTACACGGGAAATCGCCAACACTATGCCCTATACTTTGGGTATTACCACGCCTTTAACGTCTAGTACCCAGTATTCTTATTATGTGCGTTCCATTTGTGGTCCGAATGATACTAGTGCATGGTCTGTACGATCTCCTTTGTTCAATACTTTAGCTACCTGTGATACACCTTATAATGCTTATGCAAGTAATATTCTCGCAAATAGTGTAGATTTAAACTGGACGGATAACAATGGGGCTAGCCTATGGGAGATTATATACGGCCCGATGCCTTTGTCAGCGCTTACTGCTGATACCGCTGCTGCTACCTTTTATCCATGGTCTTTAACTAATCTTACTTCCAGTACTAAATACGAATACCGTATTCGTGCAGTCTGTAACGTAGGGGTGGATTCCAGTGTGGCTGCTATTGGTACATTCACTACACCACCTGCTTGTGGAGATAACTTTTATGACAGCGGCGGACCTACCGGTGTATATGGTAACTATGAAGATGATACAACTACCATTTTCCCGACTAACATAGGAGACTTGGTAACGGTAACATTTAGTATGTTCTACACAGAAAGCTGTTGTGATAATCTAAAAGTGTATGATGGACCTGATGCCAGTTATCCTCTGTTGGGTACCTTTGGAGGGCAGCTCACTGGCAGTAATCTTCCCGGTCCGTTTACATCCAGTGATCCGTCAGGGGCTTTAACGTTTGTATTCCACTCAGATGTATCCCTTACATATGCGGGCTGGGATGCCTCGGTTACTTGTGCCCCCCCGCCTACGTGTTTTGCACCTAGTAATCTTTCTGCCACAAATACCACGGCTACCGGTACAGATCTTAACTGGATAGACAATAATGGAGCTTTACTATGGGAAATAGAATACGGACCCGATCCTCTCACTGTAGGAACAGGTACCATTGTTTATACTTCTAATAATCCTTATACTATTGTTTCAGGTTTGACTCCAGGTACTAATTACCAGTTTAATGTACGAGCAATTTGTAACCCCGGCGATACAAGTAGTAGAGCACCGGGTTATTTCAAAACACCTCCCGGCTGTGGCGGTAATTTCTATGACAGCGGCGGACCTACCGGTGTATATGGTAACTATGAAGATGATACAACTACCATTTTCCCAACTAACATAGGAGACTTGGTAACGGTAACATTCAGTTCTTTTTATACGGAAAGTGGATGGGATTATTTATATGTATATGATGGTCCCGATGTTACCTATCCATTGTTAGGAACTTATACCGGAAGTTTAACAGGTAGTAATCTTCCTGGCCCATTCACATCAAGCGACCCAAGTGGTGCATTAACCTTTAGATTTCATTCTGACGGTTCTGGTACATACGCCGGTTGGGATGCGAGTGTTACTTGTGCACCACCGCCTACCTGCCCCGCGCCTACTAACGGAACAGCCTTCCCTGTTGCTGCATCTACTGCGGATCTGAACTGGACAGAAAACGGCAGCGCCACCCAATGGGAAATAGAATACGGTACTTCGCCTTTAACGCTTGGCAACGGTACGAGGATGGTAGTCAATAGCAATCCATATACGCTTAATCCCCCGTTAAATCAGGCTACTGGCTATACCTATTTTGTTCGTTCTATATGCGGTCCTAATGATACAAGTACTTGGAGTTCCGGTAGCAGCTTTACAACTACAGTATCCTGCCCTGCACCTACAGGCATTAGTATCTCTAATATTACTGCCAGCTCTTTTGATGTAAACTGGACCAGCACTACCGGTACCGAGATATTGGAATACGGGCCTACAGGTCATATCCCGGGCACTGGCGCTACAGCAGGTACCGGCGGCACACTGATCACGAATGCTACGGCTCCTTACACTATCACGGGCCTTACTGCATCCTCAGGTTATGATGTGTTTATAAGACAAGATTGCTCTGCATCCAGCAATGGATATAGCCTTAATCTGTCAAGGAACGTAGCGACTACCGGAGCGCCGGTTAATGATACCATTTGCGGAGCGATGAATCTGACGCTCAACAATCCGGCTATCACCTACGTAAATACGAACAACGCTACCACCACTTCGAGTGATCCTGCTATTACATGTACGACACCGAATAATAACGTATGGTTTAAGTTTACGACCAATGCTGCAGGTGTCTATAATATCACGGCATACTCTACGCAGGTAACTTCCTACAGCACCTACTACGGTAACATGTCCGCATGGTTGTGGTTGTATTCTGCTTCAGGCAGTTGTCCGGCAATTACTTTAACACAAGTTGCTGATTTAACACAATGCAGTGCTAGCTTGTATGCCCCTGCTCAGTATCCTGTTCCACAAAATGCATCCCGTATGTATGCCACACCGTCCTTATCCGCAGGTACTACATACTATATCTTAGCGGATGGAGCAGACGGTTCTTATGGTAATATAGGATTCACTGTGCAAGCTCCGCTTGCCATCAAGCTGGAGAAACTGACAGCCATGAACACAGGTGCATCCAACAAGGTAGAATGGACTACACTCTCCGAAGAACGCAGCGATAAGTTTGAACTGGAACGCAGCGCAGATGGTAAACATTTTGCTAAGATCTACGAAAAACAAGCGAACGGAGAAGCAAGCCGCTATACCTATATGGATAACAATCCTATAAAAGGTATGAACTACTACCGCCTGCGTATGACAGAAGCCAACGGTCAGGCTACCTATTCCGAAGTAGTAACGGCCTTTGTGAAATCCAACGGCTTTGAAGTGAATGCTTATCCAAACCCTGTATCGCATGACCTTACCGTTCAGGTAAGTGGCGTACAAGGCGCGGATGCAACCGTTCAAGTTATGGATGTAACGGGTAAAGTGATCCGTACCGTTAAAATGACCGGCAATGTTGCAACCCTCGACATGAGCAGCCTGGCAAACGGTATCTACCTGATCAAATACTCCGATGTCGACCACACACAAACGATACGCGTGAACAAACAATAGTATCGTAGTGTATCAATAAAAAAGAAAGGCTCGACCAAAATTTTGGTCGAGCCTTTTGTTTTAGAAGCCTATACCGATTATTTTAGTACCTTAATTAAGTCCCTCATGCACTTTTTGCAATTAAAAAACATCTCGAAAAACTTTGTCGCTCAAAAAGCATTGGATCAAGTAAATCTATCTATAGAGCAGGGAAGTATTTTCGGCTTGCTGGGCCCTAACGGAGCGGGAAAAACCACACTGATCCGCATCATTACCGGCATTTTTTTTCCGGATGAAGGGGAAATATTAATGGACGGACACTCGTTTGATGCGGCACGTGATGTGAAGCAGATTGGCTATATGCCGGAAGAACGCGGGCTTTATAAAAAAATGAAAATAGGGGAGCAGGCGCTTTACCTGGCGCGTTTGAAAGGCTTAAGCCAAAATGAGGCAATGAGCCAAATAAAATATTGGTTTCAGAAGCTGGGAATGGAAAGCTGGTGGAATAAAAAAGTGGAAGACTTGAGCAAAGGAATGAGCCAGAAATTACAATTCGTAACCACGGTCATACATCAGCCGAAGCTCATTATCCTCGACGAACCTTTCAGCGGATTGGATCCCGTGAATGCCAATCTTATCAAAGATGAAATCTTTCAACTGGCGAAGAATGGAAGCACCATTATTTTCAGTACGCATAGGATGGAGCAGGTAGAAGAAATTTGTAATCATATCGTATTGATGAATCAGGGCAGAATCATTCTGGATGGAACAGTGCAGGAAGTGAAACAGCAATTCAAAGAAAACATCTTCAGCATAGGTATTTCCGATGCAAACTGCGACACCGCCTCCGATGCCTATACCCTTATCAAACAAGAAACAAAAGGATTGACGGTGAAGATAAATGAAGGATATACCGTCAATGATGTGTTGATGCACTTTATCCGTCAACAGATAATGGTTACCTCCTTCCATGAAATATTGCCTACGCTCAACGAAATATTTATCAAACGGGTAAACGATACACCCAAAGCCAGAAAATTTGAAAACAGTACGCTCTAATACCATAACCGGATGAATAAAATAACCTTAGTAGCCAAGCGCGAATACCTTACACGCATTCGCAATAAAACCTTTATCCTCTCCACACTCCTGACTCCTCTTTTGTTTGTAGGCATTATAGGCGCTAATGTTTATTTCTCTCAAAAGAACAGTGAGCAACTCACTATAGCTGTGTATGATGCCGGCAATCTCTTTGCCCCCAAGCTGAAAAGCGGAAAAAATATTACCTATGAAACTGTGGGTAAAGCGGTATATGATTCTATCGAAAATGGCATTCCGGTGCAGGGCTATAATGGTGCTTTGTACATTCCCGATACGGATATAGACCGCCCTATAGGCTTTCAATATATCTCGGAAACCCAGCTCGGTATTCTTTCGCAAGCACAGGTGGAAGACGACCTGAACGATGTATTGCTGCAAGAGCGGATGATACGTGCGAATATAGACACGGCACAACTGAACAAAATAAAACAACACCAGATAGCGCTACGCCAAACCATCGTAGGAAAAGACGGCAGCAAAGAAGCAAGCTCCGGCATATCCTATGCAGTAGGCTTTGGCTCCGGTATTGTGATTTATATGATGATGTTTATTTATGGCGCTATGGTGATGCGTGGCGTAATGGAAGAAAAAGTGAACCGCATAGCGGAAGTGATGGTTTCTTCTGTGAAACCTACACAGCTCATGATGGGAAAGATTATCGGAATCGGTGCCGTAGGACTTACCCAATTTCTGCTATGGATTGTATTGCTCATCATCGGTTCTTTCTTATTGGGAGGAATGATAAATGCCGACCAAATGCAAAGTATGCAACAGGCGAATATGAGCATGAATGAAGAAAGCAAAGCGATGCTTGCCAAAGGAATGCAGATGACGCTGGAGCAGATTAATATTCCTCTGCTCTTAGGCTTCTTCTTGTTTTATTTTCTTTCGGGATATTTATTTTATGCCTCCCTCTTCGCTGCAGTGGGCAGTGCCGTCAATGAAGACCCGCAAGATGCGCAGTCAATGATGTTCCCCATCACCATCCCCATCATACTTTCTTTTGTGATGATGAGTACCGTCATCAGCAATCCCGCAGGTTCGTTAGGAATATGGGGCAGTATTATTCCGTTTACATCGCCTATTATCATGATGGCGCGCTTACCATTTGGAGTGCCCGGCACCGTACCTTATTGGCAACTTGGGCTGTCCGTTGCTTGTATGATAGGCGGCATTATTTTCGTCATGTGGCTTAGCGCACGCATCTACCGTACCGGCATTCTGATGTACGGCAAAAAACCAAGCTGGAAAGAAATGCTGAAATGGGTTTTTATAAAATAAGGGTATCTTATTTTTTAGGCGTTTTACGGCTGTAGTGTTTTATCGCAAAACCGGATGTGATTAAAAACGGCAAAGTGGAAATCACGATTTTCATATTCATGCTGAAAAGACCTATAAAAAACATAAACGCCAGCAACAACCCGATACATCCTATTCCTATATAGCTCAGTGTTTTGGAAGGCGCTTTCCGGAATAGAGAAACGAGCAGCAAAAACTGTCCTAATAAGGGGATAAGCGTGAAGGGATGCGAAACAGATTGAGGATGCGTGAAACCGATTTTCAACACCTCATACTCCGCCTGAAACAAAAAAGCACTGGTTCCTTTTCCCCATTCCAGATATCCGAATAGGGAGCTGAGCAGCAATAGCGCATTGATGATTTTTCCTTTCATTTTAGGTTAAAAAAGTTTGGAAATAAGCTCTTTTACATTTTCCCTATTGCAAAATAAAAAACGCTGCAATCACAAAAAAAAATTAAACCACCCTGACATCGCTATTTCGGTTTGGTAGCTGCCTTTTGCTAATAACGATTTTGTATTGTGGTTATAGGGCTGTTAATGAAGGCTAAAAACTTGTAGCCTCAACTTTTTTTTCTACTTTGTGTCCTTCTCAGAAAGACCCGGTTCGGTAAAACTTGCCGACAGATAAAAGGGTAAAATAAGAAAACATAAAACCATTACGATTCGGAACATGCCGGCTACTTTGGGAATCTCCATAATGATATGCTGCTACAACAGCGAAAAGCGTATCGTACCCACTTTGCAGCATCTATCAAAATTAAAAACAGATGGAATAGCGGTAGAGATTATTCTGGTGAATAATGCCTCTACCGACGACACCGAAATGGTGGCCCGGCAAGCATGGGCGGCATTGCATTGCGATTATGATTTTAAGATCATAGACCAGCCTGTGCCGGGTGTAATGGCAGCGCGGGAAAAAGGAATCGAAACCGCACGTTACGATTATGTGTTGTTTTGTGATGATGACAACTGGCTCAACGAACATTATCTGCTGTATGCTCGTGAGGTCATTAAGGCGCATCCCAATGTAGGCGTGATTGCGGGCAGAGCCATCGGCGAATATGAGGTAGAACCGGAGCACTGGTTTTTAGGCTGCACGGGGTTGCTCTCCATAGGGCCGCAGGCGAATGAAAGCGGAGTGGTGAATAAGCCCGTTTATGGCGCAGGATGTATCATTGACAAACAAAAATACAAAGCCTTACTGGCATCGGGTTTTCAATGGTCTTTATCCGGTAGAAAAGGAAAATCGTTGGTGTCCGGTGAAGATACAGAGCTGTGCATAGCCTACCTGATTGCCGGCTATGATATTTATTACGAAGAAAAAATGGGATTCCGGCACTTCATGCCTATAAAGCGGATGCAAAAGGACTATCTTAAAAAACTTTGTCTTTCGGGAGTGCATTCCGCTATTGTGCTGGCAATGTATAATTATGATGCCGGTTGGGGCTATAAAGAAGTTGTCCGCCACTTGAAGAAACGCTATAGGGCTTATGTACCTTATTATTTGCCACGCGTATTTTTAGGAAGGTATAAGTTCAGAGCGTATTTGAGTTTTAGGGTAGCAGTTAAAGCGCTAACGATTTTAAAGAACAACTTACTGACAGATGAGTTTCGTGTTGTGCAGCATAATTTGCAGGTTTTAACAAGCAAAAAAAAATAATCATTCCGGTAGCTGTTTTCATCGGATAACGTATTGCAAAATGAAAAAAATGAACATTTTGATTTCGGGCTTGGGCATTAAAGTCGGTGGAGGAGAGATACTGGCAATGCAGCTTGCCAATGAACTGGCGAAGCAACATCATGTAACCTTCTATTATCATTGGGATAATGAAAATGATAAAAAACTACAAGAGCGGATTTTTACCAATGAGGTAACCATCCGTTCCATGAATGATTTTCCGTTGCTTAATTTTTTTTCCTGGAAGATAAATGCTTTGCTCCAATTATTCGGCGGCTTTAGCTTTCATGATTATGTCAATAGGCTGGTATATAAATACATTCTTAAAAAGCAACGTATTCAGGTGGTGTCAAGTCATTCAAGGGTTTCTGACACAGTGTGTGTGCCCTGTAAACAAAAAAATATTCCGGTAGTGATTACGGAACATGGGGAATACGTGATGGCTATCGCTTCGCAAGAAAAAGACTATAATGAATTACTAAGCGGTGCCGATAAAGTGGTATGCGTTTCGGATTTTAATAAAAGAACCATTCTGCAAAAATATCCGGCACTATCTTCTAAAATCCAAACCATATACAACGGTACCGTATTGAAAAGAAAACAGCGCGACAAAGAACCCGTACTCAAAAAATTAGGAATTGCTTCCGATTGTTTTGTTTTTGGTATGGTCAGTAGGGGAATACCCGAGAAAGGCTGGGAAGAGCTCATTCGGGCTTTTCTGATTTTGCAGGAAAATATAGAAGAAAAAATAGCATTGGTGCTGGTAGGCGGTGGCCCTTATATGGATGAATTGGCAGAAAAATATAAAGCCCATCAGAATATTGTGTTCACTGGATTTGCACCTGACCCGTCACTGTTTATTCAGTGTTTTCACGTTGGGGTGTTGCCTACAAGATTTAAGACAGAAGCATTCGGCTTGGCTATTTTGGAGTATATCATTTGCGGCGTGCCTGCCATAGCCACGGATGTAGGAGGCGTGAAAGAAGTAATGAAAAACGGCGATAAGGAATTTGGACAATTGATTCCATTTGGCGATTGTGAAGAAATTATAGGAAATCTTGTAATCGCAATGAAGAAATATATTACCGACAAAAACCTTTATCAGCAACATATAGACCAAGAACGCCTTACAGAAAAGCGCTTTTCTATAGAAGCCTGCGCTCAAGCTTACACTCATTTATTTAACGAACTGGTGAAATAATAATGCAGGTATCTATCATCATCATCAATTACAATACCAATCATCTTACCCTAGATTGTATTCAGTCTATTAAAGACAAGACGAAAGAAGTATCCTATGAAATCATCGTTGTGGACAATGCCTCGCCTAAGGATGACCCCGAAATAATCAAAGCAAAATTCCCGGATATAGTGTTGGTAAAGTCAAAAGAAAACCTTGGTTTTGCCAAAGGAAATAATCTCGGAATTACCCATGCAAAAGCCGATGTGTACCTGCTGCTGAATAGCGATACCGTATTGATAAACGATGCCGTAAGTATTGCTTATGAAAAATTAACAGCGCAAAAAAATATAGGTGTGGTAGGCGCGCAATTGCAGTATCCCGATGGAAGCTATCAATACTCCGCACAACGGTTTCCTGCCATTAAATACCAATTAATCCAGATTTTCAGGTTGCAAAAACTAATGTCTCGACAAAAGCGTGGACGTTATATGCTGGGCGGATATTTTAGTTGTGAGGAAGATGTTTATGCCGACTGGATTTGGGGTACTTTCTTCATGATAAAAAAAGAAGTAATTGCAAAAATGCCCGGCAATAAATTAGCCGATGATTTTTTTATGTATGCCGAAGACCTTCAGTGGGGACTGGAAACAAAAAAAGCAGGCTATAAAACTTTCTTTGTATCCGATGCGAAAATAATACACTTTGTAGGGAAGAACAGTTTTGCAAAGGAAATGAATGTAGCCAATCATAAAACGCTTCTTAAAAAATATTATGGGACATTGTATTATAATGTCTATACATTTTTGGAAAAAGTGGCGCAGGTGAAGTTTTGAAACCATTTCCATGCTTGACCCTTATAAACATACAGATAGTACCCCATGAAAAAAATAATCGAACGTGCTCCGTTCTTCATCAAAAAAGTATTATTGAAATTAGGTTATCTCAGGAACGGAGCCCGGATGACCGACTATATCAAAAAAGGAAACTATCATATCTATCATGTGGATGGATGGTATGTTCCGTCAGATTCATTGGGATGGTATGTGCGTCCTGCAACCCTTAAAGAGCAAACCGATAAAATCTGTTTTTTTAAGTATAAGCCTAAGAAAGGAGATGTGGTTATGGATATTGGTGCCGGTTTAGGTGAAGAATCGCTGGTAGCTTCGCATTTAGTGGGGGATACCGGAAAAGTCTATGCTATTGAAGCAAATCCTACGGTTTATGATATTCTCACTACAATCATTTCCTTAAACGGCCTACAAAATATAGCGCCTTTTCACGTAGCGCTAAATAACGAGAATAGCCCTATTGTTTTAGAAGAAGATGATTCTTTTTTATCTGGTGCATTACAGCCACTCAGCTCTGCCCATAAAAAACAATATACCGTAGAAGGCATTCGTTTTGAAGATTTTTTAGCCAAGCAGGGCATCACTCATATTGATTATTTAAAGTCAAACATTGAAGGTGCGGAGCGGTATCTTATTGATGCTTTGGAGCGTAAATTGCCTTCTATCAACCATCTTGCGATAGCTTGTCATGATTTCAGGTGGAAAACAGAAGGCGTTGAATTTTTTAAAACCAAACAAATCGTCATTGATTTTTTACAAAAACACAACTATGAAGTTTTTGTGCAGAACACGGGTATCGGTAATATTGACGATTGGGTATATGGTACAAAGGTATAGCTCAACAGAATTTTTTAAACGAAAGAGTACCCTTTAAGAAAATGTATTTGAGATGAATGTACTTTTATTTGGCCCATTCAATGGTCGCTCACGAGACAATGAATCGCTGATGAGGAAATTTATAGAATTAGGACATAAAGTATATTTTCTGACTACGGAAGAAGGAACGCATATCCTTCCCGTTTTGGAAAAAATGGGCGTATATGGCTACCGGATGAATATTCATAGTTCGTCAAAAATCGGTCTGCTTCGCCAGGTAATTTTTCTGGTCCGGTTTATCAGAAAACATAAGATACACGTAGTATTCAGTCATTTGGAGCCGGCAAGTTTCATCGCCGTCCTGGCGCAGCGCTTTGTAAAAGCCCGCATAGTGGTGGTGCGGCATCATTCGGATTTATTTCTTTTGAACAATATGAGCCATGTCTTTTCCTATAGATATATTTACAACAATGCCAAAGACATCATCGTGGTTTCCCATCATTCCAAAAAAATAATGGTGGAAAAAGAAGGCTTTAAAGCAGAACTTATTCATGTCATTCCGCTTTCTTTTGATTTTTCAAAATTTGACCAACCGAACCCTGCTGCCGTGGCGGCTATAAAAGCCTCTATGAATGTAGAACTGTATTTGCTTTCCGTAGGACGGCTCGTAGCCAACAAAAGATTTACGTTGTCTGTAGAAATTTTGAAACGGCTTAGGGAGCAAGGTATCAACGCAGGGTTGTTTATCGTAGGCGAAGGAGAATTGCAGCCCGAATTGCAACAACTCATAGAAAGCTACCGGCTTACCGACTACTGCAAACTGGAAGGCTATAAAGCCAACGTGATGGACTATATCGAAGCCTCCGATATTTTTCTGCATCCTTCGGAATCTGAAGCAAGTTCCTTGGTTATTAAAGAAGCCGGATTAAGAAAAAAAGTGGTGATTGCCTGCGAAGAGGTGGGTGATTGCGGCGAGTACATCCAAAACGGACAGAACGGTTTTTTACTTTCTAAGGAAAATTATATTGCAGAAACCGTGCAAACGATTGCTACGCATTTGCTCGAAAAAGAAAAACGCCAACAGATAGGCAATAACTTATATCGCTCTATCTTTGAACTATATGACGTGGAAAAGAATATTAACTATTACACCCCATTCCTAAGCTGATGCCTTTCTTTTCTATCATTACACCTACATACAACAGGGCTGCTTTTCTCGAAGAAACGATCCATACGATTCTTCAGCAAACATACGCTGACTACGAACTCATCATCGTAGATGACGGCAGCACGGATCATACGGAAAAAATAGCCGCTACGCTCACAAGCGATAAGGTTAAATACTATAAAAAACAAAACGGAGAACGCGGCGCCGCAAGGAATTACGGCGCAGCGAAAGCAACAGGGAAATACCTCATCTTCTTCGATTCGGATGATGTAATGTACCCCGATCATCTTTCCGTATTGTTTGATTTTATCAGAAAAAATGAACAGCCGGAAGTCGTATATAATCCCTATGAAATACTGAATAAAATCACCGGCAAAAAAATAACGCTATGGGAAACGCCCGATAATTTCAAACAAAAATTAGCGATTGATAATTTCCTTGCGTGCAACAGTGTTACCATCCGTAACGATATTTTTGAGGAAGTAAAATTTACCGAAGACCGTAGGCTTGCCACCGCCGAAGATAAAGAACTGTGGCTGCGTGTGGCAGCAAGGTATCCGTTTCGATTCAATCCGCATATCAGCTTTGCTATGATAGAACATGAAAACCGAAGCCTCAATACCATCAAGCCGGAACGAATAGAAGAACGTACCTTACTGTTTATAGATAATTTGAAAAAAGACAAACTATTTCTTCACTCATTCGGGCCGCTCGCCGGATTTATTTTCGGGTTTGAATATGTACTGGTTGCCTTGTATTTTGCCGCTACGAATAAGAAAAAAGCACGTCATTATTTATGGCTGTCTGTGAAAGAGAGTAGGGGCGTGCTGAAGACCAAACGCTTCTGGGCAACCTTTAAAAATACCCTTTTCCGCCGATCATGATAAAAGCTATTTTAAAAAAAATATTACCGGTAAAAATGCGCAAAAACTTATTCCTTGCCTATAACAAGGCGCGCATTGCTACCATTGACAAGATTTTATTTCCCGAATTTTATATCCCTGAATCTTCGTTTTTTTTGTATAAAAAAGTAAGTCCGTTAAAGGATTTCAACATTCGCTTAGATGACGGTGATGACCCTATTGTCAATAAATATCTTTCTTACTGGAATGAATGGACGGAAGAAGAATACATCTATATCCATAAAGAAGGCGGGCTTATAGAGCCTTCGGGATGGCATATCACCAAAGACGGAAAACTGAATTATTATTCGCTGGGGCTAAGCAGAGCACCTCATAATTTAAAACCTTCTTACCGCAAACTAAAAGGCAAAAAAAACATTATCGAAGCCGATAGGATTATCTCCTTGCGCGATACCGGCGATGAAAATTATTTTCATTTTTACAACGATGTCTTAGCCAAATTATTCCTTCTGAAAAAACATGGATTTATTATAGAAGAATATCAGATACTGGTATCCGGCGTACAAATGCGGAAATCATTTTTTACTTACTATACAGAGCATCATCCCGAATTAAAAAAACTTAACTGGCTCGTGCAGGAAGAAACGGAGTATGTAACGGCAAATGAAATCGTTTTCTCCAAACCGGAAACCCATCGGATGGATTTGTTGTTGCCTATAGTAGCTCCTTTCAAAATAGAACACAGTGCCTCATCTGAAAATCCGAAAAAAATATTTCTCTCCCGCGATCCTAAGCGGCTGCGTTTTATAGAGAATATGGAGGAACTGAAACCTGTCTTGCAAGAATATGGCTATCCTGTTTTTGATGCAGACAACCTCAGCCTCACCGAACAGATAGCGCTATTCGGAAAAACCGATTACCTCATAGGCATACACGGCGCGGGTTTCACCAATCTTTTATACACGAATCATTTAAAAGTATTAGTAGAAATTTTTCCGCCAACCTCCGAGCCCTGGCTACCTTTTCACTACGGGTTGATGGCGAAGCAACTGGGTGTAAAATATATTCCCCTCATAGGCGAGCCGCCGCAAAAATCCTATAGCGGCGGGTTTAGAGTGAAACCGGAAGCCCTGAAAGCAGCGATGGAGCGTATTTGAGTTTAGGCTATATCCTCAATACTGCTCCTGTGCATTTGGGAAATCTTTGCTTTTTACATCGTTTATATAATGTTCCGTAGCAGATTTTATAGTGTTGTACAGGTCGGCATAGCGGCGTAGGAAACGCGGCGAAAAGTCTTTGGTAATGCCCAGCATATCGTGCATGACGAGCACTTGCCCATCCGCATACATTCCGGCGCCAATGCCTATGATTGGTACTTTTACTTCCTCGGCAACCCGCTTAGCCAGCATGGCGGGAATCTTTTCCAGAACGATAGCAAAACAACCTGCTTCTTCGAGAATATGTGCGTTTTTAACGAGTTGCTCGGCTTCCGCTTCTT
The DNA here is from genome assembly GCA_023418315.1 of Bacteroidota bacterium. GTDB lineage: Bacteria > Bacteroidota > Bacteroidia > Chitinophagales > Chitinophagaceae > JAFIGV01. Next base: position 16,700 of record JAEZZY010000029.1, read on the forward strand.
CTTTAGCGCGCACGGCATAGGTGCCGAATTTATTGATGGATTGGGGGGTAAGCCCCAGATGCCCCATCACCGGCACACCGGCACTGATAATGCGTTTGATACTTTCGCCTACTTCTTCACCGCCTTCCAGTTTTATAGCATGTGCTCCCGTTTCTTTCATGATGCGGATGGCGGAGTTGAGCGCTTCTTTACTATTGCCCTGATAACTGCCAAAGGGTAAATCCACCACCACCATGCAGCGTTTGATGGCGCGCACTACGGAGGAGGCATGGTAAATCATTTGGTCGAGGGTAATGGGCAACGTCGTTTCATGGCCTGCCATCACATTGGAAGCGCTATCACCCACGAGCAGTACATCTACGCCTGCGTCATCCAGGATGCGTGCCATAGAAAAATCATAGGCGGTGAGCATGGAAATCTTTTCTCCCTGTTGTTTCATCCATTGCAGGGTGTGTGCGGTTACACGTTTTATCTCGGCTGTTTGTGCAGACATGGTAGTGAATGATTTTGTTTAGATTTTTAAAATAATCCGATTATCGTTAAAAGTATAAAAGCCCGACATTCCCTACGGGGAAGGGTAATGAGCTGCTAAAGATACAATGCTACAAGTTATGCCTGGGTTTGTATAAAAATTAGGAATGGCATCAACGGGTTATTTTTTGTGATAAGCTACCAGATTGTGAATAGGACTTTTTACGATATTGCCAAGCTCCAGTTCATATTGTTCGCAGAGTAGTTGCAGTACTTCTTTAAATTCATAGGCAATGGAGCCTACAAAATGTATCGGCGATTTCCAGCTATGGCGGTACTTCAAAATATGGGCGTGGAAAAAATCGTTAAGTCCGTCTTCAATAATATTTTCCACCATAAAATGCCCGCGGTTTTTCCTAAGCAGGAGTACAAAACTTGCTAAGTACCGGTTGGGGAAGGGTTCGGAATAAAGTTTTTTGACGATGGCGTTAAAATCGCTGCCGAAAAGTTGTTCGAAGGAGGCGGTTAGCTCGGCGTCAAATGTTTTATAGGCATAGTATTGCAGTACTTTTTTTCCCAGATAATTGCCACTGCCTTCATCGCCGGCTATATAGCCCAGCGAGCGTTGTTGTTCTTTTATTTTTTTGCCGTCGTAGTAGCAGGAGTTGCTGCCGGTGCCTAAGATGCACACGATGCCTTTGCCTCCCATGCAAGCCGCACGTGCTGCCGCCAGCATGTCATGGTTTACTTCGGTTTTGGAGGTTTTAAAGAAGGCTGCCAATATTTTTTTTACCTTGTTTTGCTGTTCTTTACTACTTGCGCCCGTGCCGTAGAAGAATACCTCATCCGCTTGGTGCTTTTTCTCGTTCCATCCCAGTTCCCGGGTCAGCACAGCTTCTATTTCTTCCGGCTTTTGGAGGTAAGGGTTGATGCCTGTAGTGCTGAATGCAATGATTTTTCCTTTTGTAGGAACCAACTGCCAGTCCGTTTTGGTGGCGCCGCTTTCCGCAACCAGAATATTCGCCATAGCTATTGTTTTTACGGTTTGAATATAGCACTCATCTCTGGAATAATGGAACCTTTCTTTATTCTTTCCGGCGCTTTCGTTTTTATTTCACGTCAAATTCCATTTTCACCGTGATGCTTGCCGTTTTTTTCAGGCTTGTAGTATTAAATGTCCCGCCGTAAGAGTAGGATTCATCTTCATTTTGCCCGGTAATCTGAAACACGCCCATGCTTGCTTTTTTCAGTCCGCCCAGTTGTTGCCCGGCATTTTTGGCGATAGTTTCCGCTCTTTTTTCTCCATCGGCGGAGGCTTGCGCGAGCAGGTCTATTTTCAGATTGCCGAGTTTTGTATAGAAGTAATTAGGAGCGGATGAGGTCAATTCAATACCTTGTTGAATCAACCCCGTTATCTCGCGGGATATTTTATCCACCTTGCTGATGTTTTGCGATTCTACTTTCACCGTTTGCGACAGCCGGTAGCCGGCGAATAGGCTTCCTGTTATTCTTCCGTTGGCATCATACGTAGTGTTGTAAAGTTTTTCGATATTGACGGAGGAATAGACAATTTCGGTATCGGAAAGTCCTTGTTGCGAAAGGTAGCTTCTTACTTTTTGCTCATCAGCTTTCAGTTCGTTAAACGCATCTTGCAAGATGGATGAATTGCGGGAATAGGTAGCGCTCCATACAATCAGGTCGGAGGTGAAGGAGGTTTCGGCAGCACCCGTTACGGATATGCGTTCCGTCTGTTTGTATTTATAGCGATAGGCATTTCCGATGACGATGGAAAACACCACTATGGCTATGCTGATGAGGAGTGCTGTAAGATGTTTCATTTTTATGGATTTTGGGTTTCTTAGGATGAAGTTAAGCTATTTAGCTTCCTATTTTATTCCTGTTTTTATTATTTACTGCGAACGGATGTAATCGGAGATTGCTAAGGAGACTGTAAATGGAGTGATGAAGGTCATTTTTTGAAGGAATGGATTTCGGAGGGAGTTGTGCAACGGCTACCGCTGTTGTGCGTTCGGTGTTTTTCTTTCGTCCTGATTGTCTGTCGGTTGCGGGTTGGAACAGACACACTCTTTGCCAAGTTTTGGCTTGTGTGTCGGCTTGTGCGACTTGGCAATGTGTGTGGCTGTTGAGCGTTGGCATATTATCTATTCAGGTTCGTTTACAAAAGATTCTTCATAGTCTTTTCTGCTTAAAACAGTGTCGTAAAGCCCAATGTCTTGTCCTTCGTGTTTGTTGATGCCGATATATTCCAAACTTGCGTCTTCATATCGTTTGAATTTATAAACTGCATCATTCATCAAGGCAGAGTTGAATACTCCAAGACTTACCAATAATTCAAAGTCTTTGACGGATAGACCAGTTACCTTTTTGAAAAGACCTGGTTCCAATTGCGTGATTACGTCTTTCAAACTTCTTTCTCGGTAGTCTGTCAGGTACATAAACACAGGTACACGTGTCGCAAACTTGATGAGCTTTTCTTGTATTTGTTTTCTCAGACTCTTGTATTCTTTTTCTTCGTCTGAAAGTTCTTTTTTCTCCTTCTTGGTCAGTTCTCTGTCATTGGCTTCTTTCTTCGTTTTCTTTACGCTCTCTGACTTATTGATGATGGTTTCAATGTCTTGATTTAAGTTTCTGAATCCTTCAATGTTCATCAAGGCTTTCATCGCTTCTTCGTTTGCCATTAGTCTCGCAAGCGTGTTATTGTCCACATTTACGAGCAAAGCACTTTCCCATCGTCTAGCCAATAAAGTTGCAGTTGTGCCACTCATTGCAATGTCTAATATTCCTGCTGCATCTACTTGTTTCATCGAACTTCCGTCATAAGCCAAAACGGGAAGGAAATTGATGAAATCTTCAACGTTCTTTTCGGGGTTTGACTCATTTACGTTTAGTCGGCAAGCGTAATCAGCAATTTGTCGCAAGGCTCGGTTTGGTGCAAAGTCGAATACATAGCATTCTTCTTTCAGAATTTCTTCTTTGTTGGGTGATTTGCTATCGGGATTTTTAATTACCCAAGGTGTTTGCACACGGAATGCTGCCTGAAAATAGGTTTCGGGACTGGATGAATTCCGCAACATAAAAATTCCAGTCCAAGGTTTTACCGAAACGCCTGTTGTGAGCTTACCACAAGACAAAGTAATGGTTTTAGATTCCAAAGGATTATCGGTCATTGCATCTAAAACAGGCGGTAAAGCGTGAACTCCAATACCTGCTTGTGTGCCTGCGGCAACTACTACGGTGTAATCGTGGTAAAATTTGTTTTGCCTTTGCTTTAAGAGATTTGCCATTGCGTGACAAGCGGCAACCGTAGGCAAAAACCAAAAAGTATGATTCAAGACATTCAGCAATGGAGCGTGTGAAAACGGAAGTGGCGGCTTTTTAGCTCCCATTTTCAAATTGTCAACGGTGGTTTCGCTGAATGAGCCACGAATCAAATCCAACCATTTTTGCACTTCATCTTCGTATTTGAAGCGGGCTTTTGAGCCTTCGCCTTCTGCTGAAAAAAATATATTCAAATCGAAACCGTCAAATTCTCCCAATTCTGCAATTTGGCTAATTGAATCGGGCAATTGGTAGGTCATCATTACCATTCGGGGCAAGGAAGCATAAGGATTGTTTCCTTTGCTTTCGTCCCAGTCGGCTTTGGCTCTTTGCTCATCTGAATACGTCCAGTTGAAAATCTGTTCTTCAATAAATTCACCTGATGCAATGGCACGGAAAGGTGTACCTGACAAATACAAATAATGGTTGGTAGTGATGGGCATTGCTTCTTCATCAAAGTATTCGATGCCTTCTCCTTCGCCAAATTCCAATTCTTTTTTGCCTTCTGCTTCAAAGAGTTCTTTGGCATTCTCACGCCAAGCTCCGTAGTGGTACTCGTCAAAAATTACACAATCCCAATTGGTTGCGTGTACCCATTCGTTCTTGGTTTTGATACCGCCTGTGCTGGTGTTCTTACCTAAGTAGTCCTGAAACGAACCAAAACAAACAATTGGTTTTTTGGGGTTGGCTTCTTCAAAGGTTAAACCATTTCGGGAGATGAACTGCCAACCTTCAAAATCCACGTGGGTCATTAAATCTTCATCCCAAGCACTTTGTACGGCTGGCTTGAACGTCAGCACCAGAATTTTTGTCCAACCCATTTTTTTAGCCAATTGGTAACTGGCAAAGGTTTTTCCGAAACGCATTTTGGCGTTCCAAAGAAAGTGAGGCGTTTTATCAGGGTTTTCTTTTTTGAAACTTTTAAAATAGGTAATGGATTTATTTACTGCTTCTTCCTGTTCAGGACGCATACCGAAAGTAAGCACTCGGTTTTCTTCTGTTTTTTCGCCTGTTTTGATTTGGTGAATGGCTCTGCGTAAATCGTTTAAGGTGCATTTAAACCATTCTCCGCTTTCGTTTACAACTTTCCATTCTCTCAATAATCGGTGTACTTCGCGGTCTGTAAATGAACTGCCATCACGCTTCATTGCCGATTCTTCAAATACAATTTTGTATTGAATGGCAGCCGTACCTAATTGCTCTTTGATACGTGTTTGTGCATCACGGTCGGTATAACCGATTTTGAGCAACCCTTTATGCGTAGCCACGCCCACCAACTCATAAGCATAAATGGTTGGATTGGTGGACGGTCGAGGAGGAAAAAAATCTTTTTTTTGAGACATAACATTAAATCAAACGGCCATTGTCGAAGTCTGTTAGAAACTGTTGTGGAACTGTTGCCCTTATCGAAGCTAGATTTTGATTGCCACCTAAAACGAAATTATGATGTGTTCTAATGTTTTCAACAAATTCATTACAATTTACACGTGATTCTATTGATGGGTTTCCAGCTGTATGCAATAATTGAACTCTCAATTGGTTTGGTTGCGGGGTATAGAAAAGAATTCGACCTTCTTCTGCCCAAGCACCTTGCTCATTATTTTCTTCCCATACGATTCTTGTTGAACCATCATTCTTTGATAAGTAACCAAGAAATTCATAATACTCTCCTTCAGAATTAAAAGCTACTTGTTGTTTTGTTCCAAATGTTGCTTTGTACATATTTTTTAAATTTAAAGTGATTTATGGATTATGCTTCAACTTCCATCGGTCGAATAAGCTGTTCAATGAATTCAGTTTCTTCACGATTTAAATTGTATTTTCTGTAAAGTTTTTCATCGTCCCAACTTTCCGACATTGGCAAATCTGGCACGAAAATGAATTTGCCTTTTGTGATGTTTTGGGTTAAAAGTATTGTCGAAACTAAAAACCTACAAAACTTAGTTTTTAAGAAGTTTGCCATATTTTCTGCTTCTGATTGACTTTCGTACTTACCAACAACTAAATAGGATTCTGTGCACACTGTTTGAGGAGGCATTATTTCAACTCTTGAAAAAATTCGTCTTTTACCTTCTTTGTCTGGTTGACCACCGTGGTCATTTGAAGCTTTAGATAGCATTACTTTCCATTTCCCAATTAAATCTTTTCCACTAGTTACTTTACTTGAAGAAATTTTGCCACGTCCAGCACTTGTTATCAAATCAAGATCTCCAATTTTTTCAGGCCTAACACTAGAAACTAAACCAAACGGCATCCTGCTTGATACAACACTATCTAAGAAATTTTGACTTTTCTCTTTAACCTTATGAATAATATTAATTGCTAGATTATCTCTTACAAAAGTTTCAAATTCATCTAAATAACGTTCAGACTTTATTATTTCATTTTTTCTGATTGTCTCAACTTCACAAATTCCTTTGTTGTCCCTATCCCAAAGGAAATAGCAAATACCGCCCGCAATATCAACCCCGGGGAAACAATCACGTGAATCAGCATAATCGACCAACTTCCTTATTCGCTTATCTTTAAGCATTTCGCTTCTAAAGTCATCTAATCCCTTACCACCCGAATACCATCTTGCTGGAATAATCATTGACAGGTATCTAGGATTCAGTTTCTTTGCCTGCTCTATAAACAAGTTGTAGATCGGTTTTGCACTTGAACCTGTGCCACCACCATCATTTAACTGATATGGTGGATTTCCAACGATTACGTCAAACTTCATATTGAATATTTTTTCTGGTTTGTCTGTGTGAATAAAATTGTAAGCGTAGGTTTCTAAGGCTTCATCACGGTCATATGATTCTTGATTTGCACCGCAATAGGAACACTTACCACCTTGCCACGTATGTTGCATCCGTTCGTAATGGATATTGCCTTGCTCATTGGTAAAAGTCTCGCAAATGGAGTATTTACCATTGGCAGTTTTGGAGCAATACACACTTCTGCGAGAAAGCAAGGCGGTTAAATCGGTTATGGCAATGCCATATAGTTGTTTGCTGAAAATGTGGTTAATGCGTTCTTGTTTGTCAGGTATTTGGCTTTCCAAACCTACCATTAGTCGCTTTGCCATTTCTCGCAAAAAAACTCCACTTTTAGAAACAGGGTCTAAAAACTTGGCGTTTGGGTTGCTCCATAGCTCTTGGGGGAGCAAGTCTAAAATATCGTTCACCAAATTGGGTGGTGTAAATACTTCGTCATTGCTCAAATTGGCAAGGCAAGTGAGTACATCGGGGTTATAGTTCGTTTGTATCATCTTCGCCCAATTTTAAGAAATGAATCAGTGGATAATCTTTTACAGGCTCATCAATGGCGGCTGCATTGCCTTCGTCATTGAACATTGAGAACTGGTGTGTTTTTTCCACTAAAAATTTAAACATATAATCCCTTCGTTTCAACATTGAGCCGTTTACGGCACTCCATTCTGAAAATATAATGGGTTGTTTGGTATCGGGGTTGGTAAAGTCCAAGGCATCACCCCAAAGTATGTTTCTGCCAAACAAAAACTTTATGCTTTGTCTACACTCGACTTTGCATTTGTCTTTGAATAGGTTAGTGTAACGCTCGTCAAAGATTTTGAATAGGCGTTCTCTGCATTCTTGTGCATTGTCTTCCAAAATGTCCACTCCGTAAATGCTCGAAACGGCAATCACGGCATAGCGTTCCCATTCAATTTGGCTTTTGCTGTATCGTTGGTCAACGACATTCAATTTTCTGCGAAGCACTTCCGCCAAAAAGTTTCCGTTACCACAAGCGGGTTCTAAGAAACGGGAGTCAATGCGTTCCGTTTCGTGCTTTACCAAATCGAGCATAGCGTTTACTTCCCGTTCGTTTGTAAACACTTCACCGTGGTCTGTAACCCGCTGTTTGGATTTTACTTGGTTGTCTGTCTTTATTTCTTCTGTCAATTCGTTCACTTTATATTTTAAAATTCTCAGTCTTCAAATTTACTTTTTTATGTCTTCTCGTCTGTCCGTGCGTTGGCAAAAAATGGCTCTTTTGGTTTTTTGAGCGTTGGCTTGTGTGTCGGGAAAAACCAAATGTGCCATTTGCGGGTCGGGTTTTTACACTGACGCACAACGGTTTGGGTATTGCCGAAGGCGGGGATTTTTAGTATTAAAGTTCAATCGAAGAACAAATGTTGAATTTTGCACAAATGTACAATCAAAGCCGTTCAGCCCCGCAATAATGGCAATACGATGTTGAACTAAACCTACGGTAGCCTTCCGCAACCATCCGTAAATTTAGCCTTCATTAAAAAACATTTATTATGACAACGAAAAAAAATCGCCGGAAGCATTAAGGTATAACAAGTA
>JAEZZY010000039.1 GCA_023418315.1 Bacteroidota bacterium
GTGTGTGTGTGTGTGTGTACACTTTAGACAAGGATGGTTCATAAAAAAATTGATTAAAGGTTAAAGAATGTCTAAATTTAGTAAAAATAATTTGTTATTGTCAAGTTAATGCAGGTTTATTTTTTCCCGGGTTGTCCCTACTTTACTTGTTCCAAAGCCTGCCTAACTCCTCATTTTCGTTTATTTTAGCCAAAGCAAACAAGAAGCATTAAAGCAATTGCACCACCCTTCTTTTCTGAACAGACTGTTCACCAAACCGGCTGCCGTCGTAGCCACCGGCATCATTGCCGCGGTGATGTTTGTAGCGCTTTTTGCCTACAAGCTGGCCCCGGATGATACGCCCTATGCCAACCGCATGATTGTGGAATATAGCGTGAAGCCACCGGGGTTTTCCAACAAGGTCTTACTCCTCCCTAAAAAAATAACCGGGCAAAAAACAAGGGCCCTTCAGAAATGGTTTTCGGGAACGCCCTCTGCCTATCAGTATCTGCCTATAAATCATTATTGGTTTGCCGATAGCAACATTTGGGTGCAGCATTATATAGATGAAGGACTGAACGATACCTTGCATTTCCCTATAAAAGAGCTGCTGACACGCGAATATAAAGACCTGCCCCTCGCCGATGCCCGAAAGCAGATAGCGGAAAACCAGGTACAGCAACTCACCTATCTCTTAGGCACCGACCGCTACGGCAGGGATATTTTATCAAGGCTTATTGTAGGCGCACGCGTGAGCATAGCCGTAGGCATTGTTGCCGTTGTCCTATCCTTGACAATCGGCATTGTGTTGGGCGCTGTAGCCGGTTATTTCGGCGGATGGGTGGATAATGCCGTGATGTGGGTGATTAATATTCTTTGGGCTATCCCTACCCTGCTTCTGGTCTTCGCCATCACACTTACCATCGGAAAAGGGTTTATGGAAATCTTCATCGCCATAGGTCTTACGATGTGGGTAAGCGCGGCAAGATTGATCCGCGGGCAGGTGATGGCGCTCAAAGAAATGGAATACATCACCGCCGCCAAAGCCTTAGGATTAACCGATATGCGCATCATCTTCCGGCACATCCTGCCCAATATAGCCGGACCCATTATGGTGATTGCCGCCAGTAATTTCGCTACGGCGATACTGGTAGAAGCAGGATTGAGCTTTTTAGGCATTGGCGTACAACCTCCCCAACCTTCCTGGGGATTGATGATTAAAGAACATTATAATTTCCTCATTACCAACCGCCCTATGCTTGCTATCATTCCCGGGGTAGCCATTATGTTGTTGGTATATGCATTCAATATTTTAGGAAATGCCCTGCGCGATGTGTTAGATGTGCGGGAGCAATCTTAAAGGAATAAAGCACCTCTGTCGCTGCTTTCCCTCCAAGAACCCGTACATTTGTCCCCTTATTTTTTAAAACCATCATGCAAAAACTTCATCTGCTCGCCATAGCCGTGCATCCCGACGATGTGGAACTGGGCTGCGCCGGCACCTTAATAAAACATGCGCAAAAAGGACAAGCGGTAGGCGTTATAGACCTTACGAAAGGCGAACTTGGCACCCGCGGCACACCCGAACTGCGCCTACAGGAAGCCGCCGAAGCAGGCAGGCTCATGGGGATCCGCCTCCGGGAAAACTTGGGTATGAGGGACGGATTTTTTAAAAATGATGAAGCACATCAGTTACAACTCATTCAGCATATTCGAAAATACCAACCGGATATAGTCATTGCCAATGCTTTGGACGACCGCCATCCCGACCACGGACGGGCGGGAAAACTCATATCCGATGCCTGCTTTCTTGCCGGGCTTTCCAAAATCGAAACAAGCTATGATAGCGTTCTTCAAAAAGCATGGCGACCCAAGCGCGTCTTTCACATGATACAAGACAGAACGATGGAGCCCAGTTTTATCGTGGATATATCTTCGGTATTTGCTACAAAAATGGCGGCTATAAAAAGCTATAAAAGCCAGTTTCACAACCCCGACTCCCATGAACCCGCCACCTATATAGCCACGCAGGATTTTCTGGAACAGATAACCTACCGCGATGCGTTGCTGGGAAAAAGAATAGGCACGAAATACGCGGAAGGATTTGTGAGTGTAAATACGATAGGACTGGAAGATATGGACAGTTTGCTGTTGCCGGAAATGGCTTAATAGGGTGGGTCTTTACGGATGGTTTTCGTGTAAAAACACAAGGTTTTTGAAAGAATGTCTTTAGCATAATTTTTTTGACCATCCGCATTTGTCCGCAGGAAACCATAAAATAAAAACAAGACAAAACAGATTTCAAAAACACATTTACTATTTTGGAAGAAAAGAAAAAATCGGCAGCAATCGGATTTATATTCATTACGCTGCTGCTGGATATTATTGGCTGGGGCATCATTATCCCCGTCATTCCCAAACTCATAGAAGAACTGATACATGCGGATGTAAGCACGGCTTCCAAGTACGGCGGCTGGCTCACGTTTGCCTATGCTATTACCCAGTTTTTCTTTGCGCCCATCATCGGCAACCTGAGCGATAAATACGGCAGAAGACCCATCATTCTTCTTTCTCTTTTAGGCTTCAGTTTAGATTATATTTTTATTTCGCTTGCGCCCACTATAGAATGGCTGTTTGTGGGTCGTATATTGGCAGGCATCACGGGCGCCAGCATCACTACGGCCAGCGCCTACATAGCAGATATCAGCACGGCTAAAGACCGTGCAAAAAATTTCGGAATGATTGGTGCGGCATTCGGCGTGGGCTTTATTATAGGTCCGGTCATAGGCGGTCTGTTAGGGCATTTCGGTTCCCGCGTACCATTTTATGCAGCCGCTGTTTTATGCGGGTTAAATTTTCTCTACGGCTACTTCATCCTTCCTGAATCTCTGGATAAGGAACACCGCCGTTCGTTTGAGTGGAAGCGCGCTAACCCTGTCGGTTCGTTAATGCAATTAAAAAAATATCCCGCCCTTTCGGGGCTGGTGGTAGCACTTACCCTGGTCTATGTAGGAGGCCATGCGGTGCAAAGCAACTGGAGCTATTTTACCATGTATAAATTCAACTGGGATGAAAAAATGGTGGGGGTTTCCCTGGGCGTTGTAGGCTTGCTGGTAGGGCTGGTGCAGGGGTTGCTGATCCGTTATACCAGCAGGAAACTCGGCAATGAACGAAGCATCTATATCGGTTTGGCACTCTACGCATTGGGGATGATGCTTTTTGCTTTTGCCTCGGAAGGATGGATGATGATGGTATTTCTAATTCCTTATTGCTTGGGCGGCATTGCCGGACCGGCGCTACAGTCCATCATGTCGGGCAATGTATCACCACGGGAGCAGGGAGAATTGCAGGGCGCTCTTACGAGTATTATGAGCGCCACGTCCATCGTAGGTCCGCCGCTGATGACCAATTTATTTTATTTTTTCACGCATGAAGAAGCGCCGTTTCAATTTGCCGGAGCGCCGTTTTTTCTGGCCTCGGTATTCATGTTTATCAGCGCGGTTATAGCCTATTATACCCTGCATGGAAACAAGCGATTGAAAAAAGGGAGCGGAGCGGTAACGGAAGAAACAGCGGTGGCGGAACATGCCTAAGCTTGTGCTGAGCATTGCCACAGGGTTTCGTCTTCGTTTTTTTGATTTATTTTTTTGATTTCATTTTAAAGATGCGGAATTTTTACTGAATGATATATACCGAAACCATTTTTCATTTTGCCCCTTATTTGATTATTTTTGCCGCCTATATCATTTAAAAAATATTTATGGCAATAGTTGATTTAGTAATGCCCAAAATGGGGGAAAGCATCATGGAAGCTACCGTTTTGAAATGGCACAAGCAACCCGGCGACAGTGTGAAGATGGATGAAACCATTCTGGAAATAGCTACAGACAAGGTAGATAGCGAAGTGCCTTCCACTGCCGAAGGAACCATTGCTGAAATATTATTTAAAGAAAACGACGTAGTGCCCGTAGGTACGGTGATTGCTAAAATCAATACCGCCGGAGGGGCAACCACAGCCGCAGCAGCCCCTGCCCCGCAAGCTGCACCCGCTATGCCTCCGCCCGCACCCGCCGCTCAGCCTGCCGCAGCGGCACAGCCGGCGCCAACACCGGTTTCCTCAGGCGAAGGAAACAAGTTTTATAGTCCCCTGGTATTGAATATCGCCTCCAAAGAAGGCATCAGCATGTCGGAACTGGAAAACATCACCGGCACCGGCAATGAAGGACGTGTAACCAAAAAAGATATTCTCCAATATGTAGCCGATCGTAAAAACGGCACTGCACCTGCTGCTCTTCAAGCCGCTCCTGCCGCCGCTGCTGCTGCACCCGTTGCCCCGGCTGCGCCTGCCGCTTCCGCACCGGTGGCGGAAGCCAAATCTACCGGCAGCTACGGCAGCAATGTAGAGATTGTAGAAATGGACAGAATGCGCAAGTTGATAGCCGACCACATGGTGCGCAGCAAAGCTACTTCCCCGCACGTTACCAGCTTTACCGAATGTGATGTAACGAATATCGTGAACTGGAGAAACAAAATAAAAGGCTCTTTTGAAAAGAAATACGGCGAGAAAATCACCTTCACCCCTATTTTCATTGAGGCTATAGTGAATTGTATTCGTAAGTATCCGATGATCAACAGTAGCGTGGACGGCGATAAGATTATTGTAAAAAAAGACATCAATATAGGCATGGCTACGGCTCTGCCCAGCGGCAACCTCATCGTTCCGGTAATTAAAAACTCCGATACCAAAAATCTCTTAGGACTTACTAAAGATGTAAACGGCTTGGCAAACGCCGCGCGCAGCAATAAGCTGAAAGCGGACGATACCCAAGGCGGCACCTTCACCCTTACAAATGTGGGCACCTTTGGCAGCCTGATGGGAACGCCCATCATCAACCAGCCGCAGGTAGCCATCCTTGCCGTAGGCAGCATCAAAAAACGCCCCATGGTATTGGAAACCGAAAACGGTGATGTGATAGCCATCCGCCACATGATGTATCTCTCCCTCAGCTACGATCATAGGATTGTAGATGGCTCGCTCGGCGCCAGCTTCCTTACGGCTGTAGCCAATGAACTGGAAGCATTTGATGCAAACCGGGAGGTATAAACCATCCTCCATTCATTTTAATTGAATAGTATTTAAAGCGGCTTGAAAAAGCTGCTTTTTTTAATGAAAATGGTTTCATAGAACGCCGGATGAATAGCCTATAACTGCGCGTAGCAAAGCGAATGTCCTTCCTTCCGCTTCGCTAAATTTCCATCCCTTATTTTCGCACCCGGATTTTTTAAACTTTTGTATGGAATTATACTATTCATTTTCAGCGCTTATCGTCTTAGCTTCCTTTTTTGCTTACATCAATCTACGATTCTTAAAACTACCCTCTACCATAGGCATCATGATCATCGCCATGCTCACGTCTATCCTGCTGGTTATAACGGGTCATATCTTTCCCCAGACACTAAGCCGCTTCTCCACTTTGCTACAGGATGTGGATTTTACGGAAGTGCTGATGGGCGGCATGCTTAATTTTCTTTTATTCGCGGGAGCCATTCATATCAATCTGAAAGATCTTAGGGAGCAGAAAGTGCCCATCATGATTTTTTCTTCCGTAAGTGTACTTATTTCCACCTTTGCCGTAGGCGCCCTGCTTTTTTACGCTTTGCCTTTTCTGGGTTTGGAGATGTCGCTTATTCAATGTCTTTTGTTTGGTGCACTCATCTCTCCCACCGACCCTATAGCCGTGCTGGGCATTCTCAAAAACGCCCATGTACCGAAATCTCTGGAGACAAAAGTGGCGGGCGAATCTTTGTTTAACGATGGTGTGGCGGTAGTGGTTTTTGCGGTTTTGTTGCAAATTTCGCAGGGAAGCGCTATTGATTTATCTGCTTGGAATATTACCTGGCTGCTCGTGAAGGAAGCGGCAGGCGGCTTTTTGCTGGGTTTTCTCTTAGGGCTCGGCGCTTCCAATGCCATGCGGCGGATAGACGATTATAAAGTATCCGTACTCATCACCCTGTCGGTAGTAATGGGCGGCTACCTTATCGCAAGAGCCATGCATATTTCCGGGCCGCTCACTATGGTGGCTGCGGGTATTGTCATCGGCAATTATGGAAAAAGAACAGCTATGTCTGCCACTACCAAAGACTATCTGAATAAATTCTGGGAGCTGATAGATGACATTCTTAACGCTATACTTTTCCTGTTTATAGGGTTCGAATTGTTGCTCATCCCCAACATTCTCGACTACTGGCTGCTGGGTATCGTGTGCATCGTTATTGTGCTGTTGTCGCGGTTTGTATCTATATGGTGTCCTACCTTGCTCATCAAATTCAAAGAACGGTTTACGGGCGGCACGATAAAAATACTGGTATGGGGCGGGCTGCGCGGAGGCGTGTCTATAGCCCTGGCATTATCGGTAGATGAAGGTCCGCATAAACAACTGATCGTGGCGGCTACGTATTTTGTGGTGGTCTTTTCCATCATTGTGCAAGGGATGACCATTGGGAAGCTGGCAAACCGGGTACTGCCACATGAATAGAATATTTGCGGTAAGCAACATCCTTCATCAGCCTTCCCTTTCTTAGGCATTTTTGCAAGATTTGCATTATCTTAGTAAATACCCAACTGAATGAGGCAATAATTACGTCTTATAGGTTGTTTTTAATTAATCTCCCATTACTTGCCTATAGCTTTGGCATATACCGTATCAGGACAAACAAGCGAGTTGGAAGAACTCATCAGAGGATGTATTCGTAATGAACGCAGCGCTCAAGAACGTTTGTACAAGCTTTTTTACCCCCGCATGATGGCGCTGGTAAAGAGGTATATAGACGAGGATATGCAAGCAGAGGAAGTGCTGAACAACGGCTATTTAAGGGCTTTTCAGAAAATAAACCAATATACGTTTCAAGGCTCTTTTGAAGGCTGGCTACGGAAAATTGTTTTCCATGCCGTATCCGATTATGTGAAGCAGAATATGAAGTACAATGAAAAAATCGTATTGGTAGAAAAAGATGAATACATCCATAAAGACCATGCAGAAAATCTCTATTACAACGAATTGCTGCAAATGGTACAATCCTTGCCCGTAGCTACCCGAGCCGTATTCAATATGTACATCATGGAAGGCTATCCGCATAAGGAAATAGGAAAAATTTTAGGCATCAGCGAAGGAACGTCCAAATGGCATTTGTCGGAAGGAAGGCGAATTTTAAAAGAGAAGATAGAGCAACAAAAATTGCATTATAAACGTTAAAAATTTTATCCCTATGGATAAAAACATGATAAATATAGATGATTTTGTAAGGCAGCGCCTCAGTGGCGGTGAAGAGAAAGAACGTGCCGGGGCCTGGCTGCACATGCGCGATCTGCTGGATGATAAAATGCCGTTGCGCCCTGCCGCCGGCGGCTACAACTGGCGCAGGATGCTTACCGCGGCTACCGGTTTGGTGTTGCTTGCTTCCCTCACGGTAGGCGGCTATAAAATGTACACCGGCTTCCGGATGAATGAACCCGTACAGACCGGCGCACCTTCGGATGTTGCCTATACATTGCCTCAAAACAACACTACACCCTCAGAGCAAAACACGCCAGCCCCTGCCCTGCCCACAAGCAACCAAACCTTGCCCGAAAGCAAAAAATCCCATTCTTTAACCACAGATAAAACCCCCATAAACACAAGTAAGAAAACCACACCCCCTACCC
>JAEZZY010000040.1 GCA_023418315.1 Bacteroidota bacterium
CCACGCACCTGATCGAGAGCGGTGCCGACATTCGTTTTCTACAAGAATTGCTCGGACATAATTCGCTCAAAACCACGCAGATTTACACGCACATCACCGACGTTTCCAAGTCGCATATAAAAAGCCCTCTGGATAGTCTGTGAATGAATTTATCAAAAAACTTAAAATAGACTACCTAATGGAGCAGGGTTTGGGTTTTAAGGATAAATTATCTCCACTATTCTAAAGTGATAAAGGCCTATAGAATGTTCCAGATTTGTTGATGGGTAAAAAAGGGTACTGTTATAGAACAGCGCATAGTATCCTTAATCATAGTTCTTTATTTTTTTTGAAGCAAAAGCTACCAGATCTGCACTTCGCGCTCCAGCTCTATCCCGAATTTTTCGTTTACCGAAGCTATTATTTCGGAAGAAAGATTATAGATGTCTTTGCCTATAGCCTTGCCGTAATTTACCAATACCAAAGCCTGTTTTTCATGCACGCCCGCATCGCCGTTCCTGTAGCCCTTCCATCCGCAATGTTCGATAAGCCATCCCGCCGCTATTTTCACGTTCTGCTCATCTACTTTATACGAAGAAATATCCGGATAGAGCGTTTGCAGGGTTTCAAACTGTTTATAGGGAAGTGTAGGATTTTTAAAAAAGCTGCCTGCATTGCCTATATGCTTTGGGTTGGGTAGCTTGCTGCTGCGGATGGCAATCACCGCATCCGACACGGATTGGATGGAAGGATCACTCACGCCCATAGCTTCCAGTTGCTGCCGGATGGCACCGTAGCTGGTATTGAGCTTGGGCTGCTTACTCAGCCGGAAGGTAACGGCGGTGATGAGCGTTTTTCCATTCAGTTCTTTTTTGAAAATGCTATCGCGGTAGCCGAACTTGCAATCCCTGTTTTTCAATACGAGAAATCGTTTTTCCTCCCAGTGCCATGCTTCCACTTCTTCAATCGTGTCTTTTACTTCCACTCCATAGGCACCTATATTCTGCATGGGAGATGCGCCTACGCAACCGGGTATCAGCGAGAGGTTTTCCAGTCCGCCCCATCCGTTGCGGAGGGTGTGCAGCACCAGCTCGTGCCATATCTCGCCGGCGCTTACGCGCAGCCATACATGCTCGTTGTTTTCGGTGATGATATTGCTTCCTTTCAGTTCGTTTTTTATGAGCAATCCGTTCACGGGTTTGGTGAGCAGGAGGTTGCTGCCCCCGCCGAGGATGGATTTTCGGAAGGGCAGGGCTTTGTCGTGAGCAAGTTCTTCTATCTGTGCCGCTTGATTGAGTATGGTAAAATATTCGGCGGATACATCCATACCGAAGGTGTTATAGGGCTTTAGGGAAATGTTTTGCAGGATGGTCATTATAAAAAAATAATTGTGGGGGAAAGATACAACGCTAAATTATATCGGGCATTTGCTCAATGCAAGGGGTTGGCGTTGGTGGGGATATTTGGAAGTACCGGCAATGCAAAAAACGACATGATAATGAAAAATGCAATCACATTTATTGCACACCTATTTCCGGATAGACTATAATCTGTGTTTTTGAAATTCTTCAAAATCGTAAGGCACTCATTTCCGCTTCACTATCAGCACCCAATCAGCTTCCAAAGGAAGATAACCATAGTCATATACAAAATGATATACCTGCCCTTTAGCGTTTTGATACTGATGGGTAAAATACTTAAAATTGAACCCTGCCTCCAATAGTTTCGGATGCGTGGTCTTCTTCATTTCCTCCCCTGCGGATAAAAAACTTTCCAGCACTCTGCGGTTTTTAGAAAGGGTGTTATTGATGTTTCTGATGAGATTTGTTTTTTCGCTGTTTTGCTTGTTGTTGTAGTTATTACGGCAATAGTCATCGCAAAACTTCTTATCCGATCTGCCTTTCAGGGGCTTTTCACAGTTGAGACAGAGTTTATCCATAAATAATATTTTTGATAAATATATGCTTTTATTTTCCGATTACAAACGGTTACTGTCGTTTTCTTACGGATGTAAATGACTAAATACCGACTTCGGCTTTTTCACCACCCCATCTTTGCATCAGGAATTCCGAAATAACAAAAACCTTTTTTTAATCTTTTAAATTTCAAAAAAATGAGTAATCTAAGAAACAGCGTACAGCTAATCGGGCACTTGGGAGCCGACCCCGAAATGAAAACATTAGAAAACGGAACCGTAATGGCACGCATCCGTATCGCCACCACCGAAAGTTATAAAACCCAGTCCGGCGAATGGAAAGAAGAAACCCAATGGCACTCCATCACCTTATGGGAGGCTATGGCAGAGCGCGCCGGCAGGCAATTACACAAAGGCAGTTTTATCCTCGTGCAAGGGAAGCTGATTAACAGAAGCTATACAGATGCGCAAGGCGTGAAAAAATTCGCCACCGAAATACGGGCTACCAATTTGATGAGCCTTGATAAAAAGCCTGCTTCCGACACTTCCCCGGCTGCACCTATAGCCGCGGAGCACGAAGACAACCTGCCCTTCTAAACCCTATCCGTACTCTTAGTTTTATCCCGAAAACGCGATGGCTGCCTATGCGATCGCGTTTTTTTTATGGATAAATTGCAATTGTAGCCCGCAGATAGCGCAGATAACGCAGATGAATATCATTACCAATAAAAAAATCTGCGGGAGAAAAATCATTTTCCCTATACATATTCAATGTAGAAGGTGTAGCCCGCAGATAGCGCAGATAACGCAGATGAATATCATTACCAATAAAAAAATCTGCGGGAGAAAAATCAATCTCACTATACATATTCAATAAGGTGTAGCCCGCAGATAGCGCGGATAAGCGCAGATGAATATCATTACCAATAAAAAAATCTGCGGGAGAAAAATCATTCTCGAATACGGGTGAATATTCTTGTCCTATAATCCCTATAAGCGCAATATTCAGCCTCTATCCCTCTCCGATTTGGAATTTGCATTTTCCCCATTTACCTTGCCACTCATGTCCGAGAAAAAACTGACCACCGATTCCGGTATTGAAATAAAAGAATTGTACAGCCGGCCCTCGACTATGAATGAAACGCCCGGCGAATTTCCCTATACCCGCGGAGTGCACAAGGCTATGTACCGCGATAAACTGTGGACCATGCGCCAATATGCGGGTTTCAGCACAGCAGAGGAAAGCAATAAACGCTATCATTATTTGCTGAGTCAGGGTGTGATGGGGCTATCCGTGGCTTTTGACCTGCCTACGCAAATCGGCTACGACAGCGACCATGCTATGGCGGAAGGTGAAGTAGGCAAAGTAGGCGTAGCGATTGATTCTATCGAAGACATGGAAATCCTTTTTAAAGGCATCAACCTGGAAGAAGTCTCCACCTCCATGACCATCAATGCTACCGGTTTTATTTTGCTGGCCCTCTACATTGCACTCGCCAAAAAACAAGGCGCCGACATCCGCAAAATATCCGGTACGATACAAAACGACATCCTTAAAGAATATGCAGCACGCGGCACTTACATTTATCCGCCGCAACCCTCCATGCGCCTGATTACCGATATTTTTGAATTTTGTAGCAAAGAAGTTCCCAAATGGAATACCATATCCATTTCCGGCTACCATATCCGCGAAGCCGGTTCTACAGCCGTGCAGGAGCTTGCTTTTACCTTAGCCAACGGCAAAGCTTATTTAAAAGCAGCCATAGAAAAAGGTTTGAACATTAATGTATTTGCCAAGCGGCTTTCTTTTTTCTTCAATGCGCATAACAATTTATTTGAAGAAGTAGCCAAATTCCGTGCTGCACGCAGGATGTGGGCGCAGATTACCCAGGAACTCGGCGCTACCGATCCCAAAGCGCAGATGCTGCGCTTCCATACCCAAACCGGCGGCAGTACGCTGACGGCTCAGCAGCCGCGCAACAATATCACACGCGTTACCATCCAAGCACTGGCGGCAGTATTGGGCGGCACGCAGTCGCTGCATACCAATGGCTATGACGAAGCCCTTTCTCTGCCTACGGAAGAAGCTGCCACCATCGCTTTGCGCACACAGCAAATCATCGGGTTTGAAAGTGGCGTTACCCAAACGGTGGACCCGCTGGGCGGTTCTTATTTTGTAGAGGAGCTGACCGATACCATGGAAGCCGAAGCGAAAAAACTGATAGATAAGATAGACGCGATGGGCGGCTCGGTAAAGGCTATAGAGCAGCATTTTATACAAGATGAAATAGCACGCGCGGCATATACCTATAACAGCAGCATCGAAGACGGATCGAAAATCATTGTAGGGGTGAATAAATTTACCTCCAAAGAAACAGAGCCTACGCCAGTCTTAAAAATTGACGACAGCATCCGCACCTTGCAAAGCGAAAAACTGAAATCCTTGCGCACACGCAGAGATAACGCCAAAACCACGGCTTGTATCGAACGAATAAAAGCCGCTGCAAAGACTACAGAAAACCTCATGCCTTTGGTGATAGACGCTGTAGAAAACTTCAGTACACTGGGCGAAATAGCCGATGCCTTGCGAAATGTATGGGGCGAATATCAGGGGTAAAGAAAGAAAGCGCTTAGGGATTCCCTTCCTTCCACGCTTTCATTCCTCCTGCAAGATTATACAGGTTTTCATAGCCTAATTCTTCCAGTCGCTGGATGATGATTCCGCTGCGTATTCCTTTTTCACAATACACCACCACGGGTCTGTTCATAGGGATGGCTTCCTTGCCGGGAAGCGCTTCGGAAAAAGGAAGATGCAAGCCGCCTATAGAATAGAGCGTACGCTCCCATGCCTCCCGCACATCCACAAGCACATAGTCTTTCCCGCTTTTTTGCCATTCGGAAAACTCGGTGGGTGAAAGCTGCTTCATCCTTCAAAGATGCATTGCTATGATTTGATAAAAAAACTTTATTGGGCGAATTGTCATTTCACAATAGATTTGCGCTCATAACAATAGATGTACCAACATGAAAAAAACATTATTAGCATTGAGCGCCGCCACTTTAATTTTTGCGGCTTGTCAGGAAGCGCCAAAAGCCGACCATGCAGAGGCTACCGACGCACAGGAAGTAGATGCCGCTGCCACAGCAGGAACAGCCTATAACGCCGATCTTAGCCAAAGCACCATCCAATGGACAGGTACCAAACCGGTAAAACAACACACAGGCACCTTTGCCATCACCTCCGGCTCTTTGAACGTAATGGACAACAACATTACCGGCGGTAAATTTGTGATTGACATTAACACGCTTACCGTTACTGATGAAGACACTATGGGTACCAGCAAACTGCAAGGACATTTGCTTAGTCCTGATTTTTTTGACGCTGCCAATCATGCGGAGGCAAGTTTTGAAATCACGAATGTAAATACAGGTGTAGATACCGCTAACAAAGAGCTAATCATGAAAGATGCTACCCACACCGTTACCGGCAACCTTACCTTGAAAGGCACCAGCAAAAGCATTTCATTCCCGGCTAAAATATCGGTAACGGATGCAACCGTAACCGCAGATGCCAATTTTAATATAGACCGCACCCAATGGGGATTGGTTTATGGGAATGACCAAAGCCTCGGCGATAAATTTATCCGTCCGGAAGTAAACATTGTGCTGCACCTGGTAGCCAATAAATAAAAAGACGGATTTTAGTACAGAAATTGCGCCCGCTAAAAACGGGCGTTTTTTTATTTTCCTACACGGCTTTCACCAAAATGTTCATCGCTATTTTTTCCGAAAGCATGAGTTGTTTTTGCTTAGCTGTTTTTACCGTATTGCTGTTGTCAAAAGGCATTCGCTCCGTAACGGTAACGGTGGTGCCTATAGCAAGGTGCATTTTTTCCAATTGCTGCAAAAAAGAAGAAGAAGTATCCCTTACTGCCACAATTCTGTATGTTTTTTGAAGCGGCGCATCGGCTAATCTGAGGGTAGAGGCTTCCGGCAATTCACCTTTGGCATCGGGTATAGGGTCGCCGTGCGGATCGAATTTGGGATGTCCTAAAAATGTGTCCAGGCGATCAATCAGTTTTTGAGAATGGATATGCTCCAGTTCCTCAGCCACTTCATGCACTTCATCCCAAGAAAAATGCAAGGTATCATGCAGAAAGGTTTCCCATAGCCGGTGTTTGCGCACAATTTCCAGCACTATTTTCAAACCGCGGGGCGAGAGGCTCAGCTTTTTATATTTTTCATAGGCAATCAACTTTTTTTCCGAAAGCTTGCGAAGCATATCGGTAACGGTAGCCGGCCGCGTGTGCATCCGCTCCGCTATTTCATTTACAGATACTTCTCCTTTATCTTCCCTATACTGAATGGTATAAATGGCTTTCAGATAATTTTCTTCGGTAAAGCTGAGTAAAGGCATCGGATACGTTTTAACAAAATTGAGAGCGCAATATGCGGAGTACCCGTCAAAATTGCAGTATTTTTAGCAACTCTGAATTGTGTTTTTTGATACTGAATTAAAAATGAAAGAAAAAAGCAGCAAGCGCATTTTAAAATTTGCTGTGCTTTTTTGGGTGGGATTGTGTGTGGCTCATATGGGTGCAGCGCAGGCGTTCAGAATCCCTGAGAAAAAGCCTATTGTAACAAACGCGCCGGTTACCGACACGCTCCAAACCGACAGTTCGCAAAGCGCTACCGCCGCAGAGGCACCGCCGATACCCGAAATAAAAGACATTAAAGTACTGTCGGAAATGGACGACGGTAAAGGGAATTTTGTGCGTACCATTCAATACAACAAAGGTTCTATGCGCATTACCGAAACGGTTATAAAGCCCAAATCGGCCATGGCGAGAGTGGGGTTGTATGTGCCGGTAAATCCGGATACGATGGATAAAAAGCAAGTGCTGCTGGTGGTGGATAAAACGAACTATTCGCTGAAAGTGATGTATAAACGGCGGGCGATCCGCATGTACCGCGTAACCTTTGGCCCACAGCCCAAACAAAATAAATGTATGGAGGGCGACCGCTGCACACCCGAAGGAAATTTTACCATCACCCACCTGAATCCCCGCTCTATGTACAATAAATTTATGCTCATCAGCTACCCGGATGCATCCTCATGGAGCAGGTTTAATAAATTGAAAAAAGAGGGAAAAATTCCCGCATCGGCCAAGATAGGCGGGGCTATAGGCATCCACGGTATATGGCGCGGCGGCGACCAGTTGATAGAGCTGGGCGTGGGCTGGACAGACGGCTGCGTGGCGTTGAAAAATAAAGATGTGGACGACCTTTATACTTTAGTAGGCGTGGGCACCAAGGTTACTATACGGCAGTAACCTATATTATGGAATATTTGCTACCCTGTTCCTCATCCCCCCGCTGTTGCCGTCTGCCGCAGGTAAAGTTTGGAATAATAGCCGCCGCGTTGCATCAATTCTTCATGCGTGCCTTGCTCGGTGATACGTCCGTCTTCCATCACTACAATCTTGTCAAAATCCCATCCCATGAATAAACGGTGCGTGATGACGATGATGGTTTTTTGTTTTAAATAGTCATCCAGATTGGCGAGGATTGTTTTTTCGGTTTGGGTATCTACCGCCGAAAGGCTTTCATCAAGGATAATCAGCTTGCTGTTTTTTATCAGCGCCCTTGCCGAGCCTATGCGTTGCTTTTGTCCGCCGGATAGCATCACGCCACGTTCGCCTACAAGGGTTTCATAACCGTTTTGGAGGTGCTGTATGTCTTTATCCAAATCGGCGAGATGTGCGGCATTTCTTACATCCTGCTCTGTGGCGCTGTCTCTTCCGAAGGTGATGTTGCGGTACACCGTATCGGAAAAAAGATAGGCTTCCTGCGGCACATAGCCTATTTGTGTGCGAAGCGAATGGAGGCTATATTCTTTTATGTCCTTTCCTTCTATCAGCACGCTACCGTTTGTGGCATCATACATTCTCAGCAGCAGATGCGCCAGGGTAGATTTTCCGGATCCTGTTTTTCCGATTACGGCTATTTTTTCACCGGCATTTATTTTCAAGGAAAAATCTTTGAGCGCCGTAATGCCGGTATGCTGATAGGTGAAGCGTACATTTTTAAATTCCACATTGCCGTGCAGGCTTAGCTCTTTAGGGGATTCCGGTTCTGAAATTTTGGATTCGGTATGCAGAAATTCGTTGATCCTTTTTTGCGAAACCGCTGCCCGTTGCGCCATGCTTGCCACCCATCCAATGCTGGATATAGGAAACATGAGCATGTTGATGTAGATGATAAACTCGGCGATATGACCCACGCTTACTTTACCATTTATAGCCAGGTAGCCGCCTGCAAAAATGGTGAGCAACATACTTAACCCTACAAAAAAGGTCATCGTAGGGAAATAAATGGCCTCGGTGAGGGAAAGATTGATAGCGCTTTTGCGATAGGCTTCGGAGGTACGGTTGAAGAATCCCAGAATGTTTTTTTCCTGCACAAACGAACGGATAACCCGGATGCCGCTATAGCTTTCCTGTGCAGTGGTGGTGAGCTCGGAGAGTTGGGTCTGTATCTTTTCGGTTTTTCGGTGGATGATGCTGTTTACATAATAAATAGTGAAAGCGAGCAATGGCAGCGGCAGTACTACAAACAAGGTAAGCATGCCATTTACCCGCATCATGCCCCATACGCACATAATGGTGAGTACGGTAAGGTTGGTGGCATACATAATGCAGGGGCCTGTGTACATACGCACGCGGCTCACGTCTTCGCTGATGCGGTTCATGAGGTCGCCGGTAAAATGGGTTTTGAAAAAATGCACATCCAGGTTTTGGTAATGCCGGTAGATTTCTTTCTTCTGGTCATATTCGATATGGCGGCTCATTACGATGAGGGTTTGCCGCATGAAGAACATAAAGACGCCTCTCACTAAGGCAAGGGCGAGCAGGATAATCCCGGCATTGAAAACCGCATGAAAGACAAGCGATTTCATATCATAGGCAAGAGCGGTGTCGCTTAGGAGTTGGTAGCTGCTCAAACCAGATTGTACTTCATCCAATACATCCCGCACGATTATAGGGCTTACCACGGCAAATAAGTTGGACAGGGTTACGAATATCAATCCTGATACCAACCGCCATTTATACCGGATGAAATAGTTATTGAGCGCTGCAAGATGCTTCATGGAAGGACGAAGGTCAGGATTTTTTCTTTACCCAATTATATCGCTCACCCATCTGCTTGTGCAAAGCCGTTTATAGCCATAGCCGGCATCATTCGATAAACTTTGGTCATACTAACGTAATATGACGCTGAACACATTGGACATACTACCAATATTTTTACCTTTAGCTAAATGGTTTTTGTAGTATGAAACATGTCGTCATTCTCCTGTTCTGCTTTTTTAGCAAAACCATACAAGCCCAACACCGGTATATACCTATACCGGAAGACAGCGTACTTTGGATAGTCGTGGATGAAAATTGGCATGAAAGCGATCCTTCTAATCCGCCCAATACCTTTACTTATTTTGTTCATTGGTTAGATGGAAAAGACACTATAGTGAATAATACCCGCTATTCATGCATGTATTTCGCAGACTTCTCTACCATGCCTCCTCTTTATGGGGCTTTTCCAGCTAAAAATGCTATGTGGATACGTCAAGATTCTATAGCAAAAAAAATATGGAGGGTTTATGATAAGGGTATTCCTCCAAACTATACCCCGTTCGAGCATTTGATTTATGATTTTTCATTACAAGTAGGAGATACGTTTAATGACCCAAGCCATGAATATTTTGGAGCCTATTTAAACCCTCATAAAGCCTGGATAGATGCTATAGACAGTATGTATTGGGCAGATGGGACATGGCGTTATCGTTGGTTTATAAAAAGTGATTTGGGAGTGGCCTGGGGTAATCCGGCCTATACAGTACAAATAGAAGGCATGGGCTATATAAACAGTCCAGTTTGGGCTAATCCGTTTATTAAATGGGGTGGAGTATTCAATAACACTTATGAGGTAACATGTTTTGGTGTAAAAGGACAATGGCTATATACACAACCTAATCCGTGGGGTTTTGATTGCGATAGTATGATAGCCAGGGATATGCTTGGACCGCTCACGGTTCCCGATATAGCAGGAAGTGAATTGGAACGTCCCATGCTGTATCCCAACCCCGCTGCCGATTATATAATCTTAAACAGCTATGCCGGCGCAGTCACGAAAGACTATGCAATAGAAGCTTATGACATTTACGGCAGGAACGTATTACAAACATACGCACAGCCCGGCTCTACGCTCTATCTGCGGGAGTGGAACCTGCCCGAAGGGATTTATTATTTTCAAATAAAAGATAAGGAAAGATTACGCTTGCTTCATCAACAAAAAATCATCATCCAGTAAAATATAAAATCATGAAACACCTCATCTTTTATTTTTTTATGATGGCGTATAGTATAGCCTGCGCTGCGCAAATCCCCAAACCCACGCTCCACTCTTTAACAGGTATAGGCTCAGTTGGCACTGATGGGGTAAGCCCCGATGTAGTTGCCACTCCTGATGGAGGCTTTATACTCCAATATAATATCTATACACCGGTAGCAGGGAATTCTCCTTTAGATTCTTTATGTAGCACAACTACCGGAAACAGAACATTGTTTGCTAAATATAACGCTGATGCATCAAGCTTGCAATGGATTCAATGCTTTCCCGTAGGAAACGTTGATAGTTTTCCTTTTCAAATCCGCATATTGCCAAATGGCGATAGTATGGTATTTGGCTACTATCCTAATATAGGTATGTACATTTCAAAATATGATGCAACGGGTAATTTCTTATGGACTAAAAAACATGGTAGCGTAGGAGGAAAACCTTTACCTACACTTGATGGGGGTTTTATCTTTTTAGGTCACGCATTACAACCTGATACCAATTTCACTATTCATTACGGTGGATGGATGAGCCGTGATCTTACGGTGTATAAAGTGGATAGCATGGGTAATAAACAATGGAGCAAAGTATATGGAGGTACCGATGAAGATGTGCCTGTATCCATTTTAAATACTAGTGATGGCGGCTGGTATATAGTTGCTAATTCGATGTCAAATGATCACGATGTTATAGGAAACAAAGGAGGATATGATGTGTATATAGCCAAAATAGATGATACTGGAAAACTGCTATGGCATAAAAACATTGGAGGTAGTGAAACAGACAGAATGTCGAAAGCAATATCAAATGGAAAGAATGGGTTTTATATAGCAGGGAGTACTTTTTCAAAAGACGGCGATGTACAACATCATCAATCGGTGGGGCATAAACCTAATATGTGGCTTATGGAAGTGGATAGCACGGGACAGTTGTTATGGGAGAACTGCTATGGAGGAGGTGGCGGAGAAGCTGCTAATGCGATATGTCAAAGTATAGATGGCAGCTTATGGATAGGAGGCATTTCTCAGGAATCGGGTGGACAGGTAGATACCAATTATGAGTCATTGGATGCGTATATAGTACATGCCGATAATAATGGTAATTTATTAAGTGCATTAGTATTAGGTAGTTCAGGATTTGGCTCTCAAGATTACGTCCAAGTTCTTCACACCTTAGCGAATAGTAAAATTTTAGTAGGAGGTCGTTATACATCAAACAATGGTTCATTTTCATCATTAACGGACTATGGGTATATAAATATTTTCCATGCCCAGCTAAGTCCTAACCCAACAAGCATTTTTGAAATCCAAACAAGAAGCAAAAAACTATTTAAAGCTTACCCCAATCCGGCAAAAGATATTTTGCAAATCGAAGTATTCAGTACCAAGGAATACACGCTGACCATACATGATAATACCGGCAAAAAAGTAGTTGAACAAAAAACAAAAGGCAATAAAAGCATCAACATCAGCGACTGGGCAGCAGGCATCTACTACATTCAATATAGCAACTCAATAAAAGAAATGTATCAACAAAAAATAATCATCCAGTAAAATATAAAATCATGAAACAGTTTATCTTTTATTTTTTTATGATGGCGTATAGTATAGCCTGCGCTGCCCAAACTCCTAAACCCACCATTCATTCCTTAACGGGTATTGGCTCGGTTGGTTCAGATGCCGTGATGCCTGATGTTGTTACTACGCCGGACGGAGGGTTTATTGTGAAATACACTATATACACATCTGTAGCGGGGAGTTCTCCTTTAGATTCACTATGTAATGTTACTACAGGTCTCAGAATTATTTTTGCTAAATATAATGCAGATGCTTCCGTGTTAGAATGGACAACCTGTTCTGCTACTACTAACGTGGATAGTTTTGTTTATCACATTGAAACATTACCTAATGGTGATAGCGTTGTTTTTGAGGAACATACAGGGAAAACAGTTGCTATCTCTAAATACGATGCTTCAGGTAATTTGTTGTGGAAACAATATCACGGAGCTATTAATGGTATAGGTAATTTTTACAGGGGTACTCCTCGTATAACGCTAGATGGAGGGTATATTGTTTTAGGTATGACCCAATATGCCGATACTAATTTTACATTTCACTACGGAGGTTGGCAGGATGGAGATTTTACGGTTTATAAAATTGACAGTTTGGGTAACAAACAATGGAGTAAAGTATTTGGAGGATCGGGTAATGATATTCCTGTAGGTATTTTTAATTCTGATAATGGGGGGTGGTTAATTATAGGACGCTCGAACTCTGGCGATTATGATGCCGTAGGCAATAAAGGAGGTTATGATGCTTACATAGCCAAAATAGACGATACAGGAAAGCTACTATGGCATAAAAACATAGGTGGTAGTGAACCAGACGGAATTTTTGGGGCGATATCAAATAAAAAGAATGGGGTTTATTTAGCAGGCACTACATATTCCAAAGACGGGGATGTACAACATCACAAATCATCGGGATATAAAGCTAACATGTGGCTCATGGAAGTGGATAATTTTGGTCAATTATTATGGGAGAATTGTTATGGTGGCGGAGGTAGAGAAGCTGCAAGTACCGTAAGTGAGGCCACAGATGGTAGCTTATGGATAGCAGGCATTTCTGAAGAGTCGGGAGGGCAGGTTGATACCAACTATGGTGATGGAGATGCTTTTATTGTAAATACAGACAATGTTGGCAATTTGCTGAGTGCATTGGTATTAGGTAGTAGCAGTACATGGACTGATGATGTGGGTCAAATGCTTCATCCTTTACCTCAAGGAAAAGTTCTTTTGGGAGGTAGATATGGTGTAAATGACAAATCTTTTTCATCCTTGTCTATTAATGGTGCTCATGACGTATACCTTGCCAAACTAAGTCCCAATGCGACAAACATTTTTGAAAATACTCCACAACATTTTCAAACCCCATTTAAAGCTTACCCCAATCCGGCAAAAGATATTTTGCAAATTGAAGTATTCGACACCAAAGAATACACGCTGACCATACATGATAATACCGGCAAAAAAGTAGTTGAACAAAAAACAAAAGGCAATAAAAGCATCAACATCAGTGACTGGGCAGCAGGCATCTACTACATTCAATATAGCAACTCAATAAAAGAAATGTATCAACAAAAAATCATCATCCGGTAAATAAACGATGAAATCGTACCTCTTATTTTTTACAACTCCGTAGGCTTTTCAAACGTGCTGTAAAAATACGGCGTCTTCGCTTCAAACTCTGCGCTACAGGTATCCACCATTTTATAGGAACGCACCACGCCCAGTTTTTTACGGTATTCATATACTTCCTCGGCGCTGCAGTCTTTCACCTGCTCGGCTATCTGCTCATCACTAAAGCCCATTTTCTTGGCTTCCCACATCAGGTCTTCACTTATTTTATCCAGATGCTTACATTCGGCAATGCGGTTTTCCAGCTTCACAATGTCTTGTATCTGGTACAAAAACCAACGGTCTATAAGCGTTATTTCCCGGATGGTTTTGATGGAAACACCCGCCGCCAGGGCTTCTTTGATGCGGAAGACGCGATCCCACTGCGGACGTTTAAGGCTCTCCAAAATTTCTTCCGCCTTCATGCGTGAGGTGCTGATGTGGGAAAGTCCTGTTGCATTGTTTTCTAAGCTTTGACAAGCTTTCTGCAACGCTTCGGGAAAGGTTCTGCCAATAGCCATTACTTCGCCTACGGATTTCATCTGCAAGCCTAACGTATCATCTGCTCCTTTGAATTTATCAAAATTCCAGCGGGGCATTTTTACGATTACATAATCCAGAGCCGGTTCAAAATAGGCAGAGGTAGTTTGGATAATCGGGTTTTTCAATTCATCTAAGCTATAGCCAATCGCGAGTTTAGCAGCAATTTTGGCTATAGGGTAGCCGGTGGCTTTGGAAGCGAGCGCGGAGGAGCGGCTCACACGCGGGTTGATTTCTATAGCGATGATTTCTTCCGTTTCGGGGTTGAGTGCGAATTGTACATTGCAGCCGCCGGCAAAATTTCCTAAGTCGCGCATCATTCGGATAGCCGTGTTGCGCATAAGCTGAAAAGCAGTATCACTCAAGGTCATG
Organism: Bacteroidota bacterium; assembly: GCA_023418315.1. Taxonomy (GTDB): domain Bacteria; phylum Bacteroidota; class Bacteroidia; order Chitinophagales; family Chitinophagaceae; genus JAFIGV01. Next base: position 14,379 of record JAEZZY010000040.1, read on the forward strand.
GCAGGTGCTACGGTGATGCTGTCGCCGGTATGAATCCCCATAGGGTCAAAGTTTTCCACGGTGCAGATGATGACCACATTATCTTCTTTATCGCGCAGCAGTTCCAGTTCAAATTCTTTCCATCCCAATACTGCCTGTTCCACCAGCACTTCGTGAATGGGCGATGCACTCAGTCCTCTCTCAAGCGCATTGTCTAATTCTTCTTTTTCTTTGACAAAACCGCCGCCTGTGCCGCCGAGGGTAAAAGAAGGACGTATTACTATAGGCAATCCTATTTCCTGTGCATATTCTTTTCCTTCCAAAAGCGAATTAGCAGTTCTGGCTTTGGCTACGGGGATGCCTAATTCAATCATCCAGGTGCGAAACAGCTCACGGTCTTCCGCTTTGTAAATCGCTTTTATATCCACCCCTATGAGGCGCACATTATATTTTTCCCATACCCCCAGCTCATCCACTTCTTTGGCAAGGTTCAGCGCGGTTTGTCCTCCCATAGTAGGCAGCACGGCATCAATATCGTTTTCTTCCAGTATCTCTTCAATGCTTTCTACGGTGAGCGGTTTCAGATATACTTTGTCGGCTACAATGGGGTCGGTCATGATGGTCGCCGGATTGGAATTAATCAAGATGGTTTTAATTCCTTCTTCGCGGAGGCTGCGTGCCGCTTGTGAACCGGAGTAGTCGAACTCGCAAGCCTGACCAATGATGATTGGGCCCGAACCGATGATGAGGACTGATGTTATGGAAGTATCGCGTGGCATAATATGTATCGTCAAAAGTTGAAGGGCAAAACTGGAAAGAAAGAAAGGTATTCAGAAGAAAATATTCCTGTTTCTTTTTTCATTTTGCCTTTGAACAGGTATAAAAAACCGGACTTGCGTCCGGCTGGCAAAATTACTATTTTTAGAAATACTGTTTTCATAAGGGTACATTCAAATTTTTGCTTCATGAGGTTGTTTTTCAAGTTTTGGAGTTTTACCTTTAATCAGTAGCCTATAAACGGTACCATAAAAATTTTGAAAAGAATTTAGATTGCTACTTTTACTAAATGTTCCGAAAAATTTACTATACATTATCCCCAACGTTACGTTTTCTTGCAAGAAGGATATACTATTTGCCTAATGATTTGCTGACAAAAAGAAATGGATTGCCGCCCAAAGGTCTTATCTATACCGGAGATCAGGAATTTGTACAACAAGGAAAAGACTGGGTTAATTTTTTTATTGAAAAATGCGGGTTAAAAAAAGAAAACCGCTTTTTAGATATCGGCAGTGGTATCGGCAGAATTGCCATTCCCTTGAGTGATTATCTAACGGGACAGTATGATGGATTTGATGCGATTAAAAAGGGAATAGACTGGTGCAACCATCATATTGCAAATAAGCATAAAAATTTTTCCTTCACCTATGTCCCTTTGTATAATGACTTGTATAACTCTACAGGGATAAAAGCTGAGGATTACCGCTTTCCCTATAAGGATAACACTTATGATGTAGCGTGTGCCATATCCGTATTCACACACATGCTGCCGAATGAGGTAGAAAACTACTTGAAAGAAGCTTACCGCGTCCTTAAACCTAACGGCTATTTAGTATGCACTTTTTTTATTCTTGACGATGAGAGCAGAAAGCGGATGAAGGGACAGGAGTTTGACTTCCAATATAACCATAAGAATTATGCCTTAATGGATAAAAAAGTAAAGTCAGCAAATGTAGCTTATGATAAAAACTATCTTTCATCCTATATAAAATTTTGCGGTTTTACCATGGAACATTCTATAAAAGGTTTCTGGTCAGAGAAAAGAAATGGCAGGAACGCAATTGAATTTCAGGATATACTGGTGCTTAAAAAATAATTTTATTGTGTAATTTGTGTTAAAACAAGGGAAACAATGAAAAATATTTTCTACTACACTTTTTTTTGGCTTATCAATTCAAGCTTTTTCGCAACAATATTCAAGCATAGGAATTGGAGTAGCACCTGGCTCTCCGGCAGTTGTTCTGAGCTAATATGGAACGAGGATGGGGTGATTATATACAGTTTAAAAGAACACAAAACACAGGCTTTTTTGGATTACACAATCCGCAAAACGGAGATGACCTTAGTTTTGTCAGCGATTTTGTTTTTCAAGTTGGGCAATTTTTGAAAAGTTGTCCAACTTCCTATATGCAAAAATGAAGCAATTAGGAGATGGCGGCCGGCATTATTCGGCTTTTGTTTAAATCGGAGAAGCAGCGTCTTTAATCCATAATTTTTGCTACCTGAATCAGTTCATCATTAGCGCCGTATTCATAGAGCGCGGTGCCGCCGTCTATCATGCACACCAGCAGATTGTCCGTAGCAATGACATCAAAAAAAGACGCTCCGGTTATTTTCTTTATCAGTTTAGGATTGTAGAGGTTTGTAATGTCAAAGATGCTCAATCCCGCATTGCCATCGCATACATACAGCCGGTTGCTTCGAATGCCTAATCCCCAGGGGTTGTTCATCTCTCTGCGCGCCACTTCAATGGGGTGGATTTCGTTTTGGATATTATATACGATGAGGGCGTTAATCGTGCCGCCGCAACTGCTGCCGGAGCGAACGGTTACATAAGCCACATCGTTATCCGCCACTACAGGGTCGCAGGCGCGTACGTGTGTGGCTGTGCCTATGTAATCTGGTTTTCCCGGGTTTTCTAACGAATAGATGTACATGGCATTTTGCGAGCCTATAAAGAGCTTGTCTTTAAACGGATAGATGGTTTCTACATCCATGCCAATTTCCTTTTCATTTACGAGCCGGGGTTGCTGCACATTGGCCAGAGAATAAGTGTAGAGTTTATGGTTATCCACCACATACAGGTGGTTGTGGGAAAGGGTAAAACGAGCCAGCGAACCGCCTTGTCCCGTGCCGCCGTTTCCGTTGCTGTTGTTAAGTCCGGTGTCGCTTTTGCTGCAACCGGCCATCAGCAGGATACAGGCTACTATATAGAGTATGTTTTTCATGAGTTATGATTGTTCGGAATGATGATTAATAAAGGCATTTAGGGGAATAAAGTGTTTTCAGTTCCCAGCCGATTACTTCTCCTTTGGAAGCATCTATACATTCAAACCAGCCGGAGGATGGCGGATGTCCACGGTCTAAAATATGAAACGCATCTTTCCTTCGGTCGGTTTCTTTTACGTTGTGGATGTCAGAAATATCTATGGTAACGAGGTCGTTGAGGTTATTGGCGTAAAGCATATTTCCCATGATAGACATTTCCTGGCAGCCGGCTATTTCGATGAATGCAATTTTTTTGGGGTCGGAAGGGTTGGAAATATCTATGGCGTGTATGCCTTTTCCACTTTCTATCTGATAGAGGCGTTTGTCTTTTATATAAATTTTTCCTCCGTTTTCAATGCTGCGTGCTTCTGTGGATTTTACCGCCAAAGCCGTAGCGGAGTAAACCGGCGCCCAGCCCTCCGTTTGCTTGGGCGGCGTGTTGTCATCTGGGTCGAAAGGACGACAAGCGCTGAACATCATCATGACAGCTACCGGCAAGCTTAGGAGGGATAATGGTGATTTCATCGGTGATAATTTGTTGGTGTGCCTAAATAGACGAGGAGCGTAACAAAAATCCTGGGGTATGATATTTATATTTATTAGGGCAGAAGAAACAAACTATTTTTTTAACCTAAAAAACGACATACACATGGGTATTCTTTCATGGATTGTTTTCGGGCTTATTGCCGGACTTATTGCCAAAGCGCTGCATCCCGGAAAAGATCCCGGAGGCTGGATCATCACGATTTTACTTGGTATAGGCGGCGCTATGCTGGGTGGGTGGCTTTTTGGTAGCTTGTTAGGATGGGAAACGGAAGGATGGTCGTTTACCTCCTTTGTGTCCGCTATTATAGGCGCTATTCTCTTGTTGGTGATTTATAGAATGGCTACGAAAAAGAAAGCGGCTTAGCCTGTCGTAATTTTTCTGAAAAAATAGAACCTCCTTGGCGGGAGGTTTTTATTTTAACGGAATATTTTTTTTCGCCTATAAAAAACGTTAAAACAATATGTAAATTCGCATCCACGCCGTTTTTTTGAACAATTTACCGCGCGTTACAAGAACTTTTATGGGATTATTTAATTTTTTAACCCAAGAAATAGCCATAGACTTGGGTACCGCCAATACCTTAATTATACATAACGATCAAGTGGTGGTGGATGAGCCGTCGATCGTAGCCCGAGATCGTGCGAGCAATAAAATAGTAGCTGTAGGGAAAAGGGCGATGATGATGCATGAAAAAACGCATGAACATCTCAAAACCATTCGCCCGCTGAAAGACGGAGTGATAGCCGATTTTGACGCTGCCGAAGGGATGCTGCGCGAAATGATTAAACTCGTGTATCCTAAAAAACCCATGTTTCCGCCAAGCTGGAAAATGGTCATCTGCATTCCCTCCAGCATTACCGAAGTAGAAAAACGGGCAGTGCGCGACTCCGCAGAGCAAGCCGGAGCAAAAGAAGTATATATGATACATGAGCCTATGGCGGCGGCTTTGGGGATTGGTATAGATGTGGAAGAGCCTACGGGCAATATGATTATTGATATAGGCGGCGGTACTACAGGCATCTCCGTTATTTCACTTGGCGGTATCGTGTGCGATCAATCTATACGCATAGCCGGTGATGAATTTACCGCAGATATTATGGAAGCCATGCGTCGTTATCATAGTTTGATGATTGGCGAGCGTACGGCAGAACAGATAAAAATACATGTAGGCTCCGCATTGAAAGACCTTGAGGACGAAGCACCGGATGATATAGCCGTAAATGGACGAGATTTAGTAACAGGTATCCCTAAGCAAATACAAGTTTCTTATCAGGAAGTAGCGGAAGCATTGGACAAGTCCATCTTCAAAGTGGAGGAAGCTATTTTGAAAGCATTGGAAAGTACGCCGCCTGAGCTGGCTGCCGATATTTACCGCAGGGGATTGTACCTTACGGGCGGCGGTGCGCTTTTAAGAGGCCTTGACAAGCGTATTTCTCATAAAATAAAACTACCGGTGCATGTGGCAGACGATCCGTTGCGTGCAGTGGTGCGTGGCACAGGCATGGCCTTGAAGAATACTTCTAAGCTGCCCTTCCTGATGAAATAATGTTTGTTTTACCACTCGGCTAAACCAATTGATAACAAGCGGTGCGTAATTTTATTCTCTTCATACAACGTTTTTCCAATTTCATTTTATTTATTGTATTGGAAATTATTTGTATGACCCTGATTGCACGCACTAATATGTTGCAGGGGAATGATTTGATGAGTTCTGCGAATACCGTGGTAGGGCTTATCTCCGAAAAAAGAGAGAACATAGCCTATTATTTTCAGCTAAGAGCCATGAATGATAGCTTGCTGAAAGAAAATGCCCGCCTTCATGCCTTATTTGCAGAAAAAAATCAAAGCTATGATGTGATAAAAGATAGCACGGTTGTACGTGCCCTTGCGGGAAAAGATTCTACCGAAAAAATACGATACGCCGAATATATTTATCGCACTGCTAAGGTGCTTAAAAATTCCATTGCGGCTACCAACAACTATATCACCCTTGACCGCGGCAGTCGCCAGGGAATAAAAAAGAACATGGCCGTGATCTCCGGAAGCGGGATAGTGGGGAGAGTGGTGTATGTTTCGGATAATTACGCTTCTGCCTTATCCATCCTGAATGTAAAACAAAAAGTAAGCGCCAAACTGACGGACGGCACCATCGGCTCTATCATGTGGAAAGATGGAAACCCCGACCTGCTGCTTATGGAAGACATTCCGCAGCAAATACCCGTGAAGATAGGCGACAGCATCCTTACGACCAGTTATTCGTTCTTTCCGCAAGACATACTGATAGGGCGGGTGGTTAAGAAAAAAATATTGAAGAAAAACAATGGACACTTGCTATACATCAAGCCGGCTACCAACTTCCGCAACCTGCAATATGTATATGTAGTAGAAAATACAAGAATGGATGAACGATGGAAACTGGAAGACTCCACCATTAACAATCAAAAATAAATGCACCCTAACGTAAAACAATTTTTCAGGTTTTGTATTATCCTGCTTATCCAGACACAGTTACTGGATAAGATTGTATTACGCTGGTGGTCGCAGCCCGGACAGTTTCCGGTATTCGTTCCCTTCCTATACCCGCTGTTTATTTTATTACTGCCTTTGCAGACACCTGTGTGGCTGTTGTTGTTGGTAGGTTTTGGTACCGGTTTGACGGTAGATGTATTCAACAATACAGCGGGAATGCACGCCTTTGCCTGCGTCCTCATCGCCTATTTGCGCACCAACGTGCTGAATGCACTATTGCCTAAGAACCTTTCCGAATACGGCAATCAGGCACCGGGGGTAAAGAATATGGGATGGATGCCTTTCCTTACCTACAGTAGTTTTTTAATTATTATTCATCATATAGCCTTCTTCACCATTGAAATGTGGAACCTGCATAATATAGGCTATTTGGCTTTGAAGATAGTGGCATCGGCAGCTACCTCCTTGCTGTTTGTGATTTGTTATTTACTCTTGTTTACCAAGCAGACGGCATTGCGGAATTAAGGAGAACGGATAGCGCTTATTCATTTTTCCGGAGATTTATAGGGATGCCACAGGCAATAAATCCTGTATGAGCGGCAGCTTAGGAGGAAGTAGTGCCTTAAAAGAAAAACCGGCAGCGGCTTCATTACCCCTACCGGTTTTTGTACATGGCTATGCCTATATGCGTGCTATAATTTATCAATGATTTTATCTACCAGTCCGTAGGTTACGGATTCGGCAGCATCCATATATTTATCGCGCTCCAGGTCGCGGAGGACACGGTCGTAAGGTTGTCCGCTTGCTTCCGAAAGAATTTTGGCGCCTAACTCTTTTGTTTTTTGAATTTCTATGGCATGGATCTCCAGATCGGCAGATACGCCTTGGAAATAGCTTCCGAAAAGCGGCTGATGAATCATCACCTGCCCATGCGGGAAGATGAAGCGTTTTCCTTTTTCTCCACCTGCCAGCATGATGGAACCCATACTTGCAGCAAAGCCCATACAGATAGTGCTTACCGGCGATTTGACCATTTTCATAACATCATAAACCACCATGCCGCTGGTAACGGAGCCGCCGGGGCTGTTGATGAAAAATTTGATTTCTTTACCGGGTTTATCCGCATCCAGTAGCAGCAGTTTGGTTACGGCTTCTTTTGCGGATTTATCGTCCACTACACCCCAGAAGTAAATGCTGCGGTTTTTGAAGAAAAGCTCTTCTTGTTTTTTGAGGAGCAAGCCGCCTTTTTCGGTAATGCCTTTTTCTTCTTCTTGCTCTTGCTCTTCCTCATTCATCCTCAGGTTCATTTGTCTTAAATTATTCAGATTCATTTGTCTTAAAATTTTTTAGTGAATAATGTAGCAGGGTTTGCCTTATTTTTCTTCGTCTTCTTTCTTTGCGCCCATTATTTTTTTAGGGTTTGCCTTCAGCACTTCATCTACCAGTCCGTAGGTTTTGGCTTCTTCGGCAAGCATCCAGAAATCGCGGTCGCTGTCTTGCTCTACTTTTTCATACGGTTGTCCGGTATGTTCGGAGATGATGGTGTAAAGATTACTTTTTACCCGTTTCAATTCTTTTACGGCTATCACCACATCGGTAGCTTGTCCGCCTATGGCGCTGCTGGGCTGATGTATCATGATGCGGCTATGGCGGAGTGCGGTACGTTTTCCTTTGGTGCCGGCGCACATCAACACGGCTGCCATAGAGGCGGCTATACCGGTGCAGATGGTAGAAACATCGGGGGAGATGATCTGCATGGTATCGTAAATACCGAGGCCGGCATACACGCTGCCTCCGGGGCTATTGATATACATCTGCACGTCTCTGGTGCGGTCGGTACTTTCCAGGAAGAGGAGCTGAGCGGTAACGATATTGGCTACCTGGTCATTCACAGGCTCGCCCATGAAAATGATACGGTCCATCATCAACCGGCTGAATACGTCCATCTGCGCCACATTCATAGGGCGCTCCTCGATGATGTAGGGAGTAAGAGCAGAGGGCTGCTGAGATATGTAAGAGGCGTAGCTGTCGAAAGTATTGCCGCTGATGCCGCGGTGTTTTACGGCATATTTGCGAAATTCGTTTGAATCCATAAATAGAACTTTGTGTTTATCGTTTTAGTGTTGAGCAATTTTTAATCCAAGATAAATATAGTGACATATTGACAAATGCGCGGAGAGCGGGTATTTGCTTTGTTTCGGGGACTATAAAAGAACGATTATTCTACCCTTCCAAAAAATGAATCATCCATTCATTCAGCGCCGTTACCGCTTCGTTCATCTTCCATAGGCTTTTATCCCGCGCTTCCACATAGTTGGAAACCGCACGCACCTGCAAAAAAGGAATTTGCTTTTGCAGGCATACATAGTGAAAAGCCGCACCTTCCATGCTTTCCAATGCACAGCCGTATTTTTTCCATCTTGCTATAGCCGTAACCTCGCTACCCGTTACCGAATTGACCGTAAGCGCCGATACTACGGGCAGCTTTGCAACAAATGCAAATTCATGGGGGTTTGCTAAGAGCCTGCCTGTATAGGGAGCTGCATTTTCTTCCATCAATCCCAGCTCAAAAACATCCAGAAACCGGTAATGATCTTCTGCACCCAGATCGCCGAAGAGATCCGTTTTTACCGTACACACAGCGGCTAAGGAAATGCCTTTGTCATAGCTGCCTGCTACGCCAGCCTGCAAGGCTATATCATAGTTTTTTTCTGTAAATAGCCGTGTGAGTGCGAAGGTGGTCGCTACCATTCCCACACCGGTGAGGAGGATCTGCACCCTATGCCGTTCGTTGAAAAAAATATCATTTCCAAGTTGTTTGTACTGCTGTTTCAGATGGTGGAGGAAAGGCGTTATTTCCATTTCGGTGGCCGCTACTATCAATATATTCATATCCTGCTTTTGTGAAAACCGTGGAGTGATGCTACTTTTGCAAAATAATTAAAAATTAAAGATGGTTTATCTGACCCGTGTAGAGCATTTTAATGCAGCGCACAGACTTTACAATCAATCGTGGAGTGATGAGAAGAATGCGGAAGTCTTCGGCAAATGCTCCAATGCCAACTGGCATGGGCATAACTATGAGCTGCACATTACCGTAAAGGGAGAGCCCAACAGCGAGACCGGTTTTATCTTCAATGCCAAGACCCTGGGCGACCTGATAAAAGAAGTGATTATCGAAAAAGTGGATCACCGCAACCTGAATATGGATGTGGATTTTATGAAAGACCGCTTTACCAGCGCTGAAAATTTTGCCATAGGTATCTGGAACGAACTGAACCCGCACATCCTCAAAAACGGAGCTACCCTACATGCCGTAAAACTTTATGAAACTCCGCGGATTTATGTAGAGTATTTCGGGTAATGCTTCCTTATAGAATGTGTAAACTGTGTTCTCTTAGGAAAAACAAGCATGCCGGAGTTTTACTTTTTGAAGGAATGCACGCCGTTTCTTTAGTTGGCAAAAGGATAATATCGCTGCGGGTTATATCCTAATCCCTTTGCGCTTTTCACCCCAAAACCGAACACCTAATCCTGCGTCCCTGCTTACATACCATTTTCCATTTTCATAGTGCAAACCTTCACCTATGTCTTCTTTGAGGAGTAAAGGTCCGTCTGCATCCATTTCATTCAGCAGTGGCTGTAAATGGGCGATGGCTGCCGTGCCTATAGTACTCTCATTCATAGCGCCCATCATAATCTGCAGCCCTGTTTGCCTGGCTTCTTTTATCATCCGCAAGGCAGGTGTGATGCCCCCGCACTTTGTGAGCTTGATGTTGATGCCGTGAAAACTATCCGCACATTTTTTTACATCGGTTTCTTCTACGCAACTTTCATCGGCAAACAAAGGAACAGGCGATAATGCTTTCAGTTCTTTCATAGCCTCCCATTCGGTTTTGGCGAGCGGCTGCTCCAAAAGATGCACCCCGAGCTTGTGAAATTCCGGCAGCAGTTTTTTGGTCTCTTCAAAGCTGAGCGCTTCATTTGCATCTATCCGGAAAGGCTTATGGGTAGCGCTTCTTAGCGTTTCTATAATTTGCAGGTCTTCGGCGCTTCCGATTTTTATTTTGTAAATAGGTGCATCGTGTTTTTTTAATTTTTCAAGCATTACTTCCTTAGTATCTATGCCTATAGTATAATCACAAACGGGCATTTTATCCATACGAAGGGTAAGTAACTGATAAAGCGGAAGACGTTGCAGTTTGGCAAAAAGATCCCATCCGGCAATATCCAATGCAGCAATGAGAAAATTATCTCCCGGCAAAAGATGCTCTAAGAAGTGCCAAAACCGGCGTGGGTCGGTAAGGGCGTATCGCTGGATCACCGGCAATTTTTCTTTCAATCGTTCTATCATCCCTTCTACGGTTACATTATAGTAGCGGATTGCAGGCGCTTCTCCATAGCCGCGTAGCGCCCCCATGCCGAGCGAAACAATGAGCGTGGGCTGATGTGTCTTTGTGCCTTTAGCAATAGTAAAGGGATATTCAAACGCCAGTTCAAAAGGATGATATGATACTGAGAGCATGATGTAAAATTGCGATTATTTTTTGTAGTAGCCGCAAGGATAGAAGCCGGTAAAATTTATCTGCTTATCGAATTTCCTCCAACTATAGCCCGGCAAATCTACCTGTGAAAAAATTTTTTTATACTCAGCTGCTCACTATCGGTTCCGTTACTCAAAATCATTTTAAAATTCCAAACTGAAAAAAAGCAAATCCCTACCGAGAAACAGAGCCGGAAGCACGGATATTTTCTTCTTTCTCCCGCTCTTAAAATCATACTTTGTCCGAATAGCAGATAGTTTTATTTTTGGTCAAAGCAATTTTAATGATTGAGACCCCACAAAAAAAGGCAGCGCTCTTCACCGAAGATAAAATGTCTGCCGTAGATGCTATATCGCAGGCGCAATTTATTGCGTTTGCTCCCTATATCTTTCAGGCTTCGGTGCTGCTGCGGGACAAAGGAATTTTAAAAGCTGTGGATGAAGCCAGGATGGCGGGTATCCGCATCGAAGAGGTGCGTCAGAAAGTGAACATGAGCCACTATGCCGTGCGTGTATTGCTGGAAGCCGGACTGGGAATCGGACTGGTTTATAGGCGTGAAGACCGTTATTTTCTTACCAAAACGGGGCATTTTTTTATCAACCACCAAATGTCGGTCGTGAATACCGATTTCATGAAAGATGTATGCTATGAAGGGGCTATAGAACTGGAATCTTCTCTGGAACGGGGTAAACCCGAAGGACTGAAATTTCTGGGAAACTGGGAAACCATTTACCAAGGGCTTTCGTTGCTGCAAGAACCTGCTAAAACCAGTTGGTTCAAATTCGATCATTTTTATTCCGACAATGCCTTTCCGGAAGCACTGCCGCTGGTCTTTGCCTCCCAACCGAAAAAAATTATGGACATAGGCGCCAATACGGGAAAATTTACCCTTGCCTGCCTGGATTATGATAAAGACGTAGAAATAGGATTGGTGGATTTGCAGGTGCAACTGAACGTAGCCAAGCAAAATATTGAAGAAGCCGGCTATGGTGCGCGCGTAAATTATTTCGCAGTGAATATGCTGGACGAAAAAGCAGAACTGCCTGCGGGATATGATATAATATGGATGAGCCAGTTCCTGGATTGCTTTGCCGATGAAGAAATCATATCCATCCTTCGCAAATGCCATAAAGCGCTGGATGAAAACGGCAGGGTATTCATCAACGAAACCTTCTGGGATGTGCAGCGCTTCCCTGCATCCGCACTCAGCCTTCAAATGACCTCCCTCTATTTTACCACGATGGCCAACGGCAACAGCCAGATGTATGACAGCGCCGTGTTTTTAAAACTGATTGAAAAAGCAGGATTTGAAATAATAGCACAAACAAATGATATAGGCTTGAGCCATACCGTTTTAGAATTGGGCAAGAAATAATTTTCACAAATCAATACCCCCCTTAAACTAAATTTATGAACACAGAAAAAAATGCAGATGTCTTAGTCATTGGCGCCGGGCCTTCCGGCACTATAGCTGCCTCTATCATCCGCCAGGCGGGCTATAAGGTGATTATTGTAGAAAAAATGAAATTCCCCCGCTTTGTCATCGGCGAAAGCCTTTTGCCCCGTTGCATGGAAGCGCTGGAAGAAGCCAGATTCCTGGATGCCGTAAAAGCCAACGGTTTTCAGCGGAAAGACGGAGCCAAATTCGTAATGTATGACGGCAAGGTTTGTGATTTCAATTTCTCCCAACAGTTTACCGACGGCTGGAAATGGACCTGGCAAGTGCCACGTGCCAGCTTTGATAAAACCCTCGCCGATGAATGTGAAAAAATGAACATTCCCATCCTCTATGAAACCGAAGTTACCGGCATCACCATAAACGGCGACCACTCCCTCACCACGGTAAAAACCGCCGACGGGCATACGGAAACCATCCGCGCCAAATTCATTGTGGATGGTAGCGGCTATGGACGAGTGATTCCTCGCTTATTCGGTTTGGAAAAACCGTCCACACAAGCGCCGAGAAAAGCCGTTTTCTGCCATATAAGCGACCCCAAACGTGCAGAAGCCTATGAGCCGAACCGCATCATCGCCTATATTCACAATAAAAAAACATGGGTATGGGCTATTCCTTTTTCCAACGGAAATACTTCTCTGGGCTTCGTAAGCGATCCCGAATTTTTTGAACAATATAAAGGCAATCTTACCGAGCAATACCGGCAACTGATTGATGCCATTCCTTATCTGAAAGAACGCTTCGGCGAAGCAGAACTGCAATGGGAAGAACCGCGCCTCCTGCAAAGCTGGAGCGCTACCACCGATAAGTTTTACGGTGAGGGATTTGTGCTTACGGGCAATGTTACCGAGTTTCTGGATCCGATTTTTTCCTCAGGTGTAACCCTGGCTTCCGTTTCCGCACAGATCGCCGCTAAGCTGGTCATCCAACACCTGAAAGGCGAAACGGTGGATTGGGAAAACGACTACATGAAACGCATGCAAAAAGGAGTGGACGTATTCCGGACGTATGTAAACTGCTGGTACGACGGCACCTTGTTCAACATCTTTTTTACACCCGACCCCAACCCCGAAATCATGTCGCAGATATGCTCCGTGCTGGCCGGCTATGTATGGGATGAAAGCAATCCTTTTGTAAAAAATCATGAAAAAAACCTGCGCACCTTAGGTCGCTTTTTAGAAACCAAAATGGCTGCGGCCGAATAAAGAATTTCGCTTTGCAGAGTTTCATTTCCCGATACAGTGTTATAGATTATAACCACATTTCCCTCAATGGCAAACCGCTGTGGGAGCAGAAAAACGAGGTGCTTCATCCGGAAGAGGTCTATAGGAAAATGGAGATGAGCTATCCCAAATTTTTCAAAATGGATCTGCTGTGCAAATGGGCTATAATAGGTGCGGAATGTTTGCTGAAAGAAAAGGAACACTATGCCTATGAAGCTATGGACAAAACGAAGATAGCTGTAGTGCTCATGACGGCAAGCGGCTGCCTTGATGTAGATAAAAAATACCTTGCGTCTATGGAATCTATTGCCAGTCCGGCATTGTTTGTCTATACCCTGCCCAACATCATGCTTGGTGAAATCAGCATCCGGCACGGCTTTAAGGGCGAGCAGCTTTGTCTCATGAGCGATACGCCCGATGCGGAAGAATTATTTTTCTGGGTGAATGATCTGTTGCTCCATAAAAATATGGATGCCTGTCTTTGCGGATGGATAAATGCCGTGTACGAAAAACAGGAAGTCCGTTTGCTATGGGTGGATAAGAAAAAAGGCGCTGCTTTTACCCAAGAAAACCTTGCACTGTGCCTAAAAAAATAATTCTATCGTGAAGTCGAAAGCATATATCGTCCATACAGGTGTCATCACCGCCATAGGCACGGATACCTCATCCTGCAAAGAGGCGTTGCTGCAAGGGCGCAGTGGTATTTCCCATGCCGAGTTTTTACAGACACACTGGCAAAATACCCTTCCTGTAGGGGAGGTGAAAAAAAGCAATGAAGCGCTTGCTGCATTCACCGGTATGAAGCCGGAGCTGCCTAGAACCGCTTTGCTGAGCGCTATCGCCGTAAAAGAATGTTTACAGGGCTTTGAATCTGTGGTGAAAAATGCCCGTACCGGTTTTTTTTCTGCCAACACCGTAGGCGGTATGGATATTTCCGAACGGCATTATCCGGTATTCATCACCGATAAAGAGCAATCTGCGGTTCTTCCTTTTGCCTACCATGAATGCGGAGCGATAACAGAGCTCGTGCGCAAGCATTTTTCTATAAACGGCTTCAGTACCACCATCAGTACCGCTTGCTCCTCCTCTGCCAACAGCATTATGATGGCGGCACAGATGATAGAGGAAGGAAGGCTGGATGTGGCTATAGCGGGCGGAGCGGATTGCCTTTCCCGGTTTACACTCAATGGATTTAATACGCTGATGATTCTGGACAAGCAGCCTTGCCAGCCTTTTGATAAAGAACGCCGCGGACTGAACCTGGGCGAAGGTGCGGGCTATGTATTGCTGATGAATGAAAAAGCCATGCAACAATATCATGCGCAGCCCTTGTGCTTTGTGAGCGGCTATGCCAATGCCAATGATGCCTATCATCAAACCGCTTCCTCTCCCGAAGGCATAGGCAACCGGCTTGCTATGACGGAGGCGCTTAAAAAAAGCGGCTTGAATGCTGCGCAAATAGATTATATCAATCTGCACGGCACAGGCACAGCCAACAACGACAGCTCCGAAGGAAAAGCTATCGAAACCGTGTTTGCAGGACAAATCCCTCCGTCCTCTTCTACAAAAGCGTTTACAGGACATACGCTTGGCGGCTGCGGAGGTGTGGAAGCCGTATTTTCTACCCTCGCCATACAAGAAGGAATCGTTTTTCCCAATCTGCGTTGGCAACATCAAATGGATGATATTAGCTGGAAACCCGTAACAGAACTGCAAACAGAGAGAAAGATCAACCATGTCTTGTCCAACTCATTCGGTTTTGGCGGCAATTGCTCCACGCTTATTTTTTCAAAAAGCTAATTATGGAACTGTATATAAAAGGCATAGGAATACTGAGTGCTGCGGGTAGTAATGAAGAGGAGGATTTTCCACAACAGAAAGAAGCTGCAAGTCCTTTTCTATGTAAAGAACCCGACTATACTTCCTACATTCCCCCTATGCAGCTGCGGCGCATGAGCAAAGCCGTACGCATGGGTATCGGCGCTTCCAGAATGGCGCTGAAGCAAGCTGCTATAGACAAGCCCGACGCCATTTCCATAGGCACGGCTATGGGTTGCCTCGCCGATACGGAAACGTTCCTCTCTAAAATGACTGAGCAAAAGGAACAAATGCTTACCCCCACCGCATTCATCCAATCCACACACAATACCGTAGGCGGGCAAATCGCTTTGGTGAACGGATGTAACGGACCGAATCTTACCTATGTACACCGCGGACATTCCTTTGAACATGCACTGCTTCATGCCTATCTCTACCTCCGGCATCATCCCCACGACTCGGTATTGGCAGGCGGCATTGATGAACTGACTCCCACCAGCGAAGCCATACTGAAGCGCTTCGGGATAACGGGCAATGGCGAAGGCGCTTGTTTTTTTGTAGTAAATACAAAAGACAAAGAAGGTGCTTGCATCAAAGACATTCATACATTTACTACTCAGGACAGTGCGGTAGTCTGCAAACAGGTTACTGATTTTTTGCTACGCAATGAACTTGATGCGACAACAATAGACCATATAATCTGGGGCATCAAAGAAGATGCGGATGATAGCTATAGCGCTTTAAAAAAAGAGCTGTTCCCTGCTGTGTCCCTTACTCCATTCAAACAGTTTTGCGGCGACTATGGCACCGCCTCCGCCTTTGCCTTAGGCATGGCTGCGGAGCAAATGAAAAGCCGGGGATGGAAAAACGTACTGTTGGTTACCCACTTTCTGGACAGCTGGTCGGTGTGGTATGTGGTGCACATACACGGGACATAAAGCCCTATGAAATGCCAAATCGTACAGGGATTATGATGGAAAAGGCTTATTGAGTAGTTCCCAATAAACCTTTTCTAAAAAGTATAAACACGCTGTTATTGCTTTATCGCTGCAATGCCGGGTAATTCTTTTCCTTCAAAAAACTCCAGCAATGCGCCGCCACCGGTAGATACATAACTTACCTTATCCGTATAGCCAAATTTATTGACAGCAGCCACGCTATCGCCGCCACCTACTAAGGAATACGCTCCGTTTTGTGTGGCTTCCGCTACAGCATCCGCTATTGCCTTGGTGCCATGCTGAAATTTTTCCATTTCAAAAACACCCATAGGGCCATTCCACAGAATGGTTTTAGAATCTTTGATCACTTTTGCAAACGTTCCGCAGGCTTGCTCGCCAATATCCAGCCCCATCCATCCTTCAGGAATTTCCGTATTGAGGGAGGAAGAGGTGTTGGCATCTTTATCAAATTTATCGGCTATGATACTGTCTTGCGGAAGGTGAATCTGTACGCCTTTTTCTTTTGCTTTTTTCAGAAGCTCCTGAGCGGTTTCCAAACGATCTTCCTCGCATAAAGAAGTGCCTATATGCCCGCCTTGTGCTTTATAAAAAGTATAAGCCATACCGCCACCGATGATGATATCCGTTGCTTTTTCCAACAAATTTTCAATGATGAGGATTTTATCAGAAACCTTTGCGCCGCCTATAATAGCGGTAAAAGGCTTTTGCGCATTGTTCAACACCTGCTCACCCGCAGTGATTTCGCCTTCCATCAACAAACCAAACATTTTATTTCCGGCATCAAAATTTTGGGCAATAACAGCTGTAGAAGCATGAGCGCGATGTGCGGTACCAAATGCGTCATTCACATATACATCACCATATTGGGCTAATTTTTTTGCAAAATCTGCATCTCCTTTTTCTTCTTCTTTGTAATAACGGAGATTATTTAAAAGAAGAATTTCTCCCGGTTGTAACGCATCAGCTTTTTCTTGTGCTTCGGCTCCGATAGCCTCCGTTACAAAATGTACTTCCTTACCTAATAAAGATGAAAGATGTTTTGCTACAGGCTCTAATGAAAAATCGGCAAGGGTAAGATGCGGTTTCTTCGCCATATCCTTTGCCGGGCGGCCGAGATGGCTCATTAAGATCACACTCCCGCCATCGTTCAGTATTTTCTTGATGGTAGGCAGTGCCGCTTTGATGCGGGTGTCATCGGTTATTTTTCCTTCTTTTATAGGTACGTTGAAATCCACACGTACTAAGGCTTTTTTGCCGGAGAAGTTGTAGTTGTTGAATGTGCTCATTAATTATTTTTCTTGTGGTGGTTCAATATATATTATTTCGGTTTCGGTAAAAAGAAGTGGTTTGATTTTGCAAGAATGGATAACGCTCCTGTTTCCTAATTGCCCATAGTGCAAACATAAAAAAAGCAACCCGCTTCCGAGCTGCTTTTCTGGTTATTATTTTAAAGCATGTTTATTTCATCAAGCCGGCAAAGTATTTTACCGTGCGAACTAACTGAGAAACGTAGCTCATTTCATTATCATACCAGCTTACGGTTTTCACAACTTGATTGTCGCCTACAGTAATGACTTTGGTTTGCGTAGCATCAAACAAAGAGCCGAATGTAGTACCGATAATGTCGGTGCTCACAATTTCGTCTTCGTTATAGCCAAAGCTTTCGTTGCTTGCCGATTTCATAGCCGCATTGATTTCTTCTACGGTTACTTTTTTGCCCAATACCGTTACAAGTTCAGTTAAAGAACCGGTGATAGTAGGCACACGCTGAGCGCCGCCGTCTAATTTGCCTTTGAGTTCGGGAAGTACCAGACCTATTGCTTTTGCAGCGCCGGTAGAGTTAGGAACAATATTGGCTGCTGCTGCACGCGCACGACGCAAATCCCCTTTTGGATGAGGTGCATCCAATGTGTTCTGATCATTTGTATAGGCATGTATAGTGGTCATAGAGCCGGCAAGGATACCGAAGTTATCATTCAATGCTTTCGCCATAGGCGCCAGGCAGTTGGTGGTGCAAGAAGCGCAACTGATAATGGTTTCGCTGCCGTCGAGGATATTGTGGTTTACGTTGAAAACAACGGTTTTTAAATCGCCGGTAGCAGGAGCGGAGATAACTACGCGCTTAGCGCCGGCTGTGATGTGTGCTTTTGCTTTTTCCGCATCGGTAAAGAAACCGGTACATTCCAATACCACATCTACATTGTGCTGTCCCCAAGGAATTTGTGCAGGGTCTTTTTGAGCGTATATTTTTATTTCATTACCATTTACGGTGATGGAATCTGCGCCGCTTTTTACTTCTTCGTTGAAACGTCCTTGTGCACTGTCGTACTTCAACAAATGTGCTAAGACTTCAGGTTTCGTAAGGTCGTTGATGGCTACAACTTCGATACCTTCTAAGTTATGAATCTGACGGAAGGCCAGGCGACCGATACGGCCAAAACCGTTAATGGCAACTTTTACTGTACTCATTTTTTTATTTTTTTAGGGATGTTTTTTTAAAAATTGGTGCAAAGGTAAGGGTTATATAATTATGGAACGTTTTTGTGAAATATGAAATCTAACGAGTGTTGGGTGGCGTGAAACAACTAATCGAAAAGTTGTAAAATCTTTCTCGCTGCTATAAAAACGAAGAAGCAATGAGCCTCGAACGCAGCTATGCTAAGCATAAAACCCGGTACGTTTAGGTTGGCTTTTCCGTTTTACTTTTCCGGTCCAATACCACCAGCAAGGCAAGAGAAATATAAAACAGCCCGCCTACTTTATGGGTTTCTATAAGCTCCGAAAAAAAGTTATTGACAAACCCTGCGGCAAACACCATAATGACCGCCATGGTTATTTTTTTATAGAAAGGATCGTGGAAACGATGATAGATTTTCTGCGCCTGTGCAAACACCACCACTAACAATATACCGTATAGAATCATAGCCGGCCATCCCTGCCCCACCAGCATAAAAAGGAAATAATTGTGCGTGGTGGATTGCTCCGTATTGCGGCTCACATAGGTGCGAAACATCGAAATCGCATGAGGTTTATAGTAGTAATAAAATGAGTTGGGCCCATAGCCGGTAATAGGTCTTTCTTTGCTCATACGCACGGCTGCTATCCACCGATAAATACGTTCCATGGAAGACATATCCCGCCCCCGGAACGTAGCCACCATGTGATCGGCAAAATTGCTGTGCATATAGGTGCGTTCATAATTGGGGCGGAACTGGATGAATTTATTATTGCTCGTCATAAAAGCCACCAGTGCAATGATGAAAGCATAAAAAAGCGGCATGACAAGATTCACCCATCGCAAGCGGATGGCTATATTTATGATAAAAGCAAAAACCACGGCCAGCATAGCAGCGCGAGCATAGGTAAGGTAGATGGTGGGAAGAAAAAACAACACCGTCAGCAACAAGCCCAGTTTCAGCCATTTCTTTTTCCAGGAAGTAAGCAGAAAACCGATATACACCACCGGAAAAAACATGGAAATAACCGTAGAATATTCCACGTGATTATAGTATAGCGGATGAATAGCCTCTTCTATTTTCCGGAAATTAAAGCTATAGCTTCTATGCCGGTACATAATGACGAGCATGGTAGCCAGCATAGGGAGCAGCAGCAGCCAGAAAGCTGTTTTAAAATCTCTTTTTTTGGTAAAAATGAAAATAGGAAAAATGAAAAATGCGGTAAGAAACCAGCATTTAGCCAGCAGAAATTTGATGGAGAAAACTTTTTCTTCGGAGAAAATTACCGGAACAATGAGCCAAATCAATTGCAGTAAAATGACCATCACGATAGGATTGCGCCACCACCATTCGGGAAGAATTTTGCGGTTATGCACCAGCAACAAAATAAAAAGCAATAGGAACATCCACATCAGCGGCTCATCCGGCACAGAAGTGGAAAGCGATTTTCCTAATAAAAAAAACTGGATGGAAACCGGTAGGGTGAATAAGAAAAACCAGTAGGTGAGTTTCCAATTGACGAAGCTAACCGCTGCCAGTAAAAAGACGAACGGCAAAGCCAGACAGATATAATTGTAAGTATAAAAATAAGCTAAAAGACTTCCGAAAAGCGTCAGCAATGCTGCGCCATGTATCCATTTATTTTCGAGAAGTTCTTGCTTTTCCATGCTTAGTTTATCGTTCTACGGAAGTAAGCGCTTTAAAATACGCGCTTATCAGCACCCATACGGCGCTAAAAAACAGACCAATCAGGGCGCAGGCAAGAAGCGTGTATCCCAGCCCCAATCCCTTTGGCTCGGTAGCAGGCGATGCAGAGCTGATTACCCGCAGCAGGCTCATTTCATTATCTTTAATGCCTGTGCTAAATTCATTGAGCAGCGATAATTGCTGTGCTCTGTCTTTGATGAGTTGTTCTTTAGTAGCGGTCAAAATATCCGCATCTAAGGCGGAAGATTCATTCAGGCTTTTAATAGCGCTGTCCGTTTCGGCTATTTTATTTTTTAGCGAATTGCATACGTTCAGCTTCAGTTCATTATAGAAGTCTTTGTATAAAGATTCTGTAACCATCACAGCTTGGTTGGTAACATTGGCGGAGATGACCGGATCTTTATCCGTATAGCTCATTTCCAGACCCTGGTATTCGGTGCGTGTGATTTTAAAATTCTTTTTGAAATGGGAGGCGAGTTTCATGCGGTCGTCCTTCTTGGACGTATCAAAACCATACACCTTAGCGAGGTCTTGTTTTTCGAGAATGATTTTCCGGGCAAGGTCGGATTTCGCTATGGCGATTACTTTATCAATATCATCTTCATTGCCGAAGTAGTTAATAAATTCGGCGTTTCTGTTTCGGAAAATATTGCCTCGGTCGGCATAGAGCGGATTGGCTACGAAAAGCTCTGCTGTGGCTTCATATTTTTTAGGCAGCAGAAAATGCAGCACTGCACCTACAGCCGTTGCCACTATGGTAATGATAAGAATATACCTGCTGCGTTTTTGAAGCGTTTTGGCTATATCCACCAGGTCAAAACGGGGAGTGTGGTTCATGTTTGGTAAATCAATAGTTTAATGTCAAAAAAAGTAAAAATGCGGATTAACTCCTAACGATTAAATAACCGTTTCGCCTGCTTGCATTTTTGCAGCATTTTCTGCAAACTGCAAGGCTTCTATCATCTCTCCTATGTTTCCGTTCATAAAATCATCCAAGTTATAAATGGTCATGTTGATACGGTGGTCGGTAATTCTTCCTTGCGGGTAGTTGTAGGTTCTGATTTTAGCGGAGCGGTCGCCGGTGCTTACCAGGCTTTTTCTCCGGTTTGCTATTTCTTCTTCATGTTTGCGTACTTGTTCTTCATAGAGCTTGGTACGCATCATCTGCGTGGCTTTTTCGCGGTTGCCGAGCTGGGTACGCTCTGTTTGGCAGGTGATGACGGTGCCCGTAGGAACGTGGGTAAGAATCACTTTTGTTTCTACTTTGTTTACGTTCTGTCCGCCGGAGCCACCGCTTCGTGCCGTTTCCATCTTCAGGTCACTTTCTTTCAGTTCAAAATCTATTTCTTCGGCTTCGGGCATTACGGCTACCGTAGCTGCGGAGGTATGTACGCGACCGCTCGCTTCCGTAGCCGGCACGCGCTGCACCCTGTGCACGCCACTTTCAAATTTTAATAATCCATAGACCTCTTCGCCCTGCACTTCCAGTTGCACTTCTTTATAGCCGCCTACTGTGCCTTCCGTTTCCGAAAGAACCGCTAAGCGCCATCCTTTCCGCTCACAAAAACGCATATACATACGCAGCAAATCCCCTGCAAATAAACTGGCTTCGTCCCCACCGGTACCGGCGCGGATTTCGAGGATGGCATTCTTCTCATCTTCCGCTTCTTTAGGAAGCAGGAGCCGGCGGATTTCTTCTTCCAGATTTTCTCTTTGGGCTTCTGATTTTTCTATGTCTTCCTTCGCCATTTCCCGCAGGTCTTCATCGCTTTCCGTTTGTAGTACTTCTTTGCCAAACTCAATGCCTTCTATGCAAGCACGGTATTTTTTATAAGCATCCACTATTGGTTCCAGCTTGCGATATTCCTTGCTCACGGTAGAAAAGCGCTTGTTATCACTCACCACTTCCGGATTGGTAAGCGCTATCTGCAGGTCATCGAAACGAGCTTTTATAGCCTCGAGTTTATCTATCATGCAACAAAATGATATTATAAAAGTGGGCAAAGTTACGGGTATTCTGCCTGTAAAGGAGTAAGGTGTGTTTTAAAAATATAAGTAGATTCTTTAGCCTGGAATTTTAATAGGTTGGGTTAAGTCAATATGTAGTATTTTTTTGCAAGTCTATATACTTCAGCCATTCATCCACATCAGGCGCGTCTTCTACGTTGTATTCACCAATTTTTGTTCTGCGTAGGGCTTGGAGATACGCACCGCATCCCAGTGCTTGTCCAAAATCATGCGCCAGCGAGCGAATGTAAGTGCCTGTGCTACACGCTACCCGAAAATGGAGTTCCGGCAAAGCTATTTTAGTGATTTCAAATTCGGTGATGCGGACAGGGCGTGCGTCCAATACAATCTCCGCTCCTTTTCTGGCTAATTCATACGCCCGCTTCCCGTCTTTTTTAATGGCGGAATGTATGGGCGGCACCTGCATAATCGCTCCTGTAAACTGCTTCGTGGTGTTCCTTATAGTGGCTTCGCTAAGGTGTCCGTACTCTTGAAAATCTTGCGGTTCGCTTTCCAAATCATAAGTAGGTGTAACGGCACCGAGGTGAAAAACGCCGGTGTATTCTTTAGGCAACCGCTGATAATCGCTTATTTTTTTGGTGAATGCACCGGTGCAGCAGATCAGCAATCCCGTTGCCAAAGGATCTAAGGTGCCGGCATGTCCTATCTTTAGTTTGGCGGCATATTTTATTTTATTGATCGCAGCGAAAGAAGTCAGTTTATAGGGTTTGTCAATTAAAAGCATGGCTCCTTCTTTCAGCTCTTGCAGGCGGGGCATGTTTTTCATGCGGCGAAGGTAAAACGAATGAACCGAATCCTGATTTCTGTTGAGGGCGGGATTAACAGTTATTTGCTCTTTCCACAAAAACCAAGTGAGGCTACGATTTGAATGAGATTAAAGCTCGATTGCCACAAATCTTCGACTCCCGGATTGTCACATTTTCCTATCAAATACTTCCCGTTCTTCCCCCATCCACCGGAATGCTCACGCCATTTACATAAGCTGCGGCGGGGCTTGCTAAGAAGGCTACTACGGAACCTATTTCTTCCGGCTGTCCAAAACGTTTTGCCGGTATTTCCTGCAGCATTTCCTGTTCGGCTTCTTCGCGACTGATGCCTGCTTTAGCGGTTTTATTGCTGAGGATGCCCTCCAGCCTTGCCGTAGCGGTAGCGCCGGGCAATACATTGTTTACCGTAATGCCGAATTGCCCCAATTCATTCGCCATGGTCTTAGCCCACGAAGCCACCGCACCGCGAATGGTGTTGGACACACCAAGGTTCTTCAACGGGATTTTTACCGAGGTAGAAACGATATTGATAATGCGACCGTAACCCGCCGCTTTCATAGATGGAATGACTTCTGTAGTGATGAGATGATTGCAGATAAGATGTTGGTTAAAGGCAGTAAGGAACGCCTCCGGCAGGGCAGCGGTAATGGGGCCGGCAGGAGGTCCGCCGGTGTTGTTTACCAAAATATGAATCGGATTTTTTGCTGCAAATTCTTTTACGACATTCTTTACCTGTTCTGCATTACTAAAATCGGCTACTAAGTAAGAATGATTTTGCCCTTTGGCAGTACTTAATGTTTGGATGGCTTCTTTCAAAGCAGTTTCGTTACGCGCTATCAATACGCAACTTGCTCCTAAGGATGCGAGTGCTTGCGCCGATGCGAGTCCTATGCCCTGTGTGCTGCCGGCTACGAGTGCGGTTTTGTGAGTTAAGTCTAATGAAAGCATTTTGGTTGGTTGATTGGTTGAATAGTTGATTGGTTGAGTAGTGGAATAGGGAAATTTCCCTATAACCTATAAAATTAAGAGTAGCTTAATGCAATCCGGCGCTTAATAAAATCAGACCATCAACTGCTCGACCCTGCTCTCAATCTTCTACATTTACGGCTACATCGCGGCCTTCAAACTGCCGGTCGCGGAGGTTGTAGGCATCGCCTGCCGACATCATGTGCACAATGATATTTTCCACCGATATAGGGCTGCCAAATTCTATATCCGCTATGTTATTGTAGTCAATGTTTTTTCCGTCAATAATCACTACCGTTCCCAATCCTATAGCCCTCAGGTGGTAACCGTCTTTTACAATCAGTCCGGTATTTTCACCCAGGCCAATGCCTATGGCGCCGGGGTAAGCGGCTACAGCCTGCGCCAGTCTGTTGAATCTTCCGCGCTTGTCGAAATGGGTATCAATAATCACATTTTGTATCAGCCCCATTCCGGTAGTGATGCGCACTTCCCCTTTCAGGTGGGCGAGCGAAGCATTGCCTTCATAGATCATGGTATTGCTCATAGCCATGGCTCCGGCGCTGGTGCCGCCTATCACAAAATGTTCGTGGTAGTATTTTTCTTTGAGTATCTGAATGAAGTCTGTACCGCCGAAGATGGAGGATAAGCGCAACTGATTGCCCCCGGAAATCATCAGGCAATTGGCATTTTTCAGACGTTGCAGCAATTCCGGATTTGCAGAGTCTTCTCTGTTGCGGATGCGTAAATGACCGATGTTTTTTACTCCGAGTTTTTCAAAAGCGCCTTTATAATTTTCATACACTTCGTCAGGTATGGAAGATGCGGTAGTGATGATTTCTACGCAAGGTTCATTATCTCCTATAAGGTTAATGATTTTGCTGAGAATGCCCAGTTCAAAAAAATTAAGCCGGTTGCGTTCGATGATTCCCTTTTCCAAGTCGGTGCCTTTATCTTCCGCACCGCCCACCGCTACCAGAAACCCTTTAGGTTCTATAAACTGATTCAAAACGATGTTCATTTTTGATTCGGTCAAAAGTACTATAAATCAGCACTAATCAAGATAGGTTTCGTGTATATTCACAGAAGGGCGGCAAATTGTGGAAATTTTTTGGGGTAGTATGCCTATAAAAAGCGGATAGGGACACGATGTGCGTATCCCTATCTTTTTTTAATTTATAGCGTACTCCTCTTGCCTATGCGTCTTCATGTTTTGCATGAATATATACCGGTTCTTTTCCGCGTTTCTTAGCAATCCATTCTTTCAGGCGGAAGCTGAGTAACATCAATACCGGCACAAGAATCAGCGTCAGGAAGGTGGCAAAGCTTAGTCCGTAAATCATCGTCCAGGCGAGCGGTCCCCAGAAGGTAGCGCTATCGCCGCCAAAGAAGATATGCGGATTCAACTCGCTGAAGAGCGTAGTGAAATCTATATTCAAGCCTACGGCTAAGGGGATTAACCCGAGGATGGCGGCGGTAGCGGTAAGGAGTACGGGCGTCATCCTTGTGCGGCCGGCTTCCAAGATAGCATCATGCGGGTTCATGCCCTCTTTCAGCATCAAGTCCATAAATTCTATCAACAGGATACCGTTCCTTACCACAATACCCATCAAGGCAATCAGCCCGATACCGCTGAATACCATAGAGAAAGTGGTTTGGAAAATACCGATACCCAGCAATACGCCGAAAATACTCATCACAATTTCCGACATGATAATAATCGTGCGGCTGAGGGAGTTGAATTGTAAAATGAGGATGAGGAAGATTAAGGCGATGGCAGCCATACCCGCATTGCCCAGGAACGCCATCGTTTCTGCCTGGTCTTCCTGCTGCCCCGCCATTTTTATACTCACCCCTACAGGTGCTTTAAAATTGTTGATCTCTGCCTGCACTGCCTGCACCACTTCATTTTCATTGAATCCGGTAAGGACATTGGAGGAAAGCGAAATGATACGTTTCAAATCTTTACGTTTCACACCGCCATAGGTAGTAGCATATTCCACGCTGGTAAAGGCGCTCACCGGTACTTGGCGAATCATACCGCCCATGCCCATATCCCTATAAATAATCGGCATATTCTGAATGGCGTCCACGTTTTCGCGCTGGTCGTGCTGCAACCTGAGCGTTATAGGATAGTCGTCATTATCATCGCGGAAGCGGGAGATTTCTTTTCCGAAAACTGCCGTGCGCAGGTTACCGGCTACTATTCCCGTAGAGATGCCTTCATTGTTCATACGCTCGCGGTCGAGGTCGAAGATGATTTCCGGTTTATTGGCTTGGAAATCGCTGCGGAGCTGTTCTACACCGGCTATTTGTTTATCCGAAAGGTATTTTTGCAAACGCTGACTTACCGACACGAGCGTGTCAAGGTTTTCACCGGTTATTTCCACTACTACCGGCTTGGGCAATGGCGGACCGTTACTTTCTTTATCCACCGTTACTTCCGCACCGGGTATGCCTTTCACGGCTTCGCGTATCTTATCCATCACTTCGGAGGTATTGGCGCTATGCCGCTCGCTAAATTCTACAAACGACACCTGGATGCGACCTTTGTTGGGGAAATCGCCCACTTCGCCGCTATTGGGGTCTATGGCACCTACGGTTACGTTGGAAATCACCGATTTCACAATCGGATTTTTCTTTCCGTTTTCCATATCCAATGCCTTATATACCTTTTTTTCCAGTTGCTGTAGCACTTCGTCGGTATGCTTTTGGTCGGTGCCTACGGGCATGTTCAGATAGACATATACAAAGTTGGGATCGCCTTCGGCAAAGAAGGTAAATTTAGAGCCGCGTATGCCCAGTATCGCTATGGCAAGTATAAAAATGCCGAATGTGGTGGCCACGGTTTTCCATGGATTATCCAGCGTCCATTTTAACTTTCTGACATACCAATTCTGGAATGCCGGCCAGGTTTTAGTCTGGAATTTATGGATGATTCTTTCGAGGACAAATTTTTCCAGAAGAATGAACAGATACAAGAACAGGAGGAAATTCCCGATACCCCATGAGCGCGTCAAATAGCTTATCAGAATCAGCGAAGCGAAGACGATTAAAACGATCTTATCCCGCTTGCCCCATTTGCGTTTTCCGGTATCGTTAGGGTCATGCGGCTTCATGAAGTCCACCGCAAAAACAGGGTTGATGATATAGGCCACCAGCAGCGATGCGATGAGGGTAATAATGAGCGTAACGGGCAGGAAGAACATGAACGAACCGATCACACCGGGCCAGAAGGCCAGTGGCACAAAAGGCATCAGCGTAGTAGCCGTACCGGATAGTACGGGTAGAAACACTTCGCCCGTAGCCAATTTCGCGGCTCTTTTGATCGGCATTTTACCATTATCAAAAATGCGGTGGGTATTCTCTATCACCACAATGGCATCATCCACTACGATACCCAGCGCCAGCAGGAAGGAAAACAATACAATCATGTTCAGCGTAAAGCCGATGGTAGGCATTACCAGGAATGCGAGCGCACAAGACAGCGGTACCGACATGGCTACAAACAAGGCATTGGTTACGCCCATGAAGAACATGAGGATAAACGTTACCAGGATAAAACCGATGATGATGGTGTTAATCAGATCATGCAGGGTGATACGGGTGCTTTCACTCTGGTCGCCGGTGATGCTGATGCTCAGGTCGTTGGGCAATTCTTCGGCCTGCATTCTTTTGATTAAGCCTTGCACGGTATCGGATGCTTGTATCAGGTTTTCGCCGGATGCTTTTATCACATTCAGCGTGATCACGTTTTTGCCGTCCATACGTGCATAGCTTTTCTGCTCTTCAAAATCATCTTTCACTTCGGCTATATCCCGCAGGTAAATGCTGGATCCTTGTCCGTTCTTTACGATGATATTGCCGATCTCCTCTGCGGTTTTAAATTCGTTGCGGATGCTTAGGATGCGTTTTTGATTGTTCTGCGATACTTCGCCCGCCGTAGCCGAAATATTCTCATACGCCACCGTGTTTTCTATATCCGAAAATGCAAGACCTGCCGCCTGCATTTTATACATGTCCACATTGATTTGTATCTCACGCTCCAGGGCGCCCACCATGTCCACGCGTTTGATTTCTTTTTGCTCTTCGATGCGATCTTGTATGTCATCGGCATATTTTTTCAGCCGGTTGAGGTCGTAGTTGCCGGATATATTTACATACAATATAGGCATTTCCGAAAGGTCAATATCTTTTACTTCCGGCTCGTTGGGCAGGTTTTGGGGAAGATCCACACGGGCTTTATCCACGGCATCTTTCACATCCTGCTTGGCTTTATCTACTTTCACATTGGTGTTAAATTCTACAATCACCACCGAAAAATCCTGAAAGGAATTACTCGTAACTTTTTTCACACCGGTAAGGTTTTTCACCTCTTTTTCGATGGGCTTCGTTACCAGGTTTTCCATGTTCTCCGGCGATGTACCGGGATAAACGGTCTGCACGATGATTTGCGGAATTTTGATTTCCGGGAATTGCTCCTTAGGCAGACTGTTATACGTCATCAGCCCTGCCAGGGTAATGATAATGGTGATGATATAAATGGCTGTGCGATTGTCAATGGCCCAGCTCGAAGGTTTAAACTCTTTGAATACGTCCTTCATAAAAAGGTTTTATTACAACATTTATTTTTTATGCACTTAGCTTGATTGCTACTATTAAACTTGGGTTGCGACGCTCCGTTCATCGTACGGTATTTCTATGAGGCAGTTTCACACAGAGCTAACTGAGAGAGGGAGTTCACAGAGAAAATATGTATGAACATCAACCTTGCACCTCATTAACTCCATGTATGCTACTCTGTGAGAGAGAAATTTTCTCCCACATTCATGCCATTCACTCATTTCACTACTTCCACTGCTTCGCCGTTCTCCAATTCTTCAAAGCCGGCTGTTACTACCTGATCGCCCTCTTTCAGCCCGTCTAATACTTCTACCATTCCGTTAGCGTTTCTTCCGGTTTGTATCACGGCTGCCCGTGCTTTACCGCCTTCAGCCACATACACGATTTCCCCTTCATTGGTTTTTTGAATGGCAGAAACCGGCACTACGATAGCGCCTGATTTTTGATAATTGGCGATTTTCATTTGCGCACTCATGTTGGGATGTAAGTTGGATTTACCCGAAAGCTGTGCTTCTACGTTAAACGCTCTGGAAGCCGTATTCAACCCTTGAGATACATAGCTCAACTTGGTAACTATGGAATCTTTCAATTCAGGAAAAACAATGGTAACGGGATCTCCTTGTTTTACTTTACCGAGATAATTTTCGCCAAGCATAGCCTGCGCTTTCAGCTTGTCTTTGCTGACCACGGGTATGCCCGCCATTCCTGCCATAGCCATATCGCCTATTTTCAACGGCACCTGATCTACCGTGCCGTTAATCGGAGATTTTATGGAATACATATTTTTTTGAGCGACCATAGCGGCGCGCTGACTTACAGCAGCATCATAATTGGCTTTCGCTTGCAGCAACTGTACTTCGGTACCTATATTTTGCTGCCAAAGTTTTTGTTGTTTTTCGTAGAGCTGTTTGGCAAGGGTCAGTTGGGCTTGCTGCGCATTGATTTGCTGATCAATGGCGGCTGCGTCCAGCGAGGCGAGCAACTGTCCTTTGCTTACTTTTTGTCCGGGCTTTACATAAATGCCGGTAATGATACCGTTTGCCTGCGGACTTGCAAGCACATATTGATCGCCGGTGATAGATGCTTGTACATCTATGGTAGCGGCAAACTGTTGGGGCGCAAGAGTGATTACACTCACCGGTACGGCTTTAGCAGGTGTGTTATTATTCACCGCTGTTTCCAGGGCGGCTATTTTTTTATCCAGCGTAGCGCGTTCTTTTTTCAGTTTGGAAAGCTCCGCCGATTTATCTTCTTTTTTTTCACCCCCACCGCAAGAGGCTAATACCGCGGCGCTGAGTAAAATATAGAGCGTACGTTTCATGTTGGTTATTTTATGTTGCGTTGTTTTGGTTTGTTATCAGTTGATTTGTCCGAGCGCTTTTTGAAGATCTACTTTAGAGGTCATGACATCATACAAGGCGGAGAAATAATTGGTTTGTGCTTCTTTCAATGCGGCTTCTGCGTCCATTACTTCCAGGTTGCTGCCTACGCCTTCTTTATATTTTATTCTTGCTGTGTTATAGACATCTTCGGCAAGCTGCATATTATCTTTTTGATTTTCCAGGGCGAGTAAATTATTGCGCAAGGTTATTCGTGCATTTTCTTTTTCCAGCGTCAAAGCCATTTTCAGATTATCCAGATCATTCTTATTTTTTTCCAGAGTGAATTGTGCTTGTTTCAATTGATTTTTACGCTGGAAGCCGGTAAACAAAGGCATGTTCAGATTGAGGCCCAGCATAGCGGATTTCTGCCAGTTGTCCTGAGGGGCAAAAAGCCGTCCCATATTGTAAAGCGTATAGCCATAATTGCCAAAGAAGTTTAGCGTAGGCAGCCAGCCCATTTTATAACGGGTTACGTCCATACTGTATAATTTGTTCTGGATTTGCAGCAGTTGAAATTCCTTTCTTGCGCCAAAGTCCAGCTCTTCACGCAACAGTCCGTTTGCCATGGTGTTTTCGGTGAGTGTATCGCTCAGATGGATTTGTTCTTCCAGCGGCATTCCCATTTGAAATTTGAGCGAGAGATAGGCAAGCTCTATCATCTGCTTTATCTTTATGTTTTGGGTTTTCAGGTTATTGAGTGCTACGGTGAGTCGGTCTATATCTATTTTTTCCGCAAAGCCGGCCTTGTAGATTTCTTTGGTTTCCACTTCCATTTGCTCCAGCCGTTCTATATTTTTTAGGATCAGCTCTTGTTGTTTTTCGGCTATGAGGATGTTGTAGTAGGCCTTGCTCACGGCTACTTTCACGTCTTGTGTGGTGAGGTCCACGCTTTTCGCTGCCAGTTCTTCCAGCGTTTTTCTTGCTTTAAGCGCTATGGTAAGGCTGGGGTTGAAGAGCATTTGAGAAAGCTCGAGGGTGCCTGTGGTGGTCCATTTCGGCTGGAAGGCAAGCGACATTTCATTCGGCATTCCGTTTACGACATCCTGGTTGAGGGCATCTTCCTCCACCAATCCGGGTGCGCCATTGCTACCTGCTATAATATCTTTAATGAAATTAGGCACGGTAAAAGCTGCCACCAACGGGGCATAGTTCAAGCCGCCTTTGGCAGATAGTTGTGGCAATGCCGAGCCGGTTACTTCCTTGTTTCTGGCGATGGCGGATTGGTAGTCCAGCATTGCATTCTTTATCTTCACCTGATTGCGTGTTGCGTATTGCAGACATTCTTCCAGCGACATAGCCGATGTTTCTTGTGCTGTGGCAGCAGGAGCTGAAAAGGCAAGGGCTATAATCAATAAGTATCCTCTCATATATTGGAAACCTGTTTTAGATATTTCTCTTTGTATTTTTTATAAAGCTTTTCTCCTTTGGCGGTCATGATGCCGTAGAGAAAATGTTCTGTAATTTCATTGTTCACTTCATATACCTGGCGGGTGTTGTTTACGAGCAAATTTGCGTTGTACATGAGCATTGTCAGCTCCATCCTGTACACGCTCAAAAAATCAACGTTTATTTCTTCGCGATAATAACCCTGTTCAATCCCCTCTATAAGATTTTGCTTTAGCCGCTGCACATCATCCTGCATGATGCTTTCCCTGAATTTTTTAAAACACTCGGGGAAGAAGCGTTCCATTTCAAAAAGCACGAGCGGGTTCATCTTCCGGTTGATGTCGTCAAACATAGCCATCACGCGCACCATTCCTTCTATTGCGTTTTCCGATTGGGTGAGGTGCAGGGTGCAGCTTTCGCCTATAGCTCCTTTAAACCAAAGGATGGACTCCGTTACCACTTCATTTTTATTGGCAAAATGCTGGTACAATGTTTTCTTAGAAATACCGGCCTTCCGCGCTATATCATCCATCGTAATGGTTTTAAAACCGTATTGGCGAAACAATTCGATGGCGGCACTCAGTATTTTTGTCAGCGTATCCGTAATCACGGTGCGAAACTATGGAAACATTTATTACAAAAATCGTTTCCAGTACATTTTTTTAAAAAAAATTTTTGCCGTGCGGCATCTTTACGGTAAATGGGTATGCGGCTATGTATTCGTCATAAATATGTTAGTTTTGAGTTTTAGTTACAGAAGGAATTATGTTTTCGAAGTTGTTCGGTTTTAAAAAGAAAGAAAGGGCAGATGCGGTTATAAACACACATCCCTATGCGTTTCTTGGAATAGATATGCATGCACATTTGTTACCGGGAATAGATGACGGCGCTCAAACCGTTGAGGATAGTCTGGCGCTGATTCGCTCGTTGATGGCGATGGGTTATAGCCATTTTATTACCACCCCGCATATTAAATCCGATATTTACCCGAATACTACCGAAACGATTCAAAACGCATTAAAGGAAGTGCAGCAGGCGCTTAGTGCTCAGGAGATAGAAGTGCCCATTCGTGCGGCTGCGGAATATTATATTGACGATCGTTTTTTTGAGCTGCTGGAAACCGAAAAGCTACTGACGCTCTACAAAAATGAGGTGCTTGTAGAGTTTTCATTTGTATTTGAGCCGGTGCGATTGAATGAAACTATTTTCCGCATACAGACCAAGGGCTATAATCCGGTTTTTGCTCATCCGGAGCGTTATCCTTTTTATCATCAGAAACCCGAAGTATTTCGTGAGATGAAAGACAGGGGTTGTCTTTTGCAATTGAATCTTTTATCCCTTTCCGGCTACTACGGGAAATCGGTAAAGGAAACGGCAGAATGGATTTTGCAGCAAGGATTGTATGACTACTGCGGCACAGATTTGCACCATGAAAAACATGTGGAGGGCATGCAGAAATTTGCCGCTTCCAAGAGTTTTTCCTTATTGAAAGGATATTCTTTTTTGAATGGGCGGCTGGGGAAGTGAGTAGGTTTAGTATATATCCTATATTTTACAAGATATTTCTATAATCAGTGAACGTTTGTGTTTCAAAAAATCAGACATCTTGTCGAAAATAACCGGCTAATTTTCTCCAACATCTCCTATATGGGGGTCATGCAAATTGCCAATTATGTCTTTCCGTTTATTACCATCCCTTATCTTGTAAAAACATTAAGTAAAGAAAGCTTTGGAGTTTATTCCGTAGGGTTGATTTTGATGTCTTATATCGGGATTGTGATTGATTATGGTTTCAACTTGACTGCTACACGGGAGATTGCCATACACAAATCCGATAAAAAAAAGCTTAACGCTCTTTCTTCGGCTGTATTCTATATCAAGATCTTCTTTTTTGTACTGATATCTGCGTGCGGAGTTATTGCAGCATCCCTCCATTTATTTTCATTTTATACCCTTTTTGCGTTCCTACTTTTTGCGTTTGGGCAGGTTTTATTTCCTGTTTGGTTTTTGCAGGGAGTAGAGAATATGCGCATACTTACCGTTTTCAATACTTGCTCCAAAACCGTCTCTACAATAAGTATTTTTTTACTGGTGAAACAACCTGATGCCGCTGAACAGAGCATGGTATTATATGCCTTAGGCACTTTTATTGCGGGCATTACTTCTTTCCTATATGTGGTGAGAAAATACAGTTTGCAATTTGTAAGGACTCCTTATGAAGCATTGAGGAGAATGGTAACGGATGGTTTTGATATATTTTTAACCTCTTTGTTCAGCAATGTAATCATTAATGGCGGAGCCTTAGTATTAGGTTATTTTGGAGGGATGAAAGTAGTGGGTATTTATTCTGCCATCGAAAAAATAGCCCGCGCTATGATTGGAGTGCTTTCCGCAGTTACCCAAGTTATATACCCCGGTATTGCCCGAACATTAGCTCAGGATAAAAAAGCCGGTATTGCTCTGATTAAAAATACGGGAACCGTCTTCATGCTCTTTCTTTCTGCGGGGTGTATAGGCTTAATGCTTTTTTCGCCTTGGATACTCGAACTTTTGTACGGCAGTTTTTATATCCCCTATAGCTATGTGCTTTGCTTTCTATTGGTATGGGTTATTTTCTCGTTTATAAATAATTTTATAGGAATCCAGTTTTTGGTAGGAAGTGGAAATAATAAGTACTACAGAAAAGCTTTTTCGATAACGACCCTTTATATCATTGCATCTTTCAGTCTCATCAAAATTTTCTACTTAGACGGGTTGATTTTTTCGATGCTGTCCGGTGAATTATTTTTAACGCTAAGTATGTTGTTTCTGATTCGAAAAAACAAACTACTCACTGCATAGCGACAGTAAAATGTCCTTTATTCTTTGAGCGGCAAGCCCATCCCCATAGGGATTATTTGCCCGGCTCATTTGCTTATAGGCTTCCGTATGATTAAGCAGTTCCTTCGTGTAATTTATTATCTTGGTTTTATCGGTTCCCACCATTTTTACTGTACCGTTTTCCACGGCTTCGGGTCGCTCGGTAGTGTTTCTCATTACCAATACCGGCTTGCCTAAGCTGGGTGCTTCTTCTTGTACTCCTCCGCTATCGGTGATGATAAGGTAGGTTTGCTGCATCAGCCATACAAAAGCGGGGTAGCCTATAGGCTTTATAAGATGTATGTTTTCCATTTCCCCCAAGAGGGTGAATACAGGTTCTTGCACATTCGGGTTTAAATGTACAGGGTATATGATTTGTACGTTTTCTTCCAAGGCTATTTCTTTGAGCGCTTCGCAAATATTTAAGAAACCTTGTCCGAAATTTTCTCTTCGATGCCCGGTTACCAGAATTAGTTTTTTTCCCGGAACTACTAATTTTTTCAGCGTTATGATTTCAGAATCTTCATAGGTTTTTAGCAAATCATTCGCCATGAATAAGGCATCAATAACCGTATTTCCCGTAACATAAATCCGCTCTTCTGAAATATGCTCGAGGCATAGGTTATTTTTTGCTGCAGGAGTAGGAGCGAAATGCACATCTGCTATACGGGCTGTTATTTGCCGGTTAAGCTCTTCGGGGAAGGGATGGCGCTTGTCGTAGGTGCGCAGCCCGGCTTCTATATGCACCACTTTGCAACCGCAATAGAAGGCGGCTAAGGAAGCAGCCATAGAAGTGGTAGTGTCACCATGTACAAATACATAATGAGGTTTATACTCTTCCAGCACATCCTTTAGGGAAACGATTACTTTTGCTGTAAGCTCATGTAAGGTTTGTCCCGGTTGCATCAGGTTTAAATCGTAATCGGGAAGAATGTTGAAAAAACGAAGTACTTGATCCAGCATTTCCCGATGCTGTGCCGTTACGCACACTTTCGTCTGTACATGGGTATTTTGAGAAAAAACTTTGACGACAGGTGCCATTTTTATAGCCTCTGGCCGGGTGCCGAATACAAAAAGTACTTTAAAAGGTTGTTTCATTGGAGAAGCTCAAAAATCTGTTATTTTTGGAGAAAGTTCAAAAGAATTATAATGCTTTTTATATCCGATTACCCAAATGAAGAAACGATAAAAGACGGCATGCTACAAAGAGTGAAAGCGATTGATAAGCATTTTGAAGACGAGGAACGGACGTATTTGCATCTTTCTTTTCATAAAAACATTTCTTTCTCCATAAATAAAAAAAATAACTTAACTATAGTTCATGCCAATGTATTTGCACATCCTATAAAAATATTTTCTATCGTAAGTAAAGAGCGTACAATGTATTTTCACTCTATATATAATGTTTTGTACTTGTTGCTCTATTTTCCATTTTTGCAAAATAAGAAAATGATTTTGGATGTTCATGGTGCAGTACCGGAAGAACAAAAATTATTTAAAAATACGTTTAGGGTGTGGATATGCACCATAGTAGAATCTATAGCCTATAAAAGGTGTACAACTCTAATTGTGGTTACTCACGCTATGAAAGAGCATTTAACAGCTAAATATGCACACATGAAACCTCCTCAGTTTATCATTTATCCTATATTGCCCGACTATTTATTAAACCCTGCTAAGGATGCACGGGGATTGTCCCAGCGCGACAGCAATAAACTTACTATAGTGTATGCCGGCAATACCCAGTCGTGGCAGAATGTGGAGTTAATGATAGAGTTTATTAAAGAACATAACACCGGAGAAATTACTTACTACATATTATCAGGGGAGAAAGAAAAAATGAAGAAGATGTTTGAAGAAAAAGGACTAGGAGAACCGAAAAACATTATTATAGATTCGGTTCGCCCCGACCAGCTATCCCTATATTATAGTAAGGCGCATTACGGATTTGTATTAAGAGACAATATAACCGTGAATAATGTGGCTTGCCCTACTAAGTTAGTGGAATATATGTATTATGGCATCATTCCGATTGTAAAAACCGAAAAGTTGGGGGATTTTTCCGAAAAAGGATACGAGTATGTGCATTATCATGATTTTAAAGAGCAAGAAAAACCTAACATAAGTGAAAAAAATAAAACAATTATAAAAGACATAATAGATTACGTATATGATATCAATCTTAAGGAGTTAATAAGATAATATGTTTATATATTATATCCAATATTTTATAGTTTTTTTCATTTCCTTTTTAACGAGTTTTAAAAGGCATAGTGAGAAATATATTGCCATCATTATTTATGCTTTGTTGGTTATACTTCCTGTATTAAAAGGGGCGCATGTTGATAGGGATTTTAGTGTATATCAATATTATTTTCAAAACATCATAAAAATTGATTATGTCGGCGAAAAGATATTCTACTATGAGCCGATAAATTATATTCTGCCCTTTATTGCAAATAAAATAAACTCTCAATATTTTGTACATATTTCGTTGGGTATCATGACTCTTATCGGAGTATATCTAAAATTAAAATCCTTTGATATTTCCAATTCCTTCTTTTTATCCGTGGCGCTATATTTGACAAATTTTTATCTGTTACATGAGTGGACACAACTCAGGTCAGGCATCTCTTCCGGAATTTTTTTATTGAGCATCAAACATATATACAATCGCGACCCTATCAAATACGCACGCAATATGTTCTTTGCCTGTATGTTTCATTATAGTAGCGTACTATATCTACCTCTCTATTTTTTCTCCGGAGAAAAAATAAATACTCGAATATATTTAATAATAATTATAATATTTAGCCTATTGAGTATTCTAAATATAGGCATTTTAGATGTGGGAATTTTCTCCTTTATACCTAAAATTCAAGCTTATTTGGAATTGATGGATAAAGGGGTATTTGACGAATTAAACATATGGAACAATCCCGGATTTATGATAAATTATATTATAACTTTATTCATTTTAATCAATATAAGGAACTTGAAAAATTATAATAAATATGCAATCCTTTTAGTGAAAATAAATATCATCTCCATACTTTTATATATATTTTTAGCGCCTTTACCAGCAGTAGCCACCAGGGCTAGTCAAATGTTAGGGGTTGTTCAACTATGCCTTTTTCCAATCGTAATTTTTTCCTTCAAAGAAAAATGGGTTCCCTATTTTGTAATAATATCAGTTTCTCTTATTTACTTTTATAATCATTATATTAGACTTGAATTACTACACGCATACAATACTTGGATTTAAGTTGATTGAATGATATATTCGTATATTCCTTTGAACGCGGACTGCTTCATAAGATGTAATCGCTCAATAATTTCTGAGGCCTTATTTTTCTTTTCTATAATTTGTTTTTCATCAATAGAATTAAGAAAATATTGAACTTCCGATGATAAATTATAAGGTGAAATAAGCCAACCTGCTTGTCCCAATAACTGCCAATTATCGGAATTTTCATATCCACAATGCAGAAAAGAAGAATGTGCACATACAGAACTGACTGTCTTAGATGGTACACATATATTAATCCACTCTTCTTTAAGTGAAGATAAGTGTATATCAATATATTGTAGTTCCAAACGAGCAACTTTATCCACAATTATTATCCCTTCCTTTTGGTTACAATATTGAGTGATATCATTTGCATATTGTCCATATACGCTTAAAATAAATTGAAATTTGTTGGTATCCAGATTATCAATTATTAATTTTAGAAAATCTAATGAGTGAGCATGACCTAAATTTCCACAATATCCCAATAATATTTTATTCGAGTGTGCCCACGTTGGAATAGCTGATTGCCCGCCTACCGTTTGTTCAAATATACCACAAGGTAATATTACTGAAGGTATTTCTTTTTTATATCTTTCCATTAAATACCTAAGCTGAAATGGACCAAGTGCAATTATAAAATTCGGCAGGTGCTTAATTGAAAAGTTATAAATCAACTTATAAATATAATTATTTCTTGAAACAAGGCGATCTGCAGCAAAAGCCTCAGGATATAAGTCCATCGACCAAAGAATCCATTTTCTATTTTTCAATAGAAATTTAGTATATAAATGTAATAGAGGGGGATCTGTTAAACATATTGTTACGTCAGCCTTTAAGGATTTAGCTTTTCTTATTAGCGCATATCCTTCATATAAGCTTGCTAATAATCGTAGCATCTTATTTTTTCCATTATAAAAAGTTTTAATTGAATAGGTATTATCCAATTCATTGAAATGTTTTTTTGATATAGGAGCATAGGAAGCTTCAACATGTATGAAATTTACATGAACATTCTGTTCCTCCAAATATTCTTTCAATTCGTTAGCAGATTCACCGGTGATACCGTTTAATGGGGAATAACGGTTAACTATATTGACCCTATATTTTTTTCTTTCGACCATGCATTAAATATTTCTATGAAGATGTCTTTTAATGATTTGGTTATGTTCCAGCCTGGGTAATGAGTGCGTATTTTATTTAGGTCGCTATAATAACAAATATGATCTCCTATTCGGTTTTCATCTATGTAATTCCATTTCATTTCAATATTTGTAAGAGAACTAATTAGGTCAAAAGCTTCAAGAATGGAGCAGGTATTAGCTTTTCCGCCTCCAATATTGTATACTTCAGCTGGGCGAGGGTCATTTATATAATATTCTATAAATTTAGCTACATCATAAGAGTGAATATTATCACGTACTTGCTTCCCTTTGTATCCAAAAATATTATACTCTTTTTTTTCTAAATTACATTTTATGAGATAGCTTAGAAATCCGTGCAATTCCACACCTGAATGGTTAGGCCCTGTAAGACACCCCCCTCTTAAACATACGGTAGGCATATTAAAGTATCGGCCATATTCCTGCACACATATATCTGCTGCAACCTTTGACGCTCCAAATAAGGAATGCTTGGTTTGATCTATTCGAAAATGTTCTGGTATCCCATTAGAATAGATTGGATCTGCGTAATCCCATCTTGTATCCAATTCAACTAATGCAATATCGTTTGGCGCATCTCCATACACTTTATTTGTAGACATATGTACAAAGGGAGATTCTGGTGCAAATCTTCTAAATGCTTCAAGAAGATTAAACGTTCCTACAGCATTGGTATCAAAGTCTTCAAAAGGTATATTTGCTGCACGGTCATGACTGGGCTGGGCTGCAGTATGTACACACGCGTTAGGCTTCAATTCCTCTATAAATTTCAATATTAACTCTCTATTTCTAATGTCAATTTCATGATGGTAGAAGTTTGTCAGTTCTTTTTCCAACCTTTTTTGATTCCATCGATTATCTCCTAATGTACCAAAAAAAACAGCTCTTTGATTGTTGTCAATTCCATGTATTTCCCATCCCAATTTGGAAAAATAGGAACACACTTCAGATCCAATGAGTCCTGAGGAGCCTGTAACTAAAAGCTTTTTTTTCATTTATTTTCTTTTCCGGATATATAAAACAGGTATTTGTTTAATTAGATTAATTCTAAAATTTAGCTTAGCGAATAAGCTATTGGTTGATTTATGAGTTGCAGTGCTGGTATTATTTTCATGCCTTCTATATAACACATAGGGCTCCTTAATAAAGCAAGATTTAAAAAATAATTCAGAGATGAAGCCGAGCCAAATATCATGCATTGGAATGTCATGGGGAAAAGGAAATCCAACTTTTAGGAGATCTCTCCTAAAGGCCATACAACAGCCTAGGTAAGTATTCCTATACAGATTTTTAAAAAGACCTACGCCTGAATTAACTAAGTCAAAATACGATTGATGAATTACATTCAACTGATTATCAACAACTATGCAGTCAGTTACTACTAAATCACAATTTCCTAAAGACTCTACGCATTTATCTACTTTTCCTTTTAGCCATATATCATCTTGATCTGCTAAAAAGATATAATCGTTTACAGATTTCCTAATTGCATTCTCAAAATTTTTTATGGGACCTTTCTTATTTTCATTATAAAAAATCCTAATTCTATTGTCTTTGATAGAATTAATCAAAGCAATAGTCTTGTCAGTTGAGTAATCGTCCGAAATAATTATTTCATCATGAGTAGATAATTGAGGCAATATTGAGTTTATTTGATCTACAATATATCTCTCAGCATTATAAGTCGCCATACATACACTTATCATTTTTAATCAGTCTTGCTGTTTAATAATTTCACAAAATAATGCCTAATTGTACTAATTAAGATAATAGAAATCATTCCAAATATACCCCCTAAAGAAATGCTCACCATTTTCCCTATCTTTTTCTTTTCCAAAGGCAATACCGGATTATCAATAATTTGAACAAGAGGAGATTGCCTTCTTAAATCAATCTTGGCCAGCTCCAAGTTTTTTATAATCTCCTCCAAAATTGCCTTATTCATCTCTACATCTACTACCTCCTTTTGTGCTCCTACCTTCAGTCTTTGGAATGCCGGGTTTAAATTGGGAACAGCATCTGTATTGACCGCTACTCCCGATATTGCATAGTCCAATAAACTCCTCACTGAGTCGGCCTGCTTTTGTAATATGGCTACATTATCTGCGGCTTTTTTAGTAGTAGTGGTTGTATAAAATTCCGTAGCGTTTTCTATTAAATGCTCGGTAAATGCCTTAGAGAATAATTCGTCAATAGATATAGTGGTAACATTTATGATGTTTCCGTCCTTATCCGGCTTAGCTACCTCTAAGTTTTTTTTAAGGATTAACTTATGTATTGCCGATACCATGCTATCTGCGAGCAATGTGTTGGATTGGGGGTAAGCATTAAACTTCACGTTTTTTAATCGCTCCGATTTCCATTTATCTCTTAATTTATAGGAAGTAATATACCGGTTAATTAAAAGCTCATTTTGTCCATTAAAATCAGTATTTGTCAATAAGGTTCTTGCGCCCATTGTCCGTGATTTCAAAAACACTACCATGTTATCTTCATCTCCAAATAAACCTTCTCCGCTGCTTGAGCCGCCTAATCCAAATTTGGCAGCAATACTCATCACTCCGCCTTCACTTTTAGCACTTTCCAATACAAAGCTTGCTTCCGCTTTATAAGTCGGTTTCGTTACCAGCGAATACACCAACCCCAGCGCACCGCCTACTACGCCTGCAATCAAAATCATTTTCCATTTACCCCGAATGTATTTCCACCATTCCTGCACAGAAAGAATCAACTCCTTCAGTGAAATCTCATCCTTTACCACACCCGTATTATTCGGAATTTGTTGCTGCATTATTTTTCTCTAAAACGCTCAAAAATAGAATTTTTAATAAGTTTATCCAGCCTTTCCCTGCAACAATTTTATCACACCCTCTTTCTGTAAAATCCTATAGCCGATCCGGTCATTTGATATACCGGTTTTTAGTTCATAGGTAAAGGAGTAATTGCCTTCTACCGTAAGGTCCGTTACAAAATAACGAAAGTGAATGCCGGCGTTGTCCTTAAATTGTTGCGCCACTTCGTAAAGATGTGTGGAAAGAACCATAACGTGCTGCTTATGGTGTAGCAATCCTTCCACCACCGCTTTCGTACATTCATAGGCATCATGCACATTGGTTCCTTTGAAGAGCTCGTCCATCAATACAAGATGCGGCTGTGCTTCAAGCACTTTATAGGCAGTTTGTTTCATCCGCTGCACCTCTGCCATAAACAGACTTTCTCCTAAATGAATATTGTCTTCCACGTGCATGTTGGTGATAATGCCGTGCAAAAAACTAATCGTCATTTCCTTTGCAGGTACGGCTGAGCCTATATGTGCCAATAATGCAGCTATACCCAGCGAGCGCATGAATGTGGTTTTACCGCTCATATTCGCACCGGTAAGCAGGAGAAAATTGGTGGCTTGGTCAAACGCTACATCATAGGGTTTCGGATGAGCCACCAAGGGGTGATATAATTCGGTAGCGGTAAAATGAACCGGCAAAGAAGGTCGTAGCGTAGGGAAGCTCCATTGGTGAGCAAGCGCCGCTTTACCCAAGGATTGCCAGGCATCTATCTCCCCATAATGCCCGAGTAAACGGGAAATAGGATGTTTCAACTCCCGCCTTGATTGGTAGCTCAGCAAAGCCAGCTCTTTATACTTTGTGTTTTTATGAACATGCAGCAAATCCTCCGTTAATGGCTGTTTGTCCAGTTCTGTTTTTATAGCTTCCAATACTTCCCGTAGGCGTGTCGGTACTTCATGTGTAGTAAGCAGCGCTGTCAGTTCTGTACATCCTTTTATGAAATCAGAAAGATGCGATACGGAAAACTGATGAAAACTGTATTCATTCTTGTTTAATGCTTTTTGAAAAAATGAATTGAGCAACAAGTTGAATCCCGATGGCGGCTGTGGTAAATAATCGGCACTATCAAAAAATCTTTCTACCATCACCACTGTACCGTTGGAAATAACAGAAGGAAATAAATCCGGATGGTTTGCAAAAAAACGTACGACATCCTGCATGTTTTGCAAGGCTTCATAGCGTTCCGGCGGATGCAGAATATGTTTGCGCAAGGCTTCTCTGCCTAATTGTGTGGTGCAATGATCCAGCAGGTGAAACACACTGTCGCTACCGCCAAGTATGGATAAATCGTTGAGTGTGGTTTTATCGTTCTGCATCAGCTTCGGTCAAATGATAATCGCTTTCCCCTATAAGACGTGTGCACTGCGCCATTTTCATAAACCGGATTTCCATTCACGAAAGTGGTATGAATTTTCGAAGGGAACGAATGTCCTTCAAACGGTGACCAGCCACATTTGTACCCTATATTTCCCTTAGAAACCGTAGTTGTTTCGTTCCTATCTACTAATACCAAATCTGCAAAATAACCTTCACGTATATATCCTCTTTCCACTATCTGAAAACAATCGGCTACGGCATGACTCATTTTCTCCACTACTTTCTCTATGCTGATTTTTCCTTGCTTTACATAGTGTAGCATAAGCAATAAGGAATGCTGTACCAGCGGCACACCGGAGGGTGCTTGCGGATACGGTTGTTGTTTTTCTTCCCAAGTATGCGGCGCGTGGTCGGTAGCGATAATGTCGAGGCGGTCATCCAACAAGGCTTCCCAAAGCGCTGCTTTGTTTTCAGGTGCTTTTATAGCCGGATTGCATTTGATGAGATTGCCGAATTGTGCATAATCATCCGCTGTAAAATGAAGATGATGTACACATACTTCATTCGTAATTTTCTTTTCTTTCAGTGGAAGCATATTGGTGAATAATTGCAATTCCTTAGCGGTGGATATATGCAGGATGTGCAGCCTTGCTCCTGTTTGTTTTGCTAATTGCACTGCAGAGAATGAGCTTTCAAAACATGCGTCCACATTGCGTATCAGCGGATGAAAATGTGCGTTGTCCGCATCTTTATATTTTTCTTTATTGGCGTTGATGATGCGCTCATCTTCGCAATG
This sequence comes from Bacteroidota bacterium, assembly GCA_023418315.1. Lineage (GTDB taxonomy): Bacteria > Bacteroidota > Bacteroidia > Chitinophagales > Chitinophagaceae > JAFIGV01. The sequence continues at coordinate 57,998 of JAEZZY010000040.1, forward strand.
CGTGGCGATGAGTAATTCCGAGTTTGAGAAAATCTTGTTGAGCGTTACATAATTATCTACTAACATATTGCCCGTACTGGAGCCCATAAAAATTTTCACGCCGGCTACTTCATTTTTCTTTTGATTCGTCTTCAGCACTTCTTCTGCATTGTCGTTGGATACACCCATGAAAAATGAATAATTAGCAACGGAAGATTGGGAGGCGATGGCATATTTATCTTCTAACAAATCTTGTGTCAAAGCAGGTGGGTTCGTATTGGGCATTTCCATAAAACTGGTAACGCCTCCGGCTACAGCTGCGCGTGCTTCGCTGCCGATGGTTGCCTTATGTGTCAGCCCAGGCTCACGAAAATGCACTTGGTCGTCTATCACGCCGGGTAATAAGTACAAGCCTTCCGCAGGTATTTCCCTATGATTTTCTTTTACGGATATATCGTTGGCTATTTTTTCAATACGCTCATTTTTTATCAGCACATCCGTGGTGAATTGTTTCCCTTCGTTTACAACCGTGGCGTTTTTTATCAGTATGGTTTCCATATTATCTGTTTAAGCGGGTGTAAAGTTCTGTTTTATCTTTTACACAAGATAATCCCTATAAACGGCATCTTTTCTTTCCATCGGTAAAAAGACGAAGAAGGGGAAATGCACCTATGATAACCTCAGATGATTATCTTTGTCAGGTTTAACTTATTTTATTATTTATGTTCAATCTTATTTTATTCGGTCCTCCGGGAAGCGGAAAGGGTACTCAATCGGCACGAGTGGTAAGTGCCTACCAACTGCACCACATCTCTACCGGCGATTTGCTGCGTGATGAAGTGAGCCGTGCTACTCCGCTCGGTATGGAAGCAAAAAAATATATGGATCAGGGCGCACTCGTACCGGATGAAGTAGTGATTGGTATGATCAGCAGCAAGATTGATGCGCTGCCGGATGCACGGGGCTTCATTTTCGATGGGTTCCCACGTACGCGCGCGCAAGCCGAGGCCTTAGACCGTTTGCTGGATTTTAAAGGCACGGAAATTCACCTGGTGCTGGCTATGGAAGTGCCGGAACCGGAACTCGTAACCCGCCTTCTGGGACGTGGCGCCACCAGTGGCAGAAGCGATGATAATGAAGAAATCATTGCTAAACGCATCAAAGAATACTACGCCAAAACGGAAGCAGTAGCCGAGCATTACGAAGCATTGGGCAAGATAGAGCGGGTGAAAGGAAACGGCACTATGGACGAAGTATTTGCCCTGCTTAGTAAAAACATCAATAAATACCTGCAACCTGCATAGTGGAGAAAGCCAATTTTGTTGATTATATAAGAATATTCTGCCGCTCCGGAAAAGGGGGTGCGGGCAGCGCTCATTTTGCACGTACCAAATTCAACGCAATGGCCGGCCCTGATGGCGGTGACGGCGGCCGCGGCGGGCACATCATCCTCAAAGGAAATGCACAGCTATGGACCTTGCTGCACCTGCGCTATCATAAAAACATATTGGCGGAGAACGGTGAAAATGGCAGCAAAAACAACTGTACCGGACGATCAGGAAAAGACATCATCATAGAAGTGCCGCTGGGTACGATAGCCAAGGATGAAGAAACCGGAGAAATAGAAGCAGAAGTATTGCAAGACGGCGAAGAAATAATATGGATGCCGGGCGGCCGCGGCGGACTGGGAAACACGAATTTTAAAACCGCTACCAACCAAGCTCCCGATTATGCCCAGCCCGGCGAAGAAGGCGAAGAAGGCTATAAATATCTGGAGCTGAAAATACTGGCTGACGTAGGCCTCGTAGGATTTCCCAATGCAGGAAAATCCACCTTGCTTTCCGTCATCAGCGCAGCAAAACCCAAAATTGCCAATTATGCATTTACTACCCTCGTGCCGCAGCTCGGAATGGTTCCCTATAGGGATAATAAATCTTTTGCCGTAGCAGATCTTCCGGGCATCATCGAAGGCGCCGCAGAAGGAAAAGGATTGGGGCATCGCTTCCTAAGGCATATCGAACGCAATGCGGTGCTGCTGTTTCTCATCCCCGCCGATAGCGCCGACCATGCCGCAGAGTTTAACATCCTCTATCGCGAGCTGGAAAAATACAATCCCGAATTGCTACACAAAACCATGCTGATAGCCCTTTCCAAATCCGATATGCTGGATGCCGAGCTGAAAGAAGAAATAGCAAAAACACTTCCGCCAGACATTCCGCACGTATTCATTTCCGCAGTAGCACATCAAGGCATAGAAAAATTAAAAGACCTGCTTTGGGAGGCAATGAATGAAGGCGAAGCATAATCTTTTTCCGGCTTGTAAACCCCTCCTCCGGAACCCTTAGTCCTATAAAAAAATAAATAATAAAACGGTTGCGTTCTTCTGTAAAGCCGAGTATCTTCGTGTAAGATAATTTATTAAATTGTTTTTTATGACCAAAAATTTACTCAAAACATTAAGCCTGTTTTTTGTTGTTTTTTTCTTGGGCAGCCCCGTACAGGCACAACATACAAACACGCCTATGGATGCATTTATCGCCCGCGAATATGCACAACATAGTTTCAGCCCTGTTTCCGGTCTTTGGGAAACAGATGCGGAATTTTCCATGGGGCAGGCGGCGGAGTTTGTAACTAAGGCTTCGTTCTTCACCCTCCATTCCATCAACCTCGGAAATTTTATGAATGCGCAGCATAGGGGAATTCGCTTGTCGGTACCCGATGGCGCCGGTTCTTTTTATGAAATAGATCTTGCCCGCTATGATTTTCTTTCCCGCGATTTTAAAGTGCAGGAAGTAACCGGTAATGTGGCGAAAGATTTTGTCTATAAACCGGGACTTTACTACCGCGGTGTGGTAAACGGCATCCCCGGATCGGTAGCCGCATTTTCCTTTTTTGAACAGGAAGTATATGGCGTATTTTCCCTCCCCGGTATAGGCAATTTTTCCATAGTGCCCAATACACTCCTTACCGGAGAGCATAACCACTATATTTTGTATAACGATGCAGATATAGTGGACTTGTCTAAAGCGCCTCAATGCGCCAATGAGCTGTTGGAAACTCCCGAAGGAGAAGAAGGCACACCGAACCCGGCCGGAAAAAGCACCTTCGATAATTGTAAGGATGTGGAAGTCTTTATTCTTGCAGACTATGACACTTATCTTTCCCGCAGCAGTAATACCACCAATGTAGTCAATTACCTCACGTCTATCTTCAATGTGCTTTCCACATTGTACAGAAACGAAGCCATCTACACCAGCATCAAGCAGATAAATGTGAATACTACTACAGACGTTTATCAAAGCATTACCGGGTCTGGTATTTCCTCCTCCGATTATCTGGAAGCGTTTGGAAATGATATCACCACCAATTTCAATGGAGCAGACCAGGCTCATCTGGTTTCCACCACTACAGGCAATTTAGGCGGGGTAGCCTGGCTGGACGTACTTTGCACTACGCCCTTTTATTATGCACCCTATGCCACCTATGTAGGACCTTATGCATTCAGCAACATTTCCGGCAGCCAAACCATCTCCTCTTTCCCTACCTATACCTGGAATGTGGAAGTGATGACTCATGAAATGGGACATAATCTGGGATCGCCGCATACACACAATTGTAACGCATGGACGGGAGGCCCTATAGACTGGTGCGCTCCTACCTATAACATAGCCTATATCGAAGGGAGTTGCACACCGGGTCCCGTTCCTGCAAGTGGCACCATTATGAGCTATTGCCATTTACTGGCTACCGTAGGGATTAATTTCACAAACGGATTCGGCACGCAACCGGGCAATCTTCTCCGTTCCAAAATAGCTTCCGGCAGCTGCGCCACCAACTATGTACCCGACACCGCCGTATCCACCGACAATACGGTAAACATCGCCAACAGAGAATGTACCGACGCTTCGGGAATGACTTATTACTGGAATGATAATAATACCGTGGATGAAAGCGACGACCGGCTCGCGTTAAAAATCAAAAAAAATGGCAATGCCATAGGCAACCTGGATACGCTGGGCTTTGATGTGCGCAGCGCCACCCTAAATAACTATACAAGCAATACCGGGCTTCCGATCACCTTACCGTCCGGCACGCCAAGTGTGTTTGCCAACAACTATGCGATGAGAAGATACTGGTCGGTAACCCTTCCCACAGGCACGCCGGCGCTCACCACCAGTGCGGAAGTGCATTTTCCGTTTACCCAGCAAGACATCTCCGCTATAAACGGCAGCATGCCCAGTACAATCAACTATACCAATCTCTTTTTTTATAAAGCTTCAAGCCCGGCAGACCCCAATCCTGCCAACGGACTCAGCGGCGCTACTTCCACTAATCTGAATGTATATACCTACCATGCTACTACTCCTTCGCTTACGCAATGGAGCTACGCTGCCTCCGGCAATACACTGTTCGCCAAGTTTTTGGTCAATTCCTTTTCGGGCGGCTCCGGCTTCGGTTCCTATGGCGCACCTTTATCGCTTAATTTGATTTCCTTTAGCGGGAAAGAACAGAACAACCAAATTCTGCTGCAATGGACATCGGAACAAGAAAAAGATGTGAAAGAATATATCCTCGAAAAATCCGAAAATGCGCGTGATTACAGACCTATTGCTCTTGTAGCGGCAAAAAACGAAAGCCATCAGTCTTATAGCCATACGGATGTAAATCCCGTAACCGGTTATAATTATTATCGGCTTTCTCATCGGTCGCTAAACGGTGAAAAATATGTGGACGGTACCACCAAACTGCTGTTCAACAGGGATTATTCCATCAGTATTTATCCCAATCCTGCTTCTACGATGCTACACATCACGGTGCATAGCCGGCAAGCCACAAAGGTTGCCGTGAAGCTCACAGACCTTGCCGGTCGTGTTGTTTTGACCGAGCAATACCCCATCGGGCTTACGACTATAAACCTTTCAAAATTTGCCAAAGGCATTTATACCCTTTCCATCATCCTGAATCAGGAAACCATCAACGAAAGGATAACTATTGAGTAAAAAGATAGCTTTTGCGTATTAAAAAAGCCGGTCCTTTTTGGGATCGGCTTCCTTTTTTTAAAACCTGAAGTCTATAGCCGGATGTTCCCGCAAGTGGAGGAGAGCGGGAAAATGCGCATCAAGAATTAATGTTTCAAGCGATTCAGAATATTAATATCCACCGAATGAACCTTCCTATACATCATAACAATAATCGCCAAGCCCACTGCCACTTCCGCAGCCGCCACCACCATAATGAAAAAGACGAATATCTGCGATGAAGGATCGTTGTACATTTTGGAAAACGCTACTAACAATAAATTCACCGAATTTAGCATCAGCTCTATGCACATAAAAATAATGATGGCATTGCGGCGAATGAGCGTTCCCATAATACCGATTACAAACAATGCAAGACTCAGAAATAGATAATATTGTACGGGCATGTTATTAATTTTGGATGTTGAATTTTGGATTTTGGAGGGTTTGCCTCTTCATGGGTCTTCGTGTTTTATGCGTGCAACCTAATTCTGATGCGGATTTTTTCCTTCCACCACGGTTGCCGTTTCCTTTTTGCCGATCACGATTGCGCCTATCATGGCACTTAAAAATAAAACACTGCTGATCTCAAACGGTAAGACATATTTGGTGAAAAGTGTTCTTCCCAGGTTCTTTATCAACCCAATGTCGGTGGCTATTTCAGAAATTTCACCACGCATCATCGCATCTTTCAGTGCAGCAAGAATGACGATGAACAGTACTCCCCCCGATAAAATTCCGGCAAACTGTAGCAGCCGGCTTTTCTGCGGCTCTGCATCGGCATTGAGGTTCATCAGCATGATGACAAACAGAAACAATACCATGATGGCACCCGCGTAAACGATGATGTTCACAATGGCAAGAAACTGTGCATTCAGCAAAATATAATGACCGGAGATAGCAAAAAACGTAGCAATGAGGAATAAGACGCTATTTATAGGGTTGCGGCTGAGAATTACGCCCAGCGCACAGCTCAAAGCCATCACGGTAAGCAACCAGAATATAATTTCAAAAACGGACATGTCGGTTAGGCGTTCTCCTGTTTTTTAGGATGAGGAATTAAAAGGTCTTCTTTTTTATAAATAAAACTTCTTCTTGTAAAATCTGACGGCATCACTGTTTCGCTCATATACACCGCATCTTTAGGGCAGGCTTCTTCACAAAAACCGCAAAAAATGCAGCGCAGCATATTGATTTCATATTTAGCGGCATATTTTTCTTCGCGGTAGAGGTGTTCTTCATTAGGCTTGCGTTCTGCCGCTTCCATAGTGATGGCTTCTGCCGGACAAGCCAGTGCGCATAGCCCGCAGGCAGTGCAGCGCTCCCGCCCTTCTTCATCCCGGTTCAGCACATGCAAGCCGCGAAATACCGGACTGAACGGACGTTTTTCTTCCGGATAGCTCACTGTTGCTTTTTTCTTAAAAATATGGGCTACCGTAATGCTCAATCCCTTCATGATGGCCGGCACGTAGATTCGCTCCCCGAAGGTCATCGGGTCTCTATTGACCTGTACGGCTCTGTCTGTTAGTTGCATGGTATTAAATTAAAAATGCAAAATGCAAAACCGGTAAGGTTCACATTCTGTAATTAAGCTACGTGGCAAAAATAAGCCCTTCACGGTATAAATTATAGTTCTTTTTTAGTACGGAAAAAGAGCCGCCCTATGGCGCTGTGTATTTTAGTCCATCCAAATGAGAACTTCCGTGGCGCACCTATAGAGCGAGCTTGCCTGAAAATTCAGTTTTACTACAGAGAGCAAACCCTTACACCAACAACATCCGCGAAAATCTGCGCAATCCGCGGGACAACAAAAACTCAAAAATCGAAAGACGAAATCCTATAACGGGCTTCAAACCCTCGCACCAACAACTTCCGCGAAAATCTGCGCAATCTGCGGGACAACAAAAAACCGAAGCAAACCCCTTATTTATTCATCGTAGCCAGAAACTCTTCATTGCTTTTAGTACCGCGCATTTGTTGCAGCAGGAATTGCATGGCTTCGTCGGTGTTCATATCGGCTATATGGTTGCGTAACAGGAACATTTTATTCAGTACATCTTTCTCATGCAGCAGATCATCTCTACGGGTAGAAGATGAGGTAATATCAATAGCGGGGTAGATGCGTTTGTTGGCAAGTTTTCGGTCGAGTTGCAATTCCATATTACCCGTTCCTTTAAATTCTTCAAAAATCACTTCATCCATTTTAGAACCGGTATCTATAAGCGCCGTAGCGAGGATGGTGAGCGAGCCGCCGTTTTCTATCTTACGTGCCGCACCGAAGAATTGCTTGGGTTTTTGCATGGCATTGGCTTCCACACCACCGCTCAGCACTTTACCCGATGCAGGAGCCACTGTATTGTGCGCACGGGCTAAGCGGGTAATGGAATCTAAAAGTATGATTACATCATGTCCTACTTCTACCAGGCGTTTGGCTTTTTGCAGGGCGATGGTAGAAACTTTTACATGCTTATCGGCAGGCTCGTCGAAGGTGGAAGCAATCACCTCCGCACGTACGCTGCGCTGCATATCCGTTACCTCTTCGGGGCGTTCATCCACCAATACGATCATCAGGTAACATTCGGGATGGTTTGCCGCGATGGCGTTAGCCACTTCTTTCAGCAGCATGGTCTTACCCGTTTTGGGCTGTGCTACGATTAGTCCGCGCTGTCCTTTGCCTATGGGCGTAAACAAATCTATGATACGCACACTGTTGTTGCTGCCGGGCTTTGCCAGGTTCAGTTTTTCAAAAGGGAAAAGCGGAGTAAGGTAGTCGAACGGTACGCGGTCGCGTATTTCATCCGGCAGTTTTCCGTTGATGGTTTCCACCTTCAGCAAGGCAAAATATTTTTCCCCTTCCTTAGGCGGGCGCACGGTACCTTTTACGGTATCGCCGGTTTTTAGTCCGAATAGTTTTATCTGTGAAGGAGATACGTAAATATCATCCGGTGAGCTCAAATAGTTGTAATCGCTGCTGCGCAGAAATCCATAGCCGTCGGGCATCATTTCCAACACTCCTTCACTGTTCACTACACCGTCAAATTCTACATTGAATCCATTATAGCTGTTTTCTTTTTTCTGACGGTTTTTATCATGATGATGGGGATGGCTATACTGCGGTTTTTCGTGCAGAGAAGATTCCTGTGGCGCTTGGGTAGCCTCATCATCATTATCTTTCGGCATGATGATGCCTGCTTCGGTAATTTCCGCAGTGGGCGGCACCGAGGTAACCGGCACTTCCACTTCTTCCGATTCGGGCATGCTGGTAGGCGCGGCTTCATCCATCATTTCTTCCGCATTATCTTGTTTGGCGGGGCTGCCTGCCGTTCTGGGTTTTCTGGCGCGTTTTCTTTTTTCTTCGCCTGTGTTTGCCGCTGCATTATTTTCTATAGGTTCTTCTTTCGCGGCGGGTGCTGCCTTGTCTTCTTCGGCTGTTTTTTCCTGGGTCTTAGGCTTTCTTCCTCTGCGTTTTTTTTCTTCGGCAACGGGTGCGGGGTCTTGTGTGCCGCCGCTGTTTTCAAGGGCTTGGTGGTCAAGGATTTTGTAAATAAGCGTTTGTTTATCCATAGAGTGGATGTTAGAGATTTTAAGGCGTTCTGCTACATCTGCCAGCTCGGGCACAAGCATATCGCTGAGTTGATTAATGTCGTAAGGCATGCTTAGAAATTTCTAAATAGAAATAATAATTTCGTTAAGGTGTTTAGTAAGTAAACTCGTCAAATAATCCGGGAAAATTTTTGGAACGGTAAGCAAGACCTGATATGAATTCTGCGCCTTACTGTGGTGCAAGATTACAAATGTTTTTTCTAAATAACCAAAATTTATCTCAATTTTTTATCTGCCAAATACCCGTTTGCCATTCGTTTCACCGTGGTTTCTATAGGCGTGTAGCAAAAGAACGGAAAGACTTGCAGCAGCTTTTCATTGTTATAATATATTTTTTTCTGTGCGGTTGTAGCCGTTTCTCTGGTGATTGTAGGGCGCGCTCCCGTAAGCCATGACAGGAAGGTGCTCCATCTCCATACAAGCCCTGTAAGCAGCCGGTTGGCTTTTATATGCGGCGGTTTTTTTTGCAGGGCCTCCGCCATCAGTGTAAATAATTTTTTGTAGGAAAAATTACCGGCGCTGATGATAAACCGTTCTTCGCTGATGCTGCTGTTCATCAAGCCTATGGCTATCTCCACCACGTCTTTTACATCTACCCAGCCGTTCACGCCTTCTGTATAAAACGGAAATTCTTTGTATGCCGTTTGGATTAGTTTTGCCGAGCCTTTTTCCCAATCGCCTTCGCCTAATATAATAGCGGGGTTGATGATAACCGCTTCCAGACCTTCCGCCATGCCGCGCCATACTTCCATCTCTGCAAAATATTTGCTCTTGCTATAAACGGAGTTATGCTTGCTTTCTTCCCATTCGGTTTCTTCGGTTATTTCTTTTTCTACGGCTCCCCTGCCCAGCGAAGCCACAGAGCTTACGTACAACAGTTTTTTCACGCCTGCATCCAGGGCGGCGTTCACCACATTGGTGGTCGTTTCTATATTGGTATGCAGCAGTTTTTCCCTATCCCTTCCGTCAAACGAAACGATAGCCGCGCAGTGATATACATAGTCCACACCGGTCATCATAGCCGCCACGTCATATACATCCAGCAGATCCGCTTTTCGCCAGGTAGTGTTGGGGAGGGATTGCAGCGCTTCGGAAGGAGGCGTATGATGGTACAATGCGCGAATCGCCCGTCCCTCGCGGGAAAGCCGCTCTACAAGATGCTGCCCTAAGAACCCCGATGCGCCTGTTACTAATATCAAAATTGGGTTGATTGGTTGAATAGTTGATTCGTTTCTTAATCGCTAAAAATCCTCCATCGCTCCCTACAACGCCTGAAACTGCCTCAAAAATCGCACATCATTTTGGGAATACAAACGCAGGTCATTCACCTGATATTTAATCTGTGTGATGCGCTCCACACCCATGCCGAATGCATAGCCGGTATAGACTTCGGGATCAATATTAAAATTGCGCAGCATATTCGGATGCACCATGCCGCAGCCTAAGATTTCTACCCAGCCGGTATGTTTGCAAAGACTGCATCCGCTGCCCCCGCACACCGTACAGGAAATATCCATCTCGGCGCTCGGCTCGGTAAAGGGAAAATAAGACGGACGGAAACGCAGTTTTGTTCCTTCGCCGAATAATTCTTTTACGAAATAATAAAGCGTTTGTTTCAGGTCGGCAAACGATACGTTCTTATCTATATACAATCCCTCGCACTGATGAAAAAAGCAATGCGCACGTGCCGATATGGTTTCATTCCTATATACACGACCGGGGCATATCACCCGCACGGGCAATTCTCCTTTTTCCATCACCCGCGCCTGCACCGACGAAGTGTGGGTGCGCAACACATAATCCGGATTTTGAGAAACATAAAACGTATCCTGCATATCCCGCGCCGTATGGTTTTCGGGCATGTTCAGCGAGGTGAAATTATGCCAGTCGTCTTCAATCTCCGGCCCGGTGGCCACATTAAAACCTATTTTTTCAAAAATGGAAACAAGCTCATTTTCTACCATGCGCAGCGGATGCCGGGTGCCTAACGGAATCGTATCGGCAGGCAAACTCAGGTCTATGGTACCGGTTTGTTTTTTGCCTGACTGCTGCAAATGAGCATACTGTTCGTATTTCGCTTCGGCAAGTTGCTTAAAGCTATTCAGCAGCAAACCTGCTTCTTTTTTTTCGGCTGCCGGCACCGATTTCATCTCGCCAAACATTTGCTTCACAATGCCTTTTGTGCCGAGGTATTTAATACGGTATTCCTCCAGCGCTTTGGCATCGTTTATCTCCAGTGCATTTATCTCCAGCTCGTGGGTGTGCAATAATTCTTTTAACGACATAGCCTGCAAAGATAATGGATTGCAGTGGACGCCAACCTGCCCGGTTGCCAACCCTCCAAACCCCTACCTTTGCGCCCATGGAATGTATCATTTTAGCGGGCGGCTTAGGCACCAGGCTGCACTCGGTTACACAAGACCTGCTGCCCAAGTGTATGGCTCCTGTGAATGGAAAACCCTTTTTGTATTATTTATTTCAATACCTCGCCACCCAAAAACCGGAGCGCGTGCTTTTGGCTTTAGGACATAGGGCGGCGGCTGTGATGGAATGGAGCGAAAAACAAGATGTTTCTTTTGAAATAGAATACATCCTGGAAAAAGAACCCTTGGGCACAGGCGGCGCTATGCAATCAGCATTGAAAAAAACAACGAAAGAACATATTGCCGTGCTCAATGGCGATACCTTCTTCCCTTGCAACCTGCACGAGCTTTATCAATTTCACATAGAGAAAAATGCGGCGGCTACGCTTGCGCTCAAACAGATGTACGGCTATGACCGCTATGGCTCGGTAGTGATGGACGAACAAAAGCGCATCCTACAATTTGAAGAAAAACAGTACACACCGCAAGGCTTCATTAACGCAGGGGTATATATTATCTGCAAAAACGCATTTATGAACAAGGCGCTGCCCGAAAAATTTTCCTTTGAACAAGATTATTTAGAAGCATTTGTAGGCGAAGGAAATTTTTACGGAAAAGATGCAGCTCATTATTTTATAGACATAGGCATACCGGAAGACTATCAAAAAGCGCAGGAAGACTTTATAACTTTGTTTGCATGAATATTATAATTGTTGGTTCGGCGCATCCGCTACGTGGTGGCGGGATTTCTACCTTTAATGAAAGAATGGCGGAGAAATTGCAAAGTGCAGGAAATACCGTTACGATTTATTCTTTTTCTTTACAATACCCTTCTTTTTTATTCCCCGGCAAATCGCAATTTACTGACGAACCTGCTCCTAAAGGTTTAAAAATAAAATCAGTTATTAACTCCATCAATCCATTTAACTGGATAAAAGTAGGCAGAGAAATAAAACGTGCGAAACCTGATCTTATCATTACCAGATACTGGCTTCCCTTCATGGGACCTTGTTTGGGTACCATCCTGAGAATAGTAAAGAAAAATAAACATACACAAATCATTTCCGTACTGGACAATGTGATACCGCATGAAAAACGACCGGGAGATAAAGTGTTTACCAGCTATTTTTTAAAGCCGGTAGATGCTTTTCTTTCTATGAGCAAAGAGGTATTGAAAGACTTGCGCACATTCACCGATAAAAAAGCCGTTTTTTCTCCGCATCCTTTGTATGATAATTATGATGCAGCAGTATCAAAAGAAGAAGCTTGTACAAAACTGGGGCTGCCGACTGATGCAAAATATCTGTTGTTTTTTGGGTTCATCCGCAAATACAAAGGTCTGGATTTATTGTTGGAGGCAATGAATGATGAACGTATCCGTGCTAAAAATCTAAAATTGATAATAGCCGGCGAGTTTTACGAAGAAAGAGAAGTGTATGACCAATTGATTGCAACCTATGCTTTACAGGATTGTGTAAAATTGTTTACAGAATTTATTCCGAACGATGAAGTACGTTATTATTTTTCTGCTGTAGATGTAGTCGTTCAACCCTATAAAAGTGCTACACAAAGCGGCATCACACAGATTGCTTATCATTTTGAAAAACCTATGATTGTAACGCGTGTAGGTGGTCTTCCGGAAGTAGTGCCTGATGGAAAAGTAGGCTATGTAGCAGAGCCTGAGGCAGCAAGTATAGCCGATGCCATTGTTCGGTTTTATGAAACGGAATTGCCGGATATGTTACAGAATATTTTAGAAGAAAAAAGAAAATATAGTTGGGAAGTGTTTATAGAACGTTTGTTAGGGTTGCTGAAAGTAAATTAACATTCCCTATATTTTTTCTCTGTACAAACGGAAGCACACTCAACTCCTTCTCCTTTGGGATTTCCTCCCTATGGGATTAATTATTGGAGTTATTTTTGCATGATTATTTTACAAAACCAAATTCACGGCTGAAGCGTTTTCTGAAAATAACACGTAACCTCCTGCTCGGCATCGCCGGGTTGATAGCGCTTGCCTTTATTTTAATCAACCTCACACCCGTTCAAAATTATCTGGTACGAAAAGCCACCGCCGTCTTAAGCGAAAAACTAAAAACCAAAGTAACCATCAGGCATGTGCGTATTGACCTGCTCAACCGTGCTTTGCTGCAAGGCGTGTATGTGGAAGACCGTGCCGGCGATACCCTGCTCTATGCCGGTGAGCTGAGCGCTCGCATTACCGACTGGTTTTTCCTGAAAAAACAAATTCCCGTCATTAGCTATGCAGGTTTGCAAGACGCGTACATACACCTATACCGCACCACAAAATCGGATGAATGGAATTATCAGTTCGTCATAGATGCTTTCGCCACCGGGCCTTCCACCACTCCAAAAAAGCATACGGAATTTGAGCTTGACCTGGAAAAAATAAAATTAGCTAAGGTGCGCTTCCACATGGATGATGCTTGGGCCGGGATAGATTATGATATAGATATAGGCAAGTTGGTACTGGATGCCGATGAAGTGGATCTTAAAAAGAAAACGGTAGCGATAAATGTGGTGGATCTGGAAAAAGCACTGGTGCACATCCGCGACTATGAAACCGCCGAAGGCTATGTGCGCAAGCCCAGAACCAAAGCCATAGACACTACTCCTTTCAATAAAGGCAACTGGCTGCTCAGCGCTAAAAAGCTGTCGCTGGAAGATTGCCGTTTTGTGATGAACACCACTACGCGGCCTGCCTATCCCCACGAGTTTGACCCGCAGCACATGGATGTTTCTTCTATTGATTTGCTGGCGGAAGATCTTCGTATTGACATGGATACTCTTACGGGCGCTCTAAAACATTTTTCTGCCAAAGAACGGAGCGGTTTTGTAGTAACCAAATTAGCTGCCGATGTGAGCGTTTCGCCCAATGCGTCTATTTGCAACAATCTTTTCATCCAGACCCCGCGAAGCAAAATACACCGCTACTATGCCATGCACTACGAACGCTTCCCGGATTTTGAAGATTATGTGAACAAAGTAGTGATGGTAGGCGATTTTAAAAACGCTGTGGTAGATTATAGGGATGTAGCTTATTTTGCTCCGGCGCTGCGGGATGTACCGGCTATTCTTTCGGTAAACGGAAAAATAGAAGGCTCTGTGGACAGCCTGGCAGGGAAGAACCTGAAGATTACCGATGGCAATTCCCGTCTGCTGGGCGACCTTTCTATGACGGGCTTGCCGGATATAGAAAAGACCTTTATTCATTTTCAAAACGGAGAAATTTATACCAATAAAAAAGCGGGCTATAAATATTTTCCGGGGCTGCGCAATTTCCGCACGATGGATCTGGACAAGCTCAGCTATATCCATTATAAAGGCAATTTCATAGGCTATATAGACCGTTTTGCGGCGAAGGGTGTGCTGCATACGGCGCTGGGCTCCGTTACGTCTGATGTGCAGCTCACACTGCCCGATATGGATGCGAATAAGGCGGTCTATACCGGTACGGTTTCTTCCGCTTCGCTGGATGTGGGCGCTTTGTTTCGTCAGCCCGATTTTGGAAAAATAGCCTTGAGTGTGAAAGTGGATGGCCGCGCATTTGACCCTGTAAATGCAGCCGTAAACCTGGATGGCGACATCAGCAGCCTGGAATTTAACGGATATACCTATACGGACATCAATGCCGTAGGAACGCTTGCCCAAAAGAAATTTGAAGGAAAGCTGCTCATCAATGATCCGAACCTGGCACTGGCTTTCTATGGAAATGCGGATTTCAGCCAGCCTCAGTTGCAGCTCAATGCTACTGCCAACCTGCTGAGCAGTAATTTGAAAGCATTGAATTTTACTAAGGATTCCATCACGGCTGTAGCCGATTTCGACCTCAACTATGTAGGCAATACGCTGGATGAATTTACCGGCTATGCCAAGCTGTATAACGTCAATATAAAAAGAGACAACAACCGGCTGGATGTGGATTCCGTTTATCTGCAATCGGCAAATACGGGCAACGGAAAAGAGCTGAAACTGGAAAGCAATTTTGCCGCTGCAAGCATTAAAGGAAAATACCTGCTTTCCCGGCTGCCTTACTCAGTGCAGTACTATATTTCCGGCTATTTGCCCAATTATATTGTAGCGCCTACGCAATATGCTCCCGATCAGGATATCGTATTTCATATCGAAACCCGGCAAATGGACAGCCTGCTGGCAGTGGTGCTTCCGCAGCTCAGCGGCTTTAGCAACAGCGTGATGGACGGCGCTTTGAATACAAATGCCCAGCAGCTTACCTTCCATGCCACCGTTCCCTATGGAGTGATAAGCGGCGTGGAAATGAACCGGGCTATGGTAAACGCAACCGGCAATTTTAACGAACTGAAACTGACTGCCGAATCGGAGCAGCTAAGTGTGGGAGAAGATGCGATAATGGCATCGGTAAAAGCCACCACCACCTTAGGGAATGATTCGCTCAGCTTTGCCATCGCTACCCGTTCGGAAGGAGCCTACGGCACCGCCAATATCAACGGGAAAGCCTATGCGCGCGGCGATTCTTTGTACCTGAGCCTGGCGCCTTCCGATTTTTATCTGAATGACAGCAAATGGGATATTCCGGCAAACAACCAATTTGTATTTTCCAAAAACTATTTATTCATCCGCAATCTCTATCTGCAATCCGGCGCGGAAGAAATAGCGGTGAACAGCTATAATGAATCGGTAGATCAGGCAATAGCTATTCAGGTGAAAAATTTTGACCTCACCATGCTCGGCAATCTCGCCGATATAGCGGCTTATCAACCTAAAGGAACGGTGAACGGAGCAATCGTTTTAAAAAACTTATACCGCGGTCTGCAAGTGGAAAGCCGGCTTATAGCCGACCAGGTATTGTTTGGCGCAGATACCATCGGCACGGTACATCTTTTCGGCGGCTATGATGCGGATAAAAAAATTATTTCCTTAGAATCCCAAAGCGGTATCTACAGGGATGGCGCATCGCTGAAAACAAGCGGAAGCATTTCCCTGGACAGCACGAACAACCAGGCGCTCAATGGAGTGATACGCTTTGACAATGCCGAGGTGAACTGGATACGGCCGTTAGTGAGCGATTTGCTTAGTAATATGAGCGGTAAAATGAACGGAGCCATAACGATTGGCGGTTCTGCACAACGCCCGGATGTGAGCGGATCGGTAAAACTGACCCAAGCGGCAACAAGGATAGATGTGATCGGCACTTACTACCGCATACCGGAAGCCACCATTACGGTAGATAATGAAGCCATTCACTTCGGTAACATCATCCTTATAGACGCGCATGAAAACACGGCTACCCTTACCGGCGGCATGCGGCATGAACGATTTCGCAATCTCCGTTTCAACCGGGTGCAGGTTACTTCTCCCAAATTTGAAGTCATCAACCTTACCGAGCATGAAAGCAACGGCTTCTATGGAAATCTGATTGCCAATGTAACCTCGCTCACCGTTTCCGGTACGGTGGATGACATCCGCATGAACATCCGCGCTACGCCCGCCGATGAATCCCATATCTTCATTCCGGTGCAATCGGGCACAGACCTAAGTACCTATAGCTATATCACTTTTAAGCAATATGGCGACGAAGAGCAGGAAGTAAAAAAGAAAAAGAAAAACAAATTTTCGCTGACCCTTACGGGAGATATGAATCCGCTGGCGCAGCTCACCATTGTGCTGGACCCTGCCACCGGCGACCTTATCAACGGACGCGGCAACGGCAACATTACCCTCAGCCTGCCCGCCGATGAGGATATGAAAATGTATGGCAATTATGAATTGGAAGAAGGCGATTATACCTTCACGTTCCGAAAACTGTTTTTTGTCCGAACCTTTAAAATCAATCAGGGCAGCCGTATTTCCTTCAACGGGCCTTTTGCCAATACCAACCTGAATATTGACGGAGTCTATGCTTCCAGAGTGCGGCTTTCGGACCTGCTGACCGACCAGGAAAAAGAACAGATAAAAGGCAGCCCCGAGTGGACGGAAACCAACGCAAGGCAGGATGTTCATATCTTACTGAACATGAAAGGCTCTCTTGAAGAACCGGTATTGAATTTCAAACTGGATATTGATAAACGCTTCGACGGAACGGTAGTTGCCGGTAAAATAGCACGCCTCAATCTTATCTATTCCGAACTTTTTGACCAGGTGGCTTCGCTTTTGCTGGTGGGCACGTTCATTCCTACGGGAGGGCTGCTGGCAACCAATACCAACGCCGCACTGAGCAACAATGTAGGCGAAGTGCTGTCTAGTACTTTTTCTTCCCAGCTCACCAATATGATGAGCAAGCTGCTGAACGACCCAAGCCTGGCTATCGAACTCCGGTACAATACCTACAGCTATAACGCCCTTGACGGCAGCTCGGCAAGCGGATTGAACAGAAATGAAGTATCGCTGGGCATCAAAAAGAATTTTCTGAAAGACAGGCTGATTGTAGAAGTAGGCAGCGCCTATGACTGGGGCAGACCTACCGCTACTAATTCCAGCACGGGCAACCTGAACCTCGCCGGCGACTTCCGGGCGCAATACCTGCTCACCGAAGACGGACGGGTGCGCCTGAACGCATTTAACACTACCAACTATGATGTGCTTTACAACAACAACCTGAACCGGCGCGGCGTGGGTATTTCTTACAGACGCTCCTTCAACAACCTGGGTGAGTTTTTCAGCAAAGCCTATAAACCGCCTACAAAACAGCAATTGAAAGACTCCGTGCAAAGCAAAACCGAAAATAATGCAGGTACGTTTTAATCCTTTGTCATTTCCTCAGTTTACTATGCTTGGCCCCATAGCCGAAATAGATAATAAACCCTAAGGCCAGCCATACAAACAACCGAAGCCAGTTTTCCCAGCCCAAGCCAAATATCATGGCTCCGCAGGAGAGAATGCCTAAGATAGGAACAAGCGGCACCCAGGGCGTTTTAAATTCCCTTTTC
Source organism: Bacteroidota bacterium (assembly GCA_023418315.1). GTDB lineage: Bacteria > Bacteroidota > Bacteroidia > Chitinophagales > Chitinophagaceae > JAFIGV01. Next base: position 75,887 of record JAEZZY010000040.1, read on the forward strand.
AAATCCGGCGCTGTTTTTCTGAGAATAATTACCGCAGTGCATACCAGCATAAAAGCGAAGAGCGTGCCGATGCTCGTCATGTGCCCCACCACATCGCCGGGTACGAAAGCGGCAAATAAACCTACTAAAATCAGGATGACCATATTGCCTTTATAGGGCGTTTTAAACCTGGGATGCACCGTTGAAAAAACCTGCGGCAGCAAACCATCGCGGCTCATGGAATAAAATACGCGGCTTTGCCCCAGCAGCATCACTAAGATCACAGACGAAAAACCGGCTAAGATGGCTACCGTTACCGATTTGCTGAGCCAGCTATAGGTGGCGGGCATACCCTCTTGTATAGCTGCCACTACCGAAGCCTCACCGCCTTTGTTCGGGTCTCTGAAAAATTCTAAAGGCGCTAAGCCCGTGAGCACATGAGAGAAAAGAATGTATAATGCCGTACAAATAATGAGTGATCCTAAAATACCCATAGGCATGGCCTTCTTAGGGTTTTTGGTCTCCTGAGCGGCGGTACTCACCGCATCAAAACCGATAAAGGCGAAGAACACCGTACCCGCTGCGCCAAGAATGCCCATGATGCCGCCAAAATTATAGGTAACGCCCTGATGATCGGTATAGGTGCTCGGCTCGGGAATATAAGGAGTGTGGTAAGCAGGATTGATATAGCCCCATCCTAAAATGATAATGATGATTACAATGGCCACCTTCACGATGACGATGACGGTATTTACAAAACTCGATTCCTGAATCCCTCTGATGAGCAAAAGGCTCATGAGCGTTACAATGCCTAAGGCCGGTAAATTGATAATGCCCGACACGCCTGCCGATGAGGTTTGAAACGGCGAATGGCACCATTCATAAGGAATAGGGTTAGCATGCAGTACCTCAATGAGGAAATTATTAAGGTATTCGCTCCAGGCAATGCCTACGGTAGCCGCACCCACTGCATATTCCAGCACCAAATCCCAGCCGATGATCCACGCCAGCAATTCCCCCATTGTGGCATAGGTATAAGTATAAGCGCTTCCCGAAATAGGAATGGAAGAAGATAATTCCGCATAGCACAAACCGGCAAAAGCACAGCCTATGGCAGCTATTAAAAACCCGATGGTAACGGAAGGACCGGCATTCTGCGCAGCAGCGGCAGCAGTTCGTACAAACAGACCGGCACCTATGATGGCTCCGATCCCCAACGCAATCAATCCCCATCCGGTAAGCGTTCTTTTTAATCCTTTCTCAGACTCATCGGCTTCTGCCAAAAGCAGTTGTAATGGCTTGCGTTTAAATAGACCCATGTGAATATCAAATTGTATAGTGGCTTCCAAACTAATAATTAAATACCGTATCTACAAACCTGCTATGTGATTTTTGTCTTGTGCATAGGGAAAGTAATCTCTTTGTAAATGTTACAAAAATTGAAAATCTCCGATTCCCATTCTGAAAACTTACGGTTTTGAATTAGGTTTGGCAGATGATATGCCGTCGCTCTATCAGCTACTTTTTGTTTCTGCCGCTTCTTCTTGCTTCCTCTATTTTTTCAACAGCGCAGACTGCCTTACCCGATTTGCAAGCTACTTCGCAGAAAGGCATCAATGTGCTGAGCTGGCTTTGTCAATACGAAGGCATTAAATCCATAGCCGTGCAACGCAGCCACGACAGCATCTACAACTACACTACCATCGGCTATGTGAAAGATACTAAGAAAGGCGTACAAGGCTATGTGGACGGGCATCCGCTGCCGGGAAATAATTTTTACCGCCTTTATATCGCATTCAACTCCGACCTTACCTGGTACAGCAACCGTATCAAAATATATATAGATAGCAGCCAGCTCATGCAAAAAGCCGTGTTGCCGCCTAACGATTCCTTGCAGAAAATGCTCAATACTTCCCTTACCGATGGCGAAAATTCTATCAACACCTCCGCCATTACTTCTTATACCTATACCCGTTCGCAGTATATTTTCACCAATCCGTTTACCGGGCATATCAATATAGAACTACCGGATGATATGAACCCCAAAGATGTGTATTCTATAAAATTCTTCAATCAGGAAAATGTCCAGATTTTTGAAGTGCCTAAGGTATCCGAGCAATCGGTGATTTTAGATAAACGGAATTTTCAACGCAAAGGATTGTACAAATTTGAACTGCTGAAGAATGCCAAACTTTTGGAAAGCGGTTTTGTTACGATTTACTAATGGAGTAGGAGTGGGCAGTTTTTTATTTCAGTAGGTGCCCGTTTTCGGTTTCGCCTATTTTTCAGCAATTATTTTTATTTATCTGAGAAAAGGATAAAAATGAAATGCTCCTGTTTTATTTAGCTATTTCTCTCCTCCATAAAACCGTTACCTTTGCACATCTTTTTTATTTATTAATCAGTTTCTGATAATAGCATGAGTGTTCCTACACAGGTAGTAGAAGACGTGGTGATTAAGTTTGCAGGCGACAGTGGAGATGGTATGCAGCTCACCGGTTCTCAGTTCACCAATAATACAGCGCTTATAGGCAACGACCTTTCCACCTTTCCCGATTTTCCCGCAGAGATAAGGGCGCCGCAAGGTACGTTGCCCGGTGTAAGCGGTTTTCAATTGCGTTTTTCCAGCAACAGCATTTTCACCCCCGGTGATGTATGTGATGTGCTGGTGGCTATGAATGCCGCCGCATTAAAAGTAAACCTGAAAGCCTTAAAACCCGGTGGTATCATTATCGTAGATACAAATGGCTTTGATGCGAAAAACCTGCGCTTAGCCAACTATCCCGCAGACGGCAATCCTTTGGAAAACGACTCGCTCAGCGGCTATGAAGTCCATAAAATAGACATCACCAAGCTGACGCGTGAAGCGCTCAAAGACATTCAGATGGGGGTGAAGGAAAAAGACCGTGCTAAAAATATGTTTGTCCTCGGCTTCCTCTACTGGCTTTACAACCGGGACATGACAAGTACGCTTTCTTTTCTGCAAGATAAATTTTCCAAAAAACCGGACATTCTCGAGAGCAACATCCGCTCGCTGAAAGCAGGCTATAACTATGGCGATACCGTAGAAGCCTTCATGACACGCTACAAAGTAGAGAAGGCAAAATTAGCACCCGGAAAATACAGAAACATCACCGGCAATACGGCGCTGGCTTACGGTTTGATTGCGGCTGCCGAGCGTGCACATTTGCCTATGTTCTTAGGTACTTATCCCATCACGCCGGCATCGGATATTTTGCATGAGCTTTCCCGGCACAAACAATTCGGTATCCGCACCTTTCAGGCGGAAGATGAAATCGCCGGTATTTCCTCCGCTATTGGCGCTGCCTATGGCGGTTGTTTAGGCGTAACCACCACCTCGGGCCCAGGTATGGCGCTCAAAACAGAAGCCATGGGACTGGCAGTGATGCTGGAAATCCCGCTTGTAATCATCAACATACAACGCGGCGGACCTTCCACCGGATTGCCTACCAAAACCGAACAAAGCGACTTGCTGCAAGCCTACTACGGACGTAATGGAGAATGCCCCATGCCGGTTATCTCCGCAAGCACTCCCAGCGATTGCTTTGACGCGGTATATGAAGCCGTACGCATCGCATTGAAACACATGACACCGGTTATCTTTCTAAGCGATGGCTATATAGCCAATGGCGCAGAGCCCTGGCTTTTTCCCAAAGCCGAAGACTTACCCGGAATCAGTGTGCAGTTTAAAAATGAACCGGTAGAAGGAGCCGAAAAATTCCTGCCCTATAAAAGAGATGAAAACCTGGTACGCGAATGGGCAGTACCCGGCACCAAAGGATTGGAACACCGCATAGGCGGGCTGGAAAAAGAAGACCTCACGGGCAATGTATCTTACGACCCCGACAACCATCAGCACATGGTGAAAACAAGGCAAGCCAAGGTGGACAAAATTGCCGACTATATTCCGTTGCAAACCTTAGACAGCGGTCCGGAGCAAGGCGATGTACTCGTTCTCGGATGGGGCTCTACCTATGGCGCCATCAAAACGGCAGTAGCGCTTTTACAATCAAGAGGGAAGGCGGTTGCCCATGCACATCTGCGCCATCTGCGACCCTTCCCCAAAAACCTGGGCGAGCTGCTCCGTGCCTATAAACAGGTATTGATACCGGAGATCAACAACGGACAGTTGATAAAAATCATCCGCGAGCAATACCTTATAGATGCCAAAGGCTATAATAAAATAAAAGGAACACCTATGACCCGCACGGAATTGGTGGAAGCGATAGAGGCATTGCTGTAACGGAAAAATTGTTTGCTTTTTTGGTGGCCCGCAGATTGCGCGGATGGGGATGGTAGTATGGGTTTGGGGATTAGGGTTTGGAATTTCGTTTTGAGGTTTTTGTTGTCCCGCAGATTGCGCGGATTTTCGCAGAGGGGGGGATAGTAGTATGGGTTTGGGGATTAGGTTTTGGAATTTCGCTTGAGGTTTTTGTTGTCCCGCAGATTGCGCGGATTTTCGCAGAGGGTGGATTGTAGTATGGGTTTGGTGATTAGGTTTTGGAATTTTGCATTGAGAGGTTTTCGTCCTTTGATTTCCGGTTTTTGGTGGCCCGCAGATTGCGTGGATTTCGCAGATATTCGATTTCTGCTAAAAAAATACACCGCGATGGACGCGGCGCAGATACAAGGCTGTAAGCGGGTAACTTTCGGCTATTTGCTTTTGAATTGCTTCCTCTAAAAACTGAGGCGACCTACTCCAGGTATCCGGCTTGCTGTCTGAAGATGGGGGTGACGCCTTGGCTAACCATCAATACATTAATCCAAAATGCCATAGTGGAAGCACATTAAGGTATCCGGTTTCGATATCATCTTTGACGATAAATCCTTTTTCGGTGTTTTGTACCTGTTTTAACCCTTTATTTTTCCCTCCTATTTCAAAGTCCATATCTTCTATCTTAAAATCGGCCAATTCGGAAGAAATTACCGCATAATTTACCCGCAGTTGATTCAGGAAAAAAGTTTCGCGTATATTTCCTTTATTTTGATGTTCGCGTACGAGGTTATAAACAAGATTTGTATTGTCTAAATAGACTTTGTTCACTTTACCTAACCCCCGAATACCGCCTGCATTGTCCCTGAGCTGAAGCATCATTCCGGCTTCTTCCAGGTAATGAAGATAGTCGGCTACATTATTCCGGCTGACATGAAGCATTTCGGCAATCTTACTCATGTTGGGTTTAAAAGGTACGCTTTGGGCAATCATTGCCAATAGTTGCTTGAGCTTTCTTCCGGTTGTTACATTCATCCCTGCATATATAGGTATATCTTGTTCTAAGGTTTGATTGATAATTTGCCGCAACCGAATATCAAAATCGTCTTCCAGTGCATAGGGATAATAGCCTTTTTTCAGATAATCAGAAAACAAAAGCAGGGGATGGGTAAGCTCCGGTGTCCGTACCTGATGGTTTATTATTTCTGCGAGCGTATATTGGGGAACAGCTATTCCGTGAAATAAACCCAGATACTCTCTGAAAGACAGCCCCTGCATCTGATATACCATTGCGCGGCGACTTAAATCCGCACTGCCTTTTTTAATATCAAGGACGGAAGAACCAGTAAAAACAACTTTTAGGTCTTTGTGATAATCGTAAATTAATTTTAACTCCTTAGACCAGTCGGGATATTTATGTATTTCATCAATAAACAGATAGCGCCCTCCATATTTCACAAACTCTAAAGCCAGATCTACCAAACGGTTTTGTGCGAAATAAAAATCTTCCGCTGTAACGTAAAGCGTTTGATTCAGAGGAAGATTTTGTTTTATATACTGAAAAACCAAGGTGGTTTTTCCTACACCGCGCGGACCTATTAATCCAATCAGCTTGTTTTGCCAATTAATTTGCCGGTACATATACCGGACAAATTTTGCATCCGTGTCGCTCATCTGCTTGTGAAAGCGTTCGAATAAGGATTCCATTTCTTTTTACACAAAACTACAACAATTGCACTGTAAGGGTGCAATTATTTATTCATTTTGCACTGTAACGGTGCAAAATTGTTTTTAGGAACAAAGAAGTACTACCCATGTTAGGCAAAGACTTCGTTTACGTATTGTTGTTCTGTGCCACCCATGTGGGGAGAGAAGAGCCCTATTTTTGTCATTTGCATGAAACGAAAATTATTTATACTGATTTACTATTGTTAAGTTGAAAGTATTAAGCGTAAAGCTGTAAGCGGATATTAGTTAATGTATTCAAGTACATTATTCCTGCCAACTTATACCTGATGTCATCCTATTTGTATCCATGTTATTCAGCTCGTGGTAAGGCACTACTTCTATCCCATCACTTCTTCTCTGACCTATGTCGCCACCATACACGATATAGCCGCCTGCTGTTCCTGAAATCTTATTCCAGAAATGGATTCCTTTAAAATATTCATTAGTTACTGTTTGCCCTGATTTTATTTCTACGGGAATAAGATGAGGCCCGTTTTCTATCAGTAAATCTACTTCGTTGCCTACATTATCTCTCCAAAAATATAAATTGGCGTTTTTAGCTGCGTTAAATCTGCGTTTCAAAAATTCCAGCACAATCATATTTTCAAATAAAGCTCCGCGAAACGGGTGTATTTCCAGTTGAGATGCGTTTTCTACGCTCATCAACGCTACTGCCAGCCCTGTATCATAAAAATACAACTTAGGCTGCCGGACAATTCTTTTATTGAAGTTCCGGTGATACGGTTGCAGCCGGAATGTAATAAAGCTTGTTTCGAGAACACTTATCCATGAGCTAATCGTTTTTACATCCACTCCCACTTCCACAGCAAGACTGCTCATATTCAGCAACTGACCCACCCTGCCGGCACAAAGCCTGAGAAAACGTTCGAAATAAGATAAGCTGGTGATGTTTTTAATGAGCCGTACATCTCTTTCCACATAGGTACGGATATAAGACGCATACCATTTTGAAGGATCCGTATTGTCTTTATACAAGGCAGGATAACCTCCTTTCAGGAGCAGCCGGTTGCTATTTTTTTCCCTATTGCCAATCTCTTCCAAACTTAGTGGCAATAAATTCAGAAAACCGACCCGTCCTGCCAGGCTTTGGGATATGCTTTCCTGAAGCAGAAAATTGTTGGAACCGGTGAGGATGTACTTGCCTGTGCTATCCGCTTCATCTAATATTTGCTGCAGGTAGGAAAATAACTCGGGAGCCCTTTGTATTTCATCAAATATAGCGCCTTGCTCATAGCTTGACAAAAAACCTCTCGGGTCTTCCTCCGCAAAACGGCGGATATCCGGATTTTCCAAGCTGATATAAGGTTTATCAGAAAAAACATGCCGTACTAAGGTGGTTTTGCCTGATTGTCGCGGACCTACTACAGCTACTGCTTTAAACTGTGTTGCCAACGACCTTAGTTCTTTTTCGGCAGTTCTTACGATCATGTTGCAAACTTACAATTTTGGAATTGGATTCCAAAATTGTAAAGATTTCATTGGTGGAAGCAATGTACTGCTAAGTCAGAAATGTTTATCAAAACCATCTACATTGAAGCCGGGAAGTACGCTCCAGTTAGGCATCAAAAAGTCCTCATTTACATACGGATGGCTGATTAACCCTTATTTTCCTAAACCGCCCAAAAGCTGTCCAAGCAGTTTCAACCCGTTTGCCACTACCTCTTTTTTTAGCGGGATATGCAAATAAGTATCTCCTGTTGTTTCGTCTTCTTTTACTATGGCGCTAAGCAATTGCTCTGTTTTGGAAGTATCGGAAAGGGTGTGCATCAGCTTTTCCAGAAAATCCGAACCACTCTCTAACAATTCCTTTGTTTCGTTTTTAATGATGCTGCTTGCAGGCGTACCAACATTCCGCTGTTCTTCCTCTTCAAAGAAATCCAGGGTCTGCTGAACGGCTGCCTGTTTCTTTAGTTTTTCTTTAGGGTCTTGCGGAGGGGTGCCTGCGACGGCTTCCATATCCGTAACGCTTACCAATGCAGGCGATGCCGTAGCTTCAGTAAGGCCTTTCACTTGTTTCATCAGCTCGTTGAACTTAGTTTCGCCCAGGAACACCGAGCTGTCTCCGTTGTCCAAAATCCCTGCTGCTACGGAAGATTTGAATTTCAGCTTTGTCAGCATTTCCTCCTCAATGGTATCTTTGGCTATGAGGTTGATGACTTGTACATTTTTCTTTTGCCCCATCCGATGGATGCGGGCAATTCGCTGTTCCAATACGGCAGGATTCCACGGCAAATCAAGATTGATAAGCAGGGAGGCGGATTGGAGGTTCAGCCCCACGCCTCCGGCATCGGTAGATAAAAAGACACGACTTTTCGGATCATTCCTGAAATTATCAAATAGTTTTTCTCTGTCTTTGCTGGCAATACCGCCGTGCAGGCTTTCATAGCCAATGCCCCTGCTGTCCAGCTCCTGCGCTACAATACGAGTCATACGCTCCCATTGGCTGAACACCACCACCTTTTCATCACCGTTTTCCATCACTTCTTCCAGAATGCTCATCAACTCATCCACTTTAGTATCATGGCGGGTTTTCTGGTCAATGATGAACGTACTGTCGCAAGCCATCCGCATCAGGTTCAGGTTGATGAGCAACTTTTGCCTATCACTTTCACTCAAGAATTTAAACCGCGCCCATTTGTTTACTAATTTTACGACTATTTCATAGGAATCAGCGTAATAATTCCTTTGCATGGGAGTCATCGGCACAAAGATGTTTTTATCCATCCGCGCCGGCAGTTGCTTCAGTACCTCCCGTTTATGTCTGCGTAGCAATACATCTTGCAGCAGTATAGCAATTTTGTCTAAATCTTTATAGCCGATTACTTTGCCTGTATCTTCATCTGCAATCTGATGGGCGGATACAAAACGAAACAATGCTCCCATCAAAAACGGATTCACCATCTGCACCACCGAATACAATTCTTCCAACTTATTTTCCAAAGGGGTTCCGGTCAGTACGATACAGTGTTTAGACTGTACTTTTTTTACGTTTTGTGCGGTAAGCGTTTGCCAGTTTTTAATCCGCTGCGCTTCATCAAGAATCACTAAATCAAACTCATTTCGGTTGATGGCATTTATATCTCGTCCTACTACATTGTATGTGCATATATTGTAGAAACTATCATCGGCATATTGTTTTTCACGTTCTATAATATTGCCTTCTACTACGCATAGGCTGCTATCCGTGAATTTTTCTATTTCAGATTTCCACTGATATTTTAAAGAGGTGGGGCAGATAATCAGTACCCGGGAAATACCCAACAGTTTTTTCATGCCTTCCGCAGCAGCAATCGCCTGAATGGTTTTACCCAAGCCCATATCATCTGCTATCAGGCAGCGGCTTTTACGTAAGGCAAATTCTACGCCCTCCTGCTGATAAGGAAACAAGGATGTTTTGATGATAGTTTTGAAAAATGTAGCGGGTTGTTTTAGTGCCTTGTCAATCGTTTTATTCCGTTCTTCTTCTTCACGTTTTTCAAGGATAAAATGCAGGGCATCAGGATAGCAGCGGAAATCGGGATGCAATGAAAATGCTTTTTCAAAGAACAGATTCATGCTGTTGTAAACACCGGGCAGAAGCGTATTTTCCGCATCGAAAAACGGCTTGCTCAGCTTTTGAAATTCCGCATTCAGTTCCGTCCCAATTCGTAGTTTCACCTTTCTTTCCGCACCGTAGTCTAAATACACCGAGGTATAATGCGGCGTGTAGCCCTGCCTGAGCAATTTTTTCTTTTGTGCATTTTTATTAATCTGCAACAAAACATATTCAATATGCTTGCAAGTACCTAATTGGTTAGTTTTAAAATCCATACAGGAACAAAAATTCCAACCCGGCTCTGCTCCTCGGATAGCTACCTTATAAATATTTTCACCCTTGCTGCCGGAAACGCTATAATCTGAAAACACCGCTCCATTACCTATATTCTTTACGTTAAATTTCTGTGTGGTGGCATATTGTTTCCGCAAAGCCGATTGCCACTGATCTATAGACATTTTATCCGGTTTGCGGTGGTAGGATATCTTGGGTGTTGATTTTTTGGATTTGACTGTTTTTTTACGTGGTGGCATTTCTATTAAAAATGTCGGTTTTATTTATTTACGAGAATGTTAGTAGCATCCCCGGCTAAAACTAAGTTGGTTTTCCCTGCACCATGCGAAACTTATGATGCAATTATACATTTATTCTGCGCTATGATAGAGCAAAATAAGGGTAATATTATGTGGTAATCGTATCTCCCGTAAACAATCTTTTCGCTCTTGCCGGTATTATGACCAACAAGAAACAGAACAGCGGAAGCATGTTGTGGTGAGAACGCCAACAACAGCGGAAGCCGACGTGATATGAACTCAAAATTTTTCAAGAAAAGATGTAATCATAGCTTCAACTAAATGCAAATTTAGCAAAAGCTATAATCATACTTATAATTTTTTTGGTTTGACGGTTAATAAATATGGTTGAAAACTTTTATAGCTTCCTTGTTTTTGGTAAAAACCCGCCTGAAAAGATTTCATTAGGGTAGAAATGTGAACTAACGGGTTTGTTTAGTTCAATTTTTATTATTCATTTAGAATAACCATTCCCCAAAAAAATTTTGGCAACTTATTGAAAAGTTGCCAAAATTGAAAAACTTGCCTCAACTTGAAAACAAACCAAGCTATACACTGCTTATTTTTTTAAAATAGGAAAAACCCCAACCGGTGATGCACACTTATGCTACCTGACCGGCAAATACCGAACGCAGCACCGCAAAAATCCGGTCGAAATCGGCATCGGTGAGGTTGGAGCCGGAGGGCAGACACAGCCCTTGTTCAAATAATTTTTCCGAAGTGCCATCACCATAAAAAGCGCAGCCTTCAAACACCGGTTGCAGGTGCATGGGCTTCCACAATGGACGGCTTTCAATGTTATCTTTTTCCAGCGCGAGGCGCAGGTCTTCTCTGGTGATGCCGCCCGTTTCTTCGGGATTGATTAAGACGGTGGTGAGCCAGCGGTTGCTGAAATAACCTTCCGGCTCTTGAACAAAGCTTAGACCCGGCACCTGCGACAACTCTCTATAATAGCGCTCATAATTTGCGCGGCGTTGATTGATTCGTTCCGGCAGCACTTCCATTTGTCCTCTGCCTATGCCGGCGCAGATATTACTCATACGATAGTTGTAACCGATATGGCTGTGCTGATAATGCGGCGCTTCATCCCTTGCCTGTGTAGAAAGAAAGCGCGCTTTTGCTGCATATTCGTCGTTCTTACTCACCAAGGCTCCGCCACCGGAAGTGGTGATGATTTTATTACCGTTAAAGGATAAAATGCCGATTTCGCCAAAGCTGCCACACATCGTACCGTTGATATGGCTTCCTAAAGCTTCTGCTGCATCCTCCACCACAGGGATGTCATATTTTGCAGCTATCGCACTAATTTCCTGCATTTTGGCAGGCATACCGTAGAGGTGTACGGGGATGATGGCTTTGGGTTTTTTGCCTTTGGCGATGCCTTCTTTGATGGCTTGCTCTAAAAAAACCGGACTCATATTCCAGGTATCCGGCTCGCTGTCTATGAAAATGGGCGTGGCGCCTTGGTAGGTGATGGGATTGGCAGAAGCCGAAAAGGTAAAGCTCTGACACAGTACCGTATCTCCATGGGAAATGCCGAGCATTACCAAGGCCAGATGGATGGCAGAAGTACCGGTGCTAAGTGCTGCGGCGGCGCCCTGCTGCTCGCCAAATACAAAGCGGGTAAGATCCTGTTCCAAGCCGTTTACATTGGGACCGAGCGGAGCTACCCAATTGGTCTCAAAGGCTTCGTTTACGTATTGTTGTTCTGTGCCGCCCATGTGCGGAGAGGAGAGCCATATTTTCGGTGATTGCATTTTGGTTCTTATTGTATGTGATATTTATTTTCTAATTATTAATTTATATACTGTATTTATAACAATTACTCTTAAGCTCCAAATTCCACGGCCATACTTTTCCTGCGCCGGTAAAGGTGCTAATAGGCTATTTGGGTACTACTAGTTTTGTACGGCTGCTTTTATAACCCTATCTAACGACATTTTCTATTGATTTACAGCATAAAAATTACTGTAAATTTTGAAATCGCAGCGGTTAAATTTTGAAATTACAAAGACACTGTTTCCCGCATCATTTGGGATATTTCTAATTCATTTAAAGCCGGACTGCCAAAAAAATCCAAATCCACAGAAATGCGATGACCGATTTGTAAAGCCAAAGCTGTTCCTCCTACCAAATAAAAAGAGGACAAGGTTTCATAAGCTGCCAAGCTGTTTAATAATCCCAAAAGTTTGGGGCTGACTGCCTGAACTTGTAACATCTGAAATCCTGCTTTTTAAGGTGGAAAAAAGAGCTAAGAAAGGAAAGTGTTACTGCGTCCAAACTGCGGAAATTAAGCGCTTCCTTTTTTATTTCTTCCAATCCGTATATTTTTTTGATCAACCGCCAATCTTCCATCAATCCGTATTCCAGTACTCTTTGAATAATAAAAGGTTTTAGCTTCTTCACATCTATCCTCATATCATCTATATCCCAAAATAAATGTGGCGAAAATCGAATTGAGGTTTGCGACCTATCCATAAGCAAAAATAAGTATTATCTTCTTTTTTAACAGTGATAGCTTATTGACCGGGAACATTTACTTTCGGTGAGAAAGGTTCAAATTCCGCTTTCCTAAATAAATTTATATTGTCTTGATTATTTTACCGGGATTTCCTACTACCATTGAATTATCCGGCACATCTCTAATCACCACTGCTCCGGCTCCGATAATACAGTTTTTGCCGATAGTAATGCCGGGAATCACTGTAACGCCCGCACCGATGTGCGTAAGGTCGCCTACCGTTACATTTCCACAGAGGGTAGCATCAGGCGATATATGCACATAATCACCAAGCACACAATCATGTTCTACCGTGCAATTAGTATTCAAAATACCATGCGCTCCCATCTTGCAATCGGCATTTACCACTACGCCCGCCATCACCGCTGTTCCTATACCGATGATACTGCGGGCGGATAAGATGGCGGAAGGATGAACGGCAGAAATAAATAAAGACTGGTCTTTTATCCGTTCCGCTATTTTTTTACGAATCGCATTATTACCGATGCTGATAATGGTTTTATACTCCTCTTTTGTATGGAAAAACTGAGGTTTTCCTACTGGGAAGTTCCAGAAATCAGGTTTAGGCGCATCATCCCATACCGCATCCGGAGTCATACCGTTTGCTTCAAGTATTTCAAAGATGACTTTGCCGTGCCCGCTTGCGCCGTAAAGAATGGTCATAGAGTGTCTGTTGTCCTCTTTTTTGGTAAAAACCCGACTGAGATTTATTAGTGCATAAATTTGAACTAAGATATGCCCTTAGTTCAAAAAACGAAACAAACGTGAACTCAGGAGATTGCTAAGTTCAGTTTTTTAAGATTATTTCAGGCTTTATAAAACACACTACCCGGTAAACTTCTCCATCGTAGCTGCCGTAGCCGAGCTAATCCCTTCTGATTTAACTACTTTTTTTACGGTCAGAAAAAGGATTTTTATATCTAATAGAAAGCTCAAATGCTTCACATACCAAACATCATAGTCAAATTTCTCCTTCCAGCTAATCGCATTTCGCCCATTCACTTGTGCCCAGCCGGTAATGCCGGGCCGTACTTCATGCCTTTTTTTCTGGGTTTCGTTGTATAAAGGCAAGTATTCTACCAATAAAGGACGCGGCCCTACCAAACTCATATCTCCTTTAATTACATTCAACAGTTGTGGTATTTCATCCAAGGAGGTTTTACGCACAAAGCTGCCTATAGCCGTCAGGCGCTCTGCATCGGATAATAAGTTACCCTGCGCATCCTTGCGGTCGTTCATGGTTTTGAATTTGATGACCTTAAAAATACGTTCGTTTTTACCCGGACGGGGTTGCAGGAAAAACGGCTTGCCTCGATTGGCGATGCACAAAAGAAGAGTAACAAGCAGGAAAATAGGGGAAAGAAGGATAAAGCCTGTCAGGGAGAGGAGGAAATCTATGGGGCGTTTGAAGAAGGCTTTGTACATTATTTATTTCTTTTCATGTTGTATTCTTTTTCTAACTGTCTATATTCTTTAAGCAGTTCGTTCCAGACATACTGCTGCTCATAGCGTGTAGTAATCATCTCACGCGCATTGGATTTTAAATGTAGGTAAAGCGCTTTATCTGTTCTTATTTTTTCCATGGCATGGTACAGCGCTTCTTCATTTTTAGGCGGAATAATTAATCCGTTTTTACCTTCTTCTATGATTTCGTTGCAGCCATTAATATCCGTTACCACAGCGGGCAACTCCATAGCCCCTGCCTGCATTACTACATTGGGAAATCCCTCGCGATAACTCGGAAAAGCCAAACAATCTGAAATGGCAAAATAAGGACGTACGTCCTGCTGATAGCCTACGGATAGGATATTGGGGTTGTTTTCTATTTCTACCTCCGTTTCAGGAAGTATGGGGTCTAAATCTTTTTCAAAAGGACCGACTAAAAGTAATTTTGAATTTTGAATTTTGAATTTTGAAAAAGCAGCAACCAATTCATGAATGCCTTTGTCTCCCACTAAGCGACCTACAAAAATGAATACAAAATCATCCTGATGAAGACCCAAAGAATCTCTTAGTTCCATTTTTTGCTCCTTAGAAAAATGAGCAGGAGAAAAATGGGTTGTATCTATACCGTTGGTACTTCCTTTGCCAATGACTTTGAGCTTTTCCTGTTTAGTATAGCCTTCTTTTAAAATAATATTTTTCAAGGCATAGGAATTAGGATAGACTTTTGTTGCTGCACCATAAGTCAGTTTTTCTACCGCATCTAATAATTTTCTTTTTTTACCTGTTGTTTCTAGCAAAGGCAAGCCTGCCACCGTGTGCATTCTGATAGGGACATTTGCCATTTTTGCCGCTAACATCCCTATTGTTCCTGCCTTGGGTGTATGGGTATGAACAATATGGGGTTTTTGTTTTTTAAAAATCTTGTAGAGTTTCCAGAGAGAATGTAAATCTGTAAAAGGGGAAATCACTCTTGTCATCTTTACCGGAATCGTCTTTATCTTTTCATATTCAGCTACTTCCTGCAACTCTTTTTCAGGTGATGAGACTCCAATTACATCAAAACCATTATCAGACATAAAATGCATCTGCCCTTTTAATAGTAGTTTTAGAGATAGGGGGATGGTGGTGATGCGGATGAGTTTAGAATTCATTAATTGATTTTATCTTTTTTGCCGGAACACCACCAATTAAAGAATTTCCTTCAAAAGATTTGTTTACAACAGCTCCAGCAGCTATTATGGAACGCTTTTCTATTATAACTCCTGGTAGGATTCTTACACCACAACCAATCCAAACATCATCCTTAATAATTACGGATGAGATTGTTTCTATATTGTATTTAATCGGTGTATGAACATCATCCCATGTGTGATTAACTGAAATTATACTTGTATTGTGTGCAATACTAACATCTGATCCTATTGAAATAGACCCATAAGCATCAAGATAACACATTGGATGGATACTTACGTTATTGCCAATCTCAATATTGTGCAAATTAAATAAATAAACACCTGGATGCACAGACACATTAACTCCTACATTCTTACAGCAATTTTTTAAAAAAATATATCGTAGTAGCAATCCTACTTTCCCATTTGTATTTCTAAAAGTCTTCAACAAGCCATAATTTAGTTTTTTACCTAAAACGCTAAAACACATTATTAATACATTAATAATCACTCTGTATTTTAAAAATTGATTTCTTCCTACTCCTCTAATCACTACACCCCTCCTTTTTTATTTGTATGCCTTATATAAATATTCAGTAACACACCAAACGGTATAGCTAAAAATGTTAGTAAAGGGAATTTATTATTTTTAAGAACGTTCTTCTGGGCAAACATACAACTGCTAACATAATGAATCGAATTTATGTATTTTTCAAAAGTATTATGTGATAAGCGTATTCTTTCCTGACGATAAAACATAAAAGAATTAGGTGCCATTTTAAATTGTGCATATTTATTCTTAGAGAGCCCATCTTCCAAATATTCAGCTATGCAAAGTGGTTCATTTATAATTGCTAACTCATAATCTACATCAATTAGTCTATATAAATATCCTGGAGCAGGAAATTTTTCTCCTTTAAAAGAGGGATAAGGTGGATAACTTCTTATCACACTTGTCCTATAAATAAATTTTTTATCGCCTTTTACGCCATACCTTCCAAAATCACGGAATTTAATTTTATTCAATAAATTAGGGAATCTTGTCCCAATTACATCACCATTCTTAAAAATATCCAAACCAACCATTCCTCCAATCGTAGGGTTGTTTTTTACTTGATTCCATTTACTTAATATTATTTCTACTGCATTATCTGTTAAATAATCATCTGAATCCATACACATGCATAACTCCGTTTCAATTATCTTATGAATAAAGTTTAATTTCGCCATTTTCCCTTCATTCTTCTGCTTGTAGTAAATAATCTTAAAAGGTGCTATTCTTATCCAAGCTTGTACTAACTCCTCCGTATTATCGGTAGAACCATCATCTACAATTAACCATTCAAAATCTTCCACATTATGTGTTTGCCTACATAAACTCTCATATAACTGATGAAGGCAATAACCTCTATTATACGTAGGCGTGTAAATTGTCAATTCCACTTTAAAGGATATTAAATTAATTCCATAAAAATGGTAAACATCAGACTACCCAAAATAACATACAACAATTTCTTTTTATTTTTAGGTATCGTGTTTCTTATATTACTTATAAAAGGAACGGTAAGTACTATGGGCATAATGAACCAAGATAAGTATGCAATACGATTGGTATAAGGAGCGTATATGAGCAAAATCCATATAGCATTAGCAATAACGTACAACCCATAGATCTGTTTATACAATAAATTGTTGTACTTTTTTTTAACTATAGCCCAAAAGCCGAGAAATACCGCTACGGAAGAGTATAAAATAAAATCCACACGAAAAGCACTTTCTACTCTATACTCAATGTCATTTTCCGAAAAATAAGTTGCTGCTCTTATATCTTGAATAAGTGATTGGCCACTAAAGAATTCTAACACAATAGATTCTAAATTTTTGCTAAATAATAGGCTTATAGGTATAGAGGACAACCATAAAAAGAGTATTTTTTTTGGATGATTAAACAATTGAGCTAATATAAAAGCTAAGGTTGGTAATATCATTCCTTTATGAAAGCTGATACTTAATATAAAAAGCCCATACATGACCCATTTTTTCTTTGTAAATCCTAACCCATAGATAAACAAGGCACTTGCTAAGCCATTCCGTAAGGCATTAATTCCAAATGGCAAAAACGAGAAGGCTACTACATACGTAATGAATATGTATAAACTCAATTCACCAAACCATTTTTTAAATGTAATATAAGGCAACAAAACATACATAAATGCACATAATATATAAAACCCTTGTACGGATAAAAAGGCAGTAGACACTTTCATAAAGCTGTAAAAGCCTATGTCTTTTACAAATTCCGACTGGCGTCCTCTATCAATTTCTTCATAAGTCCTTGTATAGGCACTAGTATCTCCCATGTATTTAGCGGGTGCTTTGGTAGCTCGCAAACCAATAAACCCAATAGTAAGTACTAATAAACTTATTGATACAAAACGGTTAACTGGTGCTTTTCCAAGTGGATAAGGGGAGTAATTTGGAAGAAAAGCTACAATCAATAATGCACATAGGAGCACAAAATAGACCGTTGTATATATCTCAACGGGAATCATTAATTAATTTAAATAAATTATTATTATATATGTTCCAGGAGGACTTTTGAATACATTTTTCTCTTGCTTTTAAGGCTTGGTCATTTAGCAATTGTGGATTATTCATTAATACTAAAATCTGTTCAGCAAGCGCCCCAATATCATTCTGCTCAATTAACCACCCTCCGTTATTAGATTCTATGGCATCTGGAATTCCTCCTGTATTTGTCCCAATTACAGGTACACCACAGGCTTGAGCTTCTAAAAATACTAATCCAAAACCTTCTACATTATTTTGATGCAAAAGGTCTTGCGTAAACAAGATAAATAAATGTGATTGATTGTAAAACTCAACTAATTTCTCATCTGGTATAAAGCCCTTAAAATCTACTGTAAAATACTTTGGAGTATTATTAATTTTATCTTTTAATGCATTTAAATAAGGCCCAGTACCACCAATATGCCAAGTTATTTTCGACTGAGTCTCTTTAGGCAACTGACACAATGCCTCTAATACTTCGTCATATCCCTTGAATCTATGAATACGTGATAGACTTGAAATAACAAATACATTGTCCTGTTTCTTTATATTAATAGGTTTAAATTGCTCTGTATCTACACCAAGAGGCAGTGCTTCAACATTAGCTTTAGAAGCCATATTCTCAACTAATTTTTTCGTGAAGTGACTGTTGCTAATCACCATCTTTACAGATTTTAAAATCGATTGCCCAAATATCTTTTGCCAAATGTGTTTTCTAAGAAATGATTTGCCTGGTTGTAATTCTGCCCCATGTGCTAAAGAATAGATATTTCGGTGTCCACTCAACAAAGCAAGAAACGCTTCAGGATACCATAAGGCCGTTAAAATTATGGATTGTTGTTTATTAAATGTTCTTAAAAGCCGAACTACAGCAATGTCACAATATATACGCTTAGAAGGCAATTCGTATAATTGAAAATTTTTTGATTTTAACGGATAGTGCATCCCAATCTTTTTTCTTGTCATCACTATTATTTCTTCATAATAAGCTTTTTGTCCGATGGCAATTTCATAACATAAACGAGCAATGCCTCCTTGACTAGGAGGAAAGTCATATGCAAGAATAATTAGTTGTTTATTTTCCATTCAATAGAGTGTAATCTTCTTTATACCATTCTTTAACCAAATTTGTAGTTTCATGATCATAATACCCCTTTATAAAATCAAACTTTACCTTAAGCCCCTCGGGGGGGAGGGACAACTGGTTTATTGTGTGTATTTTTATTACGTCTTCTAAGCCACTTAACCAGTATTTTTGAGTTAAAAACTCTTTAGGATTATTTTGTATAAATTTATCTGTATAGAGAGGGTCATAACATGCTATACACCATTCTTTAAAACCTATTGGATATTGACGTAAAGCGGGGCGATTTTTGGAATGTTCTAAATATTGTAATACTACTCGCTCCAATGGATCTCTTACGCAAGTTACTATTTCTATATTAGGTAAGTATATATCCACTTTATTATGAACCAGCCAATCTTTAGCGGGTAAATCATATTGTGGTACGATATACCTTCTATAAGATACCTTAACACCGTTAAATGGTATATTAAAAAAAATTTTTCTACTCAAAATTTATAATTAAAATATTCAATGTCTCTTTTAAAGGTTGCTGCAATAATTTCTTTAGTCACACTATTATATTTTTCACGATAGCTATTTATTTCATTTGTTTTATTTAAATGCGGCAATCCATGGTCTATATTCAAATGTTCTCTAATTTTTTCAAAATCTTCATTTATACTTTCAAATCTACCAATAAAATCTACTGCTATATTTTTGGAATGATCTTCAAGCCAAGTTAATTGATCTGTAAATTGTATTTGCCTATGATAATAAAAGTAATCTTTATTCTCTCCAAAACATTTTAAAACCCATTCATTAAAATCTATTGGGTTTTCTTTCATGGCTTGTTGATTAGTCTTCACATTATACTTATAATGGGAATATACTTTATCCCAAGGGTTTCTAACAAATGCAAATTTATAAGCATTTTCAAAATTACTTTTACCCACCCTTCTTATAACCTCAGTTACGGGCAAATGTAGTTTAAAATTTTGTCCGATTGCATTATAAATACTTGTACCTGCCGTTTTTAAAATATGAATAAAAATTACATCTTGTCCATTGACTTTAATAATAGGATGGGGGTCTTTGTGTGTCATTGCCTTATAACCGGCATATATTTTTTTGATAGTTTTTAGTGAATTCATTAAAAATATATTTTTGCCCAATGCTTTTTAGTAACACTATCATACTGTTTACTATCTTTTAAAACAGCTCTTAAAATTTTTATCGTTTTACTTATAGTAAAGCATTTAAGCTGTCCTTTATTTAAAAATCTTTGTAGTAGTTTCATGAATAAAAATTGATACATAAACTTCACATAAATAGGCTTTGGGTAATTTCTCTTAACAAATAAAATACGATTTCTATATGTATTATAGAGCATTTTAGCAGAAGCATGGTCATGTGATCGTCCTACTTTATGGTAAATAATCGCCGTTGGGGTATACATTAGCTTAAATCCGGCACGGCTTGCTCGTAAGGAAAATTCCCATTCTTCTGAGCCAAAAAAATAAGCATCTGGTAAAAGACCTATTTTTTCAAAAACCTCTTTCTTTACTAAGGCTAAACAGCAAGTTATAAATCCTACTTCTCCTTCTAAATTAACCCCTTTATCGTGATTTCTTCTTCGAATTCCTCGATAAGATTGTTCTGAGATAAATCCACCCGCATCCCAAATTAAACTTCTATCATCTGCGAAAAAAGTCTTCCCTCCTACAATTCCGACTTTTTTTTCTGTGTTAGCTACACGTAATAATTGGGTTAAAAAATCTGGCTCTACCAAAGTATCATTGTTTAGTAGTAAAATGTACTCATAACCCTCTTTTAATGCTTGATGAATACCTAAATTACATCCTCCGGAAAATCCTAGATTTTGGGGGGAAAGAATAAACTCTACATGCGTTTGGTTCTTATATTTTATTTGTAACTTTTTTATAGAGTCGTCATCAGACGAATTATCAACTATTATTATTTTATAGTTTCTTTCGTATATCCTTAATAAACTTTCCACACATTCTTGAGTATCATCGAATGAATTGAAATTAAGTAAGATAATTGCTGTAGTCATTATGATAAAAGCTTTAACCTTACTAATAATAATTTAATTCTATTCCCAGATCTTTTAATATCAAAATCTTCTCTGGAAACTTTTAAAAAAGGATGTATTAACATCATACGTTTTGCCTGATATGAATAGGATTCCATTTTTTGAGGAGCATAATTTCTAACTTCAATCGGAAGCTCCTCATCTTTGAATATTTGCTTATAAGTATAAATATTGCCTACTAAATTTTCAAAACGTCGTTTTATCATCTCTCTATCATTAGATTCTACCTGCGACCAAATTCCCTGACTATGAATCCGATATACCGCAGATATATCCTTTGAAAAATATCCCTTGTTATGCTTTAAAGCATATAATATCAGTAACCAATCAGCGGCTGGGCTATTATAGATAAAATTTGGAATAGTAATAGAATCTTTATGAAAACATAATGTACCGGTATAGGTAAAGTTTTGTTTAAATATATCCAAAGCTATAAATGTTTTATCTTCCATAGCTTTTGTAGTAAATTTGTCGTTCTTACTAATCTTTGCGTTTGTGCAATGTATGGTATACTCTTCATTATTCTCCAAAAAATCCACCTGTTTCTGCAACTTCCACGAATCTATCCAGTAATCATCTCCTTCACATAATGCCACATATTCTCCTCTGGCATTAAACAAATTATATAATAAATTAAACCTCCCTGTTGGGTTTCCGTTTATATTTATATTGTTTTCTCTATGATGCAAAAACAGCCGGATTTTATCAGGATATTTCTCTGCATACTCTATACAAATTTCTCGTGTACCATCTGTGGAAGAGTCTTCGCCTAATAATATCTCAAATGGAAAGTCGGTTTTTTGCATCAAGATACCATCCAAACATTCCCGTATATAATTGGCGTGTTGATAGGTTTGTACACAAACGGAAACCAAAGGTTGGTGTGAAGCATTATTAGGATATTCCTCAACCGGTGTTTTTTGATATTTTTCTTTAAAATCTGTAAAATTCATCTTATATCCATTTATACCTTTTGTTGAATGCTATAAAGTCAGAATCCTTAATTATCTCGTTTATTATATATTCTGGAAGAGTATTTTTCCAGCTGTCATCTTTCTTTTTTGTCTTAAAAACAGAATAGGCATCCTGCTGATTGACTGTTGAGGAACGTTGAATAAAATCAACTACTTGATTGTGCATTTCTAAACCACAAAAAGAAAATACATCCTTAATTATTTCCTCCTTTTTTTGTAAAAGCTCATCATAATTCAACAGATAAAAACGGCTTGGATATGCCGATTGAAGTGTTTCAAATAGATGGGTAGCTTCTTTCCATTTTTCATAGCCATTATATTCTTCAGGTTTGTTCAGATTTTTTTGGGGGGCAAAGCGCCACTCTTCTTCCACCTTCCAGCCCAATTCTTTTTTAAATTCTTTGGGTGCCTTTAGCCATGAAGATATAACTGATAGTGGATTTCTTATAATTCCCACCACTTTAACCGAATTATCTCTACGAAGCAAATTGGGCAGTATGTGATGATACCGTACTTCTTTATATGCGATTATTTGTGTTTCACTCTTTAAAAACTGTGGTACTATTCCTTTCTGCTTTGCTTCCGTCTGGTCAATAAAATCGTCTTGAGTCACCGACAACTCATTAAAAAAACCATCTATTTCACTTAAGGTGGCGTTTTGAGAAAGCCTGTCCTTAAACCTATAGGAAAATAACGGCTGATACTTGTATATAACTTCAGGGTGCGCATCGAAAATAGAGCCTACCCAAGTGGAACCCGAACGAGGAACGCTATGGATTGCTATTTTTTGTATCATACAAGTCTATATTTCGTTAAAAGTTTTTTTACTTCTTCCTTGTCATTGTACATCAATACATCTATAATAGAAAGCCAAGGAACAAAATCATTTTTTCCTTGTTTATAGCGAATAGTAGAATCTGTCTTAATAAAACTCAATTCAATACCGGCATTTTTAAAGTATGTTTTATCATATAGTTCTATTCCTCCTACTGCGTTGATATACTGTGTAGCCCCTTGCATCCGACAAATTTCAATAAGCCTATCCGTTCGATCCATTCCTTTCGTTTCTGCAAAATCACAGGAAGAGACTTTAAATAATCTGTTTAGCTTCAAATAATCAGAAACCTGTATAATGCTTTGGATTGCCAGTTCTGAAATTGTTTCAGCGTCTGTATTTAAGATAGCTTCAGTTATTGGATAGATATTTTCGAAATAAGGCGCTTTTCTATAAGCTTGATAGATATTTTTTAGAAGATTCTGAAATTCTGGACGATTTCTATCAAACAAGATGTCTTTAATCTGTCTATTTGGACTTGCTTTCTGGCAAGGAACGGTTAAGAAAAAGTCCTTGCCATTCATTAAAATCCTGTTTCTATTTATCCAGCCCCCTTTTATATAATTCACGTCATCATAAAAGACAAAAGTATTTACAGCCTGTATTAACTGGAAATATCCTATATAGGGGAATATATAAGGCTGCATTACAGCAAGTTTCATCATCAGTTATTTAGTACTCTTAAAATGATTCTGCAAATCATATCTACCTCTTCTTCGGATAAATCATAATAAAGCGGTAGGCAAAGTATCCGGGTTGCTACATTATCCGTAACGATTAAGTTTTCTACAGGCAAATAAGGCAAGGTATTTGCTAAAGAGGGATAAAAATATCTTCTTGCAAATATCTCTTTTCCCTTCAAAGCTTCAAAAACCTTTAAGGTAATTTCCTCAGATTGAAAAATTATTGGAAAGTAAGCATAATTTTTTGAGGCTTTGCTATGCCATTCAGGAAAAGAAACCGATTTTTCCAGCCAGGAATCGTACCGTTCTGAAACTTTTCTTCTGCGGTTATGTATTTCATCTATATAATCAAGGTTTGCAAGGCCCATAGCGGCATGAAATTCCGAATTCTTTCCATTGATGCCCAATTCTGCAAATGCTTCAGGACCGTCAAAGCCAAAGTTTCTGATATACGCCAATTTTTTCAAAAGCTCTGGGTTTTTTGTTACTAATAAACCGCCTTCTATGGAATGGTAGAGCTTGGTGGCGTGCAAACTGCAAATGGATATATCACCGTATTCAAAAATCGACTTCCCGCTTAACTTTACACCGAAGGCGTGGGCTCCATCATAAATTACCTTGAGGTCATACTTATTTGCTATTGTTTGAATAGCTTCAACATCACAGGGATTGCCATATACATGTGTCGCTAATATAGCCGAAGTTTTATCTGTTATAGCGTTTTCTATTTTACTGGCATCTATATTCAACGATTTTGAATCAATATCCACAAATACGGGCTTGCAGCCTTCCCATACGATGCTGCTCGTTGTAGCTATAAAGGAAAATGGAGTAGTAATTATTTCACCTTGAAGTTCAAGTGCTTTGATAGCCATTTGGAGTGCAACGGTTCCGTTTGTAATAAACAAAAGGTGTTTTAAATTGAGATGCTCTTTGAGTTTGAGCTCCAAATCATTGGCAAGTGGCCCCATATTAGTAAGCCATTGACGTTGCCAAATACCGGAAAGATATTTTTCGTATTCTTCTTTCGGTGGAAGAAAAGGTTTAGTTACGGGAATCATAGATAATTGCTAGTTTAACCCATAGTGCATTATAAAAACACTATAAAAAAAGTTGCGCAATTCGCCAAAAAGCAGTATATTGTATTGGTTATCAATCAACTACAACAATGCACAACTTTGAAGCAAGTTACGATTTAATTTTGAAAGAACTGAGAAAAATCTCCAATCAAGAGAATTTTTATTACAAACCCATCCACCCAAAACTTTCAGATTTAGAACTTATGAGTTTGATTATTCTTGCCGAATACCAATCCATTGACTCTGAACACCAGCTTTTTAGAAATATAGTTGGGACAAGCATTGAAGGTAAAATTGAGCGAAGTGTTTACAACAGAAGAAAACGAAAACTATTCCCTTACATGGAACAAATCAGACAACAGATGGTAAAGCAGTTCAATGAATTTGAAAACTATTTTGTAGTGGATAGTATGCCTTTAGAGGTTTGTAAAATGTCGCGTTCTTCACGAAGCAGCATCTGCAAGGAAAATACAGATGCATTTCCGGAAAAGGCTTTTGCGCTTCACAACAACTGCATTTTTATGGCTATAAACTACATGCTATTTGCTCTATAAGTGGTGTTTTTCAACATTTCGATTTGACACCGGCTTCCGTTCACGATATCCATTTCTTAAAAGATATAAAGGCACAAATGACCGATGCTGTTGTATTGGGCGACAAAGGATATTTGTCCTCAGAAATACAATTAGATTTGTTTAAGACGGTAAACATTTGCTTGGAAACCCCTAAAAGAATCAACCAGAAAAACTACCAACCACAATTTTATCCTTTCAAAAAATACAGAAAAAGAATAGAAACACTTTTCTCTCAACTATGTGACCAGTTTATGATTAGAAGGAACTATGCTAAAACTTTTGAAGGATTTAAAACCAGAATACTCGCTAAAATTACAACCCTAACTACCATCCAGTATATAAACAAATTTGTATTCAACAGAAATATCAATAACCTAAAAGTTAACCTCTAATAATGCACTACGGGTAAGATTATAATTATTACCAATTAATGTTATTCACATTTAAAAATTTAAACAGTTTTATATTATGCTTATCATAAAATGATTGAAGTTTTTGGAAGGTGATAGGATTTATCTCTGAGTTATAAGCTCTTTTATTATGCATCTTCTCTTCTTTTAAATTATTCCAATTAAACTCCGCTATCTCTAAAAATCCTACTATATTTTTCAGAGTTTCCATCTTTTTTATACCGAATAAATCTTTATACCCTAATATTAAAACATTTTCTTTTGGAAATTTTGCTAAAATATTTTTAATTTGATTATAATATATGCCTCTCCTTATAAAAGAAGGCTCTAAGATTTCAGATGCGGTATTAATTCGATTTAATTCTATTTCCACTACCTCTTCAAATGAAGGAAATTCCAACCTGTTAAGATATAACTCGCTATATATTCTATTTTGGCTGTCATATTTGTGGCTTAATATAATGCTTTGAGGAAGCGATTTTCCCCCTTCTTTAAAATCTCTGAACATATTCCACGCAGAATAAGCCCTACTCACTGGTTCTCTTAGTAATATGATTAGCTTTATCTTAGGATTGAAATTATATATTCTGGAGAGTGCTTTACTGCTATATAAATATTCTGGGGTAGATTCAAAAAAAATATTTTTTTTTAAAATGTTTTTAACATTCTTAAATCTTGACTTATACCATTCATCGCCTAATTCATATTTATAATCGTTATTAAAATATGCAACTTCTTTTTCTGTAGCACCTACCAAATCAGGATGTTTGCACAAATAATTATGTAGTGAGGTAGTTCCTGCTTTTTGGGCTCCGACAATTAAGAATTGAGGGTAACCTCCGTCCAAGAAATAATGTAAGAACTCCCTAATATTATTTTTTAACATGTACATCATTTCTTATAATTGTTAAAATATATTTTATTTTATCTGCTTCCATAAACCAGTAATTTGTTCCCACAATGACAACAAGTAATATAGCCTTGCATATTAAATCATATATATTTTTTAAATCCAAATAATTAGTCGCAATGTAAAAAGGGGTTAAAGTAGTAATCAAAATAAATAATCTTTTGAATATCATGTTAATGTATTGGCTGAACGTAATGTTATATAGTTTTTTTACTACAAAAAAATATCTTGGAATAATTGAAATTGTATTTCTTATTAACATTAATAATACAATTGTATATATTCCCCAATAACTACCAACGTATATAATAAGCACATTAATAGGTATCATAATAGTATTATAATAAAAACCCCAATTAGCTTTTCCATTTGCAATCATGCTTTGACCAATAAACGATTGCATTGTCGAAAATAAATATATAAAAGACAGTGCTTGTAATAGTAAATAATGATTGGCCCATTCTCTTCCTAAAAAAATTTCCGTTAAAGGCTTAGCACATAAAGCAATTCCTAAAAAAATAGGAAATCGAATTAAGTTTAGCATCTCCAATATTTTAATAAACATCAAGGTGACTCTCTCTCTATTTTCATGTACTCTCGCCATTAAAGGGTACACAACTTTTTGAATGATGGGCATTAACAATCGGAGAGGCTGCATGACAATCCGTTTAAATACATCGTAGATGCCTAGCTCACTAACCCCAATAAATTTTCCAATTAAGATTGAGTCTAATTGCTGATTTAAGAAACTTGCTAAAAATGAGCCAGTCCTAAACGACCCAAAATTCAAAAAATATTTAACTTCTTTAAGATTGAAATAAAAACTAGGTGTGTGATATTTAACTCCCGTAATTATAAGCAGTATTGATTTTATACCTGCTCTTGCTAAGGACCCCCAAATCAGGGCAATTACGCCTTTACCAATAAGAGCCATGGATATAGTAGTAATAAAATAAGCCAAAAAACTGACTGTATCTATAACTGCCATGAGTTTAAATTTCAATTCCTTCTGTAGTAACGCCTGATACTGTACACTCAATCCTGATAGTAAAAAACTAAAGCTAATTAAAACTAACAGAGAAGGCAACTTACTTTCACTATAAAAAAGCCCTATTAAATCTTTTGATAAATTAATTACAAAAAAAACGAAACAAGCCAAAAGGATATTTATCCAAAAAAGTGTTGATAATTGTTTCTTATTGATATTCTGTTTTTGTACAATGGCTTGACTAATACCAATATCTACAAATTCTGCAGAAAATCCCACCACCACGTTCACCAATGCAAATAGTCCGAAATCTTTTTTGTCAAGAATATTAGTTAACAACAAAATCAAGACAAAGCTACCTATTCCAACTATAGTTGAAGACAAACTCATCCATTTTACTCCTGAAACAGCCTCTTTTTTATAACTATTTTTCAAAACAAATGAACTTTACAATCTGTTATAATCATCTTCTATTCTTACAATATCATCTTCGCCGAAATAAGTGCCATGTTGTACTTCAATAAATACACAAGGTTCTTCACTTAGATTTTCAATGCGATGTTTAATACCTAATGGAATAATTACAACCTCACCCACTTTATAGTCTTTCTTTTCTCCTTCCAACGTAACTGTCCCTACTCCTTGTACAATAGTCCACACTTCTGCCCGATGATGGTGGTATTGATAAGATAAACGACCACCAGGATTTACCTCTATTCTTTTTACCTTATGAGTATCGGCATCTTCTAAAACCAAATATTGCCCCCAAGGGCGTTTATCGTATTTCATATTTACAAAATTTAAAAAAATAAACATTTTTATATTAGTTCAGGATGGTTCGTTTCCAGTTGAGCATATATTTTTTTTACATCTTGAGCTGCCTCTTTTGCTATGACTATATTCGCATCATCTGTTTCTATTAATATAGAATTTTGTAACCCTACAAAAGCAGTATATTTCTCAGCCCCTAAGTACATATTTCCATATTCATCAACAGGATGTCCTTCTGATTTTAAATAATCGTATATTGCTTCAAAACTTCCCATATCACTCCATTCAAATGACCCTTTTACCACCTTTAAACGGTTACTTTTTTCCATCACTGCATAATCAATACTGATGGAAGGTATTTCCAAAGAGCTCGTTAAGTTCAGATGCCCGCTTTCTTTTTCTTTCCAAGCATTCAAGCTTGTCTCATATATTTCTGAACAATATTTTTCAAGCTGGCTTAAATATACACCCGCCTTAAAACAGAACATTCCACTATTCCAAAGAAAGTTTCCATTTTTTATATAAGCCGTGGCAGCTTCCTTATTTGGTTTCTCACGAAAAGAGACAACTTCGTCTTGGTTAGTTTCAATATAACCATAGCCTGTTTCGGGCTTGTCGGGGGATATGCCAAAAGTAACTAAGAAATTTTCCTTTGCTAATTTGATAGCCTGATATATGGCATCATTGTAGTTTTGCCCATCCTTTATGATATGATCCGCAGGTGTAACTAATAAAATATCGTCTGGTTTAGCTGTAAAAGCAGCAAAAGCAATAGCCGGAGCGGTATTTCGAGGTGTAGCCTCTATTATTTCTTCATAGTGTGATATTTTTAACTTTTTTAGGCTTTCTATTGAAAGATGTCTATTTTCCTGATTTCCTACAATAATTAATCTTTGTGAAAATGGAAGGTTCCGTTTTACTGCCAATTCAAACAAGGAACTATTAGAAAATAATGGTATATACTGTTTCGGACGGGACTTTCGGGAAAGTGGCCAAAGACGGCTACCGACTCCTCCTGTTAAAAGAACATGAATCATCTCAGGCATATTGATTAGCTATGTTAACCACTATATCTAGTTAATCATTAAAATATATGTAATTAAAATTTATTAGGATTAATTATTGCAAAGCCCTTATGTGAACTTTTTCTTAGAGCAAATTTACAACACATAATTTTTGTGCCTCATAACTACACCACCATTCCCGCAGCAACAGTCTCATTTGTTGCATCATCTACCAAGATTACACTTCCTGTTATCCTATTCTGGCGATAGCTGTCAATCATCAGGGGTTGGGTGGTTCTTAGAGTTACCCTGCCTATATCGTTCATTTCTATCTGCTTATCCTCCTCTAAACGCTCCAGGGTATTGATGTTTATCTTATAAACAACATCTTTTATTATTGCCTTCTGCGTATTGCAGGCATGCATAACGGTGTATTTGGTGCGAGGTTGAGGGCCTTTATTGTTCAGCCAGCAAAGCATGAGATCAAATTCCTGTTTAGGTTCCGGTTGATTCCCGGTTTTAGCAATCATATCCCCCCGGCTGATGTCAATATCATCTTCTAAGGTAATGCTTACAGACATGGGAGCATAGGCTTCCATTACTTCGCCCGCAAAAGAATCAATGGTTTTTATTTTGGAGGTAAACCCGGAAGGCAAAACGGTAATATCATCTCCTTTTCTAAATATACCGCTGGCAATTCTACCGGCATATCCCCGGTAATCAATAAAGCCTTCCCGCTGCGGACGAATGACTGTCTGTACCGGAAAACGAGCATCTAGTTTATTAATATCACTACCTATATGTATCGTTTCCAAAGTATGTAACAAAGTAGCGCCCAAATACCAGTCCATAGTTTCCGAACGGTTCACTACATTATCGCCCTTTAAGGCGCTAATCGGAATAAAAGTTACGTCGCTTACATCCAGCTTAGAAGCCACTTGCTCATACTCCTGAATAATTTTATTATACACTTCTTCGGAATAATCCACCAAATCCATTTTGTTGACACAAACAATCAAATGCGGGATTTGTAATAAGGAGGCAATAAAGGAATGTCGCTTGGTTTGCTCAATGACTCCATTACGGGCATCAATTAATATAATGGCGGCATTTGCTGTAGATGCCCCTGTAACCATATTCCGGGTATATTCGATATGCCCCGGGGTATCTGCAATAATAAATTTACGTTTCGGAGTGGTAAAATAACGATAGGCTACGTCTATGGTGATGCCCTGCTCTCTTTCTTCTCTTAATCCATCCGTAAACATAGCGAGATCCAGATTATCATGCCCTTTCTTTCGGCTGGAGCTTTCTACGGCTTCCAACTGATCTTCAAATATAGATTTGGAATCATAAAGTAGCCTTCCTATAAGAGTGCTCTTGCCATCATCAACGCTTCCGGCAGTGGTGAAACGTAATAATTGGTTATTGTTTATTTCCATTTCAAAAATTTTTATGTTGTTATTAAGATCTTCGTTTAGCTTTTAAGTTTAGCTTGCTGTTTATCGAAAGCCATAGGATATCTGTCGCTTTATAGCTGCCAGGTTTGTTTTCCGCACTAAATTGGTAATTATACAGTAAAGAACTATTCAAGTTTTTAGACCAATGAAGGGAAATACCTGTAACTAATCTGTTTTGGTCAAAGATATTATAAACGATATGCTTTCCTGCATTTATGAAAAGCTCATTTCCAAGATAAAGGGAAAAGCTATGAGTAGAGAAACGAAAGAGTCGAATATCTCCACCCAGTTTATATCTAAACCGCCAGGAATATCGTTGGTCATTTTGTTCATCCGTTTGATGTATGAATCGTTCTTCTACCCTCAAGCGATGCTCTATTTTGAATTTATCCATAAGTTGCTGCACTGTCTGAATATCCTGGAAAAACCTATATTCTATTTCTGTTAATTTTGACGCTTGAAAATAATCTGCATAAGCAATACCGGCAGCTATTCGGAGGTTCGGTAATATAGAATAAGCTATTCCACTCCTAACAATGAATTGCCTTGGTTCCGAAAAACTTTCTTTCATTCTATAGCCCACATCAAATAATAAATTGATTTTTTCGGATACAGCGTACTGTTGATATGAATGTATCCACTGCTGATTGGTATGGCTTATTGTTTTCTGGGCATATAAATGATTACTTGATAAAGCGAACCCTATATGTAACCCAACAATAAACAGTAGCTTATTCACTTGCGTTTTTACAGGGTAAATCAAAAATACCCCTGTTTTTTGCGGTCTTCCATTGCCGTTTCAGAACGTTTGTCATCCGCCCTGTTTCCTCGTTCTGTCTGTCTCATTGCGGCCACCTCTGTTACTATTTTTGATAGAGTATCCGCATCTGATTCAATACCGCCGGTTATGGTAATATCACCCAAGGTGCGGAAGCGGATTTTTTTAACTACAATTTCTTCTCTGTCATCCAATCTTAAAAATTCGGAATTGGGTATCCAGGAATTATTCCTCCATACCACTTCTCTATCATGCGCAAAATACAAAGAAGGAATAGCGATGTTTTCTCTGTGAATATAATTCCAAACGTCCATTTCCGTCCAGTTACTAATTGGAAACGCTCTGAAATGCTCTCCTTCGAAATGCTTTCCGTTCAGTAAGTTCCACAACTCCGGACGCTGATTTTTAGGATTCCATTGTCCAAATTCATCTCTATGGGAAAAAAAGCGCTCTTTGGCTCTGGCTTTTTCTTCATCTCTTCTACCCCCACCAATCGCGCAATCAATTTTGTTTTCTTCGATGGTGTCTAATAAGGTAGTAATTTGCAAAGCATTCCGGCTGGCGTTTTTACCTCGTTCTTCCGCCACTCTACCTTTATCAATAGAGTGCTGAACGGAGCCCACAATCAATTGTGCGCCTAATTCCTTCACCAAGTTATCCCGAAATTGCATGGTTTCCGGAAAATTATGTCCGGTATCCACATGCATTAATGGAAAGGGTATTCGCGCAGGATGAAAAGCTTTTCTCGCCAGGTGGGTTACTACGATGGAGTCTTTACCCCCTGAAAAAAGAATAACCGGATTTTGAAACTGTGCCCATACCTCTCTGAGGATATAAATGGCCTCCGATTCTAATTCGTCTAAATAATTCAAATAGTACTGGCTCATGATTTGATTTTTATACGTTCTAAAATATAATTTGTTATATCGGTGGCAGCTTCTTCTGCCGTTATTTCTTCTGTTTTAATTTCCCTATCGGGACGGGCAGGGGCTTCATAGGGGGCGCTGATACCTGTAAAATCCCTGATTTCTCCGGCACGTGCTTTTTTATATAAGCCTTTCACATCTCTTCGTTCACATTCCGCTAAGGAGGTATTTACATATATCTCGATAAAATCTTCCGCTCCTACAATATTCTTGACCATTTCCCTATCACTTCTCAAGGGGGATACAAAAGCACTTAATACGATAACACCAGCGTCTGTAAAAAGTTTAGCAACTTCAGCGATTCGCCTCAGATTCTCCTTACGGTCTTCGGGAGAGAAGCCTAAGCCTTTATTGATACCCAAACGGATATTATCACCATCTAAGGTATAAACCTGTAAACCTTTATCAAAAAGCTGCCGCTCTACGATATTGGCTATAGTAGATTTACCTGAACCGGAAAGCCCGGTGAACCAAACCACTTGGGATTCGTGTTTGTTTCTGAAACCTCTTTTTTTCCTGTCAATATGATATGACTGATAAAATAAATTATTGTTCAATGCTTTTATATTATATAATTATTGTTTTACAACATCAGCTTTTTTGATGTTCTCTTTTTTTACCCGAGCCGATTTTATTTTCCGGATATTCCGCATTCTGTATCTACGTTCCAGACCATAGCTAACTCTATACCAAGCCCTTTCATGGAGATAGTACAAAATCATCTTAGTCAGCACTTCCGCTAGGCTAATTTTGAATCCGGCAAAAGGATTTCCTGAAATAACCCAACCCAGTACAAAAGTATCTATTGACCCGATTACTCGCCAAGTTACCGTTTTCATAAGATGGCGTTTTTTGCTTTCTATCTTTTTACCATCTTTAGTAAGATTTAATTTATACCATGCCCTTTCATGCAAATAGTACAAAATCATCTTAGTAGCCAGCTCTACCGCACCTATTTTAAGACCGGTCATGGCATTGCCGGTTATTAACCATGCGAGCAGCATGGTATCCAGCGTTCCTATGATGCGCCAGGTTACGGCTTTGGCTATATGCCTTTTGTGGGAATTATCTTTCATTCCTTACTATAAAATAGGGATTTAATAAATTGGGCTTATTATAAATCAATTCCTCTCCGGTATCAAAATTCAACACGCTGCACCCTGCAAATTTGGCTATAGCATGGGCAGCGGCTGTATCCCATTCCATCGTAGGTGCAATGCGGGGATAGACATCTGCATTCCCTTCCGCTACTAAACATAGTTTTAAAGAACTCCCTTTGCTGATGGTTTCAATCTGCCCCTGTTCTTTTTTGCATTGGTCAATAAACACCTGTGTTTCCGGAGATAAATGGGAGCGCGAGGCTACAATGGTATAAACGGAGGGTCTTTGACCCGCTTGTAGTTTTTTGGATGCGGCCCTTAATCTGCTGATATCCGTAGTATCGGTATGATCATCTATCGTTATTACATAAGCCCCTATCTCATTATCCGCAAAAAACAATTGCTGAGTAGCCGGCACATATACTACCCCTAAAACCGGTTTTTCGTTTTCAATCAAAGCGATATTGACGGTAAACTCATCATTTTTTTTAATGAACTCTTTGGTGCCGTCTAAAGGATCCACCATCCAGAATCTGTCCCATGTTTTTCTTTCGTTATAATCAATCGCTTTCCCTTCTTCACTAAGAATGGGATATTGTTCCCCTAATTCTTTTTTTATCACCCTATCCGCAGCCCTATCGGCTTCCGTTAAAGGAGATTTATCATCTTTATACTCCACGGAAAAGTCTTTTTTATAAACTTCCATGATGGCTTGGCCTCCTTTGACGGCTGCATGAATAGCTTTAGTTATTTCTAATTGCATGATTGGGAAAAGATGTTTTTCAATATTATTCGTCTGATATAATAATTCATATTATTCAAGCTGCGAACATATCAGTTGCGTCAGTTAATCTTCTATTATTCCGACCTTAGGGTGAACTTTCCACAATCAGCTTGCCAACAATGGATTAATTAATCAAATAATTCTTTTTGTAAGATATTTCGTTCACCCCGCATACTGCATTTCATAGTAGTTCTGATAATCCCCACTCGTTACATTCTTCAGCCATTCCTCGTTTTCTAAATACCAGTCTATGGTTTTGGACAGGCCTTCTTCAAAGCTTACCGAGGGAGACCAGCCGAGTTCTTTATTGAGCTTGGTAGCATCAATCGCATAGCGGCGGTCATGGCCGGGCCGGTCTTTGATATAGCTGATGAGCCGGTCGGAGGTGCCGGGTTCGCGTCCTAATTTTTCATCCATTTGCCGGCAGAGCAGCTTCACCAGGTCTATATTCTGCCATTCGTTGAAACCGCCGATATTATAGGTCTCACCGTTTTTCCCCTGATGAAAAACCTTATCAATAGCTCTTGCGTGATCCACCACATAGAGCCAGTCGCGGGTATATTTCCCGTCGCCATATACCGGCAGCGGTTTGTTGTTTTGAATATTGTTGATAAACAAAGGAATCAGTTTTTCCGGAAAATGGTTCGGACCGTAGTTATTGGAGCAGTTGGTGAGTACAAACGGAAGTCCGTAGGTATTGCCATAAGCCCGTACCAGGTGGTCGGAAGCCGCTTTGGAAGCCGAGTAGGGCGATTGCGGGTCGTAGGGAGTGGTTTCTAAGAAGAAACCCGTTTCGCCGAGCGAGCCATAGACCTCATCGGTGGAGACATGGTAAAATCGTTTTCCTTCGTAATCTTCTTTCCACAGTTCCCTTGCTGCGTTCAGGAGGTTAGCCGTGCCCATTACATTGGTGCGGATAAAGGCGTTGGGATCCTGAATGGAGCGATCCACATGGCTTTCCGCCGCGAGGTGGATAATGCCGTCCGGACGGTAACGGGCAAACAATCCGGTTATCGCCTCCGCATCACAGATGTCCGCTTTTTCAAAATGGTAGTTGGGAGCCTGCTCCATATCTTTCAGGTTTTCCAGATTGCCGGCATAGGTGAGCGCGTCGAGGTTCACGATGCGGTAATCGGGATAGCTGTTCACAAACAAGCGTACGACATGCGAGCCGATAAAACCCGCACCGCCTGTGATGATGAGTGTTTTTTGCATAAAAAATGAGTTGATTGGTGGAATGATGGATGAGTTAATAGGCTACTCTTTGCTGTATAAAATTGTTAGTTACCGTAAGGGGTCAGAATGCGTTTCAGATAGGCTCCGTAGCCGGATTTTGCAAAAACTTCCGCTTGCTTCATCAACTGCGCCTCATTAATCCAGCCATTATTATAAGCAATTTCTTCAATACAGCCTATTTTCAACCCCTGCCTTTTTTCGATGACTTCTATAAACTGTCCTGCCTGTATCAGGCTGTCGAAGGTACCGGTATCCAACCATGCCGTGCCTCTGTCGAGGACGCCTACTTCCAATTTGCCCTGTTCGAGATAGATTTTATTCACATCCGTGATTTCATATTCGCCGCGGGCGGAAGGCTGAATGTTTTGAGCAATCTCCACCACCGAATTATCATAAAAATATAAACCGGGTACGGCATAATTAGACTTGGGCTGAGCCGGTTTCTCTTCAATGCTCACGGCTTTATAGTCCTGATCAAATTCTACCACGCCGTAGCGCTCGGGATCCTGCACCGGGTAGGCAAAGACCACCGCCCCGTCGGGATTGGCTTTCCTGCTGAGCAGCTTACCCATGCCGGAGCCGTAAAAAATATTATCCCCCAGTATCAATGCCGCAGCGTCTTTGCCTACAAACTCAGCACCTAACACAAAGGCCTGCGCTAATCCGTTGGGCACCTGCTGCACCACATACTCAAAACGGCAGCCTACTTGCGCGCCGTCGCCGAGCAATTTCTTAAACCCTGCCTGATCTTCCGGAGTGGTGATAATCAAAATCTCCCGAATGCCCGCTAACATCAGCGTGGACAAAGGATAATAAATCATGGGCTTGTCATAAACCGGCATAAGTTGCTTGCTGACTGCAATGGTAAGGGGGTAAAGCCGAGTGCCGGAACCGCCGGCGAGAATGATGCCTTTCATGGGGAATGGAGAGGTTGAGTGGTTGATTAAGTTGAGTGGTTGATTAAGTTGAGTGGTTGATATGGGCTTATTTTCTCAAAAACTTTCTTTTCGCTTTTTCTAAGAAATTTTCATCCCGTTTTTTCCCTTCTTCAAAATAGCCGTTGCCATAGCTGCCATAACCATAGCCATAGCCGTAACCATAGCCGTATCCATAGCCATAGCCTTTCACGGCATTCACATCATTCACCACAATGCTGAGCTTAGGCAGTTTTTTCTGAATCAACACATGCTGTATCTGGTTGATTTGCGGTTTGAAGGTATAACCTTGTCGCACAAGGAACAGAGTAAGATCGGCGAAACCGGCTAAGAGCTGCGCATCGGTTACCAGGCCCAGAGGCGCGGTATCCATGATGATATAGTCGAAATGTTTTTTCAGCTCGGCGAACAACTGTGCCACGCGGGGCAGCATAATCAGTTCGGCGGGGTTTGGCGGGATGGGGCCGGCGGGAATCACCCAAAAATTATCCTGCTCGCCCGTAGGGAGAATGATTTCGTTGATATCCGCCTCGCCGATGGCAAAATTGGAAAAACCTTTGGTACTGCTGATGCCCAAAGCTTGTGATATCTTGGGTTTGCGCAAATCCAACTCCATAATTACCACTTTCTTACCGGAAAGAGCAAGGGTAGCTGCTAAGTTGAGGGCAACAAAGGATTTACCCTCCCCGCTCATGGAGGAAGTGAGCATTACGGTTTTTTCCTCATCGGGAAGCATGAACTGCACATTGGTACGCAGGGCGCGGAATTGTTCGGCAAGACCGGTACGGCTGCCGGGTTTCACCACTAAGGCTTCTTCTCCGCCTTTATGACCAATCTCGCCGATGATGGCGGCGCCGGTGCGGGAGGTGATGTCTTCTTTATTGACGATACGGGTATTGAGCAACTCCCGCACGTACAAGACTGCTCCCGGAATAATCAAGCCAATCAGGAAAGCAGATAAATAAATCAGTTGTTTTTTGGGTTTGATCGGGCCTAATCCGGTTTTTGCCACATCCACCACACGGGCGTTGGCAATGGTGGAAGATTTGCTGATAGCGGTTTCTTCCCGCTTTTTCAACAGGAAGAGGTAAAGCTCCTGTTTGATGCCTTGCTGGCGGGAGAAATCCACAAAAATACGTTCCTTCTTAGGTACGGAGCGAATCTGTGCGGAAAGCGAGCCGCTGCGCTGACGGAGTTCGTTGAGGGTAATGTTAATCTGCCGCTTATAGGAGGCAATATTGCTGCGGAGGTCGTTGCGGAGGTTATCCAGTTGCTGATCCAGGTTCAGGATAGCCGGGTTGTTTTCCGACATGCTCAACAGGTTGCGTTCCCGCTCAAGCTGAACGGTATTGTAGCGTTCCAATAAGGCGGTGAAGGAGGCATTGTTGCCGATGAGCAGGGTTTGGGGCACTACCCTTTTGTTATTGGATTTATCAAAAATATACTGTTCCAAAGATTGTACTATGCTGAGCTGTACTTCCTGTTCCGCGATTTGCTTGGCATAATCCGAAGTATTGGCAAGCAGCAACTGCGCCTGTGAGCTGATATCGGTGAGGTCGTTTTCGCTTTTGAACTGCTCAATATCCTTTTCGATGCCGCTCAGCTCCTGAAATACGATTTGTAAGCGGCCGTCAATAAAGCTCATGGTGGAATCGGCAATGCGGTTTTTATCGTCCACATTTGCCCGCATATAGACATCAATCAGTTTATTGACAATGGTTTCTCCTTTTTTGGGGATGATGGTTTCATAACCCAAGTCAATAACACTCACCATTTTATTGGGTGCGCTTACATCCAAGGCAGTCATCAGCCCACCGACTGTCGCGTCAAAAGGGTTAATTACAATCGAATAGTCTTTTTCCGTAAATGCATACGCCGATTTTCTTTGAATCACCACCTCACCCATCGGAAGTTTCAATACATCCCCCCATTTTCCTTTATAGGTTTTTTCGTTGCCTATTAGGCTAAAGCCGGTGTTCCTAAGTTCCAATTGATATTCATAACGGCGTTTTAAAGAATCGGGATTGAATATCCGGAACTGAAAATCGAAGGGCTTGTCCTGATAGACTTCGGTGGTTTTTATCCTTCCTTGTGTATAATAGCTAACATATAATTGTAAATCACGCACCACCTGTTCCATCAGGGTACGGCTTTTAAAAATCTGCACCTCGTTGTCCACATTGCTTTTGCCCCCCAACCCTAATTCTTCCATCAAAGCTCCATCTCCCATGCTGGAACCTTTTTTAGCATCCTGCACCATCACGGTTGCGGAGGTTTTATAGACCGGGGTGGCATAGCGCAGATAGAGAAAGGCGATGAGTAAGGCAGTACATACCGTTGCCGCAAACCAGGGCCAGTAACCAATAAACCGGTCTATGAATTTACGGATGTCTAAGCTGCTTTCCTCGTCTAACTGATCTTGAATTATGTGTTGCGTTTCCGACATAGAAATATCTACAAAATTTTATACTTATTATTGTGAATAATACAGAGATTATATCATAAACAGATATGTCAGTTAATATGAACCATCTCTATGATTATCTAGCTTTATTATCGCCCGAGCCTATAGATGACCGCTACTATAAGACTTGCTACGGAAGTTACAATCCCTACAGTCCGCAGCATCCTCGCATCACTCGCCGCTACCTTCGCTTTATTCGCTTCCACATAGAGTACATCACCCTGCCTTAAATAAAAATAAGGATTTTGAAATAAGGATTTTGTACGTAAATCAAAACGGATGGCTTTTTTTTCTCCGTTTATTTCCCGGATGAGCAAGATATTATCCCGTTTCCCATAAATCGTCAAATCACCTGCCATGGCGATGGCATCAAGTATAGTCGCTTTTTCATTAGGGATGATGTACTGAGAGGGTCGGGCTACCTCGCCTAATACCGAAACGTAAAAATTCGCCATGCGCACATTCACCACCGGGTCCTTATAATAAATCTTTGCTTTTTCGCTAATCGCCTCGCGGGCTTTATCGGTAGAAAGTCCACCTACTTTAATCTTACCTACTAAGGGGAGTTCCACATTCCCATTCTTATCCACTAGATAACCTTGTATCGCCCTCCCTCCGTCAGCTGCCGAGCTTCCTTGTACTGCAAAAGTAGAGGTTGCCTGCGTACCCATGGAAAGAGTGGATTTGGGGTCAATGGTCTGCACCGAAATCTGTAATACATCATTCGGCTGTATCAACGGGTCGGTATAGCCGGATAAGGCAATCGGCTCCGCAGCCCGGTAAATAGAATCCGAGACATTCTGGAAATAAGTCGTGTTCTTGGTGCTGGCGCAGCTACCGAGCAATAAGCCGAACACTGCTATCGTGGAGAAAAAATAACTTGTTTTACGCATGATGGTTTGTTGAGGCTGTTTATAAGCCGATTTTTTTGCAAATATAGGGGTTGGGT
This sequence comes from Bacteroidota bacterium, assembly GCA_023418315.1. Lineage (GTDB taxonomy): Bacteria > Bacteroidota > Bacteroidia > Chitinophagales > Chitinophagaceae > JAFIGV01. Next base: position 115,706 of record JAEZZY010000040.1, read on the forward strand.
GCTATTGGCTGTTAGTGGTAGGGCAGTCCTTACCTATCAACTTATTAACCAATCAACGGCTATTTTAGGTTTTCATTTTTGATTTCCTCTCTTTACCTGCAACGGCAGCGCAATCAACTAATCAACTATTCAACCAATCAACCCTTTTAGATTTTCCCTTTTGACTTCCTCTCATTACCGGCAACGGCAACGGCAGCGCAATCAACTAATCAACTATTCAACCAATCAACCATCCTTCCGCTCCAGCGCCTGCACCGGTAATTCCGCCACCACATTCCATCCAAGTGAGCGTATTTCCAAAAAAGCTTTATTTCCTTTTAGGGTAAGAATCCTGCCCGTCTGTTCTTTCAAGGCTCCTTCCTTTATCTTCACTTCTTCTCCTTTTTCAAAATGAACAGATAGGGTAGCGCCTCTATATTCATTTAAAAACTGACGGATGGCTTCAATTTCTTCTTCCCTTACTTCTCCGGGTTTTCCCTGCCACCACAGAAAGCGGACGGCACCGGGCGTAGTGAGGACCTTCACCTGTTCCTGCTTATAATCCTCCAACCGGATAAACAAATAGGATTTGAATAAGGGTTCTTGTACTTTTTTTTTGCGGTCGCTCCATTGTTTTACCGTTTCCTGCAAGGGGCAATATACTTCTACGCCTTTAGCCGCCAGCAACTGTGCGGTTTTTTTTTCATTACGGGGTTTCGTATAGAGTACGTACCAGGGCAAGGGTGGGTGATTGGTTGATTGGTTGATTGGTTGATAAGTTGATATGTTTATAGGTTGATTGGTTGCTAACTGCCTACTGTTTTCTTCCACAAGGGCAAATAGCTGGAGCGGTCGGCTGCACCCATCACCGCATGAAATTCATCTTCATCCGAATAATGGAGATAGCGCAGTTTTTTATGGATGAGCTTTTCGGCTTTGTCAATCAATTTTACAAGATAGCTTTTATCAATGGCTCCTATAAAAATCAAATCAATGATACCGGTATCTTTTCCTTCGGCATAGTCGCCGGAGAGGTAAAGCTGATCCAGATCGCCGAGCCGGTGGATGACCATGTCTATAATCTTATCAATACCCACATATTTGAGGACGATGCTGTTGATGTCTTTAAACAACGGGTGTTTTTCGTTGGCTTTAAACAGTTTTTTATTCCCCTGTGTTTCGGAGAGCAACATACCGGCTTCTTCAAAACGGTTCAGTTCCAAACGCACGGCATTGGTGCTTTCCTGAAAATCCTCTGCCAGTCCGCGCAAATAGGCGGTGCTGCCGGGATTGAGAAACAATCTCGTGAGCAGTTTTATTCTGGTTTTGGAGGAAATGAGGGTGTCGAGCATGTTGGCAGGGGGCGGTGGGCAGTTGGCTAATTACAATCTCCCATCTACACAGGCTTTATCCCAAACGCCTTTCACATCAAAAATAACGGCGTCTTTCTTGCAAAGGGATTTGCACTGAGGATAATCAAATTCGTTATGGGCTACGGCGAGGATGATGGCATCGTATTGTTCGGCGGTATTCAGTTCCTTGCTGCACTCTAATCCGTATTCATGTTTTACCTCTGCGGGATTTGCCCAGGGGTCATGAATGGTAACATCTAAATGATAGCCTTTCAGATGATGCACGATATCCACGACTTTGGTATTCCGTACATCGGGGCAGTTTTCTTTGAAGGTGATGCCTAAGACAAGGGCTTTGCCGCCGCGTACGGCAAGTCCTTTTCGGAGCATTTTTTTCACTACTTCATCTGCCACATAGCTGCCCATGCTGTCGTTGAGGCGTCTGCCGGCTAAGATGATCTCGGGATGGTAGCCCATTTCCTGGGCTTTCTGCGCCAGGTAGTAGGGGTCCACACCGATGCAGTGCCCGCCTACGAGTCCGGGTTTGAAGGGAAGGAAATTCCATTTGGTGCCGGCGGCAGCCAATACCTCATGGGTGTCTATCTCTAATTTGTTGAAGATTTTGGCAAGCTCGTTCACAAAGGCGATGTTGATATCGCGCTGTGAGTTTTCAATCACTTTTGCTGCCTCCGCTACTTTGATGCTGGAGGCCTTATGTGTTCCCGCTTTGATGACGGTTTTATAAAGCTGATCCACGGTTTCGGCGGTTTCAGGCGTGGAGCCGGAGGTTACTTTGAGGATCTTGGTAACGGTATGTTCTTTATCGCCCGGATTAATGCGTTCCGGAGAATAACCGCAGAAAAAATCTTTATTATAGGCAAGTCCCGAAACACGCTCTAACACCGGCACACATTCGTCTTCGGTAACGCCGGGATAAACCGTGGATTCATACACTACGATATCTCCGGGCTTCAGCACCTTGCCCACTGTTTCACTGGCTTTGTAAAGAGGAGTAAGGTCAGGTCGGTTGTGCTTGTCCACCGGCGTAGGCACGGTGATGATATAGACGGTACAATCCGCCATCAAGGATACATCATCTGTACAATACAATCCTTTACTGCCGTTTTCGGATAATACCGATTTCAGGTTTTCATCCGCCACTTCAAGCGTAAAATCCCGTCCTTCGTTCAGTTCCTGAATCCGGCGCTTATTGATATCGAAACCGATAACCCGGAAATGTTTGGCAAATTCTACGGCTAAGGGCAAGCCCACATATCCCAATCCTACAACAGCAATTTTTTGGATGGTTTGGTTCATAAGAAAATCTGTGTTTTTTTCATGGCTTCGCCACCGTCAGTTACAGGTGCCGACGCATTATTGAGTACTTTTTCTACTCATTTTGGGGCGAAAATAAGCATGTTTTTTTATTTTTTCTATTTTGCTTCGCCCCTGAAGGATGAATTATTTAGTTTTCTTATCCAGCTTTTCGAAAGCGGAATTGTTGCTGATGAACTCCGGCACTAATTCTTTCATCAGCGCCACGGATTCATAGACATAATGCCCTTGCGCCCGTTCAATCAGGTGTTCGATCTGCCCGTTTACCAGATTGAAATCATACTCCCGCACTTTGGCAATCATAATTTTTTCATGATAGGTTGCCGTAGTATTCTCCGAATTGTTGAGCAATTCCTCATACAGCTTTTCTCCGGGACGCAAACCGGTAAATACCATCTGAATATCTAATTCCGGTATCTTGCCGGAAAGCTGAATCATTTTCTTGGCAAGGTCCACAATCTACACCGGCTTGCCCATATCGAAGACGAAGATTTCTCCACCCTGTCCCATCACGCCGGCTTCAATCACCAACTGCCAGGCATCGGGAATGGTCATATAATAACGGGTAATATCGGGATGGGTAATCGTGATGGGGCCTCCTTTCTCAATTTGTTTGCGGAACCGCGGAATCACCGAACCGTTGGAGCCTAATACATTTCCGAAGCGGGTGGTGATGAACTTGGTATTCCCCACGCCCTCCATCCCGTTTTGGATATGGTTGTTGAGCGACTGGGTAAAGATTTCGGCGATACGTTTGCTGGCCCCCATGATATTGGTAGGGTTCACCGCCTTATCGGAGGAAACCATCACAAATTTTTCCACCTGATTGGCTACGGCAAGCTCGGCGATAATCTTGGTGCCCAATATATTATTCAATACGGCGAGGGAAGGGTTGGCTTCCATCAGCGGTACATGTTTATAGGCGGCAGCATGGAAAATCAATTCCGGCGCATAGACTTCAAAAAGCTGTTCCATCCTTCCTCTGTCGCAGATATTACCGATGAAGGCTTTTACGTGTTTATTTCCGTGTTTTTCCTCAATTTCCAACTGCAACTCATGAAGCGGAGATTCCGCCATATCGCACATCACTACGATGGCTGGCTTGAAGCACATGAGCTGGCGAACGATTTCACTGCCTATGGAACCGGCAGCGCCTGTTACCAAGATGCGTTTGCCTCTTATCTCTTTTGAAATATTTTCGTTGAAAATATTGATGACTTCTCTTTCCAGTAAATCTTCAATATTCACATTCCGGATTTGGTCGGCGACCATTTTCCCCTGCAACCATTGATTAATCGGCGGCATCCGCTGAATTTTCAGCTCGTGCTTCAACGCCATATCCACAATATAGTTCAGCTTTTCATTCGTAATATCTTCTTTAGCGATAAGAATGGATTGCACACCGTCGGATTTCAGTTTGGTGATGCTGTGCTCATCCGTACCGAGGATGGGAATATTTTCTATCTGTTTATGTTTCTTATTCGGGTTGTCATCCAGAAAAGCCACTACCTGCATATTGGTATAGGAGCTGTCGGTAATCATTCGCTTGGTGGACAAACCGATATCGCCGGAATCGTAAATGACGATTTTTTTCTTTTCGCGGTTATGAGTGAGCCGGCTAAAATAGGCTTTGTAAATATGCCTGACCGTAGCGCGATAACCCAACAAAGCGAAATTGACAATAAAGAAATTGATAATAATAGATACCCAGGGAAGATATTCTATAGACTCACCATGCACCAGTTTACCGTAGCTGTTGAGCGCAAGTTTAATCACAATATAGCCGAAGGTGGCGATGATATTGATATTAATAATCTTAATCGAATCCTTGATGGTGGTATAGCGTACGATGCCGTGGTAGGTCTTGAACAGATAAAAAAGAACGGAATAAAGGGCAACGCAGCTCAAGGCGATAATCTCCCAGTTTACAAATGCAGCACCAAAGTCGAAGTTGTGCCTCAACAGCGAAGAGAGGAAAAGACAGAACAATACACAAGTAATGTCCAAGATATAGACGAATCCCCGTGGCAGGGTTCTAATATGATCTCTCATAATGTTTTGTTTGAGGGCAACAAGGTGATAATAGGGTTCAATAAAATCTGCGCAAAAGTAAAACATAATTTTTAAACCCACAAGATTCGTTTGATTATTTTATCGTTACGCACTATGTTTTTTATTTTATAAATACCACCGGTATAATTGACGAAAACACATAAATAAAGCCCCTTTCTCAAAGCAACTTTCCTTGTTCCATCCTTTCCGTCTTTTTTATTTTTAAGAAACTCAAGGCAGCCTCTTGTATTATCCGTATTAATTCAATTAATTTGTGGAAAGTTCCTGTTTAATGAATCCGGCGGAAGAACGTAATCGAACGGGTAAGAACGCTTTTTTCCCCATTTAATCTTACGTATTCCACCTTAAACAAACAAATTTTTCAGATGAAATCATTATGTACCGTTTTAGGAATTTTTTGTTTCCTCGGCGTCTCCGCCCAAAAATATGAACTCGGGCTAACCGGCGGCGTAAGCTCTACCTCGCGGGTGAAAGAAAGCCTCTACTCCGGCGATAAGGGGAAATGGACCTATGCGGCGGGAATAAATTTCCATTATAATATCAACCCGCATTTCCAGGCCGGACTGGAAGCCGGTATGACCCGTTGGGAACGCACCGGAGAATGGTCGCTGAACGCTAGCAACAATCAATCGCTCGGTAACAAAGAAGTAACCTACCTGTTTGCGGAACGTGCCCTCAGTCTTGCCCTTCGCCTGAACTATGTAGTGCCGATTTACCGTGCTTACGATGATTTTATACGCTCCAGTTTTTATGGTGGTGTTACCCTCGGCGGTGTGGCTACGGGCAATGAAGGAAAAATAGAATATGCCAAAGGCAACCCCAACACTCCGGCGGAATATCGCTATGTAACCAAATTCCAGTACGAAAGCGGCTACGGCACCCTGCTGGGTCTGCAAATAGGCTATAACTATTATTTTTCCAAACTGCTAGGTGTGAACCTCGAATTTGCCCCGAAAATGGCTTGGGTAAAAACCGTAGATGCCAAATACGGCGCCGCCAACGATACCTACAATATCCTCTATTTTCCCGCCACTATAGGACTACGCTTCCGTTTTGGGGAAATACGTTATTAGGTTGATGGGTTGAGTAGTTGAAGGGTTGAGTGGTTGATTGCGTTAATTTTGAAATAGCCAACAGCCAATAAAAACCCTAACTTTGTAGCATGAGCAACCGAACCGAACAACTTACCTCTTTATTAACAGAAAAAATCCTGATCATAGACGGCGCCATGGCCACCATGATTCAACGCCACCGCCTGCAAGAAGCCGATTATCGCGGAGCGCGCTTTAAAGACTATGCCCATGACCTCAAAGGAAATAACGATCTGCTTTGCCTGACCCAGCCGGAGATTATCAAAAACATCCACAAACAATACCTCGCCGCCGGCGCTCATATCCTTGAAACCAATACCTTCAACGCCCAGGCTATATCGCTTGAAGATTATAAAATGCAGGACCTGGCTGCGGAAATAAACCTTGCCGCCGCCGCCCTCGCCCGGCAGGCAGTAGCGGAATATGCTGCCGAAACCGGTGCCGACCCCGACACCTTGTTTGTTGCCGGAGCCATAGGCCCCATGAATAAAACGCTTTCTTTATCACCCGATGTAAACAACCCCGGCTACCGCGCCGTAACCTTTGATCAGGTGGCGAATGCCTATTATGAGCAAATATCCGCATTGATAGAAGGCGGTGTAGATATTTTATTGGTGGAAACCATCTTCGATACACTGAATGCCAAAGCGGCGATCTTTGCTATAAAACGTTATTTTCAAGAGCAGGGTATCCGCCTTCCGGTGATGATCTCCGGGACGATTACCGATGCTTCGGGACGTACGCTCAGCGGACAAACACTGGAAGCCTTTTATATTTCCATGATGCATATTCATCCGGTAAGCATAGGACTGAATTGCGCTCTTGGCGCCGCTCAAATGCGCCCGCATATTGAAGAACTTTCAAGACTGGCAGCTTGTTTTGTAAGCGCCTATCCGAATGCCGGTCTGCCTAATGCCATGGGCGAATACGATGAAACGCCGGAAGAAATGGCGGCTACCGTAGGCGATTTTGCCCGACAAGGATGGGTCAACCTCGTGGGCGGCTGCTGCGGCACCACACCGGAACATATCCAAGCCATTCAAAAAGAAATGGAAAAACATGCTCCGCGTACTCTTCCGCAGACAGCTGCGGTTGTATAACCGTCATCTTATAGGGAAATAGTGAATCTTTCAAGCCTTTCAGGAGGGTGTCGCGTATTTCATGTTTTCTCGTGGCTGAGGATGTTTCCTATTGCCATCCTAAGGGGGGGGCTGGTTATTCACCCCAATAATTGATTTTCGATTATAAATTAATTTATTAATGATTGTATAACAATTTCTTAATTGCAGTATAGGCACAGCAACCCCTTTCCATGTACGCCGCTTATTTTCTTTTTTTCTAATGATTTGATTTACGATTGTTTAATGTTATAGTAATGTTTGTATTACACGCTCTTACTTTATTTGTAGGCATAAATCACCACATATGGAGAAAAGAGAAGTGGATATCGTAGTAATTTCGGATGTACATTTAGGGACCTACGGCTGTCATGCAAAAGAGTTGCTTCGCTATTTAGACAGCATTTCGCCTTCGTTGCTGATTCTGAACGGCGACATCATGGATGCGTGGGCGTTTTCCAAGCGCTATTTCCCTAAACAACATACCGAAGTCATCAAACATATTTTAGGCTGGGTGGGCAATGGCGTACCGGTCTATTACCTGCCCGGAAACCATGATGAAGTCATGCGGAAATTCAAAGGGTTTCATCTTGGCTCTTTGCAGATTGAAAACAGTCTTTCTTTTAGCGTGGGAGGTAAAAAGGCCTGGGTATTTCACGGTGATGTTTTTGATGTGGCGATGAAGCGGGGAAAATGGCTGGCAAAATTAGGCGGAAAAGGATACGACCTCCTTATCCTCCTCAACCGGTTCGTCAATTATCTGAATGCCAAAATGGGCAAAGAAAGGGTTTCTTTTTCCAAACGCATTAAGAGCGGTGTTAAAGGTGCTATCAGCTATATAGGGAAATTTGAAGAAACGATTGGTGAGATTGCCATAGATAATCAAAATGATTTTGTCATTTGTGGGCATATTCATCAACCTTGTATCAAAACGATAGCAACCAAGCAGGGGTCAGTTACGTACCTGAACTCCGGCGACTGGGTAGAAAACCTCACTGCTCTGGAGTATCATCAGGAAAAATGGACACTCTATCAGTATCCTCAGGATTCCGTTTTGAATAAAGAAAAAGAACAGCCAGTTGTAGGAGCTGCACGCAATAAAACCGTCAGTTTAGTTTAAACGGTGCGATAAGCGGAAACTCCGGTATGGGTATGAGCAGCGCTGCTTGTGATGGGAGTTGCTGCATGATATAATGCCCTTTCATGCTGCCGATTTCGGTTCGGATATGAGCAGCGGATACATATTGATAGCTTTCTCCGGGGTGGATGACTGGCTGTTTTCCGACTACACCTTCGCCCTCCACAATGCGTTTGATGCCATTGCCTTCGCTAATAATCCATTTGCGGCTCAGTAGCTGTATAGGCGCAGCGGAGTGATTGGCAATCGTGATTCTATAGACGAACAAAAACTCCGACCGTATAGGGTGCGACTGATCGGGCTGATAGAACGTTTCTACCGAAATTTGAATTCCCTTTGTCTGTTGTTGTATCATCTTTCTCTTCCTTTTTGAGTAGCCGCGATTTTGTTTATCGTTTCCAGGATAAGCCCGGTTTCAAATCCCCTTTGTTGCAGAAAACGCAGGGTTTTTGCTTTGCGTGCAACTATATTCCGTTCCGATTTCAGACTTGCCCATTTATGTTCAGCGGATTTTTCCAACACTGCAAGATATTCATCGGGGTCAATTTGCTTCAAGGCCTGCTGAATGCAATAATCGGAAATGTTTTGAGCTTTTAACCGATGAACGATTTTTATCTTTCCCCAATGTTTCACGTGAAACTTACCTCTTGCTATCGCTTCGGCATAGCGTTCTTCATTTACCAGACCCGATTCAATCATGTCCGTCAGAAGTTCTTCCACCTGCTCCTTGTGGCAACCCAATTCGTAGAGCTTGTTTCTTACCTCTTTTTGACTTCTTTCCTGATACCGGCAATAGTGTATAATCGCTTCTTTAACCTCCATAGCCTCCATTTACCTGCCCATATAAACCATAAGCACTTGAATATCGCTGGGATTGACCCCACTGATCCGGCTTGCCTGTCCTAAGGTATGAGGGCGAATTTTGGTAAGTTTTTGCCGGGCTTCTATGGATAATGCTTGAATTTTTTCATAATTGAAGGATTGCGGAATCAAATGGTCTTCCAAATTCAGCATTTTCTTCACGATTTCCTGCTCTTTCTGAATATAAGTATCGTATTTTACCTGTATCTCCGCCTGTTCCAGTGCCAAATCGTTTAGTTCTTCATCGAGTGCCGCTTTCAGTTCGGTGCTCGTTTCGATTAATTTCTTGATGCCTACACCGGGGCGCAGCAACAGCTTGGAGGCCTTAGCCTTTTCATTTAGTAAAGGAATTTGGTTTTCCTCAAAATAACCGTTTACTTCCTCCGGATAAACAGAAGTTTGATCCAAGATTTGTTTCACGCGCGCTACTTGTTCTTGTTTTCTTTTCATTAATTCGTAGCGCTCTGTCGTAGCCGATCCTATTTGATAGCCCAGCTCTGTAAGCCGGAAATCGGCATTATCTTGCCGCAGAAGTGTTCGGTATTCGGCACGACTTGTAAACATGCGATAGGGCTCGTCCGTTCCTTTATGGATAAGATCATCTATCAACACTCCGATATAGGCATCGCTACGCTTCAATACTACAGGTTCCAATTCCTTCACATTTCGGTGGGCATTAATTCCTGCCATCAATCCTTGGCAGGCAGCTTCTTCATAGCCTGTAGTACCATTTATTTGTCCGGCAAAGAACAAATTGCGGATATGTTTGGTTTCGAGGGTGATTTTTAATTGGGTAGGGGGAAAATAATCGTATTCTATCGCATATCCCGGGCGGAAAAAGCGACATTGTTCAAATCCCGGAACTCTTTTCAAGGCTTGGTATTGTACTTCTTCGGGTAAAGAGGTGCTAAATCCGTTCACATAAATCTCTACAGTATTCCAGCCTTCGGGTTCTACAAATAATTGATGTCTTTCTTTATCGGCAAAGCGGCTTATTTTATCCTCAATACTAGGGCAATAACGGGGTCCGCTGCCTTTGATGCGTCCCTGATACATAGGCGACTGCTCGAAGCCTGTTTTTAAGAGTTCATGAACTGTTTCATTGGTGTAGGTAATCCAGCAGTGTCGTTGTTGGGAGGGTTTGATTTTAGAAACGGGCAGATAAGAAAACCCTACAATCTCCTCATCCCCCTGCTGTACCTCCATTTTGGAATAATCCAGCGATCGTCCGTCAATACGAGGGGGCGTACCGGTTTTGAGCCTGTCGCTTTCAAAGCCCAGCTCTATAAGCTGCTCGGTAATACCTGTGGCTCCTTTCTCACCCATTCTTCCTCCACCAAATTGTTTTTCCCCGATATGGATAACGCCATTTAAAAAAGTACCGTTGGTCAGTACCACGGCTTTTGCCCGAATCTCCTGTCCCATTCCGGTAATCACTCCTACCACTGTTTCACGTGAAACAATCAATCCCTTCACCATGTCTTGCCAAAAATCTATGTTCGGAGTCGCTTCAAGCATTTCCCTCCAGGTAGCGGCAAAAAGCATACGGTCGTTTTGAGTACGGGGGCTCCACATACCGGGTCCTTTTGATTTATTCAGCATCCGAAACTGAATCATAGACTTATCCGATACAATACCGCTATAACCTCCCATAGCATCTATCTCTCTGACTATCTGACCCTTAGCAATTCCTCCCATAGCCGGGTTGCAGCTCATCTGTGCGATGGTTTGCATATTCATGGTAATCAACAGAACTTTAGAACCCATATTGGCTGCTACAGCCGCAGCCTCGCAGCCCGCATGACCGGCCCCCACTACTATGACATCATATTCCTGAAACATGATGCAAAAATAAAACCTAAGCTTGGATAATTCCCTATAACGCTATAAGGTATTTTGAAATGGCTTAGCGTGCTTGCGAAATATAGGCTTCATAAAAAAAGCAGCCGTATAGGCTGCTCTTATAAAATAATTGAAGAAAAAGGTTTAGTGAGCCACCGTAAATTTGATGATTTCTGCTACGCCTTCTTTCGATTTAACCAATACCATATAATTTCCATCTGCGTATTTAGCCACATCTACCACCAATTTATCGCTATTTCCGGTAAGGTTTTTATGAACCGCCGTTTCCATTCTTTGACCTAATACACTAAATACGGTGTATTCCAGTTCCTTAGAAGGAATAAGCGTGGTAACATCAAAACTGATGGTGCTGGCAGCCGGATTAGGATAGGCGGTTATTTCAGCAGTTTTTTGTTTTACCTCTTTTGCAGAAAGCGGTTGCTGCGTGATTTTGAAGGCTATGGAAGCTACCAAACCGTCTTTTTGCTTGGTGAAGCTGGCGCTGTCTATAGATTCATTAGCAGTAAGTCTTGTACCGTCAAAAGCGAAATTGCTGATAAGGGCATTGGGTTGTTCCGCTACGAGGTCAATCAGGTTAGAAGTATAATTGATCTGGAAAAATTCGCTGAACTGATCTGCACCGGTAGCATGATTTCTCAAGAACGTACGGGGGAGATAGTTAGTTTGCCCGTCGTAACCCAGGAAACAGGTGTTATTTAATTCCACGGCTACCAGATACCAAGCCGCGCCTGTATCCATAGGAGTGATTCCCGGAACACCGGTAACATTTACAAAATTCTGTTCGAAATATTGCCCGCTTGTATCCTGACTGGAGTGATAAAGTGTGTTCGATCCGATTAAGGTAAGCTCACCGGCTTCTACCATAGAGTCTTGCACTACGTTATCCGTCCATTTGAATAGATATACAGAGGATACTTCTCCGTCTAAATTAGCGTTGTTTTCCTTACTCATTGTATATTGAGCGCTTATGGCACCGAAATTCCCCATAGGAACATAAAATAAATTACCGGCTATATACGTGCTGACAGAAGCGCTTCCATATCTATATCCAATATTAGATACAGGACGGTTATTCACAAAATCATAACGGCTTTTGCAATAAATATCTTGGGAAACCGAGAAAGTTTGGGTAGCGATATTGTCGCCGGGAAAATCATCGGCATTGTCGGCGCTCAGCTCATAAGTAGCCGTATAAGTACCGGTAGTGGCAGGATGTAAATCATAGCTGCCGGGAATACCTACGGCTAAGATAGAATCTGCTTGTGCGAAAGTAGCAAAGCTGAAAGAATCTGTACGTACAGTAGATGCAGCGCCGCTCGTAGGCTGGAAGCTAAGCGTAGATTTAAGCTGTACATTCGTCTGATCGGCAGAACCGAGATTGGCTATATAAGCCCCGTCAAAAGCTTTCAGGGGAACAGGATTGCCGTTGTTGCTACCCAATTGAGAAATCGGTACTACCTGTGCATGCCACTGGCTTAAACCGCCGGAGAGAATGCTCAAATCATTGGTAGCGCCTACACCCCAAGTGGTTAAGGAAACTTCTACCGTCTGGCTGTTGTGGATTTCATTGGCTATAGCAGCGCCATCTGCCTGGGAAATCATAAGCACGGGAATCGTAACCTGATTGCCTACGGCACCGGCGCCCATTCCTACAGGGCCTCCGGGTACGTTATTTACAATAATCACAGCAGTAGCGCCTGCATTTTGTCCGGCAAGGGCTTTTGCACCAAATTCGCAATTTCCTCTGTAAATCATCGCTACTTTACCGGTCATAGAACCTGGCGTAAGCGGGGTGCAGCCGGAAGAATCCGGATCAGCTATAGCTACGGGAATATTTAATAAAGGCGTGCTGACGTATCCTCCCCAATCGCTGGTATCAGGCATAGTGAATACTTTAGGACCGCTGATAGACAAGGGCGAAGTAACTGAAAAACCTACTCCCACTTGGTTTATATACCAGTTGTGGTTAGGTGGTGTTACACCACTTAAATCCGGAAATGAAATCGGCTTTGTTACTTGAGCTTCTGACAGAGCGGAAACGCCCACAGCCAAGCCCAATAAAAGTGAAAATTTTTTCATACTTTTTGTTAATTTTATTAGCTAAGTTAAAAATTATTTATTAAAAAACTCACCCAATTTATAACCCTAATTTTTTACTCATTTCCAACATACGTACAATAGGTACTTTGGCTGCTTCCAGCAAATCTCTGTCCATGGTTATTTCCGGCTCTTCGTATTTCATACACAGATAAAGTTTCTCCAGTGTATTCAGTTTCATGTGCGGACAATCGTTGCAGGCGCAAATATTATCCGGCGGGGCAGGAATGAAGGTTTTATGAGGTGATTTTGTCTGCATCTGGTGCAGGATGCCGGTTTCGGTGCCTACAATAAATGTAGTGCAACTGTCTTCTTCCGTAAATTTCAATAGCTGGGAAGTAGAGCCGATAAAATCCGCTTCTCTCAATACAGCTTCTTCACATTCGGGATGCGCTATGAATTTTGCATCGGGATGGCGCTCCTTGAGTTTGATAATTTTTTCCAGGGCAAATAATTCATGTACCATGCAGGCACCGTTCCACAGCACCATATCCCTGCCGCTTTTCTTATTAATATAGGCACCCAGGTTTTTATCCGGTGCGAAAATTATTTTCTGATCCATAGGCAGGCTTTCCACAATCTGCCTGGCATTGGAGCTGGTGCAGATAATATCGCTCAGCGCCTTAATGCCCGCAGAGCAGTTGATATAGGAAATCACCAGATGATTGGGATGTTGTTCTTTAAAACGCTTGAATAATGGAGGCGGGCAACTGTCGCTCAAGGAGCAGCCGGCTTTCAGATCGGGCAGCAATACTTTTTTATCCGGATTGAGAATCTTAGCCGTCTCCGCCATAAAATGCACACCGGCAAAAACAATAATGGAAGCATCTGTTTTTTCCGCCTGCTGCGCCAGCCCCAAACTGTCGCCTATATAATCTGCTATATCTTGTATATCTGACTCCTGATAGTAATGCGCTAACAGGATGGCGTTTTTTTCTTTTTTTAATTTTTTAATTTCTTCAAAAAGATCGAGCGAGGGGTCTATTTCTTTATCTAAAAAACCACTGGCTAATTTTCTGTTATCCATTTGCACATCCATAATAATGATAAAAAAATTTTTTAAAAAAAAGGTTTATTACAATTAGTCTTGTGAATTTGGGGAAATAAAACCGGAATTCAGATTGCAAATTTAAAGACAAGTAACATACCCGCATCTTTTTTCATTTTCCCACAAAAAAGAACCTTGTAAAATAAGAAAATCCACATTAAAATCTGAATAAGTGGATAAACCGGCTTCTGAAAAAAAGAAGAGTATGAATAAGAAAAAAGCTGTGAATAGGATACGGATTTCATCCTGATAAATTGTTTTGAAAATAAGAAATAAAACACAGGGAAAAATTTATCCGTCCCGATTACCACCGCTATGCACAGCAACTAACAATTAAGTAAAATATATATAAAGAACCCCAACTATTTATAGCCTTCTGCCGCTTCCTTGCAAAAAAAAAGGCGCACACCGCAGTCGGTACTGTTATTCTCAATTTTTCTTATAAATTTGCGCTCCTTATAATCATGTAATAAACGCAAAGCGCTCATGTCTGTAATACAAAGTTTGAGAACCAAGTATGGTAAAGTAGTAGGTTTCATCATCGCTATTTCGTTGGTAGGTTTCTTGTTAATGGATGCCGGAGATAACATACGGAAGATTTTTTCCGGTGAAGAATATATAGCCAAGGTAGAAGGAGAAAAAATAGATCCACGGGATTACTCCATAAGAATAAACGAGCTGGAAGGTTTGTATGCAGCTATGGGCAATGATCTGGATGATAATACCAAAGCGCAGATACATACCACCGTGCTGAATGAAATGATCTATGAAAAACTGGTGGCAGGGCAAATGGAAGACCTGGGATTAGTACTCACTAAAGAAGAAGAAAAGGATCTGATTACCGGCGCTAATCCGCATCCCCTCGTAATGCAGTTTCCTTATTTTAAAAACCCGCAAACCGGTGCGTTTGACCCGCAGGCACTCATGGCTTTTGAACAAAGAAAAATAGACATGAACAATCCACAGGCACAAAAAGCCATGGAGCAGTGGGAAATGATGAAAAGCTATATCAAACGCCAGGCCCTGTTGCAAAAATACAGCACGCTCATAGCCGGCGCCGTTTATACGCCTAAGTTTATAAGCGACCTCGCTACCAAAGACCAGAGCGTGATGGCAAGCATTCGTTTCGTGAAAGTACCTTATACCACCGTAAACGATAATGAAGTAAAACTAACCGATGCCGATATCAACGACTATATAAAAAGACATGCGGCGCAATACAGAATAGACGATCCTACCCGCAGTATGGAATATGTAGCTTTTGATGTGCAGCCTTCAAAAGATGATACAGACGCTGTGTTGAATGTCATCACCAGTTTAAAAGGAGAATTTTCTACCACTACGGACAATGAAAATTTCGTAAATCGTAATTCGGATGAAGCCTATACCGGCACCTATGTAAGCAAAAAAACCTACATGTCGCAGTATGCCGATTCTATCATCAGCCTGCCCGTGGGCGCGGTATATGGTCCTTATTTTGAAAACGGAAATTATAAACTCACCAAAGTAACCGAAAGAACCACCTTGCCGGATTCCGTAAAAGTGCGCCACATTCTGGTGAAAACAAAAGACAGAGGCAGCGACGTGCTTAGCGACAGCGCCGCTAAGAAAAGAATAGACAGCGTAGAGATTGCCGCAAAAAGCGGAGCGGATTTCAACCAACTGGTAACTACCTATTCCGATGATGAAGGCAGCAAAAACACCGCCGGAGAATATGAGTTTAATTTAGCACAACGTCCGCAAATCTCTAAAGAGTTCGGTGATTTTATCTTTGAAGGAAGAACAGGTGAAAAGAAAATAGTGAAGGTAGAAAATGACAACTACGCAGGCTATCATTATATAGAAATACTTAGTCAAAAAGATGTGCAACCCGTGGTAAAACTGGCTACAATCGTTAAGCCTTTGTTTGCCAGCATCGAAACCGAAAATATGGTATATGCCAAAGCCAATGAATTTGCGGGGAAAAACACAACAGCAAAAGCATTTGACGAAAGCATTAAAAAACAAAATCTCAACAAACTCGTAGCGGATAATGTGAAAGTGAACGATTTTATTATTCCGGGCTTAGGTACCTCCCGCGAGATTATCCGCTGGATGTATGAAGCTAAAAAAGACGATATCTCTCCCGTGTTTCATTTGGACGGTCGCTATGTAATCGGCAAACTGAATACCATCCGCGAAAAAGGATTAATGCAGGTGGATGAAAGCAACCGCCCGATGCTGGAAGCCCAAGTAAAAGCCGAAAAGAAAGCAAAACTAATCGCGGATAAATATAAAGGACAAAGTCTCGATGCCATCTCCACTGCTACCGGTATGTTGGTACAAAATGTAGATTCTTTTAACGCGGCAAGCACCTACCTGCCAACACTGGGTTATGAGCCTAAAGCTGTGGGTTATGCCTTCTTTGACGGACTGAAACCGAATACCGTATCGCCCGGCATCAAAGGACAAGACGGGGTGTTGTTCATCAGCCTGGTGAGCAAACAAAATATAACTCCGAACGTGGATTCGGCACAACTGCAACAACAAGCTATGATGCAGACCATGCAACTGAAAAGCAGCGTGAGCAGTATGCTGCAGCAAATCTTGTTGCGAAATGCCGAAATAAAATACAGTGCGAAAAATTTATATTAAACAAGGATAAAAATAATCAGAAAGAACGGGGCTATACAGGCTCCGTTTTTTTTGTTTTACACAGGGATTACAAGTTGCCCAAAAAAACGCTTTGCTCTTTGTGGAAATATAAGACAGGAAAAATACCTTGCACCGATAGTGATGAAAAGGCTTACTCGATTTCTCACCGTACCTTAGCCAAAATTTTTGCGAAGCAACCGTGCCGGACGTAATACAACTTTTATCAGACCATATAGCCAATCAGATTGCTGCAGGGGAAGTAATACAACGCCCTTCCTCCGCCGTGAAAGAACTTCTGGAAAACGCCATTGATGCAGGCGCTAAGGAGATTCAACTTCTCATCAAAGACGCGGGCAAGGAACTGATACAGGTGATAGATAACGGCAGTGGCATGAGCGTAACCGATGCCCGCATGAGTTTTGAACGCCACGCCACGTCCAAAATAAAAAACATAGACGACCTCTTTACCATCCGTACCATGGGCTTTAGGGGAGAGGCGCTCGCTTCTATAGCCGCCGTGGCACAGGTGGAGATGAAAACCCGGCAATCCGTTTCCGACGTAGGCACCCGCCTGGTGATAGAAGGTACGGAAGTGAAAATACAAGAGCCTTGCGCCGCGCCCATAGGCACCAGCATTGCCGTAAAGAACCTGTTTTACAACGTACCGGCAAGGAGGCAGTTTTTAAAATCCAACACGACGGAGTTCCGGCATATTGTGGATGAGTTTACCCGTGTGGCGCTGGCACATCCGCAAGTGGGTTTCCGCCTTTGGAACAACGGTGCAGAGCAGTTTCATCTGGAAGCAGGAAATCTGAAAACACGCATCGTGTCCTTGCTGGGCAATCATTATGAAAAAAATTTAGTGCCGGTAGAAGAAGAAACCGAATTGCTGAAAATAAAAGGGTTTATAGGCAAGCCGGAAGCCAGTACCCGCACCCGCGGCATGCAGTTCTTTTTTGTGAACGACCGCTTCATACGCAATCCTTACTTGCACCATGCTGTTACCGGCGGTTACGAAGGACTGATCGAAAAAGAGTCGTTTCCGTTTTATGTTTTGTTCCTGGATACCGACCCTGCGCGCGTGGATGTGAATGTGCATCCTACTAAGCAGGAGGTAAAATTTGAAGACGACCGATTGATGTATGCTTACCTGAACGCGGCTATAAAACACGCACTGGCAAGGTATAATATCGCACCTTCTCTTGATTTTTCCCTCAACCCCGAAATTACCCGCCTGCCTTCCGTAACCCTTCCGCAAACAAAACGGCAACGTACGGAGACGGAAAACGGCTATCTCTACAACAGCTTTAGCCAAAAAAATCAGGCACATTTTATAGAATCAAAAACCGGAAGGGAACAATGGAAGCAGCTATATAGCATTGCACAGCAAGCGCCTGCCTCCGCCCCCGAAACCCCTACGGAGCTTCACTTGCATCCGGAACCTACCCACCGGCCTTTGCGCGGAGATAAAGCCATGCTGCTTCATGAAAATTATTTAGTAAGTACTATAAAATCCGGTTTTTTACTGGTACACGTATATAGGGCGCAGGAGCGGATATGGTACGAGCGTCTGCAAACCGAGCGGAATGAAGGGGTGCTTTCCGCGCAGCGGTTATTATTTCCGGTAAGTTTCGACAGGTCGGCGCAAGATGCGCTGTTGCTGAAGGAATTGCTGCCCGAACTGCAACGAATGGGTTTTGATGTGGAGTCTTTTGGCAATAACAGCTTTGTGATCCATGCGGCACCGGCGGCGATGCGCTCCGGAGAAGAGCAAAAAATAATAGAAGAACTGCTGGAGCAGATGAAGCATGAAGCCGATAAAGCCCAAGCGAATTTCGCAGAAAAGATTATAACTACGTTGGCTAAGAAATTTGCTCATTATACGCATACCCTTCATCAACCGGAAGCACAGCAAGCCTTGATAGATGAGCTTTTTGCCTGCACGCAGCCGGAATATACTCCTTCCGGTAAAAAGATATTTACCCTTCTCAGAAAAGAAGATCTGGAGGATATTCTGGGATAGACCGTGGTTATTTTTTATGGTTTAGAAAACGGTAATTAACCCCGCATTGCACTCCGGTATGGAATAAATAAGCTTTTAGTTGTCTCCCGTCATTTACGGAGTTTATATTATAAGCTATAATGGGAACAACATGAACATCCCAGTTATAATTAAATCTTGCAGCTACTCCCAAGCCTAATTGTATGCCAAACTGTGCCGGCTTTATATAGCTCTTTTTAAGATTGCGGGATCCTGATAGGGAGGTCAAACTGGAGTCGGCAATTGTATAGGCCTGATAGCCGATAACTCTGGAATAATAAAGAGAAATATCAAAAACCGGAGCAAGCAGATAATTATAGCTATACCCGATATATTTATAACCAATACCCACTCCTATTTGTTTGAATCGGTAAGTAATATCTTCGGAGGTACCTCCGTTCGCAAGTCCTGTTTTCCAATTAATCAACTGGGAACTGTCTGCTCGGAAACCGGATGTCTGATAGTGAAAACTTAAATAGTAGTGATGTTTCCTCCCTTGTATCAGACCGCCGTTAAGATCCATTTTATTGCCATATACATTTCGCTCACTACTGCTTCTGTACCTATATTCCTCATAGGGATATTGGGTTAATGAGGTGGCTTTATAGCTTCTGTATGAGGAACCAGGTGAGAAATTACCACCTATAAAAAAGGAAATGTGGTTTTTGTTTTTCAACAGCCAGTTTTCATATCCTATCCGGTTGCTTCGGCGGGTGATTAGCTGCCGTTTTTCATTATGCTGCGAAGAAAGATACTCCTTAGCCATTAAATCTAACGCTGTACACGTAGCAGACGAAAGAAAATCTTTTTTTGAATTTTTTCGAATATAGATCTTATACCCGCTGTTTGTTTCAAGGCCACACACTTCGGTTAATGAAATTAAGGTGTCTTGCTCTACCCCAAAGCATTTTATCGTATTATCTACTAAGAAGTAGGAGTATTCTTTTGTATTGCGGGAAGCATGGTATTTGATTTCTTCCCGCATCTGAAATTTTATTTTCCAAATGTATTCATTGGAATCGTTTGTAGTAAGGGTTATGTTGTAAAAATTAGTGTTGATTAAGTTACCATCACCATCTAACATATAAGTATTGCTTAAGTCGGGAATGACAACTTGTGCTTTTTCCCATTCGCTAAGCGGCGGCAGAATAATGATGTCTTTAGCTGCGTTGGCTTCCAAAAATTGTAATAGGAAAACGAGTATAAAAACGGGGTATTTCATCTGCTATATTTTAGGAAGGTTGAAAAAATAAGAGTAGCCAAACTGGATTTGCGGGAAATAAGTATTTACATCACCTTGTTGCCAGAACAACCGTGCTCGAAGGAAGAGCGTATTGTTTCCTTCCTTGCTTATTTCGGTGCGAACATTTGTTTCAAACATGTGCGACCACCTTGATGAAGGCTCTATGAATAATAAATCCCCATCGCTTTTTGCATAACTCATTATTTGCTTAAAATGGTTGTTGGAGAATATCTTCGTATAATAAACTTGGTAGGAAAAATGAAAGCCTAATCTTCTTTCCGGGAAAAGCTCCATGCTTAATTTTGGATAGAGCAAAAGCATATGCGCATCTCTATAAACCTCATTTCCTCTTTGCACAGCTTGGTTGGTAATGGTTCGTATGCTATCTACAAGCGGAGTATGGCCATATTGAGCGCCGAAGTCTAAAGTAAAAGTACTCTTGGCGCTCGGCCAGTCAAATAAAAGGGTATTGAGCTCGCTACCAAACATAAAATTCCGGTATTGAAGCATGTCTAACGTAGTGGCATAACTCGGAGAAACCAGCGTATTGTTTACAACGGTTTCCTTATTCCTTAGGGCTAAATATTTGTTCTCCCGTTCTATTTTATTCAAGGAGCCGAATACATAGAGATAGGTAAAAGCGCCCCAGTTCCGGTCTGCATATTGTTGAAAACGATAGGTATTGAGGTTTAGTTTTCTACTCAGTTCTATTTGGAGTATTCCATTGGGCTCGGCACTGGAAATACCGGTAAAATCCGTAAATATTTTAGTATCGAATAATTGGGTATAATCGGCTTTATAAACGGTAATGTCCGGGTTTTCCGCCGGGTTCACTTTTAGGAAAGTATCTGCCGGAGAATAATCTCTTGTATATAGGTCAATCTCATTATCATACATTCTGATTACATCGCCTAAGTAGATGAAATTGGAATTATTACTCCTTTGAAAAATTTTTGTACTGCAAAGGTTTTTATAATTTCTCTTGGAAGTAAAGCCAATAGCAAAAACATTTTCAAAGATTTCTTCTACACCGTTTACTTCCGCTATCACTTTTACATTTTCGAGGAAGCCACGTTCAAGCTGAAGATCTACGCGGTTTATTTTTACGATACGCTGTTCGGATAGGGTTTTGATTCTTTTTTCTATGTCTTTCTTCTTCAGCAGGCTTTGTTTGATTTTTTCTTCAAATTCGCTGATAAAGATCCCGCTTTGTCTTTCGAATATCCGTACCGTTTGTTTTTTGGCATTTTCTAAGGAAATACTTCCGTTAAGATAGGCGTAGCGTATTTGAATAAGATTGTCTTTTAAGATGGCGTATTGTTCTTGTTTTTTTTCCTTTATCAAGGTTATGATCGAATCTGTACAACTCTCCCGTTGAGGTTTTATTATATTGTTGCTTTGGTAAAGTGCGTATTGTTTTTTATCGGGATCAAGATCAAGGCAGTCGCAAGGAGTCTTTTTTTCATTGGAATTACAAAGAACTTTATGGGAAATCAGATAGTTTATGTTTTGTTGTACTTCATTTTTCTTTTCGCTGCTTGTGCTATTTATATCTTCGAGAATTTTAGTCAGCGTAGGAATATATAATTCGAAAAGGATGTTGTTATCATTCTCGCGTACAATATCGGTGTTGCTTATTTTATATAGGCTGTCAAAATCAGTATATTTTTGATTATTTAATAGTGTGATAAGCATATCAAGTCTCTCCAGTACTTGTCTTCTTGATTCGAGCATGTCTGATAGTTTTCGTGAAGATGAATCAATGCGGGCTTTATAGTCCTTTGCAATCATGTCACGCAATCGGTTGTATTCCTCAAGTTCTTTTTTCAAGGCCTCGTTCTTCTTTTGTTGAAAGCTTAAATCCCCTATGATGCTATCTATGGTGGAATGGCTCATACGGTCATCATCATCTATTGCATCATAGTATTTGGTGTGGGCTGCCAAGCGAAACCTACCTGCGGGTGGGCGAGTGCTGACGCCATGAATCGTGTTTCTTATCCATTGAAAGATCTCCAACGTACTTTCCTGTGTCAGGCTGCTCTTGCTGGTATCTTGGCTATAAATCAGCACGTTCAAGCACCTTTCCACTTTATCATAATGCAGCTCAGTAACGGAGTCCGTTTTTCCATTATGCGTGATCTCCAACTTTTCTTTGCCGTTGAGATGGGTATATTTTATTGAAAAGGTTAGGGTTTCCGGTGCTTTATTATTTATAAAAGCGGCGCTAAATTCTTGTGTGGCGCTGATGGTTACATCTTTAGTTATCGCCCAAGTTTCTGAGGCTAAAATGTACGGCAGCCAAAAGCAGAAAAGAACCCGTATGATTTTTTTCATGAGTCTAATTTTTAAGAAGGTTCATTACAAGATTATTACTGCTGTCGCTCAGAGCCTTGTCCAGTTTGAAATGAAGATAGACCCCGTCTGCTTTTTTCTTAACGGAAGAGCTGTCATCATAAAGCCGGAGATAGGAAATAATTTGATCCGCATTCATTAAAGCGCCTAAAAAATGACTCGTGTCTATAAAACGGCCATTCGGCACATTATATTGATGCGTATTGTCTGATTTTAATCGAAAAACCGAATGACCGTCTATTTCTATAAAACCATATAACTGAGGAAAGGATTGTATTGTGCTATCATTTCCAAACCACGAATACTGGTTGCTAAAATATCCGCTTATAGGATGGGTGGCATTCATAGAGGCGTTTACCACATACACATTGTAGTGTTTCGAATCAAAATAGGTATTTCCTTCTTTGCTGATAGCATACCGCTCTGATGTATTATTCTTAGAAAGCGTCAATGTCTTGTTGAAGAGTATTTTGCATCCATCATAATTTTCGTTATCCGCACAAAACTCTATTACAATTTGGAGATTAGACAAATCGGTGGTTGAAAGGTTTTTAAACTGCACACTCACCGAGTCTCCGTCCTTGGAAGTATATCGGAAAAACTGTGTTTCGATAAAGGGATTTTTACCATTAATGTGTTTCGTTTGTGAAAACGTTTCTTCTTGAGTAGTTACAATGGGGAGTTCGTTCGAGTACTTGTTGCAAGCACTATGAAAGCACATAAGCAGAGTAAATAAAAAAGAAAGAAAAATGTATTGAAGATAAATCCGCCTTAGGCTATTCGTTTTGCCAAGTTGTTTTATTTTGAACATTTAGCGTCAAGTTTTGCAGGCTAATATAATACTCTTATTTATTTATTTATAGTTTTAGTTATAAAAACACATATGTAAGTGTGAGAATGCAGGAAACAGAAAAACCAAATTCATGTACTCTCAATAAGATAAAAAGCAGAACCTTAGAAGATAGATGAAGAAATAATCGACCGGATTAAAACTGCCTATGGCTTGGTATGCTAAGGATTCATAACCGGGTTACCTTAAAACAAGGTAAAGAGTGTCTGCCCGACTTGTGCTCTCATTTTTTGTACGCTATATAGTATCTTCACATCCTGTTTTCAGTTATGGCACCCTTAAAATTTTATCCGTTGAAAGTAAAACAGATCACGCCGGAAACCTCGGAATGTGTATCTGTCTGTCTGGAAGTACCCGAAGAACTTAAAGAGACTTTTCGGTTTGCACCCGGTCAGTACCTTACGTTCAAAAAGCATTTGCAGGATGCGGAAGTGCGCCGCTCCTATTCGATTTGTGTAAGTCCGCACGATAATGAACTGCGTGTAGCCATCAAGAATGTGCAGCAGGGAAAATTTTCCGGTTTTGCCAACACAGAATTGAAAGTAGGCGATGTGCTGGATGTGATGCCGCCTATGGGCAAGTTTTCTCCGCGCATGTCAGATGCACCTGCACGAAATTATCTGGCTTTTGTGGCCGGCAGCGGCATTACGCCTGTGATGAGCATTATGCGCACGGTATTGCAAAGCGAACCGGAAAGCCGCTTTACCTTGGTTTATGGAAATAAAAACCGCAACACCATCATCTTCCGCGAAGCGATAGAAGGACTGAAAAATACCTATATGCAGCGTCTGCGTGTCTATCATGTACTGA
This sequence comes from Bacteroidota bacterium, assembly GCA_023418315.1. Taxonomy (GTDB): domain Bacteria; phylum Bacteroidota; class Bacteroidia; order Chitinophagales; family Chitinophagaceae; genus JAFIGV01. The sequence continues at coordinate 139,591 of JAEZZY010000040.1, forward strand.
GCCGCGAGAAAATGGATGTGCCGCTTTTCAACGGCAGAATTGACAAAGAAAAAATAGCTGCGTTTTGTGATACGCTGATAGATTTGAAAACAATAGATGAGTTTTTCATTTGCGGACCGGAGGAAATGTTGCTCTCCGCACGTCAGCAATTGCAAGACTTAGGCATAGCTTCCGAAAAAATACATATCGAACTTTTCACCTCTCCCGACCAGCCGAAGCCTTCGCATGATAATTGGGTAAAAGAACATAAAGCAGATGCAGGCAAAACCAGCAAGGTATCCGTAAAACTTGACGGCATTACGTTTGAAATGGAGCTTCCCTATAATGGCGACAGTATTTTGGATGCAGCGTTGAAGCATGGCGCGGATTTGCCTTATGCTTGTAAAGGAGGTGTGTGCAGTACTTGCCGTGCTAAGGTTACGGAAGGTGAAGTGATTATGGAAACCAACTACGCATTGGAAAAAGATGAAGTAGCTAAAGGATATGTGCTTACCTGTCAGTCGCACCCGGTGAGCGAGCGGGTAGTCGTGGATTTTGATGCACGGTAAAAGACAGCGATTAACTGCTTACTTCACGCGTACTAACCAATATTCCTTTGTCGCTTTTTTTCTTGTTGAAGGATTTAAAAATTCGGGAGTCAATTGACTGACCGAAAAATACTGCCCTTGCCGGATGACGTCATACTCTAATCCTTTGTTGTATAGTTCTGTCAATCCATCTTGCATGGTAAGAAGATAATCATTGGGCTGAGGGTCAAGTATAGGGAGAATAAGCCTATCGGCATAAAAACAAAGTGCGTTCAACGGATCTTCAGGAAGATAAACATATATCTTTTCTTCTTCCGCCAGATGCTTTTTGATAAACCTCCCTACTTGCGACCCCGCTTGGTACTTTAGCAATTGCGGATAGAAATGCAGGGTCATAAAAATATTGGCAATGATGATAGCGGAAGCGCTTACCCAAATTATTTTCCCGACTATCATTTTCCTAAAAACTATCCATAACCATACGATGACTAATACCGCCCATACGATAGACCAAAACACAACCGCTTGCGTTCTGAACACATAAAAGAACGTGAGAAATGCAGCAATAAGCAGTAAGGCACTGATGAAATATTGTATAGGGTTTAGGATTCGGAATAAAGTGCGATAGTTACCTTGGAGCAAATCATTCAGAAACTTCGCCGTCATAATAGCTGCCAGCGGAAAGACAACAAATATGTAATGAGGCAATTGATATTTTGACATGCCAAGTGAGAGATAAGCCAATAGAAAACCGCCCGTAGTAATGAACTCTTGCCGTTCATTCAACCTGAATCTTTGTTTTATAACCTTGCTTATATTGATGAGAAATGCTGCGGTAAATAATACAATCCAAGGCAGGAAAGACCAGAGCATATTTTCATAGAGAAAGGAAAAAGGAGCACCGTTGTTCCATGTGTTTTCGCCCGTGATTCTGCCGAAGCTTTGTGTCCAGTAAAAAAATTTCAACCCTGAAACGTCGGTTTGTCCATTTACTTCTACTTCGGGATGTGCATCAAATTGCTGATACAAACCGATGCTCATAGGTAGGAGAAAAATACCGATTAGCAAGGCATCTATTAAATGTCGGTAGGTGAAGAATTGTTTCCATTTCCGTTTCAGCAGCCAGTCGCTGCCAAAGCAAAATACCGGAACCATCAGCGCTATAGGCCCTTTGGTCATCATACCGCAGGCAATAGCCAGGGTGCCGCCCAATACATTTTTCCATGTTCGTTTTTGCTCTGCTTCTTTTATCATCCACAAAGCCGTAATTACCCAGCTCATTAAAATGGTATCCGTGCGAATATCATTGGTCATCAAAAACATTCCCTGACAAGTACCTAATATCAGTGCCGACAAGCGCGCTGTATGTTCTTCATAAAGCAATTTTGCTAAGCGATAAGTGGCATACAACGCCCATAAGGCAAATAAAATAGAGGGTAGTTTGAATCCAAAATTAGTGGCGCCAAAAACCGTAATGCTTAATCCACTTATCCAAAAAAGAAAAGGAGGTTTATCCAAATAATTATTCCCGCGGTCGTAGAGCTGTAGCGGTTTATCGCTTACGCTCATTTCGCGGCTCATCTCCGCATATTGAGAGGCATCCACATCCATCGTATCCACGCCTATGCTCAGGAAGTAAAGTCCGGCAAGGAGCAGGAACACCCAAAACGGAATCTTAGGAACGGAATCCAAATATGCTTTCATGCGAATCGGCTACAAAGATGCGATGATTTTTTTGTTCGCGAAGCGTACCCGGATTTTTCAAAATCCTAACGGGCAGTTGGTATCATACAAAAAAACTGCAAGCACAATGCCTACAGTTTTTGAAATTTTTATTCGTTGGAAATTCACCCATTGGAATTTCCGTTTCAAAGTTTAGTTTTTCCTGCTAATGGCTTTTTCTGCTGCTTTGATGATATTTTCCTTTGTCAATCCGTATTTTTCCAGAAGCTGCATAGGCGTGCCGCTTTCTCCGAAAGTATCTTGCACGGCTACATATTCATGCGGTGCGGGGCAGGCACGGGAGGCTACATTCGCAATGCTGTCGCCTAAGCCGCCGTTAATCTGATGCTCTTCCGCCGTAACGATGCAACCGGTTTTTTGGATGGAATTTATTACTGCCGCTTCATCCAAAGGTTTGATGGTGTGGATATTGATTAATTCTACGGAGATGCCCTTAGCTTCCAGCTCTTTGGCTGCTTCTACCGCCAGCCATACCAAATGCCCGCAAGCGAAGATGCTGACATCCGTTCCTTCTGCTAAAACCTGTGCTTTTCCGATTTCAAATTTTTCATCGGGGCTGGTAAAATTGGCCCATTTAGGTCGTCCGAAGCGTAGATAAACAGGACCTTCATGTTCGGCAATGGCGATGGTAGCCGCTTTGGTTTGGTTAAAATCACAAGGAACGATTACCGTCATGCCGGGCAACATTTTCATCATGCCTATATCTTCTAATACCTGATGCGTAGCGCCGTCTTCGCCCAGGGTAAGCCCAGCATGCGACGCGCATATCTTCACATTTTTGCCGCTATAGGCAATAGACTGCCGCACCTGATCATATACCCGCGAAGTAGAAAAGTTGGCAAAAGTGGTGGTATAAGGAATTTTTCCGCCTATGGTGAGCCCGGCGGCAACGCCCATCATATTGGCTTCGGAAATGCCGCATTGTACAAAGCGTTCCGGAAATTCTTTGATAAACGCATTCAGCTTCAAAGACCCGGCGAGGTCGGCAGTGAGCGCCACTACATTCGGATTTTTTCTTCCTGCCTCCAGGATGCCTTCGCCAAAGCCTGCACGGGTTTCTTTCTCGTCTATTTTGTTGATGTTTGAAATGGACATGATTTCAGTAAAAATTCAAAAATAAAAATTCAAAAATGGTTGCGATTGCAAAAGTAAAATTTCAAAAAGGATTTATGGGAAAAATTCCCGTCTGTTTTTAAAGGGATTTTAAAACCAAGCATAACCGATATCCTCCCTATAAACCCTCTTTCTCTCTTCCTGATTTCCCGCAAGCCAGCAGATATTTATTTTGAAATAAATTATCTTGCTGTTGATATGAAAAAAATGCGTACATTTCATGCTTAAACCAAAAACTATTTATATGAAAAAACTCACCTTAATCTTATCAGGTATTTTATCGGGTTTTATAGGAGTAGCGCAGATTTCCATAACAGGTTCCTCCCTTAGTTACCTGCAAGACTTCAACAGCTTGGATACCACCAATACGAATAGCGCCAACTTGCCGTCCGGATGGGAAATAAAGGAAACAGGTACCAGCGCCACTACAGTAAACAATCAATATAAAGGAAACAGCGGCACGGGTACTACGGGCGATACCTATAGCTACGGCAATCCCGGCGTTGCGGAACGTGCGCTGGGTAGCATAGCTTCCGGTTCCAACAAACCTTCCTACGGCGCAAGGTTTATGAATAATACCGGAGCGGTAATCAGTTCGTTTTCGCTCAGCTATCAAGGAGAGCAATGGCGGAGAGGCTCCACTACCCTTGCCGATTCTTTGGTATTTTCCTATAGCATCAATGCAGATAGCCTGGGCGACCCTGCCGCGAGCTGGACGGTCGTAAACAGCCTGACGCTCACGTCCATCAATCTTTCTACTCCTACCGGCACGGCTATAGACGGCAATGTGAATACAAACACCGTTTCGGACATAGTGCCTATAAACCTACCTACAGGAGCGATACTCACCCTCAAATGGAGTGATGTGGATGTAAGCGGCGGTGATGACGGCTTAGCCCTTGATGATGTTTCACTCACTTTCACTACAAGCGCTCCGCCCACGCCCAATTATCATCCTGTACTCATTTCGATAAACCCTGCCGATAACAGCAGTAACCTGCCTGCATCGCTTGATTCCCTGCAACTTGTATTCGACAGGCAGATAGCCATAGGCGCGGGAGATGTGATGATTCAAAATGAAACCGACAAGACGATGCAGACCCTCACTTTGTCTTCTGCCAACACTACGGTTTCGGGATTTACCGCTACTATAAAGGGGATGAATTTGTTACCGGGAAAGAACTATCATATCCTGATGGATTCTACGGCTTTTGATACGGCGGGCTATGTAAGCGCCGGTATTTATGATACTACTGTTTGGAATTTTTCTACGGCTGCGCCCACTCCATCACCCACGGCTACCGGCTTGAATGAAAATTTTGATACTTCCTGCGGCGCTAATCCTACCCATTTGCCTATGGGATGGACCGCCTATAGCGTTGCCGGATTGCAACAATGGGACTGCATCGCCTATGGCAGGAATACAACACCGGGTGTGCAGATGAATGGCTATTCGGGTGGAAATAATGTCAATGAAGACTGGCTGATTACCCCGTTGTTGGATCTTTCCGCCATGCCTGCCGCCTACCTCCTTTTTGATCATTGGAAAAGGTTCAGCTCTGGAGACGAATTAGCCGTGCTGTTCTCTTATGATTATTCGGGTGCGGGAGATCCTAACGATGCCACTTGGACCAACCTGAATATGATTGCCCCAAGCCCTGCCGATACCGGCATCTGGAAACACTTTGAAGCCAACATTACAGCACCTGCTGCTCAGCCGCTTTATCTGGCCTTCCAATATCTATCTACCGCTACGGAAGGCTATCAATCGCGATTGGATAATGTATTAATTTCTGCCACGCCAGATAAAGTGAAGGCTATAAACAAGGCTTCGGGGAGTTTCTGCGTGCTGGGACACAGCGATGGCAAGGAGATAATGCTGAGCTTGAAAATGAAAGAAGGCGATTATTCCCTTTCGGTATATGATCTTTCGGGCAGGGAATTGTACCATACACCCATCTATATCCAGGCAAGTGAGCAGAAAATAATCGTAAGAGATATGAATCTTGCAAGCGGTATGTATTTCATTAAATTAGGAAATAAGGAAGGCATGGAAACGGTTAAATTTATAGTGCGGTAGAATTGTCATGTACATGTCATAACTCAAGCCTCCCGCATTTTGGGGGGCTTTTTATATTATTTCTAACAGGGATTTCCGGTAACTTGCGTGCCATGAAAAAATTTATTACAGCCTTAGTGGCTTGTGTGGGCTTTGTGTCTGTCGCGTATGCGCAATCTATTTCTGAAAATGGGTGCGGCACTATTACCACGGCAGAAGAGCAGCAACGTGTTTATGATTTTGTAGCCCAGGGGATGCCTGCTGCTAAAGGCACCGCCGGAATGGACAGCATTCCTTTATCCATTCATATCGTAGGAAAAACGAACGGTACGGGCTATTATGACCTGGATAAGCTTTTTCCGCTGATCTGCAACCTGAATACCCATTTTGCTCCCGCCAATTTTTATTTCTATATCGCATGGCCTATTACCTATATTAATAATGACAATTATTACCAACACGACTATTCCTCCGGCAGCCAGATGATGTATGCAAACAATGTGGCAAATACTGTAAATGTTTATTTTGTACAAGACCCTGCGGGAAATTGCGGTTATTTTACCCACGGTGCAGATGCTGTAGCCATAGGCAAAAACTGTGCAGCCGTAAACAGCACTACCCTTACTCATGAGCTGGGACATTATTTCGGTTTACCACACACCTTCAGCGGATGGGAAAGCGGTACTTCCCCCAACCCCGAACGAGTTACCCGTACCGGTATCGGCGCTAACTGTAACAATGCAGGAGATGGCTTTTGCGATACAGATGCAGACTACCTAAGCTATAGATGGAACTGCCCTTATAGCGGCCCGGCGCTTACCGATCCCCTCGGCGTTACAGTCAATCCCGATCCCTCCTTTTATATGTCGTACGCTACGGATGCCTGTACCAATCGCTTCAGTGCACAGCAAATCGCTTTTATGCAATACAACTTGTATAATAAACGCCCTAATCTCCTGGCACAATCATCCGCCCCTTATTCCGCTATGGACACGCCTAAAATAGCTTACCCTTCCCCTATGATGTACGCCAACGACCAGACGATAAGATGGAACAGAGTGCCCGGTGCCCAGTATTATTTTGTAAAACTCTCCACACAAAGCCTACCCTCTTTATATAGGGAAAAATGGCTGACGGCTGATACCTTCGTGCATATTACCACCGAAATGTATAATAACGTAGGCTACTATGCTTATGTTACGCCGCTCAGCAATAAGAATGTATGCTCCGATAAAACCAGTCAAGAACCCTTTACCTATACCAGCGCCCTGGCTGTAACGGATGTGCTGCCTGATGCAAGCGTTCAAATCGTTCCCAACCCTGCTGCTGACTATGTAACCATCAGCACGGATCCTTCCTTTAAAGGAAACTATTCGGTAACGGTGATGAATATGGCCGGGCAAATCGTGAAGCAACAAGAAACGGGATTCCAAACTTCCGGTAATGCGGTAACCTTCCCTACTACAGACCTGAGCAACGGCATCTATACCGTGAAAATATCCGGGGAAAAAGGAACCTTAGTGAAAAAATTGGTGATTCAACACTAAGATTCAAAGCGTAGGAAGCTATCAACTTCGGAGATCAACGGCAAAAGAAATTAGGACAGACGTTTTGTCAAACCCTAAAATCTTCCTACATTTGCACTCGGAAATAAAACGAATTGACAGGGGCTCTTAAAAGTGCCCCTTGTTTTTTACCTGAAATGGACAGTTTAGAACAAATAAAAATATTACTCGCGCCGCTTTTAGAAGGTACCGATATGTTTTTGGTGAACCTGAAAATAAAACCCACCAACAATATAAAAGTATTTCTGGATGCAGACAGCGGCTTGTCTATAGGCAAATGTGCAGACATCAACCGTAAGCTCTATACGCTGATAGAAGAGCAAGCCCTCTTCCCCGACGGCGATTTTTCGCTGGAAGTATCCAGCCCCGGTGTGGACGAACCCTTGACCACTACAAGACAATATAAAAAGAACATCGGCCGCACCGTAGCCATCGCCTTTCAGGAAGAAACGCCGGAAAAAACAGGCATTCTCAAAGAAGTGAACGAAGACACGCTCATTCTGGAAGTAAAAATCCCTAAGAAAAAAGAAACCGAACGCATAGAAATACCTTTTTCAATAATTAAAACCATAACAGTACAAATCGTTTTTTAAAATGTTTAAAAACCATGGCTAGTATCAATTTAATTGACTCATTTCAGGAGTTTAAAGACGCGGAAAATATAGACCGCCCCACCCTGATGAAAGTGATAGAAGATGTGTTCAAAACCTTACTCCGAAAAAAATACGGTACAGATGAGAACTTTGACGTAATTGTGAACGACCAAACGGGTGATCTGGAAATCTTCCGCCGCCGCATCATTGTGGAAGACGGATTTTCTGAAGATGATAATTTAGAAATAGAATACTCCGAAGCCATTAAAATAGAACCGGATTACAGCATCGGCGAAGAGGTATATGAAGAAATAAACGTAGCGGATTTCGGACGCAGAGCCGTACTCGCCGCCAAACAAACACTGGCTTCCCGCATAGGCGATCTTAAAAAGAAAAACCTGCTGGATAAATATGCCGACCGCATAGGCGAAATCATCAACGGAGAAGTATATCAGATATGGAAAAAAGAAATCCTCCTGCTGGATGATGAAGGCAATGAACTCATCCTCCCAAAATCCGAACAGATACCTACCGATTTTTTCAAAAAAGGAGAAAACGTACGCGCCGTAGTGAAAAAAGTGGAAATGAGAAACAACGCTCCCGTCATCATCCTCAGCCGCACCCATCCTTCCTTCCTCGAAAAACTGCTGGAAATAGAAGTGCCTGAGATTATGGATGGCTTGATTGTTGTGAAGAAAATAGTGCGCGAACCGGGCGAAAGAGCCAAAGTAGCCGTAGAAAGCTATGACGACCGTATAGACCCCGTAGGTGCCTGCGTAGGTATGAAAGGAAGCCGCATCCACGGAATCGTAAGAGAATTGAGAAATGAAAATATAGACATCATCAACTTTACCAACAACCAGCAACTGCTCATACAGCGTTCCCTCACTCCGTCAAAAATCAACCGCATGGAGCTGGATAACGAAACGAAGAAAGCAGATGTGTATCTGGATTCGGACCAAGTATCACTGGCAATCGGCAAGAAAGGGGTAAACATAAAACTGGCACAAGAACTTACCGGCTACAGCATAGATGTATATAGGGATGTACATGAAGAAGAAATGGATTATGATATAGACTTGGATGAATTTGCAGATGAAATAGACGGATGGGTAATAGATGAATTGAAGAAAATAGGTTGCGATACGGCGTTGAGCGTATTAGACCTTTCCGCAGAAGAATTGGTACGCCGCACCGACCTGGAAGTAGAAACTGTAAAGGACGTGCAGCGCATCCTCAAAGCGGAATTTGAGAACGAGGAAGGATAAGCCCAAAAGGTTATTCTTCCACAAACAATTACTTAAACTGCTTTATTGCAGCAAAATATGTAGGTTTGTATGTTGTACCTTACAAAGCCTACATAGATAAAAATAGATTGAGTAACATATAGAATGGCGACAGTAACAAAAACACCAAGATTGCTTGCAGCAGCAAAAGAATTTAATATCGGAAAGGATACACTCGTGGAATTCCTTACAGGTAAAGGATTTGAAGTAAATGCAAGTAATCCCAACACGAAGATTACAGAAGAAATGTATGATGCGCTGGCAGCCGAATTTGCCCAAGACAAAGCAGCCAAACGCAAAAGCGATGCTATAGACCTGCCTCGTGGCGGTGGTGTGGTGCAAGATTTAAAAATCAAAGAAGAACTCCCTAAGAAAGAAGAACCCAAGCCTATACCGGAGGTCAAAAAAGAAGAACCGCCTAAGAAAGAAGAACCCCAACCCATTATCCCTATAGAAGAAAAAACAGAGGAACCTCAAAAAGAAGAACCCCAACCCGTAGCAGAGGTCCAAAAAGAAGAACCCCAACCGGAAATTACAGTTGCCGAAAAAGAAGAAGAACCCGAAGAACTGCCTCAGAAAAATGCAGCTAAAACGGAAGAAGAACCCGCTACACCCGAAGAAGCACATATAGAAACCAAATCTCCCAAGCTGGAAGGTCCTAAAATACTGGATAAAATCAACCTGGATGAGATGAACCTCAGTACCCGCCCCAAAAAAGGAGCGGCTAAAAAATCCACGGCTAAGAAAGAAGAGAAAAAAGAAACAAAAGAAGAAGCAAAAGCCAAAACAACAAAAGAAAAGGCCAAAGAACCAGCACCTAAAGAAAAAGAAGAGACCAAGCCAAAGACCGAAACACCAGTTGCGAAGGAATCTGTAACCGTACAGCCTAAAGCGCCCGAAGCCGCAGAGCCGGAAGAGAAAAGAGAGCACATCGAAATGAAAGCGCCGAAGCTGGAAGGACCTAAGATTTTGGGCAAAATAGAACTTCCTACGCACTCCCCTTCTTCACGCCCCGACAGGGATAAAGAAAAACGAAGCAGAAAACGCATCCCCGTTCAGAAAAAGCCGGAATCCTTCAAGCCCGGCGAAGGTGGACGCGGCCCCGGTACGTCGCATGGCGGTAATAGAGACGGTGCTCGCCCCGGAGGACATGGAGGCGACCGCAGAGGCGGATTTGACCGCAGAGGCGACCGCCGCGGAGCACCTACACCGCAGCAACAGGAAATTGACCAAAAAGCCATTCAAGATAAAATCCGTCAGACACAGGCAAAACTTGCCGGAGGCGGTTCCAGAAATAAAAATCAGAAAGCCAAATATCGCCGCAACAAGCGCGAAGAGATGGCGGAAAAACGGGCTGCCGAAGAAAGCAATTTAGGCGATAAAAAAATCCAAGTAACAGAATTTATTTCCGTAAGCGAGCTTGCCAGCCTACTGGATACCGGTTTTGCAGAGATAATCAGCAAATGTATGAGCTTAGGCATTATGGTATCCATCAATCAGCGTCTGGATGCCGAAGTGATTGAGCTGGTAGCCGGCGAATTTGGCTATGAAGTGGAATTTATCAACCTGGAGCAAGAAGCGGAAAGCGATGACGAGGATATGGCGGATGCTGAAGAAGATTTGCTGCCGCGTGCGCCTATCGTTACCATCATGGGACACGTAGATCATGGTAAAACCTCCTTGCTGGATTATATACGCAGCGCCAATGTAGTAGCCGGCGAAGCAGGCGGTATCACCCAGCACATAGGTGCCTACCAGGTTACCACACCTGAAAATAAAAAAATTACCTTCTTAGATACCCCCGGCCACGAAGCCTTTACCGCTATGCGTGCCCGCGGTGCCAAAGCAGCAGATATAGCTGTTATCGTGATTGCCGCGGATGATGCCATCATGCCGCAAACCAAAGAAGCCATTTCACACGCACAGGCAGCTCAGCTACCGATGATCTTTGCTATCAACAAAATAGATAAAGAAGGCGCGAATCCGGAAAAAATCAAAGAACAGCTTGCCAATATGAACATATTGGTAGAAGACTGGGGTGGTAAATTCCAAAGCCAGGAAATATCTGCCAAGAAAGGAATCAATATGGATCAGCTTCTGGAAAAAATATTGCTGGAAGCAGAATTGCTGGAGCTGAAAGCTAACCCCGACCGGGAAGCAATCGGATCGGTTATAGAAGCTTCCTTGGATAAGGGACGCGGCTTCCAAGCAACTATTCTCGTACAAAACGGCACCCTGAAACAAGGCGACATGGTTGTGTGCGGACAATACTATGGTAAGGTAAAAGCCATGTTCAATGAACGTACCCATCGCGTTACCAAAGCCGGGCCTTCATCACCGGTGCAGATACTGGGCTTGAACGGCGCTCCGCAAGCCGGAGAAAAACTGAAAGTATATCAAGACGAAACCGAAGCCAAACAAATAGCTACTCATCGCTCTCAGATATTGCGTGAGCAAGGCATCCGCACCCGCAAGCACATCACGCTGGATGAAATCGGACGCCGACTCGCATTGGGCAACTTTAAAGAATTGTCCGTAATTATTAAAGGTGATTTCGACGGATCTGTAGAAGCCTTGAGCGACTCCCTGCAAAAACTCTCTACCGAAGAAGTAGCGGTGAACGTCGTACATAAAGGCGTAGGACAAATTACGGAATCGGATGTATTATTGGCTACCGCCTCCGATGCTATCATCATTGGCTTCCAGGTGCGCCCGTCCTCACAAGCTGGCAAGCTCGCAGAGCATGAAAATATTGAAATCCGCACCTACTCCATTATCTATGATGCCATTGAAGAAATCAAAAGCGCTATGGAAGGCCTGCTGGAACCCAAAGTGGAGCGCAAGACAGTTGCCAATGTGGAAATACGCGAAGTGTATAAAATCAGCGGCGTAGGTACCATTGCCGGTTGCTATGTACAAGACGGAAAAATCAACCGCAATTCTAAAGTGAATCTGATACGCGACGGCATCGTAATCTACAACGGAGAACTCGCTTCGCTGAAACGCTTTAAAGATGATGTGAAAGAAGTGGCAGCAGGTTATGAATGCGGTATGTCCATCAAAAACTACAACGACATTCGCCAGGGTGATGTTATAGAAGCTTACGAAGAAATAGAAGTAAAGAGAACGTTATAAGAATTTATAGGGCATGAATGAATAGAATAACTGGTGTAGAAAGTTATTTTTGTAGCGATTTAACGGATCTACATCAACAATTCTATATGCACAAATTTGCCACGTTCATTCTACTCTCTTGCACCCTATGCTTTGCTGCTCCTGCGCAAACAACCTATTTGCAACTCAATAATGAAGATTATCCGCTGCTGGATAGGATAGAAACCCTGTCCGGAGAGCTTACCACTAAGTACTTCACCACCGTAAAACCCGCGCCCCGCAGCGGCATCGTTTCCTATTTTTTAGAAAAAAGAGAAGAAGCCCGTGAAATGGGACTTTCCAAAATTGACCGCTATAATATAGACCACGCCATATCGGTAAGCGGTGAATGGACACCGGATGAGAACGGCGCTATAGACTCGCGTCTTCCCTGGTTTAAAACATTCTATAAAAAACAGCCCGATTTCGTTCATGTAAATACCGATAATTTTTTCCTTGTAGGCAATCCGGTGATATCTGCACAGGCTATAGGCGAAAAAAATACTTTGCGCAACGAGACCCACTATATGAGCAGCCGCGGGGTGGAACTGCGCGGGTGGATCGCTAAAAAAGTAGGTTTCTATACCTACTTTACCGACAATCAGGAGCAGCCCGTAGATTTTGCCAATCAATACATCGCCAAACAAAAAGCCGTACCCGGTGCCGATTTTTATACCTTCCGCAGCGGCAATCACTACGACTATATCTTAGCCCGCGGCTATGTGGATTTTCAGGCGGTGAAAGATCATATCAACGTAACCTTTGGCTATGATAAAAATTTTTACGGCGATGGGATGAGAAGCCTCTTCCTGAGCGACTTCGGAGCAAGCTACCCCTTCCTGCGCATCAATACCAAAATCTGGAAACTCAATTATCAAAACCTGTACGTAGAACTCACCCCTCAATTTGTGAAAGGAGCAGACGCCAGGCTGCCGCGCAAATACGCCACCATTCACAGCCTGAGCATCAACGCTACCAAATGGCTCAATATAGGTCTGTTTGAAAGCGTAGTGTTCAGCAGAAGAGACCGCTATGAATTCGGCTATATGATTCCTATTATTTTATACCGTTCCGTAGAGCGCGCCTTCGGCAGCCCCGACAATGTGAATCTCGGTATCAATTTCAAAGCCATAGCGGCAAAACGTTTGCAATTCTATGGACAGTTTATGCTGGATGAATTTACTTCTAAAGAATTATTTGGCGGTCGCGGATATTGGGCCAATAAATTTGCACTTCAATTAGGCGGAAAATATTTCAATGCCTTTACCCTTAAAAATCTGGATATACAGGCAGAAATGAATCTCGTGCGTCCTTATACCTATTCGCATTTCGACAGCACCTCCAATTATACGCACTATAACCAGCCGATGGCACATCCCTTAGGCGCAGGATTTATAGAGTTCTTAGGGCTGGTGCGTTATCAACCGACGACAAATTTCTACATCACGCTGAAAGGCATGTACTATAAACAAGGTACGGATACCGGAAGCTCCAACTACGGCAGCAATATTTTTATGAACTATAACACCAGGAATCAACAATATGGCGTATCCTTAGTGAACGGGGTAAAAACAAGTGTAGCCTTATTGAACCTTAACATGTCCTACGAACTGCGAGAAAATCTGTTTATTGATTTAGGACTTACACACCGCCGTTTCACATACGATAGTTATAACGCCCCGGGCTTTTCCACTACGTATGGTTATGGTGGTTTGAGGTTAAATATAGCAAGAAGAGATTATGATTTTTATTAAGAAGGAAAAAGAAACGCTAAAAGATAAAAGCCCTAAAATCATTGGTCTTAGGGCTTTCGCATAGCGGTATAAAAGTGGAGCCGGCGGGAGTCGAACCCGCGTCCAAACATAGACCCAATAAGCTTTCTACATGTTTATTCCATTATTATTTGTCGGCATTATTCAGGAAACGGACGAACCAAAATAATACGTAGCTGTATAGGTCTTTTGCCCTGCGCACAGCCTTGCGTGGCAGCATTCTGTATTTGTTTTGAGTCGGCGGCGGGGCTCGGCTACAGACCGGCCTGCCCGGCGGCCCTAATGACTACGCTAATCGCTGATTAGGCAGCCATGGCATACGAAGTATTGCCATTTAAAGGTTTGAATCTTCAGATTAACGTGCTAATAATCCAACGCACGACATGCTTACTTACCCTGTCTTATGCTGTCAAAACCGGTCGGCCCCGGTTTCATCTCTATAAGATTTTTTCAAAGAACGGGTACAAAGTTACGAAACCAATTATTTTAAGAATCCCTATTGGCATTTTCTTTGATTATAGAACTATAAATAACAATCTTTGTAAAAAATTTAAAAAATCAGAAAATGAAAAAACAATCTCTTTTGTTGATGGGCGGAGCTTTATTAGCGTTCGCTTCTTGCCAGCAAGAAAACACTGCCGGGGGGTTTACTCAGGAACAAGTGGATTCCATCGTAAATGTACGTGTGCAAGAACAAATGATAACGCTGCAAGCGTCTAACGATTCTGTGATCAATGCCGTGGCACAATGGAAAGCGGATTCTATTATCGCAGCGATGAAAGGCAATGCGCCTGCCACGCCTAAACCCACCACAAGAAACACTACGGTAAATAATGGTGGCGGAACCGCAACGGAATCAAACAATACACGCGGAGGTATCCAATCGAAATCGGACCAGAATAAATCCGAAACTCGCGGAGGAATTGAATCCAAATCCGACCAAGCGAAATCCGAAGAGAAGTCATCAGGAAGAAGAGGTGGAATTCAATCCAAATCCGACCAGGCTAAACAACAATAATAACATTCGCTATAACGTAAAAAGCCTGTGCGTCGCACAGGCTTTTAATTTTATAAAGCAGAATTTATTTTATCATATTGTTGAATGTGAAGGTAATAGTGGAAGGTGGAGTATCTTCATTATCCTTCTGGCTCAACGTTAAAGAAACTGAATTGGCACCGATGGTTCCGCTACCGGTATAAGTATAGTTATCAGAAGTAGTGAAATTATCTACTTCAAAAGTGGTATTTGTTTTCAATGTAATAGTAAGAGCAACTACGGGAGCCGTGGTTTCATCTTGAAGTATCATACTCATTTTTGTTACATCTGTAGTGGTGGGAGCAAATACTAAATGCCAGTTAGTATAGGTGTTACCGTCATTATCAGAACCATTTCCTTTGTAATCTCCTGTATAAGATGTTCTCACTTCCGTTTTGCAATCATCGCCTGTAAGACCCACCGCGCATACTACAGGATCATCATCCTTGCTGCAAGATACTAACGTTACTGCGCCAAATGCGCCCATTGTCAAAAGTGCTGCTACAGCTACTTGTTTTACTGATTTCATGTGTTTCTATTTTTTGTTTTAGTTAAAAACGAGGTTTTCAAAAACGATGCCAAAGGTATAATTATTATTTAAGAGAAAAATAATCTTCCCGTAAAAACCCACTTGGCAGCGGTTGCAAGTATCAGACGAAAAAAACCGCCAACATCTTGGGTAGGAAGGCAAAAATTTTTTTACAAATCCTAAGCCGTTAGTTTTGCAATATACTCATGAGATTTTTCTATTTATTTTTCTTAGCTGTTTTTTACCTGCATCCGGCATCTGCCGCTCCCTATATATACGACTACAACGAAAATTGCAGCAATGCCTATAAAGAATACCTCGCACTCCGGCTGGACGAAGGCAATACATTAATTAAAAAAGAACTTACCACCCAGCCAGCCAACCTTACCGCTGTGTTTTTAAGCGATTATTCCGATTTTTTTACGCTTTTATTTAATGGCGACAAAAACGACTATGAAGCAAGAAAAAACAATCTGGACCGGCGCATCGCCCTCCTCGAAAAAGGAAGCAAAAACACGCCCTGGTACCGTACGTGCAAAGCAGGCATCTATATGCACTGGGCGATGATACACATGCGTATCGGCGAAGAATTGAAAGCAGTAAAACATTTTCGCAAAGCCTATTTGCTGGCAAAAGAAAACCAGGCATTGTTTCCTGATTTTCCCCAAAACAATTTTTTCATGGGGGTGTGCGAAACCGTAGTGGGCACCGTACCCGATGAATATAAATGGATTGCCAAACTTTTCGGTATGAAAGGAAGTGTGAATAAAGGACTTGCCAAACTTACTGATTTCATCAATACCGCTGCGCCGGATGATGCCCTGCGAAGTGAAGCGCTTATTTTTCATTGCTATCTGAAATTTTATCTCCAATCCCGTCAGGAAGAAGTGTGGAAATTGCTCAACAGTGCTCAGTTTTCTACACAAGGCAATGCGCTCAATTCATTTGTAAAAGCCAATATCGCGCTCAACTATCGTCATGCGGATATCGCCTTGCAAACCTTACAAACTGTTCAAAACATGAAAGCCTATAGCCTTTTCCCCGCCTTTGATTATGAAATGGGCAGTGCCTTGCTCCTGAAACTGGATGATAAAGCAACTCATTATTTCAGCCGGTTCATAGCTCGCGACAAAGGCAATCTTTTTATAAAAGATGCGTTGATGCAAATGGCGCAGAGTTATTACCTGCAAGGAAATCTGCAAAAAGCAAACAGTTGCCGCCAACAAATAAAAACCAGAGGAAACAGCTTTACCGACTCCGATAAACAAGCACTGCGCTTTGCCAACAGCCATGTATGGACGCCTATACCCCTGCTGAAAGCACGGTATTTGATAGACGGCGGCTATTATGCCAAAGCTTTGGAAATACTGAGTGCATACACCATCGAATCGCTGCCTGCCGTAGCCGATCAACTGGAATATCATTTCAGAATAGCAAGAGCCTATGACGAGCTGAACCAGGATAATAAAGCTGTACACTATTACCAACTCACCATTAATAAAGGAAGAAATCGAAAAGAACATTTTGCAGCAAGGGCGGCTTTGCAAATGGGGATGATGTATGAACGGCTGGGCAAAACCAAAGAAGCGGTAACCATGTATAAAGACTGCCTGAGCATGAGGGATCATGATTTTCAATCAAACATAGACCAGCAGGCAAAAGCCGCGCTGAACCGCTTAGGGCTGTAATATTTTTTGCACTTTTTTCATTATTCACACACCGTGTTTCATTTTCTTTCAGATCAGATCTGTTTCCCGCCGGTAGAAGAAGCGGCAGAAGACGGGTTGCTGGCTATTGGCGGCGACCTCAGCACAGAGCGGTTATTGCTTGCCTATAGAAACGGTATTTTTCCTTGGTTCCATGAAGAAGAACCGCCCATGTGGTGGAGTCCCGATCCGCGATTTGTATTGTTTCCGGAGGAGCTGCGCATCAGCAAAAGCATGAAGCAAATCCTTCGAAAAGAACAATTCGATTTCCGGATAAATACAGATTTTGAAGCGGTAATCCGGCATTGCAAACATACCGTGCGTCGTGGGCAAAACGGCACCTGGATAACGGACGACATTATAAAAGCCTATACCGAACTGCATCGCCTCGGCTATGTCCATAGTGCCGAAGCATGGATGAAGGATGAACTGGCGGGCGGGCTGTACGGAATAAAAATGGGCAAGTTATTCTTTGGCGAAAGCATGTTCAGCCTGCAACCGAATGCGAGCAAATTTGCCTTCATCCGCCTGGTGCAGCAACTGCAACAAGAAGGAATCGTGCTGATAGATTGCCAGGTTTATACTCCGCATCTGGAAAGCCTGGGTGCAAGGATGATTACCCGGAAACAGTTTATCGCCTACCTGCAACAATACCTTGATGAAGGAAGTTTGTGAACAAACAGCTTCCTTACAAAATACCTCCTATAGCAAGCCCTTATTTTTTTAATACAAAATGCTGCTTCTCTATAAAATCCTTCTGAAAAAACAATAACCCGCATTCATACATATCTATACTCAGCCGCACTTTAGGACTTGCTGCCAATGCGTTCCATCGCTCCGTATTTTTTTTGTTGCGGTGAATAAACTCTAAGAAAATAAACGTGTTTTCTCTGCCGGCGTTTTGCAATTCCCAATCATTAAAACATACTTCGTAATCTTGAAAATAATTGAGGACAGCTTCCCTAAGCGAGTTGGCTTTGCGCCCATATAGCGCTTCCTCTATAAACCGGAACACAAACGGAGAATGCACTCCATGCCGTGAGCGTGCACGCAGTTGGTAACGAATCCCTTCCTTGCATCGGTGAAAAGCGCTCACGGCTATGGGTTTATCCTTTCAGTAAAATATACTGCTCAATATCTTTCTTCGTGATTTTTTTATCGGAAAGAATGATAAGACGCTCTACCACGTTGCGCAGTTCACGCACATTGCCCGTCCAGTTATATTCCTGCAGAGTCTTCACCGCATCTTTATCCATTTCTTTAGGGGCTTGTTTGTATTCATCACTAATGGTTTTCAGGAAATAGTGGGTCAATCCCGGAATATCATCGCGGCGGTCATTCAGTGAAGGTACATGAATAAGGATCACGCCCAGACGGTGATACAAATCCATGCGGAAGCGTTTGGCTTCCACTTCTTCCATCAGGTTTTTATTGGTAGCGGCTATTACACGCACATCTACTTTTATTTCCTTCTCACCGCCTACACGGGTTATTTTTCCTTCTTGCAGCGCACGCAATACTTTGGCTTGCGCATCCAGACTCATATCGCCTATTTCATCCAGAAATAAAGTGCCTCCGCTTGCTTGTTCAAACTTGCCTATGCGTTGCTTGATGGCCGAGGTAAAAGAACCTTTTTCATGTCCGAACAATTCGCTTTCTATCAACTCGGATGGAATGGCCGCACAGTTTACTTCTATCAGCGGGGCGTGCGAGCGGTTGCTCAATTCATGTATTCTTCTTGCCACGAGTTCTTTTCCCGCGCCGTTTTCACCGGTGATCAGCACACGCGCATCCGTAGGCGCTACTTTTTCTATAGTGTTTTTTATCTTTTGCATAGCGGCCGAGTCGCCATACATTTCATTGGCTTTGGTTATCCGCTTGCGTAGTTGTTTGGTTTCGGCTACAAGGGAAGTTTTATCCATTGCATTGCGGATGGTAATGAGCATTCGGTTGAGATCCGGGGGCTTGGAGATATAATCGTAAGCGCCTTTCTTCACCGCATCCACAGCTGTTTCGATGGTGCCGTGCCCGCTGATGACAATGAAGGGAATATCGGGTTTCAACTCCATTGCTTTTTGCAATACTTCCATCCCGTCTGCCTTAGGCATTTTAATATCACAAAGAATACAATCGTATTCATTGTCGGTTATTTTCTTTATTCCTTCTGCTCCGTCGGCAGCTTCTTCCACTTTAAAGCCTTCCATCGAAAGAATATCTTTCAGCGAATTGCGGATGGCCCGCTCATCATCTATAACTAATATGGTCTGAGACATGGTTAAAATTAAAAACTAAAACGACAACAAAATACGAAAAAGACGAGAAGGGATTTTATGGGCTATGAAAGGATGATAAAAAGCATCTTCGGAATGCACATGAAAATGCAGCAGTCTCGCCGCATCTTTGTATTTTCAATCAACAGAAACAGTATATCCTCCCAAACGCTATTTTTATAGGCAATGCTATTGGATAAAGAACGATTAAAACAGCGGTTGCAAGAAGTGCTGCCCGGGCAAGTTGCACATGATAAAATGATGTCGCGCGTACGTCCTATGCCGGATAAGCTACCTATGGATGCCAAGCCCAGCGCCGTATTGGTGTTGCTTTTCCCTATAGCGAGTGTGTGGCATGTGCTTTATATCCAGCGGGCAAAAGATGGTCATGCACACAGCGGACAAATCAGTTTTCCCGGAGGCAAACAAGAGCCGGATGATGCCGACCTAAAAGCTACTGCGCTACGCGAAGCACAAGAAGAAATAGGACTTATGAGCAGTGAGGTGGAGGTGATCGGTCAATTGACTTCACTTTATATTCCGGTCAGCAATTTCAATGTATATCCGTTTGTGGCGCTGGCAGCGGCACGCCCCGAATATCAGTTGCAGAAAAAAGAAGTAGCGCGTGTGTTTGAAATCCCTATACAAGACCTGATGAGCGATGCACTGAAAAAAAATGTGCAGGTAACATCTCCTGCCGACAAAACCTTTATCCGTAACGTGCCGGCCTATCAGCTTCCCGAAGATGCGATTTTGTGGGGCGCTACGGCAATGATTACGGCAGAGCTGGAAATGATTTTATCGGATTTGTAACGTCCGGAAGCGCTATAAATGTTTCCACCGAAAGCCATAGCCTTACGCACTTATAGAAACAGATTTTGTAGTTCTTGCCTATACAGCTCCCGCACTTCTCCGCTCTTCATTCCCAGCACATTTATCTTCCCTATGCTATAGCGCACCAGCCGCAATGTAGGGAAACCTACGGCTGCCGTCATTCGGCGCACTTGCCGGTTCTTGCCTTCTGTGAGTGTGAGCGCTATCCATGAGGTAGGGATGTTTTTTCGATAGCGAATAGGTGGATGGCGGTCGGGAAGTGGCGGTTCGGGAACAAGACGTTTGGCAATAGCGGGAGCGGTTGGATGCAGCTTTCCATTGATGGAAATCGTTACGCCTTTTTCCAGTTGTTGCAGGGCATCGTCCGTAATGTTTCCTTCCACTTGCACATAGTAGGTGCGTGCATGACGATGATGCGGATGAAGCAACCGATGTGTAAGTGTGGTATCATTGGTAAGCAACAACAAGCCTTCGCTATCATAATCCAATCGCCCTACGGGATACACATTTTTTTCTACCGAAAGGAAATAATCGGCCAATGTTTTTTTATCGCCTTTTTTTGAAAATTGCGAAAGCACTTCATAGGGTTTATAAAAAATAAAATAACGGAGCATAGAAAATGATGGTTGTCTGAAAGCCTTGCCTATAGCCTGTTTCAAAGGAATAAAAAAAGTCCGGTCAGTGTTGTGATGCTGCCGGACTCTTATAAGGATGGGTTAGTAAGTACAATCCTATCACAATATTAAAAAAGATTTCCGCTACTAAAAAAAATATTTAGAAAATTTTTTTGTTTGTTGATAAGATGTGAATTGTCAGGAGTTCATTTTGGAAACTGCATTACCAGTCTTTCTCCATTTTCACTTTTATCGCTTTCCCTTTTTCTTTCTTGTCGTGCAGTTTTTTTTCTTCTTGTGCTAAGGCGTTTAGTAATTGTTCGGCTTGCTTTTCACTCAGCTTGCTGGGTTGCGGTTGGGGCTTTTGATCCTGTTCGTTTTTATTGTCCTTAGGCTCGTTGGGATTTTCCTGTTGGTCTTTGTTTTGTTGGTCTTGATTCTTGTCTTGCTCTTGTTTGTTTTGCTGGTCTTGATTCTTGTCTTGCTTATCGTCTTTGTTCTGATTTTGATTTTTTTGATCTTGATTTTTCTCGTTGTTTTTGCCACCACCGTCCTGGTTTTTTTTCAACATAGAAAGTGCATAGCTCAGGTTATACTTGGCATCTTCATCCTGCGGATTTTTGCGTAGTGCTTTTTTATACGCTTCTATAGCTTCCTGCCATTTTTGTTCGCTCATGTAGGTATTGCCTACGTTATAATCGGAGGAGGATTTTATTTTCGGATCTTTTGCTTTTGCTGCAAGTGCATCATAAGCTTTTCGAGAAGCGTCATAATTTTTTTCCTGGTATAGCGCATTGCCGAGGTTGAAGATGCCGGGCAGGTAATTCGGGTTTTTTTTCAGTGCATCTTGATAGTGATTGGCTGCTTCTTTATACTTTTTCTGCTCATACAATTTATTTCCTTCACGCACTTGTTTCTGTTGCGCATAGCTTGCTGCTGCACTCAGAAATAAAATTATTGTCAGTAAGATTTGCCTCATGATTGTACGGTTTTAGGTTTTTTAAATTTTGCTCCGGGCAAGAGCCATTCTACCGCCAACAATAAAAACGCTGCTGCAAGAAAGTATTGGAAATAACTCGCGTAGCTGTTGAAGCTTACCGCACCGAGATTTTTTTGTTCCATGTTGCCTATCTCTTCTACCAATCGCGAAGCCACGGCATCGCTGTTGCGCAGCAAGCTATATGTACCGTTGCCCGCGGCGGCTATGTTGCGCAGTTCGTCTTCATTCAGCCGGCTCACTACGGGTTGTCCTTCCTCATTTATCTTCACGGATTTTGTAGCAGCGTCAAACAGCGTAGCGCCTTCGGGCGAGCCAATGCCTACGGTGTGAATCACTACGCCAGCATCCCGCGCTTCGTTTGCTTTTGCCAATGCAGTTTCGTCATGGTCTTCTCCATCGGAGATAAGGATGAGTGATTTGTATTTTTTTTCTTTTTGTGAAAAAGATTGTGTGGCCCGGTCTATGGCTTCGCCTATGACGGTTCCCTGTGTAGGTATCATGCCGGGGCTTACGTTTTGCAGCATCATTTTCATAGCGCCATAGTCTATAGTAAGGGGTACTTGCAGATACGCTTTTCCTGCAAATACCACCAAGCCTACGCGGTCGTTTTTCATCTTGTCCAGCATAGCGTTGATGAGCTGCTTGGCGCGGGTGAGCCTGTCCGGTTGAATGTCTTTTGCCAGCATGCTTTTGCTTACATCCAGCGCGATCATCACGTCCAGACCTTTACGTTGTGTTTGTTTCGTGCCGCTGCCTTTTTGCAAATTTGCCCAGCCGATTATCAGCAAGCCAAAGGCGAGCAACAGCAAGATAAACTTCAGCGTCATACGCCCCGGAATGAAGCCCAGCAATTGTGCATGCACGAGTGAGCTGTCGCCCAGGGTTTTCAATTTTTTGCTGCGCCATAGTATAAGGCTTGCAAACAACAGCACAAACAGGCCTAAGGCGATGAGGTAATATAAATGTTCGGTATGTTGAAAACGGTACATTATTCGGTAACGATTAGTTTTCTTTCAAAAGGAGCAAGCCATGCAGGATGCACAAGCGCTTAAACCACGACAAATTTAATTTCTACCGCCGCATCGGGTAGTTATGGAAATCGCATTTTTATATTTTTTAACAGGCGGTTTTTTCTTTCGGTTGCGGGATGCTGTTTTAGAGGACAACGAGTGCCGGAATAAATGGCTGCTTTTTATTTACAAGGCAATTTTGATTAATACCACCACCTTTCCTAATTTAGCAGCCCGCAAATCTCATATATTTCTGTACAGATGATCGAAATAAAAGTTCCTACCGTAGGTGAAAGTATCAGTGAGGTAACACTTGTAAAATGGCTGAAAAATGACGGCGACTATGTAGAGCGTGACGAATTGCTCTGCGAGCTGGAAAGCGAAAAAGCCACGTTTGAACTCAATGCAGAACAAGCAGGCGTTTTGCACACCGTAGCCAAAGAAGGCGATACGCTGAATATAGGTGATATAGCCTGTAAGATAGACGAAGCAGCCGCCAAGCCCGCCGGAAGCGCAGCCCCCAAAGAAGAAAAAGCCGAAACGAAAATAGAAGAAAAGAAGGCAGAAAAGAAAACAGAAGCGCCCAAAGCGGAAGTAGTCGGCGATGTGAAAGCAACGCCAGTAGCCAAAGCCGTAATGGCAGATAAGCAAGTGAAGCCCTCCGAAGTAAAAGGAACAGGAGCACAGGGAAGAATCTTGAAAAATGATGTGCTGGAAGCCTTGAACCATCCGGGTATCAAAGGCGGCGCCGTTTCCTTCTCCCGCGAAGAAAAACGGGAAAAAATGAGCAATCTCCGCAAAACGGTTGCCCGCCGCCTGGTGGAAGCCAAGAACACTACGGCAATGCTCACCACCTTCAATGAAGTGGACATGACGCGCATCATGGAGATCCGGGCAAAACAAAAAGATAAATTCAAAGAACTACATGGCGTGAACCTCGGCTTTATGTCGTTTTTTACCAAAGCGGTGTGTATAGCCCTGGGCGAATGGAAAGCCGTAAATGCCTATATAGACGGTGAAGAAATTGTTTACCATAATTATTCCGATATTTCCATAGCCGTATCCGCGCCGAAAGGCTTGGTAGTGCCTGTGATTCGCAATGCCGAAAGCCTAAGCATGGCAGAGATAGAAAAGAAAATAGTGGAGCTGGCCACTAAAGCCCGCGACAATAAATTAACTATGGAAGAAATGACCGGCGGCACCTTCACCATTACCAACGGCGGTATATTCGGCTCTTTAATGTCCACTCCTATCATCAACATTCCCCAATCCGCCATCCTCGGTATGCACAAGATACAGGAGCGCCCGATGGTCATAGATGGGAAAATAGAAGCCCGCCCTATGATGTACCTGGCGCTTAGCTACGACCACCGCATCATTGACGGTCGGGAAAGTGTGGGATTCCTGGTACGGGTAAAAGAATTGCTGGAACATCCCGAATTGCTGCTGATCGGAAAAGACCCGGTGCAGGCATTGCTGGGATTATAACGGCTCTCTATAAAAACACTACAAACCCCGAAAATGTGCTGCATGTTCGGGGTTTTGTTTTTTAACAGGTTATAATAGGACATCAAAACACCAACTTCACATCTTCTTTAAATTGTTGTAAAGTAGTATTGATGGTTGCCGTCCAACCGTCAATAAATACCTTGCCGTTTTTTATGACCTTGGCAAAATCATCGCTGTTTACTTTGTTGCTGTTGGTGATGTAATAATGCCTGCCTATTTTGTAAATGCAATTTTCTACTACCGTTTCGGGAACTTGCGTTGGCTCATCTAAACCAACGGTAAAAATCATATTGTAAATGCGTGAAAGTGCATCATCGTTTATTTTTGGAAAGATAATTTGACCGTCTTGCACATCTAATTTCGGAGCGTTTACGCTATCAAACACTTTAAAACCAATGTCTGAACCTTCATTTTTAGGATTATTTTGATTTCCCTGAATATCCGCAAATAAATCATTAGAATCAGGTAAATCGCGGTTAAGACTATTTTTAATTTTTTCTCCTGCTCTGCGTAAACGTTCTATGGTTATGCTACTAATTACAGGCTCCAAACCATTTTCTATACAAAATTTATAGGCTTCTTTTTTCTTGTCGATTGGCTCATCTATTTGGCACAAAATAAACTTTCTGTTACCGCCATCTTCTGCGTTGAGTTGCATTACGGCGTGTCCTGTTGTGCCTGAACCTGCGAAGAAATCGAGGATGATTGAGTTTTTATCTGTCACAAGTTTTGCTAAAAACCTTATTAAATCAATCGGTTTAGGTGTGTCAAATGTATTGGCATTTAATAACCGTTTAATTTGTTCTTTTGCTAATTGAGTTGAACCGACATTGTCATTAAAAACAAGAGAGTTTGCAACTATTCCTTGTTTAACTTCCGATAGGAATTTCTTTAGACGAGGGACATTTTTTCCGTCTTTACCAAACCATAGTCTGTTGTCCTCATATGCTTTTATCAAACTATCTTTACTCAGCCTTGGATAAGTTCCTTCTGTTGGTTTCCAATATACACCATTATCAAAAGTATATTCGTAAATTGATGAACCACTTTTTGCAGTTAATGCAACACTTGTCCAATTACCACGATGGTCGTTATCGGGGTTTGAATATCTTGCATTTGCTTCTTCTGTTCTTTCTAACAAATTAAAGGTTTCCCTTTGCTCTGTTTTTCTATATGCTAAAATATATTCGTGATTTGTTGAAGTAAATTTTGCATCATTCTGAACAACCTTTTTCTTTTCCCAAATAAATTGATTTACAAAATTCTCCTCTCCAAAAATCTCATCGCAAAGCAGTTTCAAATTGGCTTGTTCGTTGTCGTCAATGCTAATAAAAATTACTCCGTCTTTGCTCAATAAATCTCTTGCCAATAAAAGGCGTGGATACATAAACGCCAGCCAACCGTTGTGGCTCTTTTTTGTTTTAAAACTAAAATCCATTCGGGCAAAATCGTCTTCGCTTAGGTTTGCCAAACCCAACACTTCGGTTTCTTCTTTGTCGAACTTGTCGGGATATACAAACTCATCACTTGTGGTGTTGTAAGGCGGGTCAATGTAGATGCACTTTATTTTATTGGTGTAATAGTTTTTGAGAATTTTCAGACTATCCAAATTATCACCTTTCAATACTAAGTTTTGTGTAGTGTCAATGTCTTTGCTCAACGAACTATTTAATTTTAACTCCTTTTCAGTTTTCTGTGCATATTTGGCTTTTGCAAAGTTTCTGCCTACAAAATTCAAACCGTAACCGTTTACTTTTTCATCAAAGGGTAAAGTCAAAAGTGTCTGAACTATGATTTTTGTGATTTGTGGATTACCATGATTTTGCAAGTTTTCTAAATCATCAAGGTTATTATTACGGATATAATCCTGCAAATCACGGAGACTGTTGAATTGTGGTAAATCGGTGTCCTCTGTACTAACAAGGGTAAATCCCGCGTTTGTAAATTCTTCTCTTTGTGTCATTGTATCTATAATTTTTTTTGCCACTAAGGCATTTTTTCGTTTTGTAAATAATCCCAAAGGGATTGAATGTTTATAGAAATATTTTTGTTCCGTTCTATACGACCCCTAACGGGTCGCACAATAATTATCGTCATTCATTTATTCTATAAACGTTTAACCCTTTCAGGGTCATTTTTTCAAATCTTAAAATCATAGTCTGTCATAAAAATCAAACAAATCATAGTTCAGACTTTATTAATTGCGCCAACTGTGTGGTGTTGATACGTTCCTTAAATGAAATTTTGATGTTTTCGTTTTGATAATGCTCGTTCAGAGCTTCAAAATATTTTTTGGCAAAATCAATTTTGGCTTTTTCGTCTTGCGGAATGGCGGTACTTGTTTTATAGCCTTTGCTTTCTACCACCAAAAAAATTTTGTTTCCATTTGTGCCTTTCACGGCATAACAGAAGTCGGGATTATATTCGCCAAGCGGTGTTTTAATTTTGAGCTTGAGAAGTTTGCCAAAAATCTCGATGCTTTCCATTTCGGGGTCTTGCTCCACAATTTCCAATTCAAAATCACTGTCGTATTCAATCACTTCTTCAAAAACCCATTTTGTTTTCAATGAAAAATCGTTTTCAATGTCTTTTTGAAATTTGCCAACGCTTCCTATGTCGAGATAAATTTTGTCTTTTTCGGTTTTGAAAACGTTTGGTAAAACCCTCCCGTTAATTCCGTCATATTTGATGTTTGCTTTGAGCATTGCCACCAAATTTTTACGGATTATTTCGCTCATTTCCCGCTGTGCTTGTTCGGGATTGTTGCACAACATTTTGTTTTTAAAATCGCTACTCAAAGCATTGAAAACCTTTACTACAAAGGCAATGGGAGTTTTGGTATTATTGGAAAGTGTTCGCACCAACTCTAAATAATCAACTTTGCTTTTGTAGGAAATTGTATCGGTAAGCGTTTTTGTAATTGCTCCTTGTTCGCCAATTTTATTTACGTTGAGTTCGGCACGAATGGTTTGCAACAATATTTCGTCAATGTTCAGTTTTTCAATATCGGTTTTGATATTTTGAATGAGTTGGGTTTCCTTTTCTTCGCTCAAGGTGTCCAATACGTAAAAAGCGTTTTTGTTGATGGTGTTCCAAAGCGTTTGAAATTCTTTGAGGTGCGTTGGTTTGATGTAAACTTTCTTTTTCTCTTTTTTCTGTTCAGCTTTTTGAATGTAAACATTTGTATCGCTTGCAAACAAACTTTCAATGGCTTTTACTTGTGCTTCGGGCAAATTTTGTGCTTTGAGAATTGCAGAAAACTCAGGTGATTTTTCGTAAATCTTTTGTCCGTCAACAATTGCTTTGCGAACAATCATTTTCTTGTCCTTTAATACATCATCAACCAACATAACAATTGTATCATCGTCAAAGCCCGATTTTTCTTTCAGCACTTTTATCAATTCTTGCTCAGTAAATGTTTCGGAAATCAAAAACGAGTTGCTTAAAATTTCGTTTTGTATCGCTTCCACAAATCCTTGCTCTTTGCTCGAAACCACCACATCAAGATTGTTGATTTTCCAAAATTGTTCTTGGTCGTCATTTAGATTTTTGAGTGTATTGCGTTGCAAATTTTGATTGACGCAAATCCGCAAACCACGCCCGATTTGTTGCAGTTTGGATATTTCACTACCATGATTGGATAATTTGCAAATCGTAAATACATTGGGATTGTCCCAACCTTCCTGCAAAGCCCAGATGGAGAAAATAAAACGTGTCGGGCTTTCAAACGAAAGGAGTTTCTTTTTGTCTTTTAAAATTTCATCAACACCTGACTTTATTTTGTCGTCCGAAGAGCCTTTATCTCCCGAAAAATAACCTTTATGAACTTGTAAGAGATTGTCGTTGTCAAAGTCGTTTTGCAAATATTTTTTATAGTCATCATCAGCTGATAATTGACCATTTACAATTAACCATTGTTTGTTGTATTCTTCTTCAAAAATGGTTTTGATTTTCGGATTGTCGCCACGAAACAGACTTGTATCACTTTCAATAAAAAATAGCGTCAATGTTTTTATTCCCCGCTCAAACAATGTTTTTTCTTTCTCAAAATGGATTTTGATTGTTTCCTTTATCATTGCCCGAAGCGATTGGTCGGACAAAGAATAATCCACTTTTTCAATCGTATCGTCTGCTAAAACAATGCTGTCTTTGTTGATTTTCTTGATAGTTTTTCCGTTGAAAACTGCACCTGTTCCCAACTCTCGCTTGGCTACAATTCCGTTGGTCAGTGTGCTTACGATTGCTTTTTTGTTGTCAATCCCAATGAGCGTATCGGTATTTTCAACCACGTCTTGCGTATAAACCACAATTTTCTTGACTAAATTTTGACGAAAAGAAGAAATGCTGTCTAACACATAAGCCACATTTGACAAAGGCAAACTGTCTTTCTTTTTGGGAAATGTTGCACCAAAACGCAAATAATAATTATCAAAACCCTCAAAATATTTTTTGAACGCATCTCCGTCAAAACGGTGTGGTTCGTCCATTATCACAATCGGGTTTAGTCGTTTTAAACATTCCAAATAGCTTTTTGGCGGTTCCTGATTGTTTACAAATAATTCAGGTGCATTTATGTCGTGTTCCAACGGACGATTCAAAATGTTGTCTTTGCTGTTAAATGAGCTTGGTGTCATTACCAAAACCGACAAATGCGATGTTCCGATAAACTGCTTTACCGCAGAAATGTTACCACCCTCATAAACGAATGTTTCAATTTCCTTTTCTTTTTCGTTAGCGTAGAAACTTTTAAAATAATCTTTAGTGTCTTCTAAGTTTGTTTTTGTCCCCTCACGAATAGGAACGGTTGGGATAAGAATAATAAATTTTTGATAGCCGAAATTTCTATTGAGTTCAAAAATGGTTTTGATAAACGTGAACGTTTTTCCTGTTCCCGTTTCCATCATTACATCAATATTTTTAGTGTCTTCAATAGGGAAATTGTAGGAGTACTTTTTATGATGAGCCGTCAGCACATCTTTAAAGCATGCGTGTTGTTGCAAGTTTTCAAAGAGACTGATGATATTATTCACACAGTCTTCTTGGTATTGTTGTATTTCGTATTGGAATTGTTTGGTCATTCAGTTTCAGAAATTTTGATTCGCTCAAAAACTCCTGAAAATGCAACGTGGGCTAATTCCCAGATGCTTGTTTCTGATGGGGCTCTAATCCCAATATCACAAAGCAAAAAGGAACGCCCACGTTTATCGTAGGCGTTGCCACTTTCACTTTCCCTGTGATATTTTGAAATTTTAGAGCTTTTCAGAAACAGGAAAATTTTAAGCGAAAACGCTATTTTACATGTATTTAATTTGTTCTTTTAGTTCATTAATACGTTTTATTTAGCTACGAAGATAAATTTTTCAGTAATGCTGCGTATAGAGTCTTGCACCTAATTTTATGTCGGGCTATAAAGCATGATAATTTTCCCCAAACAAAAAAAGGAGCAGCATTACGCCACTCCTTTTTTCTTTAATAGAATACCAAAATGGTATTCCATTTCGTATTTACAAACGAAAGAAAAACAAAAAGCGGTATTGAACCGCTTTTGTTGTTTAAGCAACCATTGGAGTTACCCACTAGCGCCTAACATGACAAAAGTAAGCAACGTCGTAAAATGGGTATATTTGTTACGCTATGGTAATAGCTTTAATACTCTTAATGGTTTATGGAGCAATAATGTTACTTGCTTATTTACCGGAAATAATACGTGTTGTGTTTGCACTACCTACGTTTATTGCCCTTTCATTCTATCAAAACCTAAGAGACGGACTAAAGGCATGGTGGAAATACCGGATTATTTGCCTTCTGGCTTCGTTGTTGTTATTGGCGTTTGGGATGCCCTTGTTTTTTAATGATGTGCCGTTTCTGTGGGCATTGCTAATGAATAGCCTTTTACAGTTGTTGGTAATAT
Organism: Bacteroidota bacterium; assembly: GCA_023418315.1. GTDB lineage: Bacteria > Bacteroidota > Bacteroidia > Chitinophagales > Chitinophagaceae > JAFIGV01. Next base: position 169,821 of record JAEZZY010000040.1, read on the forward strand.
TTGTTGCAAATGCGTTTATGTTTTATCACCGAAATTCATAAATTTGCTCATACTCGCAGGGCGATAACATCAACCTGCTACCTGCGGGGCGATTACATCCACCCGCAGCCAAATATTTTTCTGCAATAGCTTACAGGAGGGCTAAAAACTCTCGGCTGTAATAGTAGGTTGCCGAATAAAACACAGGGCAGCGATTACATCAATTCCCGACCATAAAGGCGAAAACTTGCAAAGGTTTTCGCCTTTGCTTTTTTAAATCAATAACGAAGATGACCATCTGTAATAATTTGGGGTTATATAGTTGCGCAACAATCCCATCGGTTTGGCAAAATGCAGGCTGAAAGTCAAATGCTCAACCTTTTTTTTTATTATGCCAATATGGTTTTACATTGGCTATTTACGATACTTATGTTTAGGATGACGGCTTGTGTGAAAGATAGATGTAATTACAATCAAACTACTTTTTTTCTCAAGAAAGTAAACGATGGTGAAAGGAAATGTTTTATCTAAGATGATTTCCCGAAAGCTACCTTTCTTTTTAGGATAGCGTTCAGGGTTGGTTACCAAATCATCCAAACGCTTTCTTACTGCTGATGCAAAGCGCTCTCCTAAACCTGATTGTTGTTCCTCATACCAAAGGTAGGATGCTATATATTCCTGAGCTGCTTTGGGGTGAAGCTTATAACTGTATGCCATTTACTAACCGGCTTTAGAGTTCTTTAGCTTTAGTGCTGCTTTTCTGGCTTTTTTCTCAACAGCATCTAATGAAATTAAATTGGCTGAACCGTCTTTATAAGATTTATAACGATTATTCATTTCAGCTAAAAAAGTTCTGTCTTCCCAATGATTGGAAGAACTTTCTTCTTCTTGTATTTCTTTTTCCAATAGGGTATAAATAGCCTTTATCTTTTTGTCTTCGGCTGATTCAATAAAATGATGAAGTCTCTTTTTTATCGCTGCGGTTGTCATATAAATACCCTGCTTTCTTACAAATTTATTGAATTACACGAATAGTTATTGAAGGAGGGATAATAAGTCCAATATGCCACATCGTTCCACTGTTCGAAATCGCTGTGTCGTCCCTGGTTTCTATCTTATGGACTTTATCAGTAACTGCGCTTGTAGGAAAAACAATAATTTTGAGTGAATGAAATCTGTCAAAGATGAACTACAGCATATCATTCTTGGAGGGAAAAGTCTGAAATCCCCGCTATTCAACAGACAACATGGAATTGATGCGTAAAATTTACCTTACCTATCAAAAATCCGAAGCGGTTTTTCGGATTTCTCAACCAACCGACAAATCAATTTCCGAACCTATGTCTCGGAAATTGATGAGTGTAATTTTTATGGAATAGAGGCTATGCAAAATAATTGAAGCGTAAGAAAATTAATCCGCCAATACAATACAGCCTGTATAAAGAGGTTGGAGTAACGGTTCCACAAAAAAAGGAGCAGCATCACACTACTCCTTTTTTCTTTCAGTCGGGACGACTGGATTTGAACCAGCGACCACACGCCCCCCAGACGTGTGCGCTACCGGACTGCGCTACGTCCCGATGTATTTTGAGGTGCAAATATAAAGCAATGTTCCGTCTCTGCAAGTAAAAGATTCAATACAAATCTGCGGTAATCAACTTCATAAATTCCGACCGGGTTTCATTGGCTTCAAACTGCCCGCTGAATGCCGATGTAGTGGTAATGCTGTTTTGTTTGGATACGCCGCGCATCATCATACAAAGATGTTTGGCCTCGATTACCACGCCTACGCCAAGGGGGTTAAGGGTTTCTTGTAGGGCATCTAATATCTGGTGCGTCATTCGTTCCTGCACTTGCAGGCGGCGGGCATAGCAGTCCACCACACGGGCTATCTTGCTCAGCCCCGTAATCCAGCCATTGGGTATATAGGCAATATGCGCTTTACCAAAAAAAGGCAGCATGTGGTGCTCGCACATCGAGTAAAGCTCAATGTCTTTTACGATAACCATTTCGCTGTAGGATTCATGAAATTTTGCCGAGTTCAGTATTTCCCTTGCGTCCATGTGGTAGCCACTTGTAATGTACTGCATGGCTTTAGCAATACGCTCCGGCGTTTTTATCAGTCCTTCCCGCTCCACATCCTCACCCAATAGGCTGATGCTGCTTCGGTAGTTTTCAGCAAGCTGCTGTGTAATCTGTTCGTCGTAATGCTCGGTTTTTTTGTAGGCCATGAAAAATCTTAAATAGTGCCATCAATAGCTCTTCGGGTCTGCTTTTTTGTGCGCGTGTCCTTGCGTAAAATCATCCTGCACTGGCTATAACAAAGGCAAAAATAAAAAAATCGTTCACAAGCGGATTCTAATAAATTGAATCGGTTCATTGGTGCAGCTTATAAAGAAGTAGGGCATTAAAAATTAAACCGCACACTGCCAAATATGCCGAAGCGCCTGCCGAGCGGTTCGCCGGGCGGGCTTTTAGGAGATACCCGCCATACAAAATCTATCCGGAAGATTTGTAAAATATTGGATATGCCCGTTCCCAGCTCCACATAGGGCTGCTCATTGAGCGTCTGAAAAGGATAGCCTTTATTCAAATTGAGCTGTTTATTCGCATCGCTCAGATCGCCGTATAGGGCTTTTGCAGTCCAGAACTGGCGCATCTTTAGTTTTTTCAACCAGGGAATATAGTTAAACACACCGCCGCCTATATTGTGTTCCAGGTTGATGCCTGCGTATTGGTCGCTGATAAATTCATAGCGGTTCATCATATTGAACGCGTATTTATTGTAATAATAAAATTCATTTCCGGGATGGATTTCCAGCAAGGGATAAGGCAGCGTGCCGAAATATTTTCCGCCAAAAACATTGGCATACAAGCTACCCGCAGGCGGTATAGGGATATTGTCCGACACGCTCAGCGATAATTTTTGATAGGCATAGCCGCTGTTCAGCACATGCTTTAACCCGATGCCCAGCCGCGCTTCTACAATAGGATAACGGCTTCCCAGGCTGAAACGATAATAATTCCCTTCTAAAAATTTTTCTTTAAACGCAAAACGAAGGCGCAGATTCAATTCTGTATTGTAGATGATCTGTGCAGGCTTGCCCGCGGCATCTTTAAAAATAGCAAGGGAAGGAAGCGGTGCATAGGGATCGAAGGATTTGTGGATCATGCTGAGCTGATGGCTGAATCCGTTATAATATTCTTTGAAAAACTCCAGCCGGTATTCATCCACAAAAGCCAGTTTCCAGGGAATGTTTTTCTTACGCACGGCTACGCTGAAAATGTTATCCGTGCTTACTTCGTCATAATAGCTGGTGGTGCGGTCTATATCATGGGTGTAAGAACCGTAGAGATACATACGCGGACTCCTGTCCAGCAGCCACAAAGCCGCAGCCTTATATTTAAAGCGCTCATCCCGCGTGCCGTAAGCCACATATCCATTCACATAAACATCTTTCAGAAACCGGGGGTTGGTACCCAGCGACAGACGAAAGCGCGGACCTTCCACTATATTGTTGCTATATACATACCAATAAGGGCCTATTTCAAAACAACCTACATCCTTCACTCCCGAAGCAAAAAAGCGGATCATATTTTTATAGGTAGTGAAAAGAGGTAACTTCTCCAGCGTATCTATCATTTTATAGATTGCTTTTTCATTCTTGCTAAGCGTATCATGGCGCACGCGCTGCCAGAAATCTTCATCAAGCTGCCGTGAGGTATCGGCTACAATCACATCTTGTTTATAGAGCTTGTTGTGCAGCATATCGGTAATGCTGGGGTCGTTCAGCAAAATGTCTTTATAGGAAGTGGTTTTTCTGCCTATAAACCCCGGCAATTTCATGCCATAGGTAGCGGTGAAATGGGCTATGAATTTATCTTTTACCGGAAACCAGATCGAATCGCCTACGGGTGCAAATTCCTGATACACGCTCACGCCTTCCACCCAGTTGATATTGGCGAGCTTGGGCACTTCCATGCTCATGCGCTGGAGGGCAAACAGGCTGTCCACCACCCAGAAATCGCCGAAGAAACAATTCTCTCCACTGCGCTTAGGGGCAAACTGCACCAGGATGATGGGATAGCCGTAAGCCGTTTGCGTATCTTTAATTTTGTAGCGGTAGTAGAACAAGCCCTGGTTGCTGATGGGGCTTACAAATTTTTTATCGAAGACGGGAATAAAGTTTTCATAGGCATTGATGTTTTGATACATGCTGCCCAGAAATTTCGTTACACTTTCATTGCTGATTCCCTTTACCTGTGCGGCTTTTATAAATTCCCGCTGTTTCTTAGGCTCTTTTTGAAAATAATAATCGGATAAGGTTTCGGTAAAATAGAAAGGAAGAAAGGGCTTGCCTTCGGCGGAGGTGTCCAAATTATCATAGATAAAACTAAAACGCTTCATATAGGGTACGGGCAGCTTTTCAAACTGCGATTTCGACAAACGCTCCAAATCCACTTCCAGCTTGTTATATACTTCGTATTTATAGTTGGCGATGCGTTCCGGGTCGTTCTCCGGTTTTTTGCGAATGATGTTTTTCACCAGTAGTATAGCGGGGTCTTCGCCTGGGCGCAAGACAAATTCATCCAGCACATTTTCCGACCTCGCCAGCTCGATATAAAAGCTGTGCTTTTGTTTGTCTTTTGATACGAATTGAAAGGTGCTTTCATAGCCGATTGCTTCTATGAGCAAAGTATCGGAAGGGAGCAACGCGGTTTTTATAGAGAAATTTCCGTTGAGATCGGCAGCGGTGCCGGTTTCGGAACGGGGGAAAAAAACCATAGCGAACGGGATACCTTCACCCGTGTTCTTATCTTGTACCACGCCGTCTATTTCATAGGCTGCGGATGGTGACGCGGGTATAAGCAAGGGGGCAACAAGGGAATCAAGTGTTGCGGCAACGCTATCCTCCCACAAGTGATGTTGTGTCGTATCCGTTGTTACCTGGCTATAAGCACGCGGTCCATACAAAAGGATAAGAAAGAGGAAGAGTATAGAGGTTTTCATGCTGCGACCGTGCTGCAAGTTTGTGAATTTTAGGCTGTAAATACACAAATCGTACCTGAAATATTTTTAGGAAAAAACGCAGAATCCATTCCTCCGTTTTATAGCCCGAAATACTTCACCATACTTTCTTTCAGCAATTGTTCCTGCGATTTTAAATCCGTAGCCGGCACCGGTTGTATGTTTTCAAAATGCGGCCATCCCTCCTCGTCCTTTCCGATCATCACATAATAGCCGTCTTGGCAGAGTAAGGTGCAAACAGCTATGTGCATCAGGTCTTGTTTCTGCTCTTTCGACCAGGTTTTGCGTTTGGGCATTTGCCCCAGTTCATTGATGCCTATCAAAAACAAAATGCCTTCCATATCCGGCAGTTTTCCAAAGCGCTCCTGAAGCAATTCTTCTACTTTTTTCCAGCGTTCCTCAAAATGTTCCATCAGAGGACAAAGGTGAAACGGCAAATTCCAAATTCCAAATTTCAGTTGGGCAATAGGCAATTAGCCCTGGCACCAATCAACCATTCCACCAATCAATTATCTTTGCGGCATGGAATTATCAGCACTTTCCGCTATCAGCCCGGTAGATGGGCGTTACCGCGCTCAACTGGCCGGCTTAGCCCCTTATTTTTCAGAGTTCGGATTGATCAGATACCGCGTGCGGGTAGAGGTAGAGTATTTTCTGGCGCTTGCGCAATACAAATTATTTTCCCTGCCTGCATCCCTAAAACCGGCAACACTGCGGGCTATCTATGAGCATTTTTCCGAAGAAGATGCACAGCAAATAAAAGCGATTGAGAAAACCACCAACCACGATGTGAAAGCCGTGGAATATTTCCTGAAAGAAAAACTGAAAGCCCTCGGCGCGGAAGGCGCTCTGGAATGGGTGCATTTCGGGCTTACCTCACAAGATATAAATAATACCGCCATCCCGCTTTCCTGGAAAGAGGCGCTCGAACAAGAATATGTACCCGCCATCGAAAACCTCATCCTCAAACTAAAAAAAATGGCGAAGGACTGGAAAGGCATCCCTATGCTGGCGCGCACCCACGGACAACCCGCCTCGCCTACTACCCTGGGTAAGGAAATAAAAGTGTTTATAGAGCGCTTGCAAGGTCAGGTGCAGCAATTGTCCTACCTGCCGTTTGCGGCAAAATTTGGCGGCGCCACAGGTAATTTCAATGCACATTATATCGCTTTTCCTAAAAAAGACTGGGTGAAATTTGCCAATGATTTTGTGAACAGAAAGCTGGGTCTGGAGCGGATGCAATACACTACACAGATCGAGCATTATGATAACCTGGCAGCACAGTTCGATTGCCTGAAACGCATCAATACCATTCTTATTGATTTTTGCCGGGATGTGTGGACCTATATTTCCATGGATTATTTCAAACAAAAAACAAAAGCCGGCGAAGTAGGCTCTTCCGCTATGCCGCATAAAGTGAACCCTATTGATTTTGAAAACGCCGAGGGCAATTTCGGTATCGCCAACGCACTCTACGAACATCTCTCCGCCAAACTGCCGGTGAGCCGCCTGCAACGCGATCTTACCGACAGCACCGTGTTGCGCAATATCGGTGTTCCCGCAGCCCATTCCCTCTTGGCGTTGCGTTCTTTAGAAAAAGGACTCGGTAAACTACTGCTCCACGAAGCCAAGATGAAAGAAGACCTGGAAGCCAACTGGGCGGTAGTAGCGGAAGCCATCCAAACCGTATTGCGAAGAGAAAACTATCCGCAGCCCTATGAAGCCTTGAAAGAACTGACACGCGGAAAAACAGGAATCACCCAAAAAGATATAACAGAGTTTATAGACAAGCTGAAGGTAACTGCCGCCGTTAAAAAAGAACTCAAATCCATCACACCGCACAGCTATGTAGGCATGGTAAACTAAAAGATCGGATTTTTTTTGGGTCCGGGCAGGAGGAAATCTATTGTGCTTTTAGGGCGATAGCACCGTTCAGGGCCATTGCTGCTATGAAGCTTGCCTATAATACCGATAAAAAGATGCAGGGGGAAATTATCACTGCATCTTTTTCGTTTTCCCGTTTTACTTTCTATTTTTGATAGCACGCTTTCTTTATTCACCCCAATTACAAATTATTTATTCTGTGAGCAAAACGCGTATCATTGTTGCCGATGACCATCATATCTTATTGGACGGACTTAACGCGCTTCTCCAAAAACAGAAAGATATAGAAGTGGTAGGCTTGTTCAACAACGGGCAGGAGGTCTATGACGCCATCGCCCGGCAAGACCTTAAGCCGCAGGTGGCCTTGGTGGACATCAACATGCCCTTGATGAACGGACATGAGCTGACCCTCAAAATCAAAAAAGAATACCCCGACATTGCCGTTATCATTTTGTCCATGCACGACGATGCAGGGCATATTATGGAAATGATAGAAGCCGGCGCATCAGGTTATCTGCTCAAAAACGTTACCGACAGAGAATTGCTGGAAGCCATAAAAGCCGTAGCCGCAGGCAAACTCTATTTCTCTACCGAAGTGTCGGAAAAAATAGCAATCGTAGCTATGCAGCAACAGCGTAAGACAGATCAGGCAGAAGAGCCCAAGCTCACCGGCCGCGAGCTGGAAATCCTAAAACTCATAGCACAGGAATACAGCAATGCACAAATAGCCCAGACGCTATTCATCAGCGAACGAACGGTAGAAACCCACCGTAAGAATATGCTCCGCAAAACCAATAATAAAACCATCGTAGGGCTGCTGAAATATGCCATGGAAAAGCAGATGATATAGGGCTACTACAGCCGCCTGCGTTATAATGCAATCCCCACGGGCTAAATACAACAAAGGAAATTTTTATTGTTTATAGGAGGGCAGAAAATGATGAATAATTCACTATCGCTCATTTAAGGCGTATCCGTACTAGCACGGATATGAAAAATACCCAGTATAGGGTATTTTCCTTTCTTGATGTATCGGTTACATTTGTCCGTAGAGATAGTGACCTATTTACCCCCATGAACAATTGCTACACTGTCTCTAAAATGTTAGAGGTTGGATTTTTTACAGCGGAGCTTTTCTAAGTTTCGCTTTTTTTATAACCCTCTTTCCTCTTCTTGTTTTACAAAGCAAAATTATAAGTGATACTGGGCAATATAGGGAAGATGGATACTTGCTTTACCTTCAGCTCCACACCTTGCGTTGTATTTCCCCTGGAATCCACATACAGGAAATAAGGATTTTGCCTGCTATAAACATTATAAATGGAGAAGGTCCAGCTTCCACGCAATCCTTTTTTCTTTTCCGGTTTGGGGGTGAAGGTAGCCGCAAGATCTAAACGGTGGTAGGGAAACAAGCGGTACGCATTCAGCTTGCTATACTCCGGCACCAGTTGCTGTTCTACAAAATAATAATTGGTAGGCAGGGTAATGGCATTGCCCGATCCGAAAATAAACACGGCAGAAAACGTCCATCGCTTGCTGTGTTCATAAGTAGCTACTACCGAAAGATCATGGCGTCGGTCGTATTTTGCAGGGTAGCGTTCCCCGTTATTCAGGTCGGGAAATCTACGGTATGTCCATGAAAGCGTATAGCCTATCCATCCGGTAAATTTTCCTTTTGTTTTATTGATAAAAAACTCGGCGCCATAGGCATCACCTTTTCCGAATACATAATCCAGCTCCTGATCGCGGGTGAGGTTGGTAGGCGTATAGCCTTGCCGGTATTCGATCTGGTTCTTCATGCTTTTATAATAGACCTCTACGCTGGTTTCCACCGTATTGTCAAACAGGTTTTGAAAATAGCCCAGCGAATATTGCCATGCTGCTTGTGGCTTTACATAGTACGTGCTCGGCACCCATAGGTCGGTAGGCAGGGTGGTACCGTTGTTGGTAATAAGGTGGATGTATTGATAAGAACGTACGACACTTGTTTTTATGGAAGCATGTTCGCTGAGCTGAAAGCGCATATTTAATCGTGGCTCCAGGCCTCCGTATGTTTTTACCGTTTCTCCGCTGCCATAGAGTGTGCTGTCTGTTTTATCTTCATTGAGGTCATACGTATAGCGGGTATAGGGGCCGGTTTGTGCAAAAAACGAATAACGCAACCCTGCCGTGATTTTTATAAATTTTCCCAGATCAAAATCATCGGAGATATAAGCGCCGGCTTCGTGTGCATATTTGATGAGCGAATTATCCGGTGTGAATTGCAGATCGCCGCTATTGCCGGATACCTGGTTGGGGATGAATTTATGGCGGATATAATTGAGCCCTGCTTTGAAATGGTGGTTATTGCCGGCATAATAATCAAAATCCATTTTGCCGTTCCAGTCTTTAATGCCTGATGCCATGCGAATCGAAAAATCGCTTTGTCCGCCGCCAAATTCAAAATTATATTCATTGTAAATAGCAGATATATTCATGAAGAGGCGGTCGTTAAACAAGTGATTGTAGCGCAGGGTAGCCGTAGAATTTCCCCAGGGTATATTGGCGTTAAAATCGGATTCCGTGCTTTTGAAGGTAAATTTATCTCTTCCGAAATAGCCGCTCAGGTAAAGCCGGTCTTTCTTTCCCAAAGTATAATTGGCTTTGAGA
>JAEZZY010000083.1 GCA_023418315.1 Bacteroidota bacterium
TAGGAACTGCAGGAGCCGGAGGGTTGGCAACACCGGGGGATGCCGTGCCTATAAAAGGTTCCCAGGAGGTAAAGTCCCCAAACTCAAAATCCAGATTTGGCGGACAAGGTATCTGTTGCGCATAGCCGGATACGCATAGAGACAAAAGCAAGGTGAGAAAAGGTAATTTCTTAAACATATACAAGAGATAAATGCTAAATAATTAATTTACTACTATAGACATTTAAGTGTTAAAATTGGTTTGTAATTCATAAAAAAAATTACAGTGTTCCACCAAAATTTAAACCTGGCTAAAGATAAAAAAATAGGCAATACGATTATTGCCTATTTCAGTTAGAATACATTTATTTAAAATGAATCTTTAAACAGATGATTTAATTTTATTTATATACAGAAATTCTTGCCTGACCTACCTTGCCTATAGTTTTGCTTCCTGCCCGAAATGATAAGTCCGCTCTACTTTACAAATCCGGGTAGTATAGGCAGCATACCATCGTTCTTTTCCCGTTTGTTGCGCTACCAAATGGAGTTCGTTTTCTTTCCATGCCTTTATAGCCTCCAGACTTTCCCAATAAGAAACCGTAATTCCTATCTCATTCCTTGCACTTTCCACTCCAAGAAAACCTGGTTGCTGCTTGGCTAAGGCTATCATTTTTTCAGCCATATCCTGATAGCCTTCCACATCCTGCTCCGTTCTTACCGAAGTAAAAATGACCGCATAATAAGAGGATTCAGAAGTATAGGGTTTCATGATTTCTCAGCCCTTTTTTTATCCGTTGTTTTCTTTCCTGCTTTATCAATTTTCATGTTCTCCCGAATGGTTTTCCAATAGTCGCTGCCATAACCCACAAGTATTTCTTCTCCTGCTTGTATATCCCGCTTTGCTTCTATAAATACCCTATTCTCGTCATCATGCACATAAATACCGTTGTTCTTCAAACCTTTTATTTTCGTCAATCCATTGGCATCATTAGCATAGCGGGCAAAGGCTTTTTTATTTTTACTTGCATCAATCACATGCTTGTCTGTTACGTGCATGATGTACAGATTGTTATTATCCTGTTCCGATACCTCTTTCCAGGTAGTGATGCGCCCTTTGTATTCCACTATATTTTCCCCCTTAGGGATAAATACATTGGTAAAAAGTCCGTTACCCGCATTGGGTATTTGAGAAGGTTTTACCTCAAGATGTTTTTCGTAGAGCGCCATGCCATGAATTTAAAAAAGATGCGCAAAGATATTCTTTAGAAAGAAGCTTTGCTATGCTTTTAGGATTCTTGATGATGCAATTTTCTTTTGTGTTCAAACTCCAGCAAGCGTTTTTTAGAGACCATTTTCTGTTTCACCAATCGTTTTTTGGCAATGCTGCCGAAACCAAATCGCGTCATAAACATATCCACTACTTTGTAAACAACCGGCACCACAATCAGCGTCAGGAACATAGAACTGATCAGCCCGCCGATGATAACCCAAGCCAATCCGTTTTTGATAGCGGCAGTACCACCGGTAGCCACCGCAATGGGCAACATGCCGAATACCATCGCAATGGTGGTCATCAGAATAGGACGCAGACGCGCATTGTTGGCATGTACCAAGGCTTCATTCGTGGTTTGTCCTTGTTCTTTCATTTGATTGGTAAAGTCAATAAGCATGATGGCATTCTTGATTACCAAACCAATCAACATAATTATACCGAGTATGGAGAAAATGTTCAGCGTATTGTTGGTTAAAGCCAATGCAAGAAACGCACCTATCAATGCCAACGGCACAGAGAACATTACCACAAACGGATGCAGATAGTTGTCGTACAAAGCCACCATAATCAGATATACGAGGATGATAGACAAAAGCAATGCGATGCCTAATGTGGAGAAGGAGCTTCCCTGATTTTCTGCATCCCCGCCGAAAAGATAGCTTACGCCGGCAGGCTTTTTCAGCTTTTCAAGTTTGGCGGTAAACTCTGCGGTAACCGTACCGGAAGGACGACCGATTACCTGGCTTTGCACCGATACGGAAGCGGTTTTATCACGGCGTTCCAAACGGCTCGGACCGGAGCTTTGAACAATGCTCGCAAACTGCGATAGCTTGATTACCTCACCACGATTGTTGATAAACGTAACGTTTGCCACATCTTCCATATTTTTCCGGTTAAAATTGTCATAGCGCAGATTGATATCGTATTCATAATCTCCCTGACGGAATTTTATTTTGGCATCATCAGCCGTACCGCTGAAAGCCGTTTGCATGGTAGCGCCTACATTATCTAAGGTCAATCCCAAAGCCGACATTTTATCCCTATCCACTTCTACTTTAATTTCCGGATTACCTTCTTCCACCGAAAGCTTGACATCACTGGTACCATCTATCGTTTGCAAAGCAGCCATAGCCATTTTGGCAAATGCCATAGCGCTGTCCAGATCCGTGCCCATTACTACAAGGTCTATAGCTGCACGCTCTGCCGTACCCATAATACTTACCGCAGAGGTCTTCACTTTCACTCCTGTCAATTGATCCCTCAATTCCTTCTTTACGCGCGCTGCATATTCCGAAGATGAAACCGTACGTTCTTTTTCCGGCACCATTGTTACCGTGATTTCCGATTTGTAAACGGTGGCTTGCGTAGCGCCAAAACCGTCTTCACTGCTTTGTCCTACCGTTGTTACCAACGAGCGGATTTCTTTTTGGTTCGCAAGATAGGCTTCCGCCTTACGTGTAGCCTGATTGGTCTGTTCTACAGAAGCATCCTTCGGTAATTCCAGCGCTACGATAAATTGTCCGCGGTCGCCTTTAGGAATAAATTCACCTCCGATATAGCCCGCACCCACCAAGCGAAATGAAAGAATAACCAATGCTACTGAGCCTAACAATACCCAACGTTTATGATGCAGCGACCATTTCAAAACCTGCGTCATCCACTTGGTGAATTTGTCAAGTTGTCTTTCAAACCATAGAATGAATTTTTCAAACAGATTCTTTCCGGTGAGGTGTTCTACCTTTCCAAAACGCGAGGATAATAAAGGGACAATAGTGAAGGAAACAAACAAGCTGAGCAAAGTGGCTATCATAACCGTTACACAAAACTCACGAAGGATTTTCGACACCAGCTCGTTGGTCAGGGAGATAGGCAGGAACACAATCACGATTACTAAAGTGATGGCAACCACCGTAAACCCGATTTCCTTCGCTCCTTCAAAGGCTGCACGCACTTTGTTCTTACCCATTTCCATGTGCCTGTGGATGTTTTCAAGCACCACAATCGCGTCATCCACCAATATGCCCACCACCAGCGATAAGGCCATAAGCGACATCAGATTAAGCGAAAAACCCATCAACTTCATGCCTATAAACGTTGCAATAAGCGACATGGGAATAGACACCATCACGATCAAGGCATTGCGCATCGTATGGAGGAAAAGCAGCATTACCGCAGCTACAAGCAGGATGGCTAACGCAAGGTCGAATAAAACATCGTTGGCGCTTTCAAGCGTAAACTCGGAGCTGTCCGTAGCAATATTGATATGCAAATTGGCGGAAGCATATTCCGTTTCCAAACGTTGAATGGCTTTGTGTACTTCTTCACTCACCACCACAGCATTGGCATCCGATTGTTTTTGTATTTGCAGCACGATTGAATTGACACCATCCTGACGGGCAAGTTTCTCTACATCTTTTTGGGCATCTTGCACATCGGCAAGGTCCATCAGGCGCACTTGCGCTCCATCGGCAGTAGTGGCAACCACTAAATTTCTCAATTGATCCACATCTGCGTACTTCCCTGAAAGCCTTACCAGTATTTGATCTTCGGCTGTACGAACCTTACCCGTAGGAAAATCCATATTGGCATTCGTAATCACATTACGCAGTTGCAGTAAGGATATTTTATAGACCTGCAACTTATCTGCATCTATATTAATCTGTATCTCGCGCTCACGACCACCTACCAATTGCACTTGTGCTACCCCGGGTAATCGCGATAATTGGGGCGACAATTTCTTATCAATCAGATCGAAGAATTGTTCGTCCGATAAAGATGAGGTAGCCGCCAGCGTCATAATGGGAAGATCATCCAGAGAAAACTTATTCAAGGATGGTATCTTTGCATCGCCGGGAAGATCGGAAAGGATGGTGTTGATCTTACGTTGCGCATCTTGCAAACCATAATCGGCATCGGCATCATTATTCAGCTCTACCGTTACTACTGATACGCCTTCCATGGAGCGAGCGGTCAGTTTTTTCACTTTCTCCATAGATGATACGGCATCTTCAATTTTTTTGGTTACGGAGGTTTCCACTTCATTGGGCGAAGCTCCGGGATATACCGTAGTGATGGTAACAATGGGACTGCTGAACTTAGGCAGCAATTCGTAATTGAGCGATTTATAGCTCATAAAGCCCAGCAAGGTCAGAATGGTGAAGATTACCACAATGATGGTCGGGCGCTGTATGGATATTTCTGTTATTTTCATTTTAAAAAAATCAAATGGTTAGTGGTTAAGGGTTAGTTGATCGTTCAAACACGTTCATTAACCCTTATTCGATTTTTGAGGAGTTACCGGTGTTCCGTTTACAAGATTTACCTGTCCGCTCGTGATAATGGTTTCGCCTGCATTTAGCCCCGAACGTATCTCCACTTTATCTCCCATTACCCGTCCGCTTACCACGGTTCTTGTTTCGGCTTTTCCTTTGTTGAGGATAAAAATTGTATTGCTGTTTACCCCGCCATAAAAAGCGGAGCGCGGTATCCACATCATCGGTTGTTGTTCCGGTAATTCAAAACTGGCAGTACCGTACATACCTGCTTTCAGTTCGCTATGGCTGGTATTCATTACTTCTATTTCTACCGGATAATTAAGCGACGCATCTCCTTTAGCCGCAATAAAACTGATCTTGCCCTTGTAAGTCGCCTCGGGAAAAACTTGGGTCGTTACTTGCACTTGCTGACCTTGGGTGAGCTGCACCACCTGTGCTTCAGGTACATTCACTACTAATTTTAAATGGGCAATATCCACGATCTCGAACATTTTGGTACCTGCCGACAAATACGTACCCACTTCTACAAATTTTGCATTGATGATACCACTGATAGGTGATTTGATATAGGTGTCTTCCACCCTGCGGCGTGCAGCCGTATAGCGTGCTTCGGCATTGGTATATTGCAGTTTCATATCATCTACTTGTTTCTGCGTTACCCCGCCGGTTTCAAAAGCTTTGATAAAACGATCGCGGTCGAGACGGGCTTGCTCCATGTTAGAACGCGACGATTGCAACTCGGCATTCAGCACTTCATTATCCACACGCGCCAAAATACTACCCACATTTACTTTACTGCCTTCTTTTACGGCAAGGCTCGTGATACGTCCGGATATTTCGGATAGAAAATTGATTTCACGGATGGGTTCAAATTTTCCGTTGGCAATAAAGTTTTGGTCAAATGTGCTCAGCGTAGCTTCTTCCGTAAGCACCGGTACGGCGCCGGAGGAGCTTTCCTTCACAATGGCGGTTTTTTCCGCATTTGTTTTTTTGTTCTCGTTGAGCTTCCAGAAGATAGCAACTATAGCTACAATGGCACCAGCGCTATATAAAAGAATTTTTTTCATGATTGTTGTGGCTATTTATTTAGAATGATTGATTAAGAAATTATTGTAAAAGATTTTTCAGATTGCCTGTGGAGCGAATGATTTCCAGCTCGGCTATTTTATAGTTGAATAAGGCTTGGGTATAGCTGTTCCGTGCGTTTACAAAGGAGGATTGTGCGTCCAGCAAATCGGTGAGCGATGCCAGACCGAGATTATAATTTTCCTGACTGGATGTATAGACTTCGCTTGCGAGCTTCACGTTATCGCGTTGGGCTTTGATGGCGCTGATATTGTTCAGCATTTGTGCCTGTGAATTGCGGTAACCGGCAGTGAGTTGCAAAGCCGTATATTCACGCTGCTTTTCATTTTCAAATAGGCTGATTTTAGCTTGTGCCACACGTGAGCGGCGTGCAAATCCGTCGAATATAGGGATGCTTAAACGTGCGCCGAATGCCCCTACCCCATACCATATATCCGATCCGTTTTTGCGCCACATATCTCCAAAATCATTTCCTACACCATTATAGTTATAACTGAAGAAAGCCGATAACCGCGGATAGTATTCTGCCTGAATGGATTTTATCTGTAACGAATATAAGTCGCGCTGTGCTTCCAGTAAACGCATTTCATTGCGGTTACTCAGGTTAAAATCATTTTGTAGGGAATAATTTGTGGCTTTGGCTTCCACTTCCTGCAAGGGCAGATCAGACAATTGCAAGGGCACATCTATCGCATAACCCATCTGCACTTTAAGATTGTTGTATAGGCTCTGAAGGCGGTTCTCACTTTCCAGCTTTTGTGTTTGGGCATTGGTAAGGTTCACCCGAATGCGGTCTAAATCTATTTTACGTGCAAGGCCGTTTTTATACTGTCCTTCCGTAGAAGCTACGAGACCGGTAAGGCGTGCTATATTCGTGTCAATTACCTTTATCTGTTCTTGGAAGGCAAGTATCTGATAGTAGAGTTGAGCTACGGCATTGATTACTTCATCTTCGGTGCGGGCAGTGTTTACTTTGTAATATTCCCGCGCAGCTTTAGAAGCCTGAATACCTGTGAATGCCGCCATGTCAAAAATGGCTTGGTTGGCTTCCACTGCCATACCTGCATTGTAGGTAGTTCCCATTTCCTGGGCTACGGTGGTTCCCGGCTGACCCACAAATTCGCCCGGCAATACAATTACCTGCTTTTTAAAATTGTCCGTAAAATTGGCATTGGCATTTACCTGCGGTAACGCCCGCGAACGGGTCTGGATAATTTGCTGCTCGCCTATCTGTTCTTCATAACGGCTGATGGCAATGTTCTGATTGCTTTTTAGCGCAGTGGTCAGGCATTCTTTAAGCGTCAAAGAAGGCGTCTGTGCCTGTGCGCCGGCGGTAATAAAACTGCCTATAAAAAAGGCTAACATGATGTTCTTATTCATATATATGTATTCGTATTAAAAGGATGTGTCCCCCCGCTTGGTTGGGAATTATTTTATTAGTTGACATGCTTACAGTAGATATATCAACTATTTTTATGAAGCAAAAAAATATTACGCTTCAATGATGATTTGTTTGATTTTTTTAATCGCTTCAATAAAGGATTTTTTTTCGCTTTCTGAAATTTTGTTGTTGAATAACCGTTTTTCCATCCGCACCACACCGTCTTCTATTTTTTTTCCTAAATTTTTTCCCTCGGTAGTCAGCTTCACTATATTCTTCCGGCGATCGTGGGTATCCTGCGTTATATCCGCCAGCCCGTGATTCACCAGATACGTAACGGTGCGTTGTACGGAAGATTTATCCCGCCCGCAGAGATCGGCAATTTCCTGTTGGGAAAGATTGCCTACGCAATAACAGGTCATCAATACAGGTATTTGCTCCGCCTGTATAGGAAAACCCTTTTGGCTCATGAATTTATTTGCTTTTTTAAACAGCTCCCGGTGCAAATCGCCGAGGTGCATAATCACCAACTGCTCTAATCGTTCTACCGTATTCATAGGGCAAAGGTATAATTAAGTTGATGTATCAACCAAATTTATTTTTAGAATTCCGGCTCAAAAAACAATATCTTAACAAATAAATCCTGCCGAAATATTTTCGTTGATTAATTTTGGATTTGTCAGTTTAGTAAACAAAAAAAGAAGCTAACACAATCTTTTAAACTTTGTAACGTTATTCACCTTTCCACTATTTATAAAAAATTAAACCATGAAAAAAACACTTACCATTCTCTTTATTGCCTATGGCAGTATCGTAAATGCACAAACCCACTTGCCACAGGTATTCTCCACCGAAAAAGGAAATAAACCGGACAACTTCCATGCGCATGTGATGCAGTTATTGAAAAACCAACAAGCCGCAACAGCTCAAAAACCGACCGCTATAAAAGAACGGGTGATAGCCCAATCTGTAAGCGACAGCAATATGTTCCTTGAGGATTCTACCGTCATAAAATACAGCGGCACCAACGGATCGCGGTTTGATTATAATTTCATGTCTTATAGCTACGGATATTCCAGCTTCGGATTTACACCCAATTATTATCCCTATGATTTCCAAGAAGCGGATGTGCAACTTGATGCCCTCTGCAACTGGTCGGATGATGGCAACGGGCTGGATACGTCTGTTCTGCTTTATGGACAATATACGGCTACCGGTATGCTAAGCAAGATGGAGGAAATTGACTATAACATGGGGACATTTGATTATGCTTCCATATACGCGAATACATACAATGCGCAAGGCGGGCTCGCTCAGCTGATCTATCTGGAGGATAACGGCTCCGGCTATGACTCTGTAGGTAAATTGACACGCACTTACGATAATAACAACCGAAAAACAGTGGATACCCTCTTTGATTATTCCTCCGGTTTGTGGGATATAAGCGGTATATTTCGCTTTACCTACGGCGCTACCGGCTTGCTTGACTCTTTTTATATAATTTCTTCCGATGGTGCAGGCGGATGGAATACCGATGCGATTTATGTGCATACGCATGATAATTCCGGCAGAGTGGAAACCGTTACCGGCTATTCGGATTTGGGAAGCGGCATGATAGCAGTCGTAACGGATACGTTCCAATATACCGGCAGCAATACGTATTTCACAAACCTTATAGAATATCAATACAACGGCTCCGGGCTGGAGCCACTCCTAATGATAAGCAAAAATCTGGGCGCCAACAACCTGCCGGATACAATGTGGTACAGCCAATATGATTTCGCTATGAATACCTGGGTTCCTATGATGCAATCGGCTATATCCTACAACAGCCAGGATAATCCTGTACAACAAGAAGTGGCAGTGGATATGAGTGGTTCCGGTTTTGATGTAATGCAAATAATCCGGTATTATTACGAACAATATGACGATCAACCGCAGAGCGCATCCGCTTTGCTGAAAAACGCGGACATTACGCTTTACCCCAATCCTGCTGCTTCCACCCTGAATATGACCTGGAATAATGCCGATGGCAAGCGCACTACCGTAGAGCTTATCAACACGGCCGGACAAAAACTGTATGCTCAATCCTTTCCCTGGAAAGAGAAAAATCAAACTCTTTCCCTGGAAAACCTGACGCCGGGTATGTATTGGGTGGTGATAAGAAATGCCGCAGGCGCTGTTCTTTTCAGGCAACCGGTAGTAAAACAATAAACAGATTCATCCTTTCAAAAGGAGGCGGTATCAAAAGCCGGATGCAAGTTTATCCGGCTTTTGATACCGTTTTATTTTTTTGAAGGCCTCACTACTTCGGTAATCACTTTTCCGATACACCCGTTCGGCATTTGAATATGTAGCAAGGCTGCCAGCGTAGCCGCTATGTCTTCCATATTATAAGTTTTGTTTGTCGCTCCTTTAGGAATATTCCATCCGTAAAAAAGCAAAGGAATATGCGTGTCGTAGGGATGCCAGGTGCTGTGCGTGGTGCCTGTCTTGGCATAGCCATAATACCATCCGGGGTCGTTGATAATTAGCAGGGAGCCGCTGCGCCTGCGGTTATATCCGTGAATGGCTTTCTCCCGTATCAAGGCAGGAACGGCTTCTTCACAGGCATTTTCCAAGTCAATAACATAGGCTGTATGCGCTTGCCCGTAAAGCCATTTTTTTATTTCGGATTTCAGTTCTTCTCTATCCACCTTATGCGCTGTTCTATTTTGCTCATGCAGCACTACCTGATAATTTTCTATGCCTCTCACTAAATCACCATGGTTAAATTTTGTTTTCAAATATTTATTTAATTCTTTGCCGAGCTTCGCTTCCGATTGATTACCGGCAGGTATTTTCTGATCTTTCAAAAATTCGGAATTATGCGCCGCACCATGATCTGCCGAAAGAAAGACAAGATAATTGTCTGCACCAAGCGTCCAGTCCAGATAAAGAAAAAATGCTGCCAGATCTTTATCCAAGCGCAGATAGGTATCTTCTGCTTCCACGGAATTGGGCGTATAATAATGCCCTATATAATCGGTAGAAGACAGGCTGATGCAAAGAAAATCGGTTCCGTTTTTGCCTAAGCGTTCCCCTTGGATGGCTGCTATTGCCGCTTCAAGCGTGTATGTATTTCCCGAAGGGATTTTACGAAGATTGCCTAAATCGCCGGCATCATAATGATGCGGAAACACAGGAGCGCTTTCCTTTTTTCGGACGGGTTCATAGGGATTATTGTCGGGAAGGCTTTGTGTATAACTTTCGATGGGGTACAGCGTTTCCCAGGGTTGTTGCAAGTAATGCGCCGGCAAATTGCGCAGATTAAAATCCTGCACCCATTTGGGAAGTTTTTCTTCATAAAAACTACTCGTAATCATATTTCCGGTACTGTCATCATACCAGTAAGCTTTTCCAAGATGCCCTGCCGGCAGGATGCTTCCCCGGTCTTTTAGCGCAATACCGATTACTTTGGATTGAAAATTTGTAGCCAGTCGCAACTCATCGGTAAGGGTCGTTGCCAGCAAATTATTCGGGCTCATCTTACCGGCTTTGGCGCTGCCGCCTATGGGTTGCACCAAAGTATCTTCCACACAATACCAATGCCTGCCAGTAGCATTATCTATCCAGTCATTCCCCGCAATACCGTGCACAGAAGGTACGGAACCGGTATAAATACACGCATGACCGGGAGCCGTATAGCTCGGCAGATAATTGATAAACGTATTTTCACAACTGAATCCCTGCCGGATCAATCGCTTAAAACCGTCTTCCTCATAGCGATCATAATAACGGTACAGATAATCCCACCGCATCTGATCAATCACAATGCCGACCACCAGTTTTGGACGTTCTATAGGGGTTTGCGCCTTTAACTTTAGGGAAAGAAAAAGAACAAGGGCTAAGAAAACATATTTTTTCATGAAGTAGCAACAATCTTCCTGCAAAGGAACCGAAAAAATGAAACAGCCCGAATATGAATTTTGTGTAAAAAAGGATGAAGAACAAATAAAAAAACCGTTGGCTATAAACCATAGAAATGGCGCGTTGTTCTTAACGGATCAATCCCAGTTCATTGGCTTTTTTCAGCAATCCGGTTACATTATTGGTGTTCAGTTTTTGCATCAAACGATGGCGGTGGCTTTCCACGGTGCGCACGAGATAACCATTACTGCCCGCTTCCATGAGAAAGGCTAAGATTTACGCACATATTTGGTAAGAATCACGATGGTTTGGTCATTCACCTTTCCTTCTATTTGCTCCGGATTATCCGGCACTAATCTTATTTTGCGCACCACCGTACCCTTAGGAGCCATAAAATTAGCGCCTTTTACATTCAGCACCTGCGTCAGCACCACGGTATCCCCGTTGGAAAGCTCCTCGTCGTTGCTGTCTTTATGCACCTGTTTTTCTTCAAAAGCGCTCAATGCCCAATGCACCACCGCCTCATCCGGCTCTACAGCACTGATGATGTCATTCGCCCATTCCTGATCTTTAAACTGATACAGCAAACGATAACTCAATGCCTGCACACTCGGCTCTTCATTCCAGATACTGCCTGCAAGACACTGCCAGTGCGCCGATGCGCCCGCATCCTCCAAAGCAGCAAAACAAGTAGGGCAAAGCGCCACTTCATTCTCGATGGCATCGTTGTTCTTAGGGCTTACCGCATAGGCTATTTCCGCTTTTTCATTACCGCATAGCTCACATTGTCCGTTGTTTCTTGCCTCCAGGCTTGGGGTTATTCTTGTGTTCATTGATTTTTTCTGTTTGGTTATATGATAATGATCGTTTTTTATTTGGGGCGTCATCTGCTTGCTGCTATGAAGCTTCAGTGGCGATAGCACCGTTCATCAGACAGCTACTATGAGGCTTGCCTATATTACCGGTAAAAAAACACTATCCTCAGCGGGGCGCAAAGGTAAAAAAAGGATCGGGCTTATGGAAGCTGTTTTATAGGCATTCTGAAAACCGGGATATATCCCATTTTATTCCATCTGCATTTCCTTCCCCTATAGCCTCCCGCTATGTGTCCCGTCCGCCGTGCTGTATTTCCGCAGAAAAAAAATCCCCGTTACTTTGCAGTTTTCCGAAAAATGCAATTTCAGCTACAAGCCAAAGACGAACATTCCCAAGCCCGCGCCGGCATCCTCACCACCGCCCACGGAGCCATAGAAACGCCCATCTTCATGCCCGTAGGCACTGTGGGCAGCGTAAAAGCCGTGAACCAGCAACAGCTATCCGACGCCGTAAAAGCACAAATCATCCTCGGCAATACCTACCACCTCTACCTGCGCCCCGGCACGGATGTACTGGAGCAGGCAGGCGGGCTGCACCGTTTTATGGGATGGGACAAGCCTATACTTACCGACAGCGGCGGCTATCAGGTTTTTTCGCTCAGCAACAACCGCAAACTCAAAGAAGAAGGCGCCGTTTTTCAATCGCATATAGACGGGTCGCGGCACTTGTTCTCACCGGAGCAAGTGGTGGATATTCAGCGCAGCATAGGCGCGGATATCATCATGGCGTTCGATGAGTGTCCGCCCTACCCTTCGGAATATGACTATGCAAAAAAATCTATGGAGCTCACACACCGCTGGCTGGCACGCTGCGTCCGGCATTTTGAGGATACCGAACCCCGCTACGGCTATGCGCAATCGCTGTTTCCCATTGTGCAGGGAAGCACTTATAAGGATCTGCGCAAGGCATCCGCCGAATTTGTGGCAGGCATAGGGGCAGAAGGTAATGCCATTGGCGGGCTTTCCGTAGGCGAGCCGGAAGAGATGATGTATGAAATGTGTGCATTGTGCTGTGCGCATTTGCCGGAAGATAAACCGCGCTACCTGATGGGCGTAGGTACTCCCTGGAATATTCTGGAAAATATCAGTCTCGGCATAGATATGTTTGACTGCGTAATGCCTACCCGCAATGGACGCAACGGCATGTTGTTCACCTCACGGGGCATTATCAATATCAAAAATAAAAAATGGGCAACCGATTTTTCGTTGATAGATGAAGAACTGAACAACGGTATGAGCAACTACTATACGAAAGCTTACCTGCGCCATTTATTCATAGCCGGCGAATTTCTTGCTTTGCAGATAGCGAGTATTCACAACTTGTCGTTTTACCTGCACCTCGTAACAGAAGCCCGCGCGCATATTTTAAAAGGAGATTTTAACCTGTGGAAACAAGAGATGGTGGAGAAATTGAAGACAAGGCTGTAAGCGATGCCTATTGAGGGTATTTGTGAAGGTGAAAAACATACGATTTTCCGCTATGCTCCACGAGAAAAGGCATAATGGTCAAAAATGATGTTTTTTTCGGGTAAAAAATAGCTGAAATTTGAGTTGCCAAATGAAGGATAACCGGCTCTGCTGAGGAGCGACCGTACTAACATCAACGAACGGACAAAAGCCGACCAAACAATCTCACTCAAGAATAAAAATTTTAACTTTACCGAATGGGACAACAGGAGAAATTGACGATAGAAAAACTGATAAAAGAAGCTCAAATTTTCTGTGTGGAACAATCAGAATTTCAACATATTGAACTTTATGGTGTAACAGATGGAAAAGCAGTAGGAACACTTATTGAACATAAATTCCAAAAACACTTAAACGAAAAATATGAAGTTTTGGTTGGTTCTTCTGCGAGGGGAATAGACTTGCCTTCTGACAATATACAAACCGACATTAAAGTAACTTCCATAAAACAACCGCAATCTTCCTGTCCTTTTAAAGATGCTAAACAAAAGATATTCGGACTTGGCTATAATCTACTTGTTTTTGTTTACGACAAAACGGACGACCCGACAACACAAACAGCAATCTTAAATTTTGTAAGTTGTTCATTTGTCCATAAAGAGCGAACAGCGGATTACACGACAACTTTCCGTTTGCGAGAAATGGTAAAAGACGGTGCAAATGAAGCCGACATCGTTGCTTATTTGCAAGATAAGAATATTCCTGCAGACGAAATTACGTTAGCAAAAGTTGCTGAACAGATTTTACAAACACCGCCCGAACAAGGCTACTTGACAATTTCCAATGCTTTACAATGGCGATTACAATATCAAAGAATTGTTGCCTTAATAGACGATATTCAAGGAATTGAGAAAATTGTAAGCTATAACAAACCACAATGATAAGAGTATTTGAAGCATATATCACTCATCAGGCTTCAGATTATTTGAACGATAATCTGAAAAACGTTGTGTCTATTGAAAAGGCTAATCAAAAAATGTATGAAGCCTTCGGCTTCATACATTTTTTTGATAATGATGAAGATTTGCAAATACTTAAAGAAGCTCTTTCTTTTTCTCAAAATATCGTTTCAGAACCCGACAGAGCTGAATATGGCGATTTCCAAACTAATACAGAGTTGGCAAACAAAGTTGCTTTTTATTTGACAATAAAAAATGTTTCGCCTGAAATTGTTATTGAACCAACTTGTGGAAAAGGTCATTTTATTGTTGCTTCTTTGAAACATTTCAGTAACATAAAAGAGGTTTTCGGCATTGAAATTTACAAGCCTTATGTTTGGGAAAGTAAATTCAACATCATTGATTTTTACCTAAACAACCCAACTGAAAACAAACCCAAAATTTCAATCATTTACAGTAGCGTTTTTGATTTTGATTTTAAAACTATTTCCAAAGAAAACAGTACAAAAGAAATTTTAATTATTGGAAATCCGCCTTGGGTAACAAATTCAAAATTAGGAAGTTTAAATTCATCTAATCTTCCGAAAAAATCAAACTTCAAAAATCACAACGGATTAGATGCAATGACGGGAAAAGGCAATTTCGACATTGCCGAATACATTACTTTGATGATGATTGAAACCTTTCAACATCAACAAGGTAACATTGCTTTATTAGTCAAAAACACAGTAATTAAAAATATTGTATTTGGCCAATTCACAAAAAAATACAGTATTTCTGACATTGAGAAACATTGCATTGACAGCAAAAAGGAATTTAATGTTTCGGTAGAAGCATCTTTGTTTTACTGTAAACTAAATTCAAATCCAACCTATGATTGTTCAGAATTTGACTTTTACAATAATTCAAAAGCAAAACTGAATTTTGGTTGGTTGTCAGACAAGTTTGTTTCAAACATTGACACCTATTCCAATGCTGAACAAATTGACGGAAAATGTCCGTTTGAGTGGCGACAAGGCATCAAACACGATTGTTCGTCCATTATGGAATTGGATAAAGTGAATGGACATTTTGTAAATGGGCTGAAAGAAGAAATCAAATTGGAAAGTGATTTAGTTTATGGCATTTTAAAAAGTTCTGACTTGAAAAATACAGTCATAAAAGAAACGAGAAAACACACGATTGTAACGCAGAAAAAAGTTGGTCAACAAACCAATTACATTAAATACGATTTTCCGAAAACTTATCAATATTTAAGCGAACATCAAGACGTTTTTAATGCACGAAAATCGAGCATTTACAACAACAAACCTCCTTTTTCCATTTTTGGTGTAGGTGATTATTCGTTTAAACCTTACAAAGTTGCTATTTCAGGACTTTATAAAACGTTTCATTTTACGCTTGTTTTACCTCAAAACGAAAAACCTGTAATGCTTGACGACACTTGTTATATGTTGGGTTTTGACAAATTGGAGTTTGCTGTTTATTCATTGATACTTTTAAACTCTGAAACAACAATGCAATTCCTGCAATCCATAACTTTTGCAGACGCAAAACGGACTTTCACAAAAGACGTTTTAATGCGTATTGACCTTTTAGAATTGGCTCAAGCGATTGACAAATCAATACTACAAAAAGAACTGAATTACATAAACGAAACATACAATTTCAGTTTGACTTTGGACTTGTGGTGCGATTTCATAAACGAAATGAAACCAATACAAAGCGGACAAATTGAACTGTTTGCATAGCTATGGCCAATAATGGAAAGAATTTACTTTGACAAACAAATATTCAGCGGTGCTAATTCTGTTTATCAAAATTTTCTTTTGGACTTATACAATAATAAATACAACTTTCTTTATTGCTACTCACACGGACATTTGCTTGACCTTAAAAACGACAAGAATTGTGAACAAACACAAGGTATTACCAAAAGCGGGGCTGATGAGCTTCTATAAACTTTCGTACATAAACAAACTGTAGTGCATATATTGAACATTGGTGCTAAAAATCCCTCACTGCGCAATACCCGAACCGCTACTTCTCCCCCTAACATGCCATCTCCGCTTCCCTATAAATCCACAAATTCCACCCGTAACCTTTTAATTCCTGAAAACGATACAAGAATAAAATCCGAAACTGTATTTTTGTCCGCTTAACTTACAGATATAAGAAAAATGAAAAAAAGCACCATCCTCATAAGTTCTCTTGCATTGGCAGTGATGATTGCCACGGCGTCTTCCTGCAAAAACGACAAACCGGCGGATAAGACCGCTTCAGCCGAAGTCAATAGCCGCCCGTCCACACTCATCGCATACGTGGATATTGACTCTTTTGAGTCCAATTATGTATATCTGAAAGAACAACGCGAAAAATTTGCCGTTCGCCAGAAAGCCATGGAAAACGAATTGCAACGCTCTATGGAGCAACTGCAATCCAACGCGCAATCGGCACAGCAGAAAGCACAATCGGGCAACATGACCGAGGCGGAAATGATCGCTACGGAAAAAAAACTCGGACAAATGCAGCAAAGCCTGGAGCTGCGGCAACAATCGCTTACCGGGCAGTTGTTGAAAGAAAAAGATGAGTTCAATAAAAAACTGCACGATGAACTGGATGCTTTCCTGAAAGAATACAATAAGGATAAGAAATATGATTACATTCTTTCCTACTCCAGCTATGGTGGCAGCCAGATTTTATTAGCCAATCCGGCCTACGACATTACTGCTGATGTCATTAAAGGAATGAACGCCCGTGCAGAAAAAATGACCAATAGAGATGACAGCACAAAGAAAAAATAGTATTTTTCTTGCCTAAACATCAACTCCATTGGACAATCAACAACAACAATTTCACCGTTCGCTTAGTCTTTTAGACGGCACACTCTTGGTTATCGGGTCTATGATCGGCTCGGGGATTTTCATTGTTAGCGCCGACATTACACGGCAAGTGGGCAGCGCCGGATGGGTCATCGCTGTGTGGGTCATTACCGGGCTGATGACCATGATAGCTGCTATCAGCTACGGCGAGCTGGGCGGTATGTTTCCCAAAGCCGGCGGGCAATATGTTTACCTAAAAGAAGCCTACAACAAGTTCATCGCCTTTCTCTATGGATGGAGCTTTTTTGCCGTGATACAAACCGGCACGATAGCAGCGGTGGGCGTGGCCTTCTCCAAATTTGCCGCCTATCTCATTCCTGTGGTAAGTGAGGATAATAAAATCTTCACCAGCAGCGGAGGCGGTTTTTCCATATCCGTGGCGCAACTCGTATCTATAGGCATTATATTATTACTTACCTATAGCAATACCCGTGGCTTAAAAGGGGGAAAAATCATTCAGAACAGTTTTACTACAGCTAAGCTGCTTTCTCTTTTCGGATTAATACTTGCCGGTTTTTTTGCGTTTAAGCCCGAAATATGGAGCGCCAACTGGGCTACGGGCTTTGAGGCTGCCAAAGAAGTATCGGAAGGAAACTGGGTAAGCATAAGCGGCGCAGCATTATTAGGCGGTATCGCCGCAGCCATGGTAGGCTCTCTCTTCAGCTCTGTAGCTTGGGAAAATGTAACCTTCATTGCCGGAGAAATGAAAAATCCGCAACGGAATATAGGGCTAAGCCTTTTCCTGGGAACGCTTATCGTTACTATCATTTATGTAGCCGCAAACCTGGTTTATATAGCCGTTCTTCCTTTGCAGGATATAGCCCATGCACCGAAAGACAGGGTGGCGGTAGCCGCTTCGCAAATGATTTTCGGAAATATAGGCACCGCCATCATCGCCCTGATGATTATGGTTTCTACATTCGGCTGCAATAACGGATTGATATTAGCAGGAGCACGCGTCTATTACACGATGGCGGAAGACGGGCTGTTCTTCAAAAAAGCAGGAACATTAAATAAACATGGTGTGCCTCAATGGGCTTTGTGGGCGCAATGCGTAGTCGCTTCCATCCTTTGCCTCAGCGGTAAATACGGCGATTTGCTGGATATGATTTCCTTTGTGGTGGTTATCTTTTATGTGCTGACCATAGCCGGCATCTTTATCCTCCGTGCTAAAAAACCCCATGCAGAAAGACCCTATAAAGCCTTCGGTTATCCGCTACTTCCGGCCTTGTATATTTTAATGGGTATCAGCTTTTGCATCTTGCTCATCATTTACAAACCTCAGTTTACCTGGCCCGGGCTTATCATTGTACTTATAGGCATCCCTATCTATCTGCTCATGAACAGAGGAAACAAAAAAACGGAATGAATTTAAAAGAATTAAAGGAACTGTTTCATAAAATGAATGCCCTGAAAGTAGTAGTGGTGGGCGATGTGATGCTGGACAACTACTGGTGGGGCGATGTAGAACGTATTTCACCCGAAGGGCCTGTGCCCGTAGTGGCGCTTCATAAAAGGGAAAGCCGCTTGGGCGGCGCTGCCAATGTAGCGCTCAACTGTAAAGCCCTGGGCGCGCACGTAACACTGGCAAGCATTGTAGGAGAAGATAAAGAGGGTGCGCTGCTAATAAGCCTTGCCAATGATGCCGGCATAGATACCCGTCTGATTCAAACGAGCGTGCACCGGCCGACCACCAGCAAAACCCGTGTCATCAGCCGCAATCAGCAGATGATGCGCTTGGATGAAGAAATAACGGATGAATTGTATGAGGAAGAAGAACACCCTTTTATAGATGCCGTGCTGAAGTTTATCCAGATTGAAAAACCGGATGTATTGATTTTTGAAGATTATAATAAAGGATTGCTAAAAGAAAATGTAATCGAACACATTACCGCACATTGTCTGGAAACGAATACCATCACCGCCGTTGATCCTAAGAAAAAGAATTTTTTATCATATAAAAACGTAACCATCTTCAAGCCCAATCTGAAAGAAGTAAGAGAAGGATTGCACATCCCGCTGGAAGAAATAACCGATAAGGCGTTAAGGCAAGTGCATGAAAAACTCAGGGAGCAATTGCAGCATCAGATTACGTTCATTACCCTTTCGGAAAAAGGCGTTTTCTATAACAACGCCACCTCGTCCGGCATTATCCCTTCGCACCTGCGCAATATAGCCGATGTATCCGGTGCGGGCGATACGGTCATCGCTACTGCTTCGTTAGTCTATGCCATCAGCCGGGATGTAGCGCTAATGGCGGCGGTTTCCAATCTTGCAGGCGGGCTGGTATGCGAGCAGGTAGGCGTAGTGCCTATAAATAAGACCTTGCTGGAACAGGAAGCACAGATGCTGGTAAACAAGTAAATGTCGGATTCGTTCGTCCAAACCTAATCCCTGCCTTATTTTTGCGCCTATGATTACGCGGATAGTTTTTTGCATTTTTGTTTTTTCACTGATTCACCAACGGCTTACAGCACAGTTTAACGATACTACGCATCACAAGATAAACGCCTCCTTCTCCGGCAATTTCAATCATATTTCAGACGGAGTTACGTATTTGCTCAACAACAGCCTCCAGTATGGATTTAAAGATAAAGACCTTGTACTGAACGCCGGGGCGAAATGGCTGTACGGAGCGAATCCGCAAAAGCAAACCAACAACGATTTCAATGCCTCCTTAGATGGCAACCTTTATAAAACATTTCCGCATTTTTATTATTGGGGATTGCTCCATTTCACTTCCAGCTATTCCCTGCGCATCAATCAGCAAACACAAGCCGGCGCCGGCGTAGCTTACCGGTTCATAGATAAAAAAGACATGATGCTCAGCATCAGCGACGGCTTTTTGTATGAATATAGCAATATTATCAACGAAGAGAGCAACAATTTCGTTTATGAAACAGTACGCAATTCGCTAAGGCTACAGTACCGCTATTCTTACCGCGACCGCATACATTACCGGTTCACCGGTTTCTACCAGCCCTCTTTGCAGTATGGGAATGATTATATCGTTTCTGTGGTAAGCAGCGTGAATGTGAAATTGTGGAAATGGCTGGCAGCGAATGCATCCTTTACCTACAATAAAATCACCCGCACAGATAGGGAAAACCTGCTAATCACATACGGCATCGTGGCGGAGCGTTTTTTCTGACCGGATTTCTGATGATCATACAAAATGAAGAACCGCCCAGAAGAGCGGTTCCGTTTGTGTCCCCCCTTTATTTGAAACACAAAAGCTAAACATGATTCTTACTGCGCTGTGGCGATTATTTTATCGGGTCGTTCTACCTCCATTGTATCGGCTACGATTAAATCATAAAAATTAACCCAACCCGTAGCCACATTGTACATGGCGGGTACGATACCTATTTTCCCTTCTTGGATGAGCGTGCGGATGGTTTCACTTTCTGACAAGATTCGCGTTACGCTGTTTTGCACATTGAGGCGTGCCACTTCATTTACGAAAGCTGCATTGCTGCTATTCCTGTTTTCGGTAAACGTTTTCTCCGATTCGATGGCCGGTTTTATTTTGTCAATAACGGTAGTAAGGCAGCCACTTCTTACATCATCGCAAGCGCCTTTTATAGCACCGCAACCTGTATGCCCCAGCACTACGATGAGGCTGGTGCCGGCAAATGCTACGGCGTATTCTATACTCCCCAAGATGCTGTCTGAAATGACATTGCCCGCTATGCGCACACTAAAAAGCGCACCCAGCCCCTGGTCGAAAATCAACTCTACGGAGGTGCGGCTATCCATGCAGCTTAGGATTACTGCCGGTGGTTGCTGACCGTCTTTCGTGGCATCTACTTGTTTTATAAAATCGTGCGAAGTCCGTAAATTATTGACAAAACGAAAATTACCTTCTTTCAATTGCCGCAGCACATTGCTTGCGTTGTTGTTTATGGAATGATTGTTCGTTGGCATTTTTCTGCTTTTAAAAAGTGATAACGTTAATTTTAGCGCAAGGGATTCGTATTTGAAGAGTCGTCTAACTGCTTTAGTAGCTTTTTATAATCGCCTGCGGAGCGTTGCGGAGCATTCGTTACATCATTATTATCCATGAGTGCGGATACAAGTTCCGACTCGCTTTTTGCTTCGGGTATTTTATAAATATCCCTAAAGCCTACCAATGAGATTTGAACATTTTTGGAAGGTGCTCTGGAGATGCTAAAATCTTTAATAATGTCCAGCACATCAAAATCTATATACTCCGTTTGCGAAGCGTCAATAATCACATGGCTGCCTTCCGGAAGTTTTTCCAGCGTGGTTTTAATACTCGCTTTATTTAAGAAGGAAACCTCTTGTGCCAGCGAAAGTTTGATTAATTCGCCATTATCAAAACGGCTTCTGTGGAAGTAATAAGATACGCGCATATTCTGACGAAGAATATAGAAAATGCTGACCACAAGACCTAAGGCGACACCTTTCAGCAGATCGGTGAGTACCACCGCTACAACCGTTACTATAAACGGTACAAACTGCGTAATTCCGCCTTGCTTCCACAAATGTTTGAAAATTTTGGGATTGCAAAGTTTATAGCCTGTGATGATAAGAATAGCCGCCAGCGATGCCAAAGGAATATGATTGAGCAAAGCGGGGATAAAGGCTACGCATACCAGCAGCATAGAGCCGTGTACCATAGTAGAGAGCTTGCTACGCGCCCCTGCATTTATATTGGCAGAAGAGCGTACAATCACGGAAGTAACGGGAAGCGCTCCTATAAGCCCCGCCAGCAAATTGCCGATACCTTGTGCGCGTAGCTCCGCATTGCCCGAGGTAAACCGCTTATAAGGATCCAGCTTATCCGTAGCTTCTATACAAAGCAGCGTTTCTATAGAGGCTACAATGGCGATAACGACACCTGTTTGCCATACTACCGGATTGGTAAAACCGCTAAAATCGGGCAGGCGGTAATTATTCAGATATTCGTTGAAACCGGATGCTACGGGAAGGTTTACAAGATGCTCGCTCGTGAGCGCCAGGCTGCTGCCTATGCCTTTCAAAAATTCATTGATAAGCACACCTGCCAACACCGCCACCAGACCGCCGGGCAGCCATTGTATTTTTTTTGCAAAAGGCAATTGCCAAACCAGCAAAAGCGTGATGGAAACAAGAGCTATAAGTACCGCGCCGGGGTGTATATGCCCTATGGTATGGAAGATAGAATTGATGACATTATCATTATGAGGATCTGCCTGAAAAACACCGTTGAAAAAATCGCCTATATTGTCTTTATCGTAGCCCACGGCATGGGGCAGTTCTTTTAAGATGATGATAATACCGATGGCTGCCAGCATTCCTTCTATTACGGAAGAAGGCACATAATTGCTGATGCCCCCTGCTTTGGCTATGCCTAAAATAAGCTGGATTACCCCGGCAATCACTACGGCACATAAAAACAATTCAAAACTCCCTAAGGTGGTGATAGCCCCGGCTACAATAGCGGTAAGCCCTGCCGCAGGACCGGAAACACTAAGGTGCGATTTGCTGAAAAATCCCACCACCAAGCCGCCTATAATACCGGCATTGATGCCTGCTATCAGCGGTGCGCCGCAGGCAAGGGCTATGCCTAAACATAATGGTACGGCAATGAGAAATACGACAAGACCGGACGTAACATCAGATTTTACATTGCCAAATAACTTAGTTTGACTCATGAAATAATTTAATTTGATAAAATGAAGAATAATTCCGCCAAAGAAGTAAACCTGCTTTAGCAAGGATAAACATCGGAGATAGTGTATGTGCTACAGCATAAGGCGAATACCTTTACGATGCACATAACCTATGCCGAAGAAAGAAACCCGGAACCCGGCAAAATATGCCTAACAGTTTGGAGGCGGTGTAGGAATATCCGGTATGAAGCCCATCGGCAGTTTTTCTGCCATGGAAAGTGCTACGGATAAACTGTTGTTGTAAAATACTATACGGGAAAGATGCCCGTCGGAAAGTCCGTTGTCGAGGAAATCATTGAATTTGCCCAGCTTGGAGTTGGTGTTATCACCTTTGGCACCGCAGGTATGTGCTTCCTCCTCCGTCATTTGCCCTTTAAACAAAATCGCTCCTATCTCTTTTACAGGCAACATCTGAAAAGAAAAAGTAAACAAGAATATGTAAGCAATCAGCTGCCTCATCAACGCAACAAAATAAACGTAAAAACATCAAACTCGGTTTAAAATCTCTATAATTATATGTTAAGCCAATATAGCTTTTACAATTACGGTTAATAAAGATATTTTTGCAAGGAATTAAAGGGGCATTCCCTGCCGATTATTTTCCATGCTATACAATTATTTCAAATTTTTTTGCTGGTTATTGATTCTTCCGTTAAAAGGAATTTCGCAAACTACGATCTGGTCATCGCCGGAGGTAGAACAAATGTATGCCCAGGCAAAAGACTATCTCTCCAAAGGCGGAGTGAAACAATCCATCGTGCTGCTACAGCAAGCTATCCAACTGGATCCCCATGTGATGGTCTTGCATCGTGATCTTGCTTATTGCTACAACCTCATAGGCGACCATGCCGCCGCCTACCGCACCATAGAACCGGTTATAGACAATGCACCGGCTGACGAACAATCTTATTACATAGCCGGTAGCGCTCTAAACGGCATGGGCGAAAAAAAGAAAGCAAAAAGAACCTTTGATAAAGGCATAAAACTATATCCCCATTCGGGAATGCTTTTTTGTGAATTGGGAAAATACTACAGCGATAACAACGACCCAGAATACGCTCTCCGTTCCTGGCTGGACGGCATCGAAGGAGCACCTTCTTATCACCTCAACTACTATGAAGCGGCAAGAGCCTATGCTGCTACCGACCAACCGCTGTGGACAATTCTCTATGGTGAAATCTTCATCAATATGGAAAAAGAAACTCCAAGAAGCACCGATGCCCGCCGGCTGATGATGATGGCTTACACCAAACTATTTAACACCATCGGCACGGGCTACATACCGAAATACGGTGGAACAAAAAGCACTACCGCCGCCCCTCAAAAACAGGATTTTGAAAATGCCGTGATGGATTTGTTGCTACAATTAGCGCCGGTGATGAGCGATGGCATCACTACGGACAATCTTATTATGCTGCGCACCCGTTTTGTGATGGATTGGATGAGTCATTACGCTGCAAAGTTTCCTTTCAGCTTGTTTACTTATCACGACAGATTGCTGAGAGACGGACAGTTTGATGCCTATAACCAATGGCTTTTCGGAGCAGCAGAAAATCAGGCTTTGTTTAAAAGCTGGACTCAATTCAACCCCAACGCCATCCCCGGTATCACCGCCTGGATGCAGCAGAATCGCTACTACCCTACCGCTTCCGATTTTTATAACAATAAAGAAATAGGTAACCTTTTTTCCAAGAAAAAGAAATAGCGCGGGCCGAATCGGCAACGAGAGCCTATAAACGTTAAAAATAAAAAGAATCCACCTGGCTATAGCTGCAAATGCGCTATTTTTGCCTCTTTGCACCATCTATGAACATCGCCGTACACCAGTTTTCCAAAGCTATATTTTCCCTGTTTTGTCTGTTTGTTTTATCATCTTCCGGCTATGCCCAGGTGGAGCCTAAAGGAGATAAAATAATAGCCGTTGTAGGCAAAAACCGCATTATCCTAAACTCCGAATTAGAAGCTGCGTTTACCCAAGCCAAGCTCAATGAAGGCAATATAGATGCGAATGACAGCTTGAAAGCATTGATATTACAGCAACTGGTGCTGCAAAAAATACTTGCAGAACAAGCGGAGCGCGACAGCTTGCTGGTATCGGATGAAGAAGTAGAAGGCACGATAGAAAACAAACTGCGCTACTACATTCGCCAGTACGGCTCCAAAGAAAAACTGGAGCAGGCTACCGGCAAAACCGTGTATCAACTGAAAGAAGAAAACAAAGATGTAATCCGCGAAACCCTGATGGCGGAGCGTATGCAGAACAAAGTGATGGAGAATGTAAAAATTACCCCTTCCGAAGTAAAAGCTTTCTATGAACAAATCCCCAAAGACAGCCTGCCTTTTTTCCCGGCTATTGTAGAAATCGGACAGATAGTGATAGACCCGCCGGTGAGCAAAGAACTGGATGACCTGGCAAAGAACGACTTGGAAAACATACGGAAGCAGATTGTGCAGGAAGGAAAAAGCTTTGAAATGATGGCGGGCATTTATAGCCAGGACCCGGGCAGCCGTGATAATGGCGGACGCTACAATGATGTAACCCGCAACGGAGGCTGGGCGCCGGAGTTCGTAGCCGCTGCTTTCAAATTGCAAAACGGCGAAGTATCGCCCGTAATCAAAACCCAGTTCGGCTACCACATCATCCAAATGATCCAACGCAAAGGCGAGCAGGCAGACCTCCGGCATATCCTCATCATGCCGCAAAAAACCAGCGCCGATTATGAAGCGGCTATGACTCGTTTAGACAGTATCCGGACGAATGTGCTGCTCCCTCATAAAATGAGTTTTGCCGAAGCCGTAGGTAAATTTTCTACCGATGAAAATGCCAAGATGACCGGAGGTATGATCCTCAATCCGGAAACCGGCGCTTCAGAAATCGAAATTGCCAACCTCGACCCACAAATGGTGCTGATACTGGATACATTAAAACCCGGCATGTATTCCGCCCCGCAAATTTTTCAAGACGAACGCGGCAACCAATCCACCAGAATCGTTTATTTAAAAACCAGAACGGAGCCCCACAAAGCCAATCTGGAAGATGATTATAGCAAAATACAAAACGTAGCCTTAGGTCAGAAAAAAGCAATGAAGCTAAATGAGTGGGTAAAAGACCGTATGCCTAACGCCTACATCCGCATAGCACCTGAATACGCTAAAAGCAGTGTATTCAACGGTTGGAAACTTGCGAAAAATACCCCGAACTAAGGCTTTTTAACCTTCTCTGAAAAAATCAACCGTTTTCTTCAGCCCGTCAAGAAAACGCTGTGTAGGTTGATAACCGAATAAATGAGTAGCCCGGCTGATGTCGGCAAGCGAATTGCGAATATCGCCCGCACGCGGCTCCCGGTAAGTTGCTTTGTGATCGCTACCCAGCATTTCACGGATAGATTCATACAGAAAATTAACCGAGAAATTTTCGCCTACGGCAATGTTATACACCTTACCGAAAGCTTCTTTATTTTCAGTAAGCATACCCAGCACATTGGCTTGAACGGCATTGTCCACATAGGTAAAATCTCTCGTCTGCTCCCCATCACCATTGATATAAACCGGCGTGCGGTTAAGAATACCCTTCACAAACAACGGAATAACGGCAGCATAAGGGCCGTCGGGGTCTTGACGCGGACCGAATACATTAAAATAACGATAACCGATTACCTGCATTCCATACAAATCGGCAAATACCGCAGCATATAATTCATTTGTTTTTTTCGTAACGGCATAGGGCGAAAGCGGATTGCCTACACGTTCTTCCACCTTAGGAAGATTCGGTTCATCGCCATACACCGAAGAGGAAGATGCATAGACAAATGTCTTTACCGAAGACGTATCCTTAGCGGCAGTTATCATGTTTATAAAACCGCTTACATTCACTTCATTGCTGGTGATGGGGTCTTTTATAGAACGGGGCACGGAGCCCAGCGCCGCCTGATGCGATACATGATCCATCCCATCACAAGCCTTGCGGCAGGTTTCCGCATCGCGAATATCGCCTTCCATCATTTCAAAAGCGGGATGTGTGCGGAACGGTGCGATGTTCTTTTCAAAACCGGTGGCGAAATTATCTAAGACACGCACTTTTTTTGCCCCGTTGTTTAAAAGATAGGCTACAATATGCGAGCCTATAAAACCTGCACCGCCTGTTATCAGAAAGGATTTACCGGATAGATCTGTATGAGTTAGTTTCATATAATTTTAAAAATCGGGCGCAAGATAAAATTTAATTTCCGTAAAATTTGGCGGATGGAATTTACTTCTGTAAGTTTGATATCATTTCAATATCAAAACAATTATTTTATGGAACGAATTTCAAAACCGGTTAATGGCTACTTAGCCCTTTTTATTTCCATCATTTCGCTTGCGGTGGCAGGCTTCTGTTTTACGCAGGTTGCCTATAACAGTGCAGCATTATGGGTTGCCATTCCCTGCCTGCTGCTTACCATCATCATCTGGAAAGGCATAATGATTATTCAGCCCAACCATGCACGGGTACTTAATTTATTCGGCAAGTATGTAAGCAGCGTAAAGGAGAACGGCATGTTTTTCGTCAATCCGTTTTATACCTCACAAAACCTTTCGCTAAGGGCGCAAAACCTGGCTACACCTACCTTAAAAGTAAACGATAAAATGGGCAACCCTATAGAGATCGGCGCAGTAATCGTATGGCAGGTAAAAGACACCTACAAAGCCGCCTATGATGTAGCGGACTACCTCGGCTACGTGCGCACCCAAAGCGAAGCGGCGGTAAGAAACCTGGCCTCCATCTTTGCTTATGACAATATAGAGGACGAAACGGCAAACATCACCCTGCGGGAAGGCGGACAAAAAGTGAACGAGCTGCTGGAAAAAAAATTGCATGATCGTCTTTCCACGGCAGGCATCGTCATTTTGGAAGCACGCCTTAGCCATCTTGCTTATGCCCAGGAAATAGCGGGAGCCATGCTGCAACGCCAGCAAGCCACCGCCATCGTAGCCGCCCGTTATAAGATAGTGGAAGGAGCGGTAGGCATGGTGGAAATGGCACTGGAAGAACTAAGCAAAAAACAAATTGTGCAACTGGATGAGGAAAAGAAAGCTGCGATGGTGAGCAACCTGATGGTGGTGCTCTGCGGGGAAAAAGGCGCACAACCCGTGCTTAACACCGGTTCTTTATACCAATAAAAATAGATTGTGGCGGATAAGAAAACATTTGTACTGCGTATATCGGAAGACACCTACAAGGCGATAGAAAAGTGGGCGGCAGATGAATACCGCAGTGTAAACGGACAACTGGAATGGATCATAGACAAAGCGCTGACGGATAGCAAACGCAAAAAGAAAACACGACCCAAAACGGAAGGCGGGAAAGAATGAAATACACATTTTATTAAAGAGTACCGGTCAACATCAGCTTGCGCTGTACTTCGCTTAACGTTTTCACTCTTTGTTCTTCCTTTTAACCGATTGTGGAAATTCAATTCCGCTTATCAATCCCCCAATACAATTTATGGCGGATAGTATTCAGGAAGTTGTGCTCATCGGGGCGCACTAAGGATATGCTGAAATTTTCTTTTTTTACCGCAAGCTGCACTTGGCTGGTAATCACCTCCGTGCGGGAATCTAAGGTGCAAAGAAATTGCTCCGCACGTCCTTCCACTTCAAAAGAAATAACATTGCTATCGGGCACTACAATGCTGCGGGTATTCAGGTTGTGCGGGGCTACGGCGGTAATCACAAAACTGGACGACTGCGGGAAAACCACCGGTCCGTTGCAGCTCAACGAATACCCGGTAGAACCCGTAGGCGTCGCTACAATCAGCCCGTCCGCCCAATAAGTATTCATAAATTCTCCGTTCAGGTAGGTATGTATTTTAATCATGGAAGAAGAATCCTTCCGGTATAAAGTAAATTCATTCAGCGCATAGGGAGCGCCGCCAAACAACGGGATGCTGCTGTCCAAATGAATCAGTGAACGTTCTTCAATAGTATAAGAACCCCGTATCAGTGATTGTATAGCATCCTCCACTTCTTCCTCCGATATAGCGGCAAGAAAGCCTAAGCGCCCCAGGTTGATGCCGATGATAGGGATATTGGAATCGCCTACATAAATAACCGTATCTAATAAGGTACCGTCGCCGCCCAGGCTGAAAAGCATTTCCGTATGTGGAGGCAGGTCTTTTCTTCCGGTGAAAAAAGCGGGCGATTGGATGAAGGGGATATAACTTGCAAAGCGTTCATAAAAATCTTTGAAAAACACCATACTGATCTGATGGTTGTGCAGCTTTTGCAAAATGTTTTGCAGTAAGGGTATGTTTTCTTCCTGAAAATTTCGGTTGTAAATGGCTACGAGCATGACGACTATTCAGCGTTGAAGTGTAAAAATAATCCTTTTTGCCCCAAATGGTTGATAGCATACTCTACCCTTATCTTAAAATCATAAGCAGTAAAAATATCAAACCCCGCTCCGAAGGAGTAAAGCGCACGGTTGTTCAGAAAACTATTGCCCGGCGTAGGATTCCATACATAGCCGCCATCGGCAAACAGTTTCGGATATACCCGCACCGGAATCACCGGCAGATATTTGAAACGAATATTCCTTAGCGAAAAATGAAACAATTCATACTTGAGATTGCCCCGCAGCAAGCCGTATTGATAGCCGTCTATCACATACAGCTCATAGCCGCGCACATATTCATATTTTGTACCGAGCGCCTGCCGGGATATATAGGGCTGATTGGAGGGAAAAGAAAGTTTGGCCCTGCCTATAAAGGAGCTATACCATCTGGATGCAAGGCGGTTGTATTTCCCCGCTTCCAAGGTTGCATAGGTATAAAACTCCATCCCTTGAAAGCCTATGTCGGTAAAAATATTCGCTACCATCTTCGTCCCTATCATCGGATAAGCCCAGTTGTCCACCTTGTTATAATCCAAGCGGTAGCTTAGCTCCAGGTAATTCAAGCGGTTGCTGCCGTTCAGATAATATTCGGGGTTAAGTTTTAAAATCGTATCGTCCACCCTGTTGTGTTTATAGCCGATTCGGAAATAATGCGTGCTGGCATAGGCAGGGCGGTAAGAAAGCTGTACCGTAGCCCACGAGCGCCGGATCATCGGGCGGTCTTTGTGGTGAATGAATTTCCATTTATTGCTGTCGGTAGTATAAAACAGTTCTTTATTGTCATAGACACCCGCCTCGAAACCCATTCCTATCTGTTGTTTTTTATCAATAAACGGTTTGGAATAATGTAGGGCAAACTCTCTGCCATAGCCGAATTTTGTTGCTACACCGAGCCGTTCTCTATTGCCCCGGAAGTTTTGATGCGTCAGGCTGAGCCCTATTACCGAGCGGGCAATGTCGCGGTTCTGCTCCGTCCACCATACATTAAAATTCCGGTCGGCAAATTGAAAGGTAAATTCAGGAAGTATCTGCCATCGTTCCTTTACTGCTACGTGGAGATGGATATGATTGGCATCCACCGTATCTGCCGTTACCTGCACATCGGTAAACAAAGCCGTGGTATATAGCCTCCTGCGGTTCAGCAATAAAATTTCTTGCAGGGAATCTGCAGGAATCTGCTGCCCCGGCGCTACACTCATTTCCCGATAGAGGATTTTGTCTTTGGTATATTTATTTCCGCTCAGGAAAATACTATCTACGGTAATCTGTTCTGAAAGATGAAAACCCTTTTCTTCCTGGGCAAACAAACCGGTTACCAGGCATAAAAATCCGGCTATAAAAAGGATTTTTTTCATAAAACGGCTGCAAGATACTGTTATAACGCAATACGCATTTGCAGAATCCCTACCTTTATTTTTCACTATTATACCATTACATGTTCACCGTTTCCGTTCATGGCATAGGGCTTCATGCTTTTATAGGCTTATATCCTCAAGAAAAAATAACCGGTAATGATTTTGAAATAGACGTGGATGTATCTGTAGCGGATGCAGACGTGCAGGCATTGCCTTTTATTGATTATGCTATAATTAATGATGTCGTGCAGCAAGCCTTCCGGCAGCCCGGCGATTTACTGGAAACTTTTTTAAAAGAAATTTATACTTCCTTAAAACAAAAATTCCCTCAGGCTTCTTCCATAAAACTGTCCATAAAAAAGCTGCATCCGCCTATGGAAGGAAACATAAACTACGCACAGGTAGCTTATGAAGGATGATACGGAGCAACGGATATAAACTCTATCTTTGCCCGCAAAGCGACCATTTACTATACTTATGAATTTGGAATTCAACAAGAACGAAGATGCCATGAAACTGGCTGTGAGCCAGATGAAACAACGTCACGCCCAAGTTTCCCTCGGCGGCGGCAAAAAATCTATCGAAAAAGCCCGCGCCAAAGGCAAGCTGACACCCCGCGAACGCATCCAATATTTAATAGATGAAGACAGTATTTTTTCTGAAATAGGCTCCTTCACCGGATGGGAGATGTATGCCGAAGAAGGCGGCTGCCCAAGCGGCGGAACAGTGGGCGGCGTAGGCTATGTAAGCGGCAGACGCTGTATGATTATTGCCAACGACAATACGGTGAAAGCGGGAGCTTGGTTTCCTATAAGCGGCAAGAAAAATCTACGCTTGCAGGAAATAGCCATGGAAAACCGGTTGCCCGTTATTTATATAGTAGATAGCGCCGGCGTTTATCTTCCTATGCAGGATGAGATTTTTCCCGATAAAGAACATTTCGGAAGAATATTCAGAAACAACGCAGTGATGAGCGCTATGGGCATCACCCAAATAGCAGCGGTAATGGGCAGTTGCGTAGCGGGTGGCGCTTATCTTCCTATCATGAGCGATGAAACCTTGATGGTGGAAGGCAACGGTTCTATTTTCCTCGCAGGACCTTATTTGGTAAAAGCAGCCATAGGCGAAGATGTGGATATTCAAACATTAGGCGGCGCTAAAACTCATACTGAAATCAGTGGCATTGCAGATTATAAATTTGAAACCGAACAAGAATGTCTGGATCAGGTAAAACGGATTATGGATAAGCTGGGCGATACCGAACATGCAGGCTTCGACCGTATAAAAGCCGAAGAACCGGAAAAAGACCCGAAAGAACTTTACGGCATCGTGAGCGTGGACAACAGCAAACCCTACGATGT
The DNA here is from genome assembly GCA_023418315.1 of Bacteroidota bacterium. Lineage (GTDB taxonomy): Bacteria > Bacteroidota > Bacteroidia > Chitinophagales > Chitinophagaceae > JAFIGV01. The sequence continues at coordinate 31,797 of JAEZZY010000083.1, forward strand.
GCTGGAAGTAATCCACCGGATAGTTGATAAAAGTGAGTTTGATGAATTTAAAAAAGATTATGGGAAGACCATCGTGTGTGGTTATGGAAGGATTGACGGCTGGGCGGTAGGTATCGTTGCGAATCAAAGAACGATTGTAAAAAGCGGTAAAAAAGAAATGCAACTCGGCGGCGTGATCTATAATGACAGCGCGGACAAGGCGGCTCGTTTTATTCAAAATTGCAATCAGAAAAAAATACCGCTTGTGTTCCTGCAAGATGTAACGGGCTTTATGGTGGGCAGCCGCAGCGAACATTCCGGCATCATCAAAGATGGAGCGAAATTAGTGAATGCCGTAGCCAATTCCGTAGTGCCTAAGATTACGATTATTATAGGCAACTCCTACGGAGCGGGCAATTATGCCATGTGCGGAAAAGCCTATGATCCGCGGTTTATCTACGCATGGCCCAATGCCAAAATAGCGGTGATGGGTGGCGAGCAGGCGGCAAAAACTTTATTGCAAATACAAGTAGCCTCGCTGAAAGCCAAAGGCGAAACCATTGACCCGGAAAAAGAAAAAGAACTGCTGACAAAAATTACCGAACGCTATACTTCGCAAACCACGCCCTACTATGCTGCTGCAAGATTATGGGTGGATGAAATCATTGACCCCGCAGATACGAGAACGAGAATTGCCGAAGCCATAGCCGCTGCCAATCAATCGCCTATAGAAAAAGAATGGAAGGGCGGCGTGTTTCAGGTGTAGTATAATTATGTAGATTATCAGAATCAAATACCGCATATGGCAATATATAAATTAGGGCAATCGTTAGATTTTATAAAGGAACTCCCATTCAAATTTGAGAAAGATATTCAAAACTTGATTGAGAGAAATTTAAAGTCACTTTTGCGTTTTACCCTTATACGTTCTGAGTTTACACTTAATAATTTTCGTATAGATAGTTTAGCTTTTGATCCGGAAACAAAATCCTTTGTAATAGTTGAATATAAGCGTGACAAAAACTTTAGTGTCATTGATCAAGGGTATGCTTATTTATCTTTAATGCTTAATAATAAAGCTGATTTTATACTTGAATTTAACGAAAGCCAGCTAACAACTCTTAAAAGAACTGATGTTGATTGGACACAATCAAAAGTTATTTTTATTTCTCCTCAATTCACTAATTATCAGAGAGAAGCGATTAATTTTAAAGACTTACCAATTGAATTATGGGAAATAAAGCGTTTTGAAAACAATACAATTTCTTTTGAGCAAATACAAAAAACTTCTGCAAAAGAAAGCATAAAGACAATTTCAAAAAATAATGAAACAGTTGAAGCAGTTAGTAAAGAAGTAAAAGTATTTACTGAACAGGATTATTTACAAAAGGTTGATTTTGAAACAAGAGAACTTTACGAGAATGTAAAGGAAAGGCTTATCTCATTAGACGACAACGTTACTATTCAACCTAAAAAACAGACAATAGGCTTTAAAGTAGAGAATAATATTTTTTGTGATATTGTATTACAAGGAAAAGGATTGAAAATTTATCTAAACCTTAAAAGCGGTGATTTACAAGATCAGAAACAAATTGCAAGAGATGTTTCAAATGTTGGGCATTGGGGAAATGGTTCGTATGAAATTAAACTTTCTGATCTGGATGATATTGATTATGTAATTAGTTTATTGAAACAATCATTAAGAAAGAATAAAGAATAACCGCAAAAGGCTAATAATTAAATGATCACCTCTGTCATCATCATCGGCGCAGGACCCGCAGGCGTAGGCACATCCATCTTTCTTTCTCAGATGGGAATAAAGCATGTTATCCTGGAGAAGAAAAAATTTCCGAGAGATAAGGTATGCGGAGATGCACTGAGCGGGAAAACCGCTTTTGTGCTGCGCAAAGCCAACCCCGAATGGTTGCAGGAAATCTTCCGTCAGCCTGAAAAATTCACACCGAGCAAAGGCTGCGTATTTGCTGCGCCTAACGGCAAGAAAATCCGTGTTGCCTACGGCGATCATCAGATACCGGGCGAACTGGCGCCGGGCTTCACCTCCCCGCGGTTGATTTTCGACAATTATTTGTTCCAAAAAATAGACACTCGTTATGCAACGGTCTATCAGGAAGCGGACCTGACCTCTATGGTGCGCAAGGACGGAAACGTAACGGTGGAAATGCAACATGAGGGTCAGTCGTATAGCATTACCGCACCGCTGATCGTAGGGGCGGATGGCGACAAAAGTAGGGTGCGCAAGCATTTTATAAATGACAACATTCCCGAAAAATCCTATACCGTAGGGCTTAGAGCCTATTATAAGAACGTAACGGAAATGGATAAGGACAATTATATCGAGCTGCATTTTCTGAAAGAACTGCTACCCGGTTATTTCTGGATTTTCCCCCTGCCCAATGGAATGATGAATGTAGGCGTAGGCATACTGGCTGAAACGGTGCGGCAGAAAAAAATCAACCTCCGGGAACAAATGCTGAAAGCGATAGAAATAAATCCTACCGTCAAGCATCGTTTCAAAAATGCCGAGCTTATAGGAAAAATACAAGGTTGGGGTTTGCCTATGGCAAAGGTAAACAGAAGCATATCGGGAGATAATTATGTGCTGGTGGGCGATGCGGCAAGTTTGATAGATCCCTTCAGCGGAGAAGGTATAGGCAATGCGCTTTACAGTGGTTTGCGTGCGGCAGAAGCTATAGAAAAATCATTGACCGGCACGAATCACAGCGCTTCTTTTCTAAAAGAAAATTATGATGATGTGCTTTACAACAGAATCGGCTCGGAGATAAAAATCAGCCAAACCTTGCAAAAACTTTCCCGCTATCCATGGTTTCTGAATATGCTGGTAAATAAAGCCCATAAAAGTCCTTCGCTCACGAATGTGATGACCGGAATGCTGAAAGACATGGATCTGCGCGCCGAATTTCGCAAGCCGAGTTTTTACGCCAAGATTTTACTGAACAAATAACGATAAGGTTCATCTATTTTTTAGGGCAGCGTAGGCGTATTCCTTTTCGGAACAGAAGAGGAAGTAAAGAAAAACAGTGCCGTAAAGAACGTATAGAACGTAATACCGCGTTGCGTTCCTAAGACATTTTCAGTAGTAAAGCAAATCATTACCATCACCATCAACACCAGATGCAGATGCCGGCGTGTTTTTATAGCGCGGAAGAGTTGATAGGCTAACAGAAAAAGCAATAGTGCAATGCCTATAATCCCGAAAGAAATCCAGATGTTAAAATATTCATTGTGCGTATCATAATAGCTGAGCGGCGTTTTCAACAAAGCGCTGTATGCCCAGTATTGTTCCGCAAGCGCATATTTCATTTGTCCCGGACCTACGCCGGTAAGCCAGTGTTGCCTCAGCAGATGCGTATCTACCGACCAGATGATCTGCCGCATATTGACCGAATTTTCTATCGGATTTCTCGCATCTTTTTCCGCAAATAAGCCTTTCATTTCCAGCACGCGCTCCTCCGTGGAGGGAATGGCCAAGTATGCGATAAGAAGCGAAAGCGCCATAGCGATGACGGGCACAAGCCACCTGGAACGATTGTACCTATGCACCCAAACATAATACCCTAATACAACGAAAAGTGCAATCAACGGTGTCTTAGGCAGGAGTGCCAGCATAAACAGAAAAAGCAGCATAAGCGCCGCCGTAAAACTACGATTACCAAGCTCGTTTTTTATCTTCTCATGAAACAAAAGTACCGCTGTAGAAAAACAAAGATACAAACCCATATAAGTGGGATGAATGCCGGTAACAGCCTCAAAACCGCGCCTATAAACCACGTGCCCCGGAGCCATACCCTCAGCGGCAGGTAATAGAAAATGATGATAAAGAAAAACGAGGTTGCCCGCCAGACAAGAAAGAACACAACCCAGCACAAAAACAGGAAGCTGCCCCAATAACACGTTTCTTGTACGTTCGCTAAAGCAAGCGAAAATAACCGGTATCAGCAAGAGGCTTGCTTTCTGTTCCAGATTAAATAATAAATAACTCAGATGCTGCCCTTTGGTAAAAGGCACATAAGCCAGGTAAAGCAGGTAGAGGCTACCCAGCAAAACCGCTTGCAAAAGGCGCTTCTTATTTTCTTCTTCCCTAACCAGCAATACATCTCGGATGCCAAAAAATACACAAACCGGGATTAGTATAAACACCTGCACCCGCAGAGGCAGAAAAAAAGAAAGCATCAGCAATGCGGCAAGGTATTTATCCGGCAGGTATAGGGAGCGCATCATAAAGCGGATTGTTGTTTGAACTGTTGCAGACTATTCCGGATCAGTTCTTTCAAACCGGCTCTGAATTTATCGGAGGAAAAACGTTCCGCATTTTTACGAATCGCCGCATGGTCGTTTAGCGGATGGGCTTCAAAAGCGCGTACAGCTTCTGCTATGCTATGCTCTTCCTGCTCTTCAAATAAATAACCTGTAACCTGCTCCACTACCGTTTCTTTATAACCGCCGTTATTTAGTGCGATGACCGGTGTGCCGCAAGCCTGTGCTTCCACGCAAGCGATGCCGAAGTCTTCTTTCGCAGCAAAAATGCAAGCCTTCGCTTTCTGCATATAGCGTATCAGTTCTTGATCATCCTTATAGCCTAACCAGGTTACGTTTTTCATGCTTTTCAACAACGTTTTTATCTTTCCTTCACCGTAGCCTTCCCCTATGAGCACTAACTTGCTTTCGGGCAAATGACGAAAGGCTTTGATGATAACATCTATCTTTTTATAAGGAACAAAACGGCTTACACACAAGTAAAAATTTTCTCTCGGCGCCTCGCTCAGCGCAAACATATCTACCCGTACCGGCGGATATAAAACCACCGCATCCCGATGGTAATTATGGTGGATACGCTGCCGTACGTTTTCCGAATTGGCTATAAAAAAATCCACATTGCGGGCAGAGCGTGCATCCCAGTTGCGGATGTATTTTACCAAAAGACGGTAAAAAAATGACTTGATGGTAGGACTGTCTTTAGAATAATCTTCATACAAATCCCAGGCATAGCGCATAGGCGTGTGGCAATAACAGATATGCGGGATGGAAGCATCCCTGCGAAAACCTTTCGCCACGGCATGTGATGAAGACAAGATAAAATCATAATCCTTCAAATAAAACCAGCGTATAGCCGCCGGCATCAAGGGAAGCAAATAGCGATAATTGCGCGATACACCGGGAAAATAGTGTAGCAAAGACAACTTCACTTTCCGGTTGCGGATTACTTTTTCTTTGTCGGACTTAGGCAGGTAATTAAAAAGTGTATAAATGGTTATATCCTCCTGCGGATAGGCTTCCAGAATTTCCCCCACTACCTTTTCCGAGCCGGCATTTACCCGTAGCCAGTCATGCACTAATGCAAATTTCATCTCAACAAAAACGGAAAAACAGTGGCAGAATTAAGGGAGGATGCGCAACAATTCCGAAGCTGCACAGGCATAGCTGTATTTTCCAAACAATAGCTGAGTATTTTTTTCTTTATTGTAGGAAGAGGAGGCAAGTTCATTTAATGAAAAAATAATACTGTCAAGGTCTGAAATGTCGCAAAAATACGCATAATTGCCGAATAGCTCCCTATAAACAGGGATATCGCTGCATAATGCCTTGCCGCCATAATACAAGCCTTCCAGCACCGGCAACCCGAATCCTTCGTAAGCAGAAAGGGAAATAACGGCTTCCGCTTCACAATATAAACGAACCAATTGGCGGTCATCCGGCGCAGAAATAATCTGAATGTTGTTTCCTTCTTCCGGCAAAGACAATTCCTTATATATTTTTTCCTTATCACCGGCTATGACGAGCGTATATTCTTGCGCAAGATTGCTTTTCAAAAAAGCGGCTATGAGCTTATCATGATTTTTTCTCCGGTTGAATGTGCCTACGGCGAGGAGCATTTTTTTCTTTGGGAAGGAAGCATCCGGCGGAGGAAAGGAGGAGGCAATGCCATTATAGGTAACGGTAATTTTCCCCTCCGGCACGGAAAGCAAGCGATACAATTCTTCTTTCATCGTATAGCTCACGGTAAATACATGCTGCGCTCGCCGTGCGATTTTGGGAATCAGAAACCGATACCCGTTATTGAAAGCGGCGGTATTCCATCCGGCATGGTGCAAAAAAGCAAGGTCATGCAATGTAACGTAATTGCGGCGGTAAAAAAGCGGAGCGGTATTGGCGAGGTTCAGCAGTGGCGGATTCCCTATATTCCTGAGGTAAAGTGGCAATTCGGTTTGCTCCCACAAATGTCCTTTCAGCCTGCCGATTGTCTGCACCTTTAGCTCTGCGGCAAGGTGAGGGTGTAGCACGGCATCCGGGGCTACAAAGGTTACGTTTTTCCGTTGCGCTATTATTTGTCTGCTGATTTCTAATGCGTACCTTTGCACGCCCGTAATTTTCTGCGTTAAAAAGCGAGCATTTATAATTAACCCCATTTTTATAGCCTCTGTAGAAACGCGCAAATTACCAGAGACTTAAAGAATATGCAAATTGTTGCAAAAATATACGCGCTAAGTAAACGCAATGTTATCTTACGATACAAAAACTCCATCGCGGGATTTTTATGGGGTTTTTTAAAGCCATTGCTCTATCTGCTCATTTTCATCGTCATTTTTAGTTCGCAGTTTGAGACGGTCAATAACTATGTGCTTTATGCCACTTCGGGGCTTATTTTCTGGTTCTTTTTTTCCAATGTAACGGGGCAAAGCGTGCAAAATATTGTAAGTTCGGCAGGCTTGCTCAAAGCCATCCGGCTGCCGGCAGTGTTGTTTCCTTTGTCGGAGATGATCAGCGAAATTTTCAATTTTCTGTTGTCGTTGCTGGTTTTCGGGGTAGTGATGTATTGGTTTGGGTTGGATTATGGAACGCATCTTTTCCTTATTCTTCCCTGCATTTTATTGTTCAGTATATTTTCTCTGGGCATTACGCTCATCCTCTCATCGGTGAATGTATTCCTTCGGGATGCGGGCATTATCTGGAATACGGTGCAACCCGCCTTGTTTTATATGACGCCTATCGCTTACCCGGAAGGCATGGTGCCGGAGCGTTTTTCTTTTGTGATCCGGTTCAATCCGGTTTATCATTTTATCAGCCTGGGGCGCGGCATTTTGTATGACCCTGCTATTTTATCCGCCCAGCTTTGGATCATTTGCCTGGCATTGGCTATGGCGAGCTTTGTTTTAGGTTTAATTATTTTCAACGCACTTAAAAATCAATTTATTTCAGCCATTTAACCTCCATGTCAGCACATCTTGTATCGGTAGAAAATGTGGAAGTATGCTATTGGCAGAATGACGTAGGAGTGCATTCCATTAAAGATTTGCTCACCTACCGTAAAAATCCGTTTACCTTAAAACCTATCCTGAAAGATGTATCGCTCACCCTGGATAAGGGCGATTCCTTAGGCATCTTAGGCAGAAACGGATCGGGAAAAACCACTTTGCTGCGGGCTATGGCCGGTGTGATAAAACCCCATAAAGGTGTGATAAAACTGAATGGCACGGTAGCGCCCATCCTGGCTATAGGCGCCGGGCTGGAGCTGGAGCTGACGGGCTATGAAAATATCTCACTGCTTTTATCCCTATACGGATTAAAAACGGCTGCGCATACAGAAGCCATAAAAGCCTTTGCCGAACTGCCCGAAGAAGTGCTGAAAATGCCGGTGAAACGGTATTCGTCCGGGATGCTGGCGCGCCTGGCTTTTTCCATATCTCTGGCAAATGACTGCGATATGCTCATCATAGACGAAGTACTGGCCGTAGGCGACAAAGGCTTTCAGGATAAGTGCATGAAAAAGATTTTTGAATTAAAAGACCAAGGTAAATCCATCATTTTTGTATCACATTTTCCTGACGAAGTAGTAAGAATCTGCAATAAAGCGGTGCTGCTGGAGCAGGGAAAAATTACAGCACGAGGAGACGCAACTGAAATATGCAACCAATACAAACAACTGTTTTAAACCGGCACATTACCCCTGGTGATATTCCGTTATTCATCATAGCGCCGGATATGGGACGCGGCATGAAGCTGTCTATGCTTTTGTCGGTAAATGCAGCAGCGCCCAAAGCGTATGCCCGCATCTACGATGATCTTACCTTGCATCATAATTATTTTTTCAACAGCACCGTAAAACGTTTTTTGCGCACCGCCAAAGAAACCGGATACGCACGTGGAGCGGAAGACCGTCAAAAGCTAAGCCTCTTGCTGGAAGAAAGTATAGGCAACGGAAAGCTGTGGGGCATACAATGCACCCTGGAAGATTTTTTCCGCATGGAGCTGCATACGATTTACAAAGAAGCGTTTTATCTGTTTTTGTATGACGAGCCTTCCAAACTCACGATAAACCATCTTCCCTTTCTGAAACAAATGTGTGATTTCTGCAAAGAACATTCGTTCGATACGCTGGTCTTGCATACCAAATCCATAACTCACCTTCCTTCTTTTACCCTTTCCTTGCTGCCTTTCCGTTATCATCAGGCGCCGCTCACTCTTCGTTTTTCGGGTATTGATGAAGTGTATGAAGAGCATAAGGAAAAGCTGAAGGAAATGGAAACTGCTTCTATGAAAGAAGCAACGCTTCCAACGCTCACAGAGGCACAGGCACACCCGATTATGGACGAACTGGACACGCTCCATCTTTTCAACCGTGGGGAAAGCCTGCTGACAGGAACACATACGGCTATCTTTCTCCGCTATGAAGGGGCTTCCTTCAAACAAAGTCTTCTCCTAAAACTTAACGATATCCGCCACACTTTCATCCGGATGCCGGAACTGTCTATCCTTTGCAGCAGCGAGGCGGATAAGCAGGAATTGGAAAGAATGCTGACCGAAACCCAGGAGCTGCATTTGCCTATAAACATCATCGTTTCTACAAATGTCATTGCTGCGATGAATGAACTGATTCGGCAGAGCAATAAACCTATCATCGTAGTGGATGGCTTGCACTACAACACCTCTTTTGCTGCAATGCTCACCCCTTTCGACCATCCGGAAACCGCACCCACGCTCACCTTCGGGAAAACGGCACATCGCCATAAAACAAATGAAAAGCAAACGCCTACGGATTTACTGACCACCGATATTATTCAAAACACGCTTGCTTTCCCTAAAACGCTTTGGGAAGAATGGGGCGGATTTGATACCGGTCTGGAAGAATCCGTTTACCTATGGGATTTTCTGCTAACCACCCTACAGCCTCATCTTACGGTTCAAGCCATAGAAGCGCCTGCGGCGGAAGGGCTGGAGCATGTTGCCGCTTCCAAATCCCTAATGCACACGCCCGCTTATCAGCAGGTTATAGCCAAGCATCAGGATGTATTTGAACAGAATTTTCTGGATTTGCTGACCACACTTGCCGAGCAGCAACATTTACCACAGTATGAAATTAAAGAACTGCATCACCGCATCAGTACGCTGCAATCACTGATCCAACATTCCCAGAATGAGCTTAAAGCCATTGCCGATTTCAACAAAGCTTTGCAAAAACGCATCTATGCTCTGGAAAATAAATGGCATTATAAACTGGCAGCAAAAATCAAGCGTATCAAAAAAATATTCTTCAAAAAGAATACGGCAGGCTCCGGACGATTGAAAAAAATACTGCGTTTTATAGCCTTTACTGCCAGCAAACCGGGACTGAGAATCATGCGCAGAATTTCTAAAAACGGGCTGAAAAAAATGTATCTGTTTGCAGAAGACCGACCCGTAACGATTCTTTATGAAGACGAACAAACCAACAGCATCCGCACCTACCATGATTGGATAAAAACACTGAAAGATCCTGAAAAAATTAGAAAACGTTATCAGAAAACCATCGGTTCGCTGGCACTACAACCTAAAATCAGTATCGTGATGCCTGTCTATAACCCACCGCTAAAATACCTGAAACAAGCCCTCGAATCCGTATTGCGACAAGATTATCCCAACTGGGAATTATGTATAGCCGATGATTGCTCTCCAGGAGATAAAGTGCGCAAACTACTGAATGCTTATGCCCTAAAAGACAGCCGCATCAAAGTACATTACCGCAAAGAAAACGGACATATTTCGGCATCTTCCAACTCTGCGCTGGACTTAGCCACCGGGGAGTTTATCCTTCTGATGGATCATGATGATTTGCTTTCTGCAGATTGTTTGTTTGAAGTGATTAAGCACATCAACCAACATCCCGAAGAGGATATCATTTATTCCGATGAAGATAAAATAGATGAAGCCGACAAACATTCCGTACCGCATTTCAAACCGGACTGGGCACCCGACAGTTTATTGTCGCGCAACTATTTCGGGCATGTGGTCGTCATCCGCAAAACCATCATGGACAAGATCGGCGGCTTCCGTTTGGGCTTTGAAGGCAGCCAGGATTATGACCTGATCTTGCGTGCTACCGAGGCTACACCGCGCATAGGGCATATCTCCAAAGTATTGTACCACTGGCGTATTCATGGAAAATCCGCTGCACATAGCGAAGAGGTGAAACCCTATGCCTACATTGCCGCCAAAAAGGCGCTGGAAGAAGCGCTGGAGCGCAGAAACACGCCGGGTAACGTAAGTTATCTATCGGGTTTGCGCGGGTATCGCATAGACTACAAGTTGGTATCGCCGGGGAAAGTAAGCATTATCATTCCTACCAAAGACCATGTAAAGCTGCTCAAAAACACGGTGGATTCCATCCTGCATCATACGGATTATGACGACTATGAAATCATCATCCTGAACAACAACAGTACCGCCAAAGATTTCTTCGCCTTGATGGAGCACTATACGGAGAAATACCCGGGCAAATTCCGTTGTATAGAAGCAAGTTTTCCGTTCAATTTTTCCAAGCTGATGAACATAGGCAGAAAAGCGGCTACAGGCGATTATCTGCTGCTGATGAACAATGACATGGAAGTGATTCATGAAGACTGGCTGCGGCGGATGATGACCTATGCTCAGCTTCCGCACATAGGCGCTGTGGGGGTAAAACTGCTTTATCCCGATGACCATGTGCAACATGCCGGCGTAGTGATCGGCTTAGGCGGCGTGGCGGGGCATGTGTTTGTGAATGCGTTTAAAGATGATGCCGGTTATTTCAACTATATCCAGTCGGTAAATAATTTTTCAGCATTAACCGCAGCCTGCCTGATGTGCCGCACCAGTGTATATGACGAGGTAGGCGGGATGAACGAAGCATTTGAAGTGGAATATAATGACGTGGATCTTTGCCTGCGCTTTGCTACCGCCGGTTATTATAATGTCTATCTGCCCGATGTGGAATTGTATCATTACGAATCCGCCACGCGTGGGCATCCGCACCAAAGCAGAGAATCATGGGAACGCCACGTGCGCGAAATAAAAATCTTTAAGGAAGCATGGCAATCGTATATTGACCACGACCCGCATTTCAATCCCAATCTGAATCGAGGAACGCATGATTTCAGCATGAATTTTATGGCAGGAATAGAGAAAGAAGACGGAAAAGAGTAACCGCCCTTATTTCATGGTCAGTTTCTGAGCTGGCAGCACGCTTGTCGTATCGCTCACACCATCGGGATTAGGACTGGCAAAGGACATTGCCATAAACCGTTGTAACGATTCAAAAATCACAACATCCGGTTTTTCTGTATCAATCACTTTATCGGGAAAATCATACGACCATAGGTAAACCGCTTTTTTAAAATGAAGATTAAGAAACGGTATCAGGTAATTGGCATAAGAATCACGCAACATCAGCAATTTCAACTCGGAGCTGTCCACGGTGGGGTTATCTTCATAGCGGATCACAATCTCCGACATTCTGGGCAGTTGTAATACCTTAGCAGGATTTTTAAAGGTCAGGCTTTGCTCGGTACGTTTATAAACATCGCCCAGTCCCGCAACACGCGCCAGATCGCCTTCATTGTTCATGAAACTGGTAAAATGAAATTCATCTTCCGTTGCCGGATGCAGGTTCGGAAAATCCTTGCAAATCTCTTTCATCAGCTCCCCATAGCCTATAAACCCTCCGAAAAGATTCCAATGCGTATCGGTTTTATAATATACTTCGCGGCGGTGTTTGGCTATGCGCAGGGCATCCGTAGGGTTTACCAGGTTAATACCTGCATGTGCCGCCAGATGCAGTTTATACAGTTCCAGCCGGTTCACGCCTATACCTTCTGTTTCAAAATAACCGATAGGCATTTTTTCAGGATAGACGGATTGCTTATTGGGCGGGATAATCACGTAGAATTTAATGCCCCGCGCATCCAGCCAGCGTTTTTTCTCCGACATGTTTTTATATATCTGCGAAAGCTCTCCTTCGGATACTAACGTAAGTCGCCGTGCATCGCTGATGCAGCCCGGTTCATTATCAAAAAACCATCCATCTTTCCCCATCAGCAAGTCATCCGGCATGGGCGAAGTGCCGAACACTTTGGTCATATATAGGGAATGCAGGAAAAACAAATCATTGCGAAAAGAAAAATGATCTTTCGCATAGTTGGCATATTCATCGGGATAGGAAAAGAAATTATAGGTAGTGAGCGTAGGCTTTGAAGCCAGTATGCGGTTTTCCTGGCTGGCATCGCTTTTTATAAATTGAAAACGGTTGTTCAAAAATACCAAACCGATGATGGAAACTCCTCCTATTATCAACACGCCACCTTGTGCTACGAACCGCTTGAAACCCGCGCCGCTAATAGGAATATAGGAAAGACAAAAATAACATACGGCCAGCAGGAAGATAGTGAACACCACCGTAGCAGTAAGCTGGGCGCCACGCTGTGTGCCGTTGGCTTTATAGAAGGCTTGAAGTTGCTCCGCAAATTGTTTGTTGAAAAGTAGATAGGGATCATCTTCCGTAGTTGCAATTTGTATGTATTGCGCATTTGCCGAGGTCATTTTCGCCCCGTGAAACAGCAGGATGAGTTCTTTGAGTTCCGTGCCGCTCCATCGTTTTATAGTAGTGTCTTTAAAAGCGCCTTTCAGCGTGAGGCTGATGCTCTGAATGAAAATCTGGTTTTCATCATCCTCCATATCCAGCCTTGTATGGGCAATGTATCTGGTTTCCGGAATATCAAACACCAAGCGTTTATAAAACTGTGAGGCCATCAGCATTTTTTCATCCGATTGATTTAAGGAAAATTCATCGGAAACATCATTATAAAACAGACAGATTTTAGAAGAGCTATAGGCTTTCAGCACTACTTCCAGCGCTACCTTATCGGCATATATTTTACCCGTAAACAAATGAACTGCCCAGAAGACCACCGGCGCAGCCAGCAATACAATCAGGAAAGCACGCAAATTGAATTTCAAAACCGGAAATAGATAAAGGGGTTAAACGTGGAAGATGCCATAACAGTAAGACTCATGATAAACAGGAACAAATAACTAACATCATAAGCTGCCCTCCAGAGGGGATTGCCGGAAGGAATCGCTATTTTTTTTCGCAAATAAGAATAGACAGGGAAGGAAAATACGATGCCTGCTATTATCATCAGAATACTATAATTATTCAAAAAATAACGCATACTGTAAGCAGGTAAATAATGCCTATGATACAAGAACATTTTTTTGAGAATCAGCTTCAGCGTATCATAATCCTCCAGCCGGAAAAACACCCAGCCTATGCCTACGATAAATAAGGTATAAATATGCTGCAGCAGCTTAGGCATCCTGTCCAGAAACTTGCCCATGCCTATGCGCTCCATTACTAAGAAAAAACCGTGATACATGCCCCACAATACATAATTCCAACTGGCACCGTGCCAAAAGCCCGTCAGGAAAAAGACGATAAGCAGATTCAGATAATTGCGAAATTTCCCTTTGCGGTTGCCTCCCAGCGGGATATATACATAATCCCGAAAAAAATTGCTAAGACTGATGTGCCATCTGCGCCAGAAATCGCGAATGGATGTAGCAGCATAGGGATAATTAAAATTCTCCAGAAAATCGAATCCGAAAATTTTCGCCAAGCCGATTGCCATATCGGAATAACCCGAAAAATCGAAATAAATCTGAATCGCATAGCACAAAGCAGCCAGCCACAGTATCTGCGGCGATAGCAACACAGGGTCTATGGCATAAATATTATCGGCTACAGCGCCTGCGGAATTGGCTATTAGCAATTTCTTCGCAAAGCCTATAATAAAACGCTGAATGCCTACATAAATTCGCTGCCTGGTTACTTCCCGTTTATCCAGTTGGGCATCTATATCTTTATAGCGAATGATGGGGCCGGCTATCAACTGCGGAAAGAACAGCGTATAAAGCCCCGTGTTGAGCGGGTTGTGTGATACCTGTGCATCTCTGCGATAAATATCAATCACATAGGTAAGCCCGTGAAAGGTAAAAAAAGAAATGCCCAGTGGCAGATGCATTTGCAGCGCTTCATCTGCCAGGTGGTGATCTCCGGTGAAAAGACCGATATTCTGCAATACAAAGCCGAGATATTTATAATAAAACAGCATCGCCAGATTGGCACTAACAGCTAAGCCCAGCGCTATTTTTTTATAAGGCTGCGGCTGCTTGTCTATAGCCAGGCCCATAATATAATTGAACAAAATAGAAGCCAGCACCAGTACGGTATATTGCTTTTCTCCCCAGAAATAAAAAATAAGACTAGCTGCAAAAAGAATGAAATTCTGCATCACAATCTGCTTCCGAAACAGAAAGTAAATGATAAGAACAACCGGCAGAAAGTAAAAAAGGAAGATAGCAGAACTAAAAACCAAAACAATCCGTTTAAATAATCAATAGAGATAAAAGCGGCACAAAATAACTATTTCTTAGGAAAATAATAGCTACATAGTTTTAGGTTTCAGGGTGTTAGTTGACAAGATGGGGCGAAACCAAGAAAATCAGATCCTTCCTTTTTCGTAGTGCAATCCTTTAAAATAGACCACATCTTTCTCCAGCTTTTTCTTATGGAGTTGCAATTTTATAAAAGCGGACACTGCCGAGATGGGAGAAAGGAAAAAAATGGCCACAATGAGCAAGCGCTGAAAAAGCAGCACTCTTCCTTTGCGGTGGGGGTCGCCGGGACCGCCTTTTTCCCGGATAAATTTACTCCAAAAACGAAAATTCTTAATGCCGCGCTGCTCCAGCAACACCAAGCCGGGATTGAGGATTACCGCATCTTGAAGCATCATTTGCTCATGTAGCTGATGTAGATTTTTCTCTTGTAAAGAGGCTAAAATGAGTTTGCCAAAGCGGGAAGCGGCTTGAATGTCTTTATCCTGCACACCGGCGGCGGGCAACCATCCCGAGGCTTCTTTTTGCCCTTTGAACGACCAGCGGATAACGGTGAGCGTGGAGATGATATTGGAATTGGTATCGAAAAAAACCAGGTTCCCCACCAGGTTTGCCTTATGCTGCAGCAGATATTCTTTTACTTTTTCTTGTGCATGAAGCCACATATTTCTGGAACCAATGATGGTCAGCACGGGTTTGTGTTGCAGTATTTTGGCATCATCACTTTGCAGAAAAGCCGTGATGGGCTGGGAAGGATTTAAAAACCAGGGTTGATAGCCTAAAATCACTAAGTCATACTCTTTTTCATGAACATAGGCAGGCAAAGGGAGTATAGGAGGAGGAAGATGCTCCACGGTCTCCGGCATGGTATCAAAAAAACGATGTGGCGTCCAGGGAAAAGGGTAAGGTGTTTGCGGCTGAATGGCTACAAAATCAATAGCCGCATAGCCGTTTATATCTTTCAGCACGCTGTCTATAATAGCACGCAATTGACCACTTTGGGTAAAATAAAGTACTAAGATTTTTGGCGTTGCTTCGTTCATTATACTACGGTAAGGTACATATAGGCATAAGAGAAACGAGCGCTTTCCGGTACCATCACCAGCACCCTGTCGCCTTTTTTAGCCATTCCGCTGTTCAGCAATTCTTCCAGCATAAAATAAGCGGAGGCGCTTCCTACATTCCCTACTTTAGGGAGGTTATAAAACCATTTTTCATAGGGAATATCCATCCCCACGTTCGATAGATGTTCTTTGATTTGCGGTTTAAAGAAATCGCTGGACATGTGCGGCAGGAAGTAATCAATCATATCGGAAGTAAGATGGTGTTTTTCCATCAGTTCTTTCAGATAGATCCCGCCTTTCGGCACGATATGCTGCGCCAGTAATTTGGTATCTTGTTTTACGGCAAATACGCTTTCGAGCGCCCAGTCTTTTACTTCAAGGTCATTCCATCCGGTAAGGGAGGCATCCTCGTTTTTGGTGCAGCCGGCATACATGCAGGTTTCCAGTTCGTTGGCAAAAGAAGTGATTTCCAGCCATTCTATACGAAAAGAAAGTGCATCTTTATTGGGTTGGGATTGGATCAAAGCGGCGGCGGCGCCATCGCTCAGCATCCATCTGAGGAAATCTTTTTCAAAAGCGATATAGCCGTTTTCTTCCAGTCGGGCGAGGTTTTCGGCTTCCGGCTGAAAGCGGGAGGCATGCATCCAGGTACTCATTTTCTCGGAGCCGCAGCCTATGGCGGTTTGCGCCATGCCGGATGCTATAGCCATATAGGCGTATTTCAATGCCTGCATACTGCTGCAACAAGTGCCCATAGCGGAGATAATCTCCAAACGCTTATCCACGCCCAGTGCGCCATGCACCATAGAAGCGTGGGAGGGAATGACTTGTTCGGGAGAGCTGGTACCTACAGCCAGTATTTCCGCCGTTTCTATAGGGATTTTTTCGTCAAACAGACCCTTGATGGCATTGGCGGCCATCTCTACGTTGCTATGCGTACTCTTACCGTTGCGAAATGCATAATAGCGTGTTTTGATGCCATTATTCCGCAACACAATGGCACGGGCTTTAGAGGGTTTTCCATTCACCATTCCAAGTACACTTTCCATCTCATCGTTCGCCACGGGGTCGTTCGGCAAGTATTTGGAAAGACGGGTAATATATACGGGTCTCACTATTTCTTAAATAATTTGGGTTGCAAAGATAGTCAAACTAAAAAAGTATCATACTATGTTTTCGTTTGAATGTATGAAATAGAAAGTTATGGGCTTTTACAGGCATCTGTTCGCCTATCCGTGATTTTCCCTATAGCATACAGAGAAACGCACTATTTTCTTTCATCCATATCCATAAAGAAAATACAAAAGCAGCACGTTTCCATGCTGCCTTTTTTACTAACCCATAAAAACCGTATAGTCCGTTTATGCTTGTGGCTGTAGCGCTTCTCTGATTCTTCCTTCTATTTCTTCCATCATTTCCGGATTGTCGGAGAGGAATTGTTTTACCGCATCGCGTCCCTGTCCTATTTTACTATCGCTATAGCTATACCAGGAGCCGCTTTTTTGCAAGATATTCAGCTCCACGCCCATATCTATTATTTCACCTACTTTGCTGATTCCTTCTCCGAAAATAATATCGAACTCTACCTGGCGGAACGGTGGTGCTACTTTATTCTTCACCACTTTCACGCGGGTGCGGTTGCCGCTTGCCACGTCGCCGTCTTTGATCTGGCTGATGCGGCGGATATCCAAGCGAACGGAAGCATAGAATTTCAGCGCATTTCCTCCGGTAGTGGTTTCGGGGTTGCCGAACATCACTCCTATTTTTTCCCTAAGCTGGTTGATAAAAATGCAGATGGTTTGTGTGCGGTTGATGGTAGCGGTGAGTTTACGCAAAGCCTGGCTCATCAGCCTTGCCTGCAAGCCCATTTTGCTATCGCCCATTTCGCCTTCCAGCTCTCCTTTAGGCACCAGCGCCGCTACGGAGTCTATCACTACTACGTCTATAGCGCCGGAGGAGATGAGGCGGTCGGCTATTTCCAGCGCCTGCTCACCATAGTCGGGCTGGGAAATGATAAGATTGTCCACATCCACGCCGAGCTTGCGGGCATAGCTGGCATCAAAAGCGTGTTCGGCATCTATGATGGCGCAAATACCGCCTTTTTTTTGTGCTTCCGCAATGGTGTGAATGGCAATGGTGGTTTTACCGGAGCTTTCGGGTCCGTATATTTCTATAACGCGGCCGCGGGGGAAACCGCCAACGCCCAGCGCCACATCCAGACCTAAGGAGCCGGAGCTTACGGTATCAATGCGTTCTTGTTGTTTATCGCCCAGCATCATGACCGAGCCTTTACCAAAATCTTTGTCTATTCTATCTAAGGTGAGCTTGAGGGCTTTCAGTTTGTCATCAGTTGCCATTTTCTTTTAATTTTTTAGTGTGATTTTTTTCAAATGTAAGGAAGATTCCATTCATTTTTACAAATATTTTCCACATAGCTGAAATGCTTTACAGAAAGGCATTTTAAAGAATTTATAGGAAGGAATGACATTATTGATGATGTTTGAAAAACACTAATAGCGTCTTTAATGGGAAATTTTTAATGGGTCGTTTTTTTAGCCAATGCCCGGCTTAAAAATGGTGGTTTGGATTTTTTCACCCCAAATCTTAACAGTTTTGTAAATTTATCCGTCTATAGATGGGAATCAAAGTTTGTCATCATTTTTTACATTTTGCCTATGAACAGTTTTATACGGATTTGTGCAGTTGCTTTGATATGTTTTTGTTTTAATAAAATGAGCTTAGCGCAAGCGCCCGTGGCTAATTTTACCATTTCCCCTGCCGACACGGGTTGTGTGCCTTTTTTCGTTGCCTTCACCAGTACTTCTACAGGCAATCCTACTGCTTATGAATGGAACTTTGGTGATGGAAACAGCTCCTTTAACCCCTTTACCGCAGCGCATACCTACAATACGATAGGGACTTATACCGTTTCACTGAAGGTAACCAACGGAAGCGGATTTAATATCATAACGAAAAACATTACCGTGTTGCCTGCTCCTACGGTCAATTTCAGCGGTTCACCCCTGGCAGGCTGTCCGCCGCTTACGGTCAATTTTACGGATAATTCCAATCCTAACTTCCCCGGACCGGCTACCTATGACTGGAACTTTGGTACAGGAATCCCATCTCACGTCCAAAACCCTAATCATACTTTTACGATACCGGGGCTATATCATGTTACGCTCAAAGTAACCAATGCGATGGGCTGCTATAATTCCACCCAAAAAATGCAATATATAGAGGTGTATGCTCCGCCGGTAGCTGATTTTACACACACGCCTTTCTGCACCGCGCCCGGTACGGGCACCTTCACTTCTTCGGTAACAGGAAACGGACCTTATACCTATACCTGGGATTTTGGCGACGGAAGCCCCGTAGTTAGCGGAAACAACCCTACGCATACTTATACCGGCAGCAATACCTATAATGTAAAACTGATTGTAACAGATGTGAACGGATGCAAGGATACGGTGATAAAACCGGTGGGGGTAGGCTCGCTGAAAGCCGGTTTTACGGCGCCTGCGGTGGGATGTGTAGGTTCGCCGGTGCATTTTATTGATACTTCCACAGCGGCACAGTATGCTCTCTGGGATTTTGGTGATGGAAATACGAGTACCAGCAGCTTAGCTACGAATGTTTATTCCACGCCGGGTACGTACACGGTGAAGCTGCAGGTTACGGATGTTACTACCACCTGTGTGGATACAATCTCCAAAACCATTATGGTGAGCGGTGGACCGTTAGTTGATTTCAGTATTTCCCCGCCTATACCCTGCCCTTCGCCCGATACTTTGTTTTTTACCAACCTGAGCGTGGGCGCTGTATCCTATCTATGGGATTTTGGCGATGGGAGTCCCGCATCCACGCAAACAAACCCCTCCCACATATACAATTTTGATTCGGTCTATACCATTATTTTAAAAGCTACAGACAGCTTGGGTTGCTCTGCCACCAAAAGCACTACCGATACGTTTTTCAAAAGCGAAGTACGTTTGTTGACTGTTCCTACAGATTATGAACATTGTGCGCCCGCTTCCATACAGTTTGGAGATACACTCAATCACAAATATTACACCTCTGCCCTCTTCCCGGGATACGGATACCCGATGCCCGGATGGAGAATCCATAACTATCCGCCTCCTCCCGTAACTATTACCTCTGCAACATGGGATTTTGGCGATGGTTCGCCCATCTCTACTTCATTAACGCCCTTACATACCTATACTACCCCGGGAAATTATGTGGTAACCCATACGGTGATAACGAACAACGGGTGTACGCTGACGGATAGTATGACCGTTTATATAGGAGCCAAGCCTACTGCTTCATTTTATTTTGATAAGGACAGTGTTTGCGCCGATGAAATGTTCACGATGTATAATACTTCTCTCAACGGAGTGGAGTACTTCTGGTATTTGAATAATCAGCTTATGGGAAGGACCACCAACTTATCTCCGGATTTTTCCACAGCCATTGGTATGCCCGGTAATTATACGATAAGGCTGGTAGCCGATAGCAATCAATGTACCGACACCTTTACCTTTTTCCCGTTTGTGGTGTTGGCACCTGCCGCCACGATGGGAGCTTTGGTAAATTGCGATACGCCTACTTTAGTACAATTCATGGATTATTCAGCGGGGCCTGTTACATCACGCCTATGGAGTTTCGGAGATGGCACCACAGATACTTCACAAAATCCTCTACATCAATACCCTTCATTAGGCAGTTATTCAGTAACCCTTACGGTTCATAATGATACGACCGGCTGCATCAGTACCACAAGTACCACTGTGTATTTATATGTTCCTACCGCCGATTTTTGGGGACATGATACCGCTATTTGCCAGGATGATACCGTTTTTTTCTCCCAACAATTTTCGGATATAATAAGCAATTACGGCTATTCCGTTACCCCTCCTAACGGGCAATATACCTACGCGCCTACATCTTGGTATGTTTTTCCCAATGCGGGGCTATATACTGTTACTTTATCTTTTTCAGATATCAATGGTTGCATCCACGACACCACCAAAACAAATTACATCCTTGTAGCCGATCCCAATCCCAATTTTGTAGGCTTACCGCCTATCGGGTGTAGTCCGCTGCATACCCTATTCATCGAAAACGGGAGCAATACACCCGGAGCTTACTCCACGCAATGGAACTGGACATTCGGCGATAATACCACTGCAAGCATTACCAACGACAGCATCTACCACACCTATAACCCCGGAAAATATACCGTAAAGGTGGTCGTAACCGATAACGTAGGCTGTGTGGATTCCCTTACCAGAGGGCTTTTTATTGAATCCCACCAAACCAACGCCGCTTTTAATGCCGATGATACCACCCTATGTATGGGGCAAACCGTAAACTTTACCAATCAGTCTTCCTCCGCTACCGCATCCCCCCTTAGTTATATCTGGGATTTTGGAGACGGATCCCCCACCGTTACCACTCAAGACCCTTCACATACCTATAACCAACCGGGATTTTATACCGTAAAACTGATTGTAACCGATAACATCGGATGCAACGATACCCTCATCAAACCCAATTACATTGAAATCTCCAAGCCCAATGCCGCTTTCACTATGGACGACAGTTTTGCGCTGTGCCCCCCGCTCATCGTCCAGTTTACCAACAATAGCTCCGGAGCTACTACCTACAACTGGGCATTCGGCGATGGCAGCACTACCGCTGTGCCTAATCCATCCAATATCTATACAAACCCCGGTAAATACAATATCGTATTAATCGCTACCGATGTGAACGGATGTACCGATACGGCTTTCGCAAGCGCAGAAGTAATGGGCTATGCAGGCGGGGTAAGCTATACGCCACTGAAAGGATGCAATCCGCTTACCGTCAATTTTACCGCCACCCTCACTAATGTTTCCAATTTCCTTTGGGATTTTAGCGATGGAACGGTCATACCCGCTACAGGAACCACCATTAGCCATACTTATTCCTTCCCCGGAAAATTTTTACCTAAAATTCTCTTTACCGACAGTGCAGGATGCGTGAACTCAAGTGCCGGTTTGGATACTATTTTTGTAGATGATATCCTTGCCGATTTCAGCAGCACTCCTTTATGTATCAACACGCCTCTTACCCTCAAAGACAGTTCCTTCAGCTATTTTTCTGCGGTAACAGGATGGAGCTGGAATATTAATAACGGGCAAGTAGTGAGCAGCCAAAGTACTGCCACAGCACTCTTTCCCACTACCGGAACTTATCCGGTAACGCTCATTGTAAAAAATGCCAACGGATGTCGCGATACACTCTACGATCATATCACTGTCTTACCCTTACCCACCATCCATGCCAGCGCCGATACGATAATCTGTGCAGGAGATGCCGCTACCATCAGTGGCTACGGAGGACTATCTTATGAATGGTCGCCTGCCAACGGACTGGACTGCCCTACCTGCCCCACAACTACGGCTGCGCCCTCTACCCCTACCATGTATGTACTAACCGGCGTCGATACCAACGGCTGTAAGAATAAAGATACCGTAAACATAACCCTGCAAACAAAAACCACAAGTGAAACTGACCCGGGAGGAGAGATATGCGCCGACAGCAGTTTTCAACTCTCCGCTTCCGGTGCGCAGCGCTATGAATGGCGACCCGCCGAAAGCCTCAACGACCCCAACCTTTCCAATCCCATAGCTTCGCCAAAAACCACTACTACCTATACCGTCTTTGCCTATGAAGGAAGCTGCTCTGCCGACTCTCATTCCGTACGGGTGATAGTGCATCCCTTGCCTACGGTACACGCCACAGGCGCAGAAACCATCGTAGTGGGAAACAGTGTGAACCTGAATGCAACCGGAACAAACATCAGCGCCTATACCTGGTCGCCTGCCCATACTCTCAGTTGCACCGATTGCTCCAGCCCTATAGCCAAACCCACCGCTACTACTACCTATGTGGTAGTGGTCAGCTCCGACTTCGGATGCAGGGCGGCAGATAGTGTTACCGTCCATGTGCTGTGCGACCAAAGTCAGTTGTTCATCCCAAACACCTTCTCTCCTAACGGAGACGGAAACAATGATGTGTTTTACCCAAGAGGTATAGGCTTGCAAAGCATTCGTTCCTTCCGCATCTACAACCGATGGGGAGAAATGGTGTATGAACGGCAGGGTATTCAACTGAATGACCCCATTACCGCTTGGGACGGCTCCTATAAAGGAAACAATCTCACCCCCGATGTGTATGTATATGTCATAGAAGGTATCTGCGATGGAGGAGAAACAATGATCTGGAAAGGTGATATAACCCTGATGAGATAAAAGGAATGGTTTTAGGATAAATTTTCGGTTACAAACTATACGCTACGCCTATATTTCCGAAGATATTGTACATCTTAAAACTGACCCCGTTAAAGGAAGAAGGAAAAACGGGAAGCAAGCCCCATTGCACCTGCGCTGCCACAGCCCATTTTGGGGCTATATCATGTGCTATGCCTGCATGGATACCTATATCCCACCGGTTTTCCCGGGCTGAAAAATCAAATTCTGCGGAAGCAATCGCTACTTTTTCGCCTAAAGAACCGCCATTCCTTATATACCCGTCAGATACCTTTCCTTCAAATTTGGGACGGAGCAAATACGCCATATACATACCCAGTTTATAATGCCATTTTTCAGCCGGTGTCCATTGCAGATAAACAGGCAAGGTCAGATAAATATTGCGCACGCTTGTTTGATTTCTACCGGAGAAAACGCCCTCCAATCTATCCTTGCCTGAATGAATAATCGTAGGCATGTAAGCCACGCTGTCTCTTACGCGCATCGCTTTAAAATCTACCCGCAAGCCGTACCCCAGCATCCAATGATTTTTGACTTTGTATAGCCCTTCATAGCCAAATGAAGGGGCGAATAAGGGACTATAACCATAGATTTTTCGGATAGTAGCCGGCAACCCTATGGGGCTAACCGCACCGATATTATAGCCCACTACTGCCTGATGCCGTATTTTTCCTACAGCAGGAACTTGCGCCAATGAAGTGCAGGCAGTGGATACCAAAAGAAACGGCAGGATATTTCTCAGCATGTGTTTTTATTTTAGGATTCTTAAACTATCTACCACCAAGCGGCTGCCTATAGCGCCTGCATAATTAGCACCATCGGCACTGGAAGAAGCTACAATGGTGAGCATAAGCTGATCTCCGGCGGGTACTCCTGTATAATCAAACGGGAGGTCGAAGCGTGTGAAATCCGTTTGTTCGGAGCCATCTGCCAATACTGCTTTTGCCACGATGCGTGCGGAGGTAAGCACATTCGTACCGTCCAGTTTTTCCGTGCCGTTGTATAATACGGCATACAAAGCACAGCGGTCTTTTTTGCCTGCGATGACGGTTCCGTCTCTCTCCTGAAAATCTGCACCGGACGTATATTTATAATATCCGGTAAACATCTTGGGCTGACCATTATAAGACTGCCCAAACTGTGTAGCGGCAAGAGGATGGGTAAAGGCTACGGAGGAGTTAAAATCACCGATGAACAAAGAACCGGGAAATAATTTAATCCCTATAAGTTCCGAAAGAGCATTGCCTTTGAGCGTAATAATTTCTGCGGCAAGGCTTCCCTCATAACCGTCTGTAGTGGCGCGCATAGGATAGGCATCTGCCTTTTTTTCTACACCTGACAGGGCAATGCCGGGGTTTCCTGATGACCAGATCTGCACCCTGTCTGTTTCCATTGGGAATTGATATTTCTCTGTGGGATGTGCCTCCCATTTTTCAAAATTAAAGGTCCAATTGCCCATAGATACGACCTCGACGGTATAATTTTTTTTGTTAATTCCGGATTGGGAAGTAACGGTATAAATTACGGGCTCGGTAAAATGAACGGTATCGCCGGAGGCAGGTGTTACCGTAGCGCCGGAGGACAAGGAAATCACCGGTGCAATGCCCCGGCTATAGGCATCGGGCTTCAGGTGCAGGTAAATTTTTCTGCCTGCCTGGTCTATCACGGGTGGCGATATCGTCAAAGATGAATTTAAGTAAAAAGCTTCGATATCCGCTTCCGGATTTAAGGGTGCGTTTTTAATGCAGGATTGCAAAAAAGAAACCGCTATAACCACGTATAAAAATCGTTTCATAAAGAATCAGCTAAAGATAATACAAGACCTTATTTACTTAAAAAAAATATCCAAAAATCCCATACATTCTATATACATTTCTTTGTTTTTTCAAGATAGGTGTACTATTTTGGGAACTTATGGTATTCCATTTCAATAATGGAATTGGATTTAACAGAAAGAAAGGATAGAAAACAGCTAAGGACATAGGGGGAAGATAGACGAACGCACTGCCACCCATTACATTTTGGTACTAATTTAGGATGTTACTTGCTACTTAATTATGCACCGGATTCAATTTCTTTAACGCTAAAAGGGGAAGCCGAAAACCTGTTTAGAGTAGGCAAAAATATTTGTAAAAATGAACGTAAAACATTTATGCATCATTCAGAAAAGATGGAAGATGTTGTCTTTTCTTTCGATGTTTATTGTGGCAGGGCTAACGGGTAATGCGCAGGTATATACATTTACCAACTGCGGTGCTACCGGCATTAACGGCCCTACCCAAACGGACATCAACAACACATACGGCGCTACCAACTTATCGGGAAGCGTTACCGTATCAGGAGGGATTCAGCAATGGTCCGTTCCTGTTGGCGGGCTGTATAAAATTGAAGTATATGGGGCCAATGGTTATGGTCCTTTTAGCGGCCGCGGTGCCTACATGAGCGGCGAATTTAATTTCAATGCGAGCGATGTCCTGAATATATTAGTAGGGCAGCAAGGCGGTTGCTGTGTAGGCAGTGGTACAGAACAATATGGCGGCGGCGGCGGTAGCTTTGTGGTTACATCTACTAATACGCCTTTGATTATAGCCGGCGGGGGTGGCGGAGCGAATGGAGTTAGTTCCATTCCTGCCAACGCAGATGCCTCTATAACCACATCGGGGAATGCCGGAAGCGGCACTTCTACTTCCGGTGCGGGGGGGACAAATGGCAATGGCGGTGCCGGTGGCGGTAATGCCGGCGGCGGCGGTGGATTTTTAACTGATGGTACGGTAGCCAGTGCTATTGCCAGTGGAAAAGCGTTTATGAATGGAGGTATCGGAGGTACTTCTGCTGGTTCCGGAGGATTTGGAGGATTTGGCGGCGGCGGTGGTGCTGACTCGTACAACAATCGCCGGGGCGGAGGCGGCGGCGGTTATAGCGGCGGCGGCGGCGGTGCCTCCTCCACTACAAACGCAGAAATAGGCGGCGGCGGCGGCTCTTACAATTCAGGATCCAATCAAATCAATACCCCCGGATTAGGAACAGGGCATGGAATGGTAGTTATCACTTTATTGCAGCAAGCAGTTAGCGTACCTCATAATGTCGGAGCAACTGGTTTGCCCAGTTTGTCGGCAGGTATATGCTCCGGTAATCAGCCAGTAAGTGTGAGGGTGAGAAATTTTGGAAATAATTTCATTGATTCGGTTAAAATAGCATGGGAAGTAAACGGTGTGCTTCAATCGGATAATTGGTACCAAGTAGGTATAGATACATTCCCTACAGCGCCCTATGACACCGTCATTAACGTAGGTTCGTACAATTTTGCTTCAGGAACTCATACAGTAAGGGCATGGACTTCTCTTCCCAATAACCAATTGGACACGGTAACCAGCAATGATACGATAACGTTTTCTATCACCCCGAGCCTTGGAGGTACTTACACACTCAACTCAGCCGGTGGTGCAGATTATCAAACATTTAGTGCTTTTGTGAGTGATTTGAACACGTATGGTATTTGTGGCCCCGTAGTATTAAACGTAGCGCCAGGTAGTGGACCTTATACTGAACAGATAGAATTCTCTTCTGCCATAGGTTCGGATGCTACCAATACCATCACCATCAACGGGAACGGCAATACGCTGACGATGAGTGCCCCCACAAGTGGGTATGCTACCGTAAACCTCAATGGTGCGGATTATATCACCTTCAACAACCTGACGATAGAAGCGCTGGGTAGCAACGGCTTTGGGGTGCATTTGATGAATGGCGCGGATAATAACACGTTTAGAAATTGTATTATCAACGCCAATCCGACCGGTACAAGTACTACCTCTGCCGGTGTATCCATGAGTGGCTCTACTACATCGTACTCTACAGCCGGCACGAATGGCAGCAACAACCTGTTTGACAGTTGTACGGTATCTGGCGGTTATTTTGGTTTTGCTTTTTATTCTGCATCCGGTGCTGCCGGAGATTCTATGAACAACATCACCAACTGTACGATAAAGGACTACTATGTATATGGTTCTTATAACTACTATCAGCACAGCGCTACGATTTCCAATAACATCTTCGACAGGGCTACACGGGCAACAGTGAGCACAGCTTATGGTGTGATGCTTACTACCGGTTCTGAAAACATGCTGGTGGAAAAGAACACGATCCGAAATATGTTCCCGGGCAGCAATTCGGGAACCGGTTATTTGTTGTATTGTTCCGCAGATGGTTCGGTGGGAAGAGAGAATAAGTTCTTCAACAACCTGATCTATAATATAGGCGGTAACGGTACGCTGGCAGGACTTTACCTAACGGGTGCCGACCATGTACAGGCATATAACAATACCATTGTATTGGATGACATTACGGCTACAGGCGGCACTACCTATGGTATCTATAACACCGGTACGGTAGGCGGTATAGATATTCAGAACAATATCATCTACATCACCCGCGGGGGCAGCGGTACCAAATACTGCCTATACTTCTCCGGCGCAGGCGCTAAGAACTCCAACTATAACAACCTGTACATGGGTTCTACTTCAGGCAGCAACTCTATAGGTTACATCGGTTCGGCGCAGGCATCTTTATCTGCATGGCAATCGGCCACGGGAGCAGGCAGCCCCTATGATGCCAACAGCCTGGATATAGACCCCATATTTGCAAACCCTGCAACAGGCGATTTTACCCCTACTAATGGTTCGTTGGATAATTTAGGGATTCCTCTTGCATCTATAGTGGATGATATCACCGGAGCGCCAAGAAACCCCAGCACTCCTGATATGGGAGCGATAGAGTTTACCGTACCCTTCTGTACCGGTACACCAAGCCATGTTACCATATCCGGCCCCAGCATCGTGTGTCCTAATGAGCCTATATTCCTTACTGCATCCGGCAATCAGACAGGTATCGGCATCAGCTACGACTGGCAGTTTGATGATGGAACAGGTTGGCAACCTTCAGGCGTTACCAGCGTTTCTTATATTTTATCAACAGGTATTACGCAGCCTACGGACTATAGGATGATTACCTATTGCATTAATAGTGGTCAGTTCGACACATCGAATGTAATCTCCATAGCCGTAAATGGTAATTTCATGAATTGTTATTGCACTCCTACAGGTGGAAATATCTATACCTATGGCATTGATAATTTCTCTACCTCAGGTGGATGGATCAACATCAACAACCAGGGTACAGGAGCTACAACTGGCGGTTATACCGATTACAGTGCCACACACATGCTTTCTACTTCCATAGGCAGCACCATTACCCTAAATGCTAACGCAGTAGGAACTTCTACCTATGGATGGGCTGTATGGGTGGACTGGAATAAAAACGGACGTTTCGACGATCCGGGTGAAACTGTATATAACTCAACATCGTATATGAACGCTATACCGGCTAATACTACTTTCAGCGTTCCCGCCTTGGACGGAAATGGTATGCCGGTGGATACCGGATACCGCAAGATGCGTATAGTTGCTGACCTTCTTAACAGCAACCCATCTGCCAATATCTGTAATGCCACTACAATTGGCTATCCTGAATGGGAAGATTATATGGTGAATATAGTAGCTCCACCTACCTGTCTTCCTCCTACTGCGCTGTATGCATCCAATGTATTGTACAACAGTGCAGACCTTTACTGGACAGACAATAACGGCGCTCTTAGCTGGATACTCGAATACGGACCTTCTCCACTTACGCAGGGTACCGGTACTATTGTTACTACCACTACCAATCCACACAGCATACTTAGCGGATTGACACCCAATACGAATTATGATTTCTATGTAAGGTCGGTATGCGCTCCCGGTATAGATACCAGCTTAGCAGCCATGGGCAGCTTCCTAACGCCTTGCTCTACATTTACGACTCCGTTTGTCGAGTCATTCAATGGAACCACTACGCCTAGTTGCTGGACGAATAGCGCAGCAGCCCCTCCTTACGGATGGATGTTTGGTACCGGCTACAGCTCTCCAGGTTATGACGTAAGCGGCGCTACCGATCATACCGGTTCTATGGGAAGTACCTTTGCATGGGTAGATGGCTCTTATGTAACGGCAAATCAAACGGCTGTATTGACCTCTCCTATTATTGACTTTTCCACACTGACCATCCCACAACTTAGGTACTATGTAATCAGCTATGGACCGCAGACAACCGGTAACAATAAGCTGATAGTAGATGCTTATGATTTCAATATCTCCGATTGGGTACAGATAGATTCCATCCAGCAAAATTTCAGCTCTGCTGCATGGCAAGAAAGAGTATTGCCACTTTCTACCCTAACTTCTACTATGACTCAATTGAGGTTCACCTATACGGGCTTGGCCGCAACTCCATTCTATAATGATATTATTATAGACGATATCCATATTGAGCAAACGCCTACATGCCCTGCTCCTAACACATTAGCAGCCAGCAATCCTACTACTTCCTCTCTGGATTTGAGCTGGGTTTCTACCTCTACTGCTACGCAATATCAGATAGAGTATGCTCCGAATGTAACCTCCTTCACCCCGGGCATCGGTTTCGGTACAGTGGTAGGACCTTCAGGAGTTACCAATCCTTATACCGTTAGCGGGCTTAGTGCAAGCACTCCTTATACCTTCTTCGTAAGAGATATATGCGGTGCCAATGATACAAGTGCGTGGTTAGGCCCGATAACAGCAACTACCGCCTTCCCTGCCTTCCCGCCTAATGATAGCTGCGGCGCTCCCGTGGACATCAGCAACGGACTGTTGTATGCAGGTAGCAACGTGAATGGTACGCCTTCCATCGCTCCTTGTAATACTACTGCCATTCCTGATGACGTATGGTACACCTTCACTACCGGAAACCTCACAGGATCGGTAACTGTAACCGTAACTACCGTAACTTCAGGAGATGTGGTGATACAAGCCCTTACAGGTACTTGCGGCGGCACCATGACCCCCATGATTCCTACGGCATCTACCACCTTAGGTACTAACGGTTGTATAGACGGCCCCGCTGCCGGTGTGGAATTTGGCACTTATACCGTAGCTGCCAATACCACCTACTACGTTCGGGTATATTCCTATACCAATACCCCCGGCTCCTTTACCATTCAAGCTACCGGCGCTCCACTTGCCATCAAGCTGGAGAAACTGACAGCCATGAACGCAGGTGCAGCCAACAAAGTAGAATGGACTACACTCTCCGAAGAACGCAGCGATAAATTTGAACTGGAACGCAGCGCAGATGGCAAACATTTCGCTAAGATCTACGAAAAACAAGCGAACGGAGAAGCAAGCCGCTATACCTATATGGACAACAATCCTGTAAAAGGTATGAACTACTACCGCCTGCGTATGACGGAAGCGAATGGTAAGG
>JAEZZY010000015.1 GCA_023418315.1 Bacteroidota bacterium
TCTGGTTTTAGTGGTTTTTTTACGGACTCTTCGCACACTGGTAAGCTTATATTCACAAAGCGTGACTCCAATTGGGTTAAAGGTGTTTTTTATTTTGATGTATTGGATAAAAATCTAAATCAGGTAGTACATGTCACCAATGGTAAATTTTCCATCAAACTATAAACTTATCTAACATGAAACAACTATTCACTTCATTTCTCGTAGTGCTTACTTTCTGTTGTAATGCGCAAACCTTTACAGACCAACAGGACAGTGCTTATATATTGTTGGATAAAACCGCATCACCATCGGAGTGTTAGCCAATTGCAAACTGCTAACGGTCCATCGCATTCAAAAATTCAAAAACATCCCGCATATCCCGCATGTTATCGGCTATGAGGAGGAAGTTTTTTCCGCTTTGCTTCAGTCTGGCTTTGTTGGTGCTTTGCTGAATATATTGAAGAATTTTGTTGAACGCTCTTGATTCAAAATAAGGAGAATCGGGGTCGCTGATGAAATAAGCCCGCAGTTGTTTGTTCTTTAAAATCAGTTTTTCAAAACCTAAAGCCACAGCAATCCACCGTGTGCGGATGGTGGTAAAAAGCTCTTCTACCTGCGGCGGTGGCGTACCGAAGCGGTCTTTCAGTTCTTGGATGAATTGTTGCAATGCTTCTTCGTTTTCCACATTGTCCAATTGCTGATAAAGCGAAAGCCGTTCGGTAATGTTCTCCACATAATCATCGGGTATCAGTATCTCTAAATCCGTGTCTATAGTACAGTCATTTACATAATCGTTCTTGCGTTCTATTTCTTCTTTAAATACTTCTTTGAAATCAGTGCTTTTCAACTCGCGGATGGCTTCATTCAGTATTTTCTGATACATTTCAAAACCGATTTCGGCTATAAAACCGCTTTGCTCGCCGCCTAATAAATTTCCCGCTCCGCGGATGTCTAAATCGCGCATGGCAATTTGAAAACCGCTGCCCAATTCATTGAACTGCTCCAGAGTTTGCAAACGTTTACGGCTGTCATCAGGCAGGGTAATCATAGACGGCGCCAGCAAATAGCAAAACGCTTTTTTATTGCTTCTGCCCACCCGCCCGCGTAGCTGATGTAGGTCGCTCAGCCCAAACTGATGGGCATTGTTGATGATGATGGTATTGGCGTTCGGAATATCCACACCGCTTTCTACAATATTGGTGCAGCAGATGACATCGTATTGGTGCGAGATAAAACGGAACAAGGCCTCTTCCAGCTTATGTCCCTCCATTTGTCCGTGCGCCATGCCTATTTCTAAATCGGGACAAAGTTTCTGAATCAGATTGGTCATTTCCGGCAGGCTTTGCACCCGGTTGTGGATGAAATAAACCTGTCCTCCACGTTCGGTTTCGAAATAAATGGCATCTTGTATCAATTTCTCATCAAAGCCGGACACTTCCGTATGCACGGGTTGCCTATTGGGCGGCGGCGTGTTCATGATGCTCAGGTCGCGGGCGCTCATGAGCGAGAATTGCAACGTGCGCGGTATCGGCGTGGCGGTAAGCGTGAGCGTGTCTATATTGGCACGTAAACCGCGTATTTTTTCTTTGGCGGCTACGCCGAATTTTTGTTCTTCGTCAATGATGAGCAAGCCTATGTCTTTGAATTTTATGTCCTTGCTCAGCAGCGCGTGCGTGCCTATGATGATGTCCGTTTTTCCTTCTTCGATGCGTTTCTGGGTTTCTTTTTTTTCTTTGGAAGATTTAAAACGGTTGAGGTAATCTACATTGCAGGGAAGTTCTTTTAAACGCTCTTTAAAGGTTTGGTAATGCTGATAGGCAAGAATGGTGGTAGGTACTAATACGGCTACCTGCTTGCTATCTGCCACGGCTTTAAATGCTGCACGAATGGCTACTTCCGTTTTTCCGAAACCCACATCGCCGCAAACTAACCGATCCATAGGGGCAGGCGATTCCATATCCCGCTTCACATCGGCAGTGGCTTTGCTTTGGTCGGGTGTATCTTCATAGAAAAAAGAAGCTTCCAGCTCGGTTTGCAAATAGCTGTCGGGTGAGAAGGCAAAACCCTGCGAGGCTTTCCGCTTGGCATAGAGCTTTATCAGGTCGGCGGCTATGTCTTTTACCTGCTTTTTGGTTTTGTTTTTCAGTTTTTCCCAGGCATCGCTTCCCAGTTTATTCACCTTAGGAGCCGTGCCTTCTTTGCCGGTGTATTTGCTTATTTTATGCAGCGAGTTGATGTTTACATACAGCACATCATTATCTCTGTAAATAATGCGCACGGCTTCCTGCATACTGCCGTTTACTTCTATTTTTTGCAATCCGCTATATACGCCCACGCCATGGTCTATATGCGTTACATAGTCGCCCGGTTGCAATTCTCGGAGGGCGCGCATGGTGATGGCTTTGCCGCGGGTATAGGCTTGTTTTACCTTGTATTTATGATAGCGTTGGAAAATTTGATGGTCGGTATAGCAGATGATTTTTTTATCATGGTCAATAAAACCGTGGCTTATAGGCGTAGGAATGGCTACAAATTCTATCTGCGCATTCTGGTCTTCAAAAATGCTGCGCAACCTTTCCAGCTGTTTGGGATTTTCCGCGAAAATATAGGGCGTATAATTTCCGGCAATTCGTTTTTGCAGATCCTCAATCAGCAGCGGAAATTGCCGGTTGAACGCCGGTTGTTCCTGTGTGGAAAAGGAAATACTATCGGGTGAAGAAGCCGAAAGTGTAGGGCTGAAATGGATTAATTTCCTGCTTTCCAGTTTTTGTTCCCATTCGTCTATCGCTTCAAAATCCGCTCTGCTTAGTTCTTTCAGCGTTTCTATTTCCTGGTCGCCGGTAGCTTTTAGAATTGCCTTATCCGGAAAATGCTGTTCCATTTTGCGCAGCTTTCCGATGAGCAGCTCTTTGCTTTTTATCCAGATGACGGTGTTTATAGGCAGATGATCTAAAAAAGAAATTTTTTCCGTGGTTTCAAATTTCGTTTCCACATTGGGAGCGATGGATACCATGATGAGCTTTCGCTCCGATAGCTGGGTTTCGGGGTTGAAGAGGCGAATGCTGTCTATTTCGTTTCCAAATAATTCTATGCGGTAGGGATGTTCATTTCCGAAGGAATAAATATCGAGGATGCCGCCGCGCATGGCAAACTGCCCCGGCTCATACACAAAATCTTCGCGCTTGAAGCCGAGCTGTACAAAATCGTTCATCAGCTTGTCCACATTCAGTTGCTCGCCCACTTTAAGCTGAATCAGGTTTTCGGAAAGTATCCGGGAGTTTACTACTTTTTCAAACAAGGCTTCCGGATAGGTAACTACTATTTTTTTATGGATGTTTTCCCCGTTGAATTTCGTCAGCGCTTCGGTGCGCATCATCAAATGGCTTGCATTCAGCTCGGTGAAGGTTCCTGTTTTTTTAAAGCTGTCCGGAAAATAAAAAACATCTAAGGCTTTGGTGAGGTATTCCAAATCATTATGGAAATAGGCGGCTTCTTCCTTATCGTTCAGAATGAATAGATGATTGACCTGTGAAAGCTGCCATACTGCTGTGGCTATAAAATGGATGGAAGAACCGGAAAGCCCTTGCAGGGAAAGGTTTTTTTTAGATTCGGGCAATAGCAGTTCATCCGCAATTTTTTTTATGCGGTCATCATTACGGTAAATTTCCTGCAATACCTGCAAGTTCATGCGGGCGCAAAGGTAGGGTTTTTGAAAAGAATCTGCTATCCGTTATCTACCGTATCAACGTCAAATCTCCTTTAACCAACTGCACCTCATTCCCTTTGAGCGGACATTTGTATTTGCATAGATAGAAATACACATCGCCGGGCGCTAAGCTGCCTTTGAACGTGCCGTCCCACCCGGCGGACGGGGTTTCGGTTTTAAACACCCGTTCGCCCCATCGGTCATAGATTTCGAGGGTGTATTCGGGAAATTCGCCGTAGGCTATAGCGCGGAAGACATCATTCCGTCCATCGGCATTGGGTGTGAAGGCGGTAGGGAAGGCAAGGTTGCAGAAGTTTTTCATACATAAGGTATCGGCTATGACGATGGTATCGCTGAGGCTATAGCCGCAGGTATCGGTGTACTGCGCCCAGTAAACGCCCGGCTGGGTAACGGTGAGTGATGAACCTGTACTTCCGTTGCTCCACAGGGTGCGGTCATCGGGTGCGGTAAGCAGGATGTAATCACCGGCGCAGAGGGCGGTATCGTTGCCCAAGTCAATAGGGATAGCCGCCGTATAAGGCAAAACGACAAACTCATGTATCACCTGACTGCAAGAGGATTGATTTGTTTCCACCACGGTATAGCTGCCGTATTGCGCCACTTCTTTAGTGGCTGTTGTGCTGCCGTCATCCCATAGGTAGCGGTCGGCGGGGAGGGCGGTGAGCAGCAGGGTATCTTCGGGGCATTTGTAAAAGCTGTCGGTGAGTGGGGATGATGTGTAGGGCGTTACTTCCACCCAATAGGTTCTGCTTT
Organism: Bacteroidota bacterium; assembly: GCA_023418315.1. Taxonomy (GTDB): domain Bacteria; phylum Bacteroidota; class Bacteroidia; order Chitinophagales; family Chitinophagaceae; genus JAFIGV01. The sequence goes on from JAEZZY010000015.1 coordinate 4,463, forward strand.
TATAGCAGCCGCCCGGGTAGAAAAGCTGTACGGAGTAGCTGCCTGTTTCATAGGCTTTGATGCTTTGCTGTCTGCTGCCGTTGCTCCACAGCACACTATCTGCGGCGGGGGCGGTGAGGAGGACGGTATCGTTGATGCAAATGCGGAAGCTGTCTTGGTATCTGTCGGGGCGGATGTCGCCTATGGGATAGGCGGCGGAGCCGCGCTGATAAGCGCCGTAGTAATAAGCCGTTATGGGTTCATCGGATTCTAAATGATACGTGCCGGTATCTAACAGGATATAGGCATACATATAGCCGGGGTTGTTGGGAAAGACCATGAACTGCGAGGCGACGCTTGCATTGTTGAGCCGGATGGTGGGGACATTGGCGGCTTGGCTGATAAGGGTGATGGCGTTGAAGGTGTAATCGGCAGAAGTTAAGGGTCCCGAATAAGGATTTGGGTTAGGAACGGAGGCTAATGATGTAAAATAGGCTTCTCTGACTCCGTATTTCAAAGGTAATACTAGTAACGAACAGGGGTCGGAAGCGGAGTCGGATGGCATAAGTGTATCCAAAGAGTTGTGATATACCTCATCTTGGCTAACCATATTTTGTGTAATACTGATGGGTTTATCAGAAGTTATCACTACGGCATTGTTGATAATCGTATCATAGCCTTGTGTCGCATTCAGCGTAAAGCGGTGCACGCCATCAAAATAGACTTTGTTATTGTTGGATGCAGATACGAATTTGAAAAGGGAATAAGGATTGTTACGAAATCGCACAACCGGATGTATCGTGTCCCATAAATTAACAGGAAGTAGTTGTTCTAAAAGCTGGTCAGCACAGCAGACGAGTGGTGAATTAGCCTCTAACAAGGGCCAGACAAGAGCGGATAAATCATACTGCATAAATATATTGACCGGATTGCAACAAGGAGTAGATTTTACCAAAACCCTGCTGCCGCTTAAATCCTGTATAATACCCTCACCCCCTAACAGGTAGCTTTCTCCTTGGTTTAGCGTAATGGTATATGGGATACTCTGAAGACGGTTTACTGCTGCTGAATCGGAAGGAGTGATTTCCAACACCACACTGTCACAGCGCGAAACAATGGAATAGCCCACTACATTTGGCCTAGAGTGATTGGCGATTTTGCCCTTCGGGCCATTAAGATAAAACTCATTTCCATAGATTTGATTATCGGAGGGAAAAATTAATGCACCGTCATCATCATAGGAAAATATATCGGTGTAGTGGACTACCACATCGGCATCTGAGGTAATATGCAGGCTTTTCCGGTGAACGGTGTCCCATGGCGCACCTTGAAGCGCTTTTTGCTGTGCGGAGTCAAGAATAATTCTCAGCACGGAACCGCCTTGTAAAAAATAGGATTGTGAAGCGCCCGTTATGGTGAAGGTAAGGGTGATATTGGCATTATTAGCTCCGGAAATATCCAGTATATACACGGGTTGCTGCGCTCCGGCTACCGACACAGTACTATAGGCAAACCAAAAATCTTTTCCTGCAGTGTTTAGGTCTGTGGAAGGTTGTGCCCAGGCAGTAACGTTAGAAAGCAAGGCTATAAGAAAAAAGAAGAACCTATGCATAATTATAGAAGGCTTGAGGTGAGAAATGATAAGCATTAAAGATATACAATATTATAGAAGATACAAGTAGAAATTTTACACTTTGAAAATAGGATAATATTTATATATTTACACTAACTAAATTTTTTATATTATGAACTATACAAACATTTTTCAATTTGCCCGATGTAGTTGCCTTGCAGCAATTATTCTTTTTATGTGTGGGTATCGCACCACCGTACAAGCCCAACCCAATCTGAATATGCATTACAATCTGGATCCTAATCACATCATGAGTATAGATTATATCACCAATATGTCTTTTGGTGATGGGTATTTGCTTTCGGGAAATACGTATCCACCTAATGTAGCTGGGTATATAAATTCGGGGCCGGCAGGTACTCTTCCTCGTATCCAGTTTCGGGCAGTAGATGCTGACCTGAACACGCAAATTTATAAAACCTATATAGAAGCACTTGAGGAGAATGGTACATGTGTGTTTCTTGATTTATCGTTCTACACACATGATGCAAAGCAGACAAGTGATGGCGGCTTTATTTTTTGTGGTACGGTAGGGAGAACAATTGAGACTTCCTACTGCTCGAACTTCGATGTATCAGAACCTTTTTTACTTAAAACTGATCAAAATGGCACCGTTCTATGGTATAAAAAATATAGCACATCAGGGGGAGTAACCGTCTTTCGTAGCGTGGTAGAAGATCCTATTACGGGTAACTTTTTAGTAGCAGGGGCGACAGGAGTAAAGGCTTCTATTTTAACAACAGATGCTAGTGGTAGTTATATAAACGGTTATCAGTATCCCACTCAATATTATACGGAATTTAGGGAAATCACTCCTCACCAACGTGCAGGTGTACGATACTATGCGCTTACTGGTATTGTTTATAATGAAGAAAATGTAGGTGCCGATATGCTGCTGACTGTAGTGGATGACAACGGTAATCTTGCTACGAGTTACGGTATAGCTGAGATAAAAGGAATGACAGGTATTGGGATTAATGATGCTTACGACAATAATCATGTGGTGATAACCGGTAATTCCTATGGTACTGTAATTGTGAAAATTGATCCAATGACACTAAATATTGATTTTGCCAAGACCTACAAATCTTCACAGCAGCATGCGCAGGCGTATAGTATGGGAATGAGTGTTGTTGTGAATCCTTACCAAGACTACAATATTTGCATTGCTGGAGTGCATAATAATTGGTGGCCTCCTGCATCCGGTAATCTACAAACATTATATCTTGAAACGGACATGAATGGTAATCTATGGCGTTATTCACCTATTGGAGGGGGTATATACGAATATGGGATGAGTATTGCATTGAATAGCAATGCTGGGTATCCAGCTTTTTCAGGATATACAGGAGTGGAATCATTCGCTATTCGCAATAATTATGGACAGGATTGCGCACCGAATGATCCTGTAATCGTTAGCGAATTTAATCCCGACATTAATGTATATCCTATGCAGAATATACCATATCAAGAATTTAGTCATCAAATTAGAGATATAGATTTAACTCCATCAGACAAGCTATATTGCGGGATGTTGAAACCCACCATTATCAACAAAAATACATTGACTACACAAAGGTCTTCTATTGTTCCCAATCCGTCATCCGGTAGAACAAGCCTTGAATTTTCAGGTTTACCATCCTATAAACAGGGTATTGTGAAGGTTTCTGATATGTTGGGGCGTACTGTTTTCCAAAAAGAAATGGATAATTCCAAACAAGAAGGCAGGGTGCAACTTGACCTGCCTAATCAATTACCCTCCGGTCAGTATATCGTTTCCCTGTATTGCGATGGAGTGCAGGTAACGGTACAACGGCTTAGCTTAGTACGGTAGGGAATAGGCACAAAATGAAGTTAGAAGCGGATTTGCATAAATGCAAATCCGTTTTTGTGTTGTGCTTTTCCGTTTATAAAAAATGAAAACAATACATTAGCGTTTTGATATTAGTCGAAGATACTCAATTGATTATGATTTAGCTCTTTGAAATATTGTTTTTGAGTTTGCTGAAACAGTTGATTTACGGGCATTTTTTCAAAAATGGATATGCTTAAAAT
>JAEZZY010000018.1 GCA_023418315.1 Bacteroidota bacterium
ATTTTAAGCATATCCATTTTTGAAAAAATGCCCGTAAATCAACTGTTTCAGCAAACTCAAAAACAATATTTCAAAGAGCTAAATCATAATCAATTGAGTATCTTCGACTAATATCAAAACGCTAATGGATGAATATAGTAACGCTTGTTTTAGGTTCACCTATACAGTCTCGTGCGCCAAGTATCCAACTTGTTAGTCCATTGGGTCCGGCTCCTATTCCTGAGCAGGGGTTAAAACCGCTCATATCAGCCCGATATGTCCAGTACTTTCCGTTTATTTCGCAGTTAAAATATTCTTCGGGTTCGGGCGGGGTATTGTCTTTGGGTTTGCAGGCGGCTATGGCAAGAGCGGCGATGAGCAACGTGAATAGCTTATTTGAAACAAGGAGTGATTTCATGTTTAGAAGGATTTATAGTTTAATAGAAAATTTACCGTTGGTGATATGAATAACTTGATTTTTGGCAGGATCAAATACGTCAAAATAAAAAGTGCCTTTTATCCAGTCTGTTTTTCGTTGGGTAAAAATAAGTCTACCTGTATAGGTATCATTTGTGGAAAAACCTACCTGCCCTGAATCAATAGGATAAGGATGATTAATTTCAGCTCTGTTGCTTGCTCCCAGCTCAAACGTATCCTTATCAGGGAAACTGTTGCCGCCGCTGATATACATGATGATTTGGGTTTGAGGTGGTCCTATCATATCTCTGCCATGAACCACATAACTGGTTAATCCGCTTGGTCCGGCACCTATTCCACGGTTGCCTGTCCAGCTATGTGGTTGGCTACGGTACGTCCAGTACTTCCCGTTTATTTCGCAGTTAAAATATTCTTCGGGTTCGGGCGGGATGTTGTCTTTGGGTTTGCAGGCGGCTATAGTAAGAATAGCTATAAGTAGGGAAAATAAAGTGCATTTCATAAATAGGCATTTTAATTTGTAAAGCTAAGTGGAAGTTCTTTATTAAGAAAATGCACCATCAATCATGCAACTAATCCCCTAATTTTGCCGCTTAACAGCACCCATGCAGCCATATCTTTTATACTCAGACGGGAAGGGGAATATTTTTGAAGACACCTCGCTTTACGCCATGGGGCGCAGCGGATGGGATGCCTTGCCTATAGCCGAAGAAGACTGGATAGAACTGCCCGACGGCGGCAACCTCTACGAACTGCCGCAACGCCGGGGCATAGGCATGGACGTAAAAACAGGCGAACCGCGCATCTGCGAAAAAGGATGGGCAGTAGCCGCGTTCATTCCGCCGGCACACACAGGGCTGTACATAGCCGCCTATGAAACCCTGCCGGAGGCGGACACCTTGCCGCTGTATTGCTATACGGCTGCGGGCTGGTATGAGGATAAATTTTACGTTCCCGCAGTGCGCATCGAAAACGATATTCGTCAGGAGGCAAAAGGCTATGATGAAGGATTGATAAAGGAAGGCGTGGCGCATTTGCTGGAAACCTATCCACACAACCGCCTCGTGAAACACCTGGCGGAAAACTGCGCGCTTACCTATCATTGCCCTGCCGCGCGCAATTATTTTCTGGGTCGCTGGGAATGCCCTATACCCGCATCACCGGCGTGCAATGCCAACTGCATCGGCTGCATTTCTTTTCAACCGGAGGAGGAAACTATTTATTCTTCGCAAGACCGACTAACCTTCAAGCCTACACCTGCAGAGATTGTAGAATATACCGTGCCGCATCTGGAAACGGCTCCCTACCCCATCGTGAGTTTCGGGCAAGGCTGCGAAGGCGAGCCGCTGCTGATGGGTGAGGTAATCCGGGAAGCCATTATAGAAATCAGAAAACACACGCCGAAAGGAAGCATTAATATCAACACCAACGGCAGCAAGCCGGATGTAGTGGAAAAACTGTTTAAAGCCGGTCTGGACAGCATTCGGGTGAGCCTTAATTCGGTACGAAAAGAAATTTATTCCCGCTATTATCTGCCCAATAATTATCAGTTTGAAGACCTGATAGAAAGCCTGAAAATAGCGGATAACTATGGCGGATGGTCGTCTATCAATTATTTCACCTTTCCCGGCATGACGGACAGCGTGGAGGAATACGAAGCCCTAAGACAAGTCATAAAAAAGACGAATCTAAAAATGATTCAATGGCGCAATTTCAACATTGACCCGGATTGGTATCTTGGCAAAATAGGCGTAACGGATACAGGTGAATGTATCGGCATCCGGCAAATGATGGAGCTGTTAAAAGAAGAATTTCCCCGGCTGAAATTTGGGTATTACAATCCGCCGATAGAGCGTATGAAGAATTTTGATGCGGATTTTGCGCATTAATCTTTAGAACTTCAGATGCGCTGATCATAGCTGAAAACAAGATAAGAAGAACGGAATCACCTAAGCTTTGAAGCATTGTAATAAAGCCATTAAACAAATGATATCCGGAAACGAGATTTTAATGGAAAATAATATCCCGGTAAAATTTTGAAAACTATGAACTTTCTGCGCAGGCATTGGTTTGATATCGGCGGAATATCAGGAATGATCTTATTGCTCATTTTACTTTGCTTTCATCAAAGAATTTCCGATTATCAACTGCTGATGTGGTTAAGTGTAACCTCACTGTTTTTTCATCAGGCGGAAGAATACCGGATTGTGGGAACGTTTCCGGGAATGATTAACCGCGTCCTGTTTAAAAGTGATTTGCCTGACCGCTATCCTCTGAACAGCAATACGGCTCTGTTAATCAATGTGGGTATGGGTTGGACAATTTATATACTTGCAGCTTTAACCGGTGAACGATTTATATGGCTGGGCATGGCCACTATTTTGGTTTCGCTGGGTAATATAATAGCACATAGTTTTGTATTCAACATTAAAGGGAAAACAAGGTATAATGCGGGGTTAGCAACCTGTTGGTTTTTCTTCGCGCCTTGTGTTTATGGATTTTTTAAAATAATCCACCGGGAGCAATTAGCTACGGAAACCGATTTTTTAATTGGCATCCCGCTCGGAATAATCATCAATATTTTTGGTGTATTAAAACCTATCAAATGGCTTGCTGACCGAAACACAGTTTTTGTTTTTACCACGCGCCAGTTATTACCCGAAGACCGTAAAAACTAATTCCTTTTATCCTCATTTGTTACCCACAAAATTATTTTAGCTTTATAGCCCAACAAAAAAGCAACATGCCCAAAAAAGGTCAGATAATAACGAATCCGGTAAATGGCGATTCCTATGAATTTCTTGAAACAGCAAGAGATACGAAGGGAGAGCAAGTTACCATGAAGGCGATTATAAAAAGCAAAGGACAGCTTGTGCCTAAGCATTTCCATACGTTACAGGATGAAACATTTGAAGTGATTTCAGGGCAGCTCACTATTTTGCTGAATGGTGAAACTCATTTACTGAGGGCAGGAGAAAAAATAACACTCCCCAAAAACATTCCCCATAATCATTATAATAATGAAGATACGCCGGTAACCTATATCCATACGGTGGCGCCGGCATTGGATTTTGATTTTTTAATAGAAACCTTAGTGGGATTGGCTGCTGAGGGAAAAACTAAAAACGGGAAATATGGATTGACGCAGCAGTTGGTAACCCTAAAATACCTGGATAGCAAATCTTATCTTGCAGATATGCCTACCGGCCTTCAAAAAGCATTAGCTAATATAATAGGACCTCTTGGGCGGTTATTCGGTTATCGTGCCGTATATAAAAAATATTCGGGGATAGAGAAATAGCTTTTGATTAATCACAGCCCGTCATCATGCTTACACTCCATGCTGCTTTCTATCAGTTAAAAAATGAGCTGCAATCCCTTTATGATGCACAGGAAGCATCCGCCATTTCTCATGAATTGCTCCATCACATTACGGGTCTATCCAAGTATGAACGATTAATAGAGAAAGAACAAATTCTCACATCCCAACAACACGGTTTTTTCACCCGGGCAACGCAGCGATTGGTAAACGGCGAACCGTTACAATACATTATCGGCGTACAATGGTTTATGGGCAAAGCATTTGAAGTGAACAAGCATGTACTCATCCCGCGGCCAGAAACGGAGGAACTGGTGCAATGGATTGTGGAAGACCGGAAAGCGCAACCTTTCATCCGTATATTGGATATAGGCACCGGCAGCGGCTGCATTCCCGTCAGCCTGAAACTACAATTGCCGCAAGCGCAGATTTCCACGGGTGATATTAGCGATACCGCTTTAGAAGTAGCCGGGCGTAATGCCTTAAAACATGGCGTAGATATAGAATTATTGGAACTTGATTTTCTGGACGAACGCACTTGGCCGCATCTGGGTCAATACGATGTCATCGTTTCTAACCCGCCCTATATTCCGCTGTCGGAAAAACAAAACCTGCACCGCAACGTAGCAGCACACGAGCCGGCACTTGCTTTGTTTGTAGAAGAGGATGCTTTAATTTTTTACAGGAAAATAGCCGCATTCGCCCAAGAACATTTAAAGCCCGGCGGCGCTGTCTATTGCGAAGTGCATAAGGCACATGCCTATGAAACGCGGGATTTATTTCAACAGTTTTTTAAACAAGTATTACTGAAGAAAGACATGAGTGAAAATGAACGGATGGTGAAAGGATGGAACGAGGCTGCCGGATAATTTCGGGCTGCGGTTTCTTCTTGAATCATCCATCCGCTCGGCTATAAAGGCTACAAGGGTATATTCCCATGTTTCTTTTTCGGCATAGAAGCTACTTTATGTTGCAACATAGCAAAGGCGCTTATCAGTTTCTTACGCGAATCGGCGGGAAGAATCACTTCATCTATAAACCCTCTTGCCGCTGCTCCATAGGGATTGGCAAACTTCGTCGCATATTCCGCCTCTTTTTCTTTCAGTTTGGCTTCATGGTCTTCCGCCTCGGAAATTTGTTTTTTGAAGATAATTTCCGCAGCGCCTTTAGCGCCCATTACGGCTATCTCGGCAGTAGGCCAGGCATAGTTCATATCTGCGCCTATATGCTTGCTGTTCATCACATCATAGGCGCCGCCGTAGGCTTTTCGGGTAATCAGCGTAACCTTGGGCACGGTTGCTTCACTCAAGGCAAAAAGCAGTTTGGCTCCGTTGGTGATAATGCCATTCCATTCCTGATCCGTTCCCGGCAAAAAGCCCGGCACATCTACCAGCACCAGCAAGGGGATATTAAACGCATCGCAGAAACGGGTAAAGCGCGCACCTTTTTTACTGGAATTAATATCCAGCACACCCGCCATACTCGCCGGCTGATTGGCTACAATCCCGATACTCCTGCCGGCAAGCCTTGCAAAGCCTACCACAATGTTTTCCGCATAGTCTTTATGTACTTCCAGAAAGCTGTCGGCATCGGCTATGGCTTCTATCACTTCTTTTATATCATAGGGCTGATTGGGATTTTCGGGGATGATGTCGTTTAGAGAAGCTCTTGTTTCATCGGCAGGTTCATAGTCATAGACAGGCGCATCTTCCTCACAATTTTGCGGCATATAGCTCAGCAATTTTTTGATATGCTCGATACATTCTATTTCATTAGCACAAGCAAAATGAGTAACACCGGATTTGGAGGCATGCGTTTGTGCGCCTCCTAGTTCTTCACTGGTTACATTTTCATGAGTTACGGTTTTCACTACATTCGGCCCTGTAACAAACATGTAACTTGTATTTTCCACCATCAAAATAAAATCGGTAATAGCAGGGGAATACACGGCACCGCCCGCGCAAGGTCCCATGATGGCAGAAATCTGAGGAATGACACCGGAGGATTTTACATTTCTGTAAAAAATATCGGCATAGCCGCCAAGCGATACCACTCCTTCCTGAATGCGTGCGCCGCCGCTGTCATTCAAGCCGATGACCGGAGCACCGTTCTGTATCGCCAAATCCATTATTTTACAAATCTTCTCCGCATGAGTTTCGGAAAGACTGCCGCCGAATACCGTAAAATCCTGAGAAAATACATATACTAATCTGCCGTTCACTGTGCCATAGCCCGTTACTACGCCATCGCCCAGATAAATTTCTTTTTCCATGCCGAAGTCGCGGCTGCGGTGGGTTACCAACATGCCGATTTCTTCAAAACTACCTTCGTCCAGCAACAATTGAATGCGCTCACGGGCTGTGAGTTTTCCTTTTTTATGCTGGCTTTCGATGCGCTTTTCACCTCCGCCTTTTTTCGCTTCTTCTGTTTTATGTTGTAAAAGAGTTACGTTATCCATTGATGATATAAAATGAGGGGCAAACGTACTAATGTTAAGGCAAAAGTAAAAAGGCAAAACCCCAAAAGCGCGGAAAGCATGATGATTGTTCAACTAATCAACTAATCAACCATTCAACTATCTTTGCGCCATGCAAATCTTAGACGGTACGGCCACTGCTGCCTCCATCAGGGAAAACCTTAAAAAACAGGTTGATGAACGGAAACAGAAAGGGAAAAAAACACCGCATCTTGCGGCTATCTTAGTGGGCAATAATCCCGCGAGCGAAGCCTATGTAGGCGCTAAAGTGCGTGCATGTAAGGAAATAGGTTTTGAATCTACCCTGCTTCGTTTTGATACGTCTATTACCGAACAGGATTTGCTGCAAGAAGTAAAAAAACTAAACGACGATGAGCGCGTGGACGGCATCTTAGTGCAGCTTCCTCTTCCCTCTCATATTTCCGAAAACGCAGTTATCAACGCCATCAACCCGGCAAAGGATGTGGACGGTTTTCATCCCATCAGCCAGGGGAAAATGATTCTGGGGCAGGAAGGATTTCTACCGGCTACGCCCTACGGCATTTTGCTGATGCTGGAGCAATACGATATTGACATCACCGGAAAACATTGTGTGGTCATCGGCAGGAGCAATATTGTGGGCAAGCCTATGTCCATCCTGCTGAGCCGCAATGCCCGCCCGGGAAATGCCACCGTTACCATCTGCCATTCCAAAACAAAAAACTTAAACGAAATTACCCGTCAAGCCGATGTAATCGTGGCGGCTATAGGCAGTCCTAAATTTGTGAAAGCAGATATGGTGAAGGACGGTGTAATAGTGATAGACGTAGGCATCAACCGCATAGAGGATGCGAGCAAAAAATCAGGTTATCGGTTGGTAGGCGATGTGGATTTTGATGCCGTAGCGCCGAAATGCAGTTATATCACACCCGTGCCTAAGGGCGTAGGACCGATGACCATCAGCGGACTGATGAAAAACACGTTGATTGCCGCAGCGGATAAATAACTATTTCGCGAAGTCTCACACAGCATCCAAGGTATTTCGTTTTCTTTCCCGCAGATTTTTGAATTGCGTAGGCGTCATCCCTGTTGTTTTTTTGAACTGTGCCGAAAGATGCGCTACACTGCTGTAATGAAGCGTATCCGCTATTTGCGTCAGCGAAAGCTCGTCATAGGCTATCAGCTCTTTTACCCGTTCTATTTTCTGGAGAATAATGTATTGCTCAATCGTAACGCCCTCCGTTTCCGAAAATAATTTACTCAGATAGGGATAATCATAGTGCAGCGCTTCGCTGATGATGTGGCTGAAGTTTTTATAAGGCGGCACCTCAGAATAATGGATTTGCCGGATGATGGTGTTCTTTATTTTTTCAATCAATCTGCCGGCACGGTTGTCAATCAGTTCAAAACCGAGTTGCTGTAATCCGGTTTTTAATTTTTCGGTAGCTTCTTTGCCGAGTGTTTTTTCCTGAAGCGTTACCTCACCCAGTTCTATTTGTTCGGGATGAAGCCCTTGTTCTTCCAGCAGATGGCGCACTGCGGTTTTGCAGCGTTCGCAGACCATATTTTTAATGTGCAGCATCTTGTATTATTTTTCCAAAAAAATGTCCTATACTTAATACTGATAACAGCCTATATCAAACGGGGGCGTCCAGGGTTTATCATCCAGATCGTTGGTAATAGGACTGACAGAAATACCGGCATCTATAGCCGGAGAGCCAAGTTGCAAGCGGTAATCCCATTTGGCAAGATCGTGAAACAAAGGGTCTTCATTCAGCTTGCAGTTCGTCATCACCGCATGGGTAATCGGTTCTTTTGCTTTCAGAATACAGTGAGTAAATTGGGTGTTGTAGGCAGCATTTGCATCTTTATTACAGAAAATTTCATCATCCAAAGAACCATACAGAATACAGTTTCGGAAATGAGCGTTGAGGTCGGCTACTTCCCGTTGCGTTTCGCTGATGTCAAAATAATTGAGCACTGCCACCGTAGGGTTGCCGGCATCAATATGTTTTACTTTATTGGTGCCATAGTTGAGGATGTTACAATTATCGAAACTATAGGTGCCGCCACGGAAAAGCGCTAAGGCTTGTGCACCGGTAGTATGAATCAGACAATTTTGTGCTTGTACATTTCCGGTGAAACTGATAAGCCCGTAGCCGATAGAGTTTTCAATGAGGGTATTGTTCATAGTGAGCTGTATAGGTGAGCCGGGGTCGCCCGTAACTTGTATAGCTGCGGGCAAGGTGCCGCTTGTGCTGTTGCCCCCGTTCCTTATAATAACCCAGCTCATTTTATTATGAATGCTGGAAGGGAAGAAATAAAACCCGCCCCATTCGCCCGGGTAGCCTTCGTAGCCGAAATAAGCGCGGTCTAAGCGATTGCCTTGAAAAATGATGCTGTCTTGTTTGGTTCCTTCGGCGATGATATTGCCCCATACAAAAAAGCGTGCATCCTGGTTCATGTATATTTTGCACCCCGGCTGAATGGTAAGGGTTACCCCGCTATCCACCATAGCATTTTTTACGATGACATAGGGCTTATCGTTTACCCAAGTGGTGTTTTGACTGATGAGGCTGTCTGTATAATAATGAGCGTTTTGCCCGTAGGCATATACCGGTATCGAAAATTCGGCTCCGTTAAGCGTGGCGATCAGCCGGTCTTCTATGATAAAAGGATTGTTTTCATTCGTAGGATCTATCCGTACCGTAGCAAATACATAGAAACTGTCATTGGCCGCTACGTCAATATCCGTAACCCTATTACCGGACACGCCATCCACATTGAGGCTAAAGAAGGACTGATCTCCCTGTTCCAGCCGCACGCTGCCCACTTTTATTTTTTGGTTTTGCGGGTTGTAGATTTTAATGCTGAGGGTGAAGCTGGCATATTGGGTAAATACCGTATCGAAGCTGAGCGTATCGGTAGAAAAACGCAGCTCGCCGCCGGTTTGCAACAAGGTTTCTTTTTTGCAGGAGCCCATGCTCATCATCCACCATAGCGCTGCCAGCAAAGGAAATAGGAAGCGTACTCTTTTCATTCGGTTGTATTGAGTTCGTAAAGATAAGGGCTATTTAAGCGGTGCGCTATAAAAATTACTCATTCGCCATCGCCGCGCGTTTCATTTCATTGGTTACTTCTTTTCCAAAATAACGTTCCATTTTTCGCTCCATAAAATAAATCAGCGGAGTGAGCAGGATGGCCATGACGAATTTATAGGAATAATTGACCAAGCAAATGGCGATGACCCGCTGATAACTCCACCCCTGCCCTATTTTAAACGCTATAAACAACACCACAAAACTATCTACCAGTTGAGAGATAAACGTAGAACCCGTGGCACGTAGCCAGATATGTTTTTCGCCGGTTTTCTTTTTTATTTTATGAAAAATCCACGCATCTAAAATCTGCCCTACCAAAAAGGCGCAGAGGCTTCCGAAAATAATCCACATACCTTGCCCGAAAATGCCGGAGAAGGCCGCCTGCATATCGGGAATGCCCTTTGCCGCCTGGCTGCCCACCCAGAAATCGGTATTCGGCGGAATGTGAATGGCAAAATAAAACATGAGGAACGCATAGCTGATCAACGCAACGGCTATATAGGAAATCCGCCTTACCGCCCTGGGTCCGTAATATTCATTGACCACATCGGTGATGACAAACTCCAGCGGCCAAAGCAATACACCGCAGGTAAGCGTATAGGTAAGTCCGTCCTCGCCCAGTAAGGAAAACGGGTGCGGCGTCAAACCCAGCGCCTTTTCCAACGAAAACAATTTACCGCCTATACATTCCGCTATGAGGGCATTTGCCACAAAAAAACAGGCTATGAAAATGAATACCCTGGTGGGCCGGTCATTAAATATTTTTAAAATCATGCCGAAAAAATACCAAAAGAACGGTTATTTCAAAAGAGCTATTAGGAATGGGCGCGTTCTTTTTTTCGCAAAAACAAAAGATAAAGATAGCCGAGAATGCCAGCCATAGCCGAAGCCATAAGAATCGCCAGCTTGGCTGTAAGCTGCATCTGAACATCCGAAAACGCAAGCGTGGCAATAAATACGGACATGGTGAAGCCAATACCGGCAATCATGCCTATACCCAGCAAATCTTTATAGGTCATTCGTTCGGGCATTTCCGCCAGGCGGAGTTTTACGGCTGCATAGGAACAAAGAAAAATGCCCAGCGGCTTGCCCACCACAAGACCGATAAACACTCCCATGTACAAAGGCGAAGACAACAGCGGCGCAATATCTCCGGGAAGAAGGATAGCCGTATTGGCAAGGGCAAACAAGGGCAGAATAATAAAACTGACGGGATGATGCAGCGCCTGTTCCAGCCGAGCCGATTTTTTCAACGGAATGGTGAGGGCAAGTAAAACACCAGCTACAGTAGCATGTATGCCCGAATTGAATACAAAATACCAGAGCCCTATCCCTAAAAGAAAATAAAGATATAGGGAGCTTACCTTAAAAATATTCAGAAGGAGCAGCACTGCAAAAACCGCAGCGGCTAAGCCCAGGTAAATTCCGTTCAACTCGCCCGCATAAAATAATCCAATCAGAACAATGCCTCCCAGATCATCTATAATGGCAAGTGCCGTGAGGAAGACGCGGAAAGAAAAAGGTGCTTTTCTACCCAGCAATGAAAGTACGCCCAGCGAAAAAGCAATATCGGTAGCCATCGGTATGCCCCAGCCTCGGCTATAGGGTGTGCCGCCGCACCAGAGCATATAGAAAAGCGCCGGTATCACCATGCCGCCAATCGCAGCTATTATAGGCAATGCCGATTTCTTAAAAGAGGATAATTCCCCTGCTATCAACTCCCGCTTGATTTCCAGACCCGCAAGAAAAAAGAAGACCGCCATCAGCGCATCGTTGATAAAATGCAAAAAGCTATGAGGCAGGTGAAGATTAGAAAAAGGCAGTACACGTGCTTGTTCCCAGAAATGAATATAAGCGGTGCCGCTATCGCCGTTGCTTACGATAAGCGATACCAGCGTACAGAAGATGAGGGTAATGCCCACCGCCCTGCTGTCGCTTATAAACTCCCGAAAAGGAGATACAAACCTCTTCCCAATTTTTTTATACATTTCGTTCATGTTTATCGCAACCTATTCCGCCTCTGCTAACACCTCTTTCACCTTAAAGGTAAAATTACGCTGGGAAATATAGCTGAATACCGCTACGATAGCCGTAGTCAGCACTTTGGAGGGTGTAGGATAAAAATGACACCATTCCACAAAAAATTTAAGAAACACATAATTCAGCAATATGCACATAGACACCAGCAAGGCATACCGGAAAAGCTGCACCCTTCCTTTCAGATTGGATTCGGGAAAAACCAGATACTTCGACAAAGCAAATCCCATCGGAAAACTGATACTGAAGGAAATCATAAACGCGGCTATATGCGATGAAATAGTGATAAACGGTGTTTCTACAGGTTGCTTTTCCAGAATGAAATGATAGCCTATAAAATAGATAAGAATATCTAACACGGTATTGGAGCCCCCGCAAACGAGATAGCGGAACGTCTGCCTGTCTATCCATCGCCCGAAAGGCTTATGAAAAAAATCAATGACAGATAACAGTATATTTCTAACGTTTATCAGCAAGTGAGGTCAAAAAATGGTGGCGGCAAAAATAGCTTATTTAAACTTAAAGCACCACTAAAACTAAGTCGCTGGCACGGCTTTGTATAG
>JAEZZY010000065.1 GCA_023418315.1 Bacteroidota bacterium
ACCGGATAAAACTGCAACTGCCCGACGGCGGTATCATCACCACGAAGAACATGCGGTTTGTGCTGACGAAATAAGGGGAGGGGATTTTTTCATTGTGTATTTAATGCGCTCCGGTTTTTATGCCTTATAAATTTGTATTGAATATCTACCTATGAAGCTCCGTTTTACCTTAATCCTATTGCTCACAAGTATTTTTTGGTATCCTATAAATGCGCAAGATTATCGGCAATATCATACCGAACGCATTCAGGCAGATAAAGACATTTTTGTAAATCAGAATCTTCAAAAAGGGCTTTCCGTTTATCGCACTCTTTTTAAAAAATATGATTTTGTCTTTCTGTCGGATTGCATCACTGCGTTACAGATAGCGCTGTTTGCAAATGATGAAAAGGCATTTTTGGAAATAACTGAAAAGGCAACGAAAAACGGACTCCTTCCGAGGCATCTTTTAAAGCTCAATTATGTAAAACAACATCCTCTCTACCTTAAAAACAAAGAACAAATCATAGCCTTTTATAGGAAAAACCGGCAACATTATTTAGCAAGATTAGATACTGCCGCACTGAAAAAAATGTACCGGCTATACGCCTTTGACCAAACGCAGAAGAATCCGAGAAAAGGTGAAGACGTTATCGCCTATAAAAGAAGGTATAAGCGGGAATTGGGTCAAACAATAAATGAGTTTCGTGCGCTGGTAAGAGAAAAAGGATTCCCTGGTGAAAAGTTGATTGGGGTAGATCAAAAAGATATCATGAAAGAGCTTAAGACAGGTGCGCCCGATATTGCCGATTACTACTCTTTATATAAGGACATAGGCAGATTCTCAACCGAACAGATAGCCCTGGATGAGCGAGCGTTTTCAACCACCATTCTAGGTCCCATCATTGTGCATTACAGTTTTAGTTACAATGCTAAAGCTGTGCATGAGCTTCTGCCGGATGAGTTGTATTTCCGGGAAGTAACAAAAGGGAATATACATCCGAATTACTTTGCAGCTTTTAATGATTGTGCCTATATGGATGCACTTGATGACACTAAAATTCCTGATTTGCAAAAAGGGGATAGAGATTTTGGATTTGAATCGTTACATGCCGGAAATAATTTGATTATCCCACAAAATGAAGTCAATAAATTTCGTGTAAAATATTATCTATCTCCGCTCGAAGTGGCAAAAGCAAAACGAAAATTTATGATGGAGCAAGGGATGCACTGGCGCATGGGATGGGAAGGTATTTTATCTGAATAAAAAAGGAAGCTATTTATTACTGCAAGCTGTGCAATCAGAGATTGCCCCACACTGACAAGAATGAGGCGATAGCCCTTTGCAGCATAGCTTCTTGTGCCAATCATTCAGCAATCAGTATATTCCGCAATCCAATCTTCCCCAATTTACTACGGCATAGCTTACAAAATACAATGCGGTATGATCATGAAATTTCCATTTTCTACTCATGTTGTCAAATGTACTATTTGAAAAAATTTCTATCCAGCGGCACAAGAAGCCATCGCACATACCCACGCCTCATTCTTGCCAGTGTAGGTTAGGCACACGAAAGGATTCGTGCCCGTATGGGGTATTAATTAGGTGCTGTATTTGATTTTTCGTACGACATCTGCAATTGTCTCAAGATTTTCAAAGTTCGCTTGTTTAGGTTTTAGTTTAGCTCCAATCCAAGTCATTAAATAGCCAATAAATGCGATAATCCCTGTCGTCCAAGCGATATTTGATTTAAAAAATCCCAAAATTATAGTAACTAAAAGCGAGGTTATAAATGTTCGTAATCCCCATTTATAAATCCAATTTGACTTATAGTTCATTGCGGGAAGTACGTTGGGGTCAATTTGGTTAATTTCCTCAATAATTACTGTTCCATATTTCATTATTAAAGTTTCTAACTTTGAAGAAGGTTTGATTTCAGAAGTGTCAATTCCTTTGTTTTTCAGTCTGTTAGTCAGGGTTCTGAAAATTCCTGCTGTTTCACACTCTTGTCCAAATAGTTTGATTGGATTGACAATTACCTTCTCTGCTTTTAAAGCAATAAATTCACATAACTCTTTTAAAGTTTGCTTGTGCTCTGGTTCAAGAATGTTTTGCCAGGTTTGGTAGTCTATGTCTATTTGGAAAGAAAAGTTTAGGTATTTCCATAGTTGGTCAGTATCAAGTAAATCACAAATATCTCTCCATTCCAAAATTGTTGTCTCAAAATTCAGCTCGTAGTTTTTCAGAACAACATCGTACTGTTGCTGTTGTCTATAGTTTGCTCGAATGATTTCGAGAATTTCGTTCGGTTGATATTTTATCGTAACCGTTGTCATAATATGGTATCTAACTTATCTCTTGGCTGAAAATAATTAACTTATACAACATTCAAAATAGCAAAGAAAAAACATAACGCACTTCATTCATGAGATTGATTTTTTTGCTTTCTTCTATTGTATAACAGACCATTCTATCAAGTACTCAAGGGAGCGTCTTTAATAACTCCATCCCTTCCTTCAAAACCAACACATATTCCTATCTTGCAGCGTTGTATAGACTGCCTGCCGCATGCAATTGACATTACAAAACCTGCTGCCCACCCCACTGCGGGAAAAAATAACGCACAACAGTTCGGACATCTGGCTGCGCGAACTGACGTTTGCCAAAGGAGAATCTCTATCCTTGCAAGCACCAAGCGGTACAGGAAAAACTACATTGACGCATATCTTATACGGTCTGAGAAACGACTATGAAGGAAATGTTTTGTGGGATGCAAAAATCATGAAGAATTTAGATACGGAAGAACTATCCAAACTGCGGGCTACTTATCTGAGTATTGTATTTCAGGATTTACGGTTGTTGCCGGAGCTCACCGCCTGGGAAAACTTAGAGCTTAAACGCAGCCTTACCAACACCGTAGCACCCGAAGTGATGATGCACATGATGGAACGCTTGGGCATACCGGATAAAAAAGATAGTCTGTGCAAAACGCTTTCCTATGGCGAGCAGCAGCGGGTAGCTATCATCCGGGCGCTTTTACAACCCTTCGACTGGCTGATTATGGATGAACCTTTCAGTCATTTAGACCATGTGAATATTGATAAATGTGCTGAATTGATTTCCGAAATTGCCACACGCAATCATGCAAGCATTTTACTGGCCGACCTTGAGAAAAACAATTATTTCCCTTATCACAAACGACTTTTTTTATAACACAAAATCTTGGTTACACAAAGCACCATACTAAGAGATTTACTGCTTCGCAAAAGCAATCGTTCGCGGCTATGGTTGGGATGGGTAACGCTGTGTATAGGCACTACCTTACTCTTGTTGTCGGTGTTAATATGGTGGAATTTTCAAGAATTACTTTATGGCAAGTCGGATAACGACAGCTTAGGAAGCAGCTTCATCACCATCAGTAAAAAAGTAACGAGTGAAAACATGGGGAGAAGCCATCTCACCACATTCAACGGAAATGAAATAGAGGCGCTTTCCAACATAAAAGGCGTACAAGATGTAGGCATACTTACCTCCAATCGTTTTCCTGCTTTCATACGGCTCAATGCCACGCTCGGCTTTTCGTCCGATATATTTTTAGAAGCCGTACCCGATCGGTTTATAGATAAAAAACCGGAGAGCTGGCTATGGGATTCCACAGGCAAGCGCGTACCGATTATTCTTTCGGGTGAATTTTTGAATTTATATAACTACGGCTTTGCGCTGAGTCAAGGCTTGCCACAGCTTTCGGAAGCCACCATCCAATCGTTGGCTTTCGACCTCATTGTAGGCAATCCTATAAACAGAGAAACGTTGAGCGCACATGTGGGCGGTTTCTCGGACAGAATATCTTCCGTACTCGTTCCGCAATCGTTCATGGATTATGCAAATAAAAAATACGGAAATGTTTCAAAAGCGGCACCTTCACGGCTTATCCTCAAAATAGCCGACCCGTCCGATGCTGCATTTGTTACATTTTTAAAAGAAAAAAATTATGTAACCAATGCCGAAAACCTGCGCTGGAGCAAGCTGCGCGCTGTGGTGGAAATTGTGGTGTTGGCTACCGGCATTTTAGCATTGCTCCTGATGGGCATTAGTGTGCTGGTTTTTGTTTTATTTATCGAATTGACGATTGCTCAGGCACAGCAAGCATTAGAGTTGCTGACCCAAATTGGCTATGCGCCGTCTTTTCTAAAAAAATTTATGCTGCGTAGGTTTATACCGTTGATGCTTGGCGCTGTGGTGGTAGCCTTGCTCTTAGCCTTTGTGGCGCAATACGCAGCTTCTCAAGCCGTCATTCCCTATGGATTGCAACTTCCTCAAATACCGGCCTTCCACATCTGGATCGTGGCACTGGTGTGTATGCTGCTGCTGTACGGGCAAATACGAAAAGGTATCGTCAAAGCCTTAAAATAGAAATGTGTACAACAAAATAATGGGAATCAGAAACCGGTTAATGAATGCCTCTGCTGTTCATCGCTTGCTGAAAACGCCTGGCGTTCGCCTGATGCGTGGCATAGTCTTTCGCAAAATTATGCCGACCGCTGAAATCTTCTTTTGCACAGAAATAAAAATAGCCGGTGGAAGGAGCGCGCAGCACCGCCTCTATGGATTTTTTAGACGGCGTACAAATAGGCCCGGGCGGCAAACCGGTTGTATAGTACGTGTTATAGGGAGAAGCCAGCGCAGTGTGCAGGGAGGTGATTCTTTTGATGGTAAAATCTCCATAGGCAAATCGTGCCGTAGGGTCAGCCTGTAACTTCATTCCTTTTTTTATGCGGTTGAGATAGACACTTGCTATCGTATCTTTTTCGGGATGATAATTCGTTTCTTCTTCTACAATGGATGCTAGCGTAACCACTTCAGCGGGTGTCAATCCCAATTTGGCGGCAGCAGCTATTCTTTCCTCCGTCCAATATTTTTTATAGTAGGAAGCTATTTTTTTATAGGCATGAGCTGCAGAGGAGTTCCACCAAAATTCATAGGTATCGGGCAAGATGGCGCAAAGGGCGGTGTTGCTGTCCAAACCATAGGGCGCTAAAAAAGCGCTGTCTTCCATCAGTGCGTACAGCAGATTGGAATCGGCTTCCAGGCGGGTGGAAACCAGACGCACAAACTCCTGTTTTGTACGCAGTTTTTTGATGAGTAGCTTCACGGGTGTTTGCCTTCCGGAGCGAAGCATCCGCAGCAGTTCATAATTGCTCATCCCTTTCGTAATGCGGTATTTGCCTGCTTTCACCATAGAGGGATACCCAATACGTTTGGCAAGAAAATCGAAGCTCCATAGGTCGTTTACAAAGCCCTTTTCATGCAGATTTTTTTTAACGGTGGCATAGCTGCTGCCGGTTTTTATATAAAGGTATTCCCCTTGTGCAAGGCTGCCGGTATTGCTTCCCCATATTTTATAGGCGAGAATGAGGGAAAGAATATCGAATGCGATAAAACTGAAAAGAAGTGTTCTTTTGGTTGCTGCGGTCACAAATAAAAAATTCCCTCGAAAATAAAAATACCTGCCGGATTATCAGCAGGTATTTTTTATATTTTAAAAGCCGTTTAAACTTAATTTCCAGGAGCAGGTTGTCCGCTATTAGCAGGCTGTTGCTGAGCTGGAGCGCTTTGCTGGGTAGCTTGTTTTACTTCCTTAGGCGTTTCGTAGTAGGCTACGGAGAAAATACATAATGCGGCTATAACGCCCATAGATACCCAAGTACCTTTTTCCATCACATCGGAGGAGCGTTTCACCCCCATTACCTGCGAGCCGATGCTGCCGAAGGTGCCGGTAAGCCCGCCGCCTTTAGGGTTTTGCACCAAGATGAAAAAGCCCAGCACTACGCAAGCCAGTATAATTACGATTGTTAATAATGCAACCATTGTTTATTTTTCTTTAATTAATTTTTCGATTTTGTCGGCAAAGTAAGCGTTTTTTTGCGGGTTGCGCAAACTCAATTTTCGGTACATTTCGATGGCTTTGTCGAATTTGCCTTGTTTGATCATAATCTCCGCCAGCGATTCACTCACCAGGTCATCTTCATGCTTGATGGAGTTTACTGCCATTTCAAAAACCCCTTCGGGTATTTCTTCGTTTTCTTCTTCCAGCGCTGCAGCCAGTTTTTCCTTTTGCCACATGGTTTTTAGCGCTTTTTGATCTTCTTCTTCTTCTTTTTGTTTTTCTTTTCTGGTTTTAAAGTGCATTAACCAGTCTGAGAAGCTCATCATAACCATTAATTGTTTTTCTTTCTCCTCTTGCACCGTTTCGTCTTTAGCATCTATTCCCTGATGCAGGAAATAATCTTCCGTATAGATGGGCTGAATGAGGGGTTCTTGTTTGGGTTTAGCGGATTTTTTTTCTTCTACGATTTCTATCTGCGGTGCCGCTTCTTCTTCCTGCAATATTTCCTGTACTACCGTAGGCGGCTCTTCTATAGCCACTTCTTCCGCCAGGTGTTCTTCTTCTTTGGAGGCCGGTTGCGTTTCTTCTTCTAAAACGGCTGCTTGTTCTTCTTCCTTTAGCGCCGGCTCTTCCGGTGATAATGCAGTAGGTTCTTCTTCGGTTGTTTTTTCTTCCGGCGGCTCCGGTGAAGCTATCGGTTCTGTTTTTGTTGCGGCTGTCGCATCCGGCACTTCCATAGGGCTTTCGGGCGCATGGGGTGTGGCGGTCATCTCCGGCATTTTAGGGCGTTCCTTTCTGGCATCGAAGGCGGCAAATGGTTCTTCTTCGCTGTCTTTTTCATTAAACAATTCAAAATCTTCTTCCTCTTCTTCAAAATCGTCATCTTCATAGATGGTTTCCGCCGGGTGCTGTTCTTCTGTTTTTAAGATTTCCTGTTCATCTTCATAGGTATCAAAAAAATATTCGGGTTCATCGTCGTTATACTCTTCTATGTCTGTTTGAAAAGCCGGTTTTTGCCCCTGATTTGCCTTTGGTTTGTGTTCACTCAGAAATTCGTGAAAGGAAATCCAATCGCCCATATACAAGCGCATTTTATTGAGGATGGCAGGTGCGAAAGGATGGTCGGCATTATAAATAGAGGCTTCCACATAGCGGGAGGGAACGAAGTAGGGATATGTTTTGCTTAGCACTGCCAAAGCGTTTCTATCCGCATCGGTAAAGGGAGCGTCCTGCTGCAGCAGCCATTGAGATAGTTGAGATGGTGTCATAAACGGGCTACCAATTTACAAAAGCTTTATTAAATATATCGTCTGCGAGTTGTTTTCCTATTTCATCAATCAGCGAGGCTTCTACGGATTGCACCGTATTGGCGGCATCAAAATCGGCAAAGCGGGTGAAGGTTTGTGTGAAACTCGCTTTTTCATCCAATCGGTTGGTAAAGGTTACGTTTACCCCTATGGTGAGCCGGTTTTGGGATGCCTGCTGCGTTTGCTGCACACCTGATACCGATACCTGATATAGGGTAATTTGCCCTTTAAGATCATAATCGGTGGTTTCGGAGTTTTGCGGTGCCAATCCGGTTTGCGAAAGAATACGACTACGAATCTTATCGGTAAGAGTGGCGCTAAGCGTAGGCACTACATTCTGCGCGCGGTTTTCCAGCACGTGGATGTTAATGGTTTTTCCTTCTATGGTGGCTCCGGTAAAGCTATATACACCGCAGCCGCTCATTGTAGCCGCCAGGATAAGGAATAGAGCTATGATAAAAGGATGTCTGTTCATTCGATGTCGCTTCCGCGCAGCAAATATCCTAATTCTTTTTGGTGTGCGGGCATTCTTGTTCATTTATAAAACTGCAACTTCAATTCCATTCCGTCGAATACCGCATAGCTATTGTATTTTATCCAATCGCCTAAGTTGATGTATAGGCTGTCGGGTTGCAAAGGATATTCAATCGCAATATGGCGATGTCCAAAAATAAAATAATCTATATGCTCTGTTTTCAGCTTTTCGTAGGCAAATTGTACTAACCATTCCTTCTTTCCCAAAAACGGGTCTTCTTCTTCGGTAACATGCTTGGGGCCTAAGCGGCTGAACCAGCTTGCCATGCCCACGCCGGTGTCGGGATGTATTCTTCTGTACAGCCATTGAGAAACAGGACTGCGTAATAGTTTTTTCAACAGTTTATAGCCATGGTCTCCGGGTCCCAGTCCATCGCCGTGCGCAATGAAAAATTTCTTTCCATTGTAGGTTCTTTCTATAGGATGATGATGAACGGGAATGTTCAGCTCATCCTGAAAATAACCGCGCATCCATAAGTCATGATTTCCCGTAAACGCTTCTATAGGCAACCCATGATCGGAGAGCTCGGCAAGCTTACCTAAGAAACGTGTAAATCCTTTCGGTACCACATTTTTATACTCAAACCAAGCATCAAAAATATCTCCTACCAAAAACAACCGTGCGGCATCTTCGCTGATTTCATCCAACCAGGCACACAAACGCTTTTCCCGCTCCACACTCGAAGCCTTATCGGGAATACCGAGATGAAAATCGGAAGCGAAGTATATTTTTTTATGGGGTGGGAGTTGCATGATGAACACGCAATTTACAATCTCTCCGCCATTCCGATTCCAAATAAGGCAAAATCGTACAGGACAGGGTCTTCGGCATTAAATTCTTTGAGCCGTGCGGTGAGTAGTTCCGCATTTTTCCAATCCGCTTTTGCATGAGGCAGTAACCCCAACCGGTGGGCTACGCTTGCCACATGCACATCTAAAGGGCAGATAAGTTGATGAGATTTTATCCGTTTCCATAGTCCGAAATCCACTCCTTGTTCCTCACTTCGCACCATCCATCTGAGAAACATATTGAGGCGTTTGCAAGCAGAGTTTTTCGCAGGTGTAGCAATGTGTTTCTTCGTTCGCTCGGGATATTCTTCCAACGAAAAAAAATAATTATGAAAATGAATCAGCGCTTGTTTTACATGTTCATGTTTATATACTCCATCCCCTACAAATGCGGTTTCTAAAGAGCTATGCTGTTGATAATGCTGTTGTAAAAAATGAATAAAATAAAGTGCGTCTGTTGCATTAAATGTGCGATGTGCAAAATGTTGAAAAGGTTTCAGGTCTTGTGGTTGATGATGAAGGATAAAATCATGCGGGGCATCATTCATCCACCGCATCAGTTTGTTGGCATTGTTGATGATAGTGGTGCGGTTTCCCCAGGCAAGAATAGCGGCAAAGAATCCGGCGATTTCTATATCTTGTTTTTTAGAAAAACGGTGCGGTACTACAATCGGGTCTTTAGCAATAAAAGACGGTTGATAATAGAGCTTTAATTTTTCGTTGAGAAGCTGCTGAAGAGGCGACAAAAAGATAAAAGATTTGGAATAGTAACGTGAACGAATTTCATAGGAAAACCCCAACCGGTTTTGGGGTTCTATTTTTTTCGTTTTCTTTTTTTCTTGACTTTTCCTTCTTCCTGTAAATAAACTTTCCTCATCGCAATATCGGTATGAGGACGATCGGCTTGGTTGCGCGGCATAGCGGAAATTTTATCCACCACATCCATTCCTTCCAGCACCCTACCAAAGACCGTATAATTACCATCTAAGAATGCTGTACCTCCCTCTGTTTTATAGGTTTCTCTTTGTTGCGGAGTAAATACTCTGCCGGTGCGTTGCGTAAGGGCATCCAGTTCTTCATCGGTATATTTTTTACCGGTTACGATATAAAATTGGCATCCGGAGGAAGCTTTTTCGGGGTTATTATCTCTTGCCATCCCTACCGCACTGCGGCAATGATAGGCACTGTCATTTATTTCTGCCGGTATGCGATAACCCGTTTCTCCGTTGCCGAGCATTTGTTCGGGTTGTGCATGTTTAGAATCGGGGTCGCCGCCTTGGATAACGAAATTGGGAATGACGCGGTGAAACAACGTGCTGTCAAAGAATTTTTCCTTCACAAGTTTCACCATATTATCCCTATGCAAAGGAGTATAATCATACAACTCCATGACGATTTTTCCTGAGTCGGTTTCTATAACTACTTTTTGCGATTGCGCATAGGCGGCGGCATTTAGGAAAAAGACGAAAAGGATAAGTACGATTTTTTTCATAAATAAAAATTGAACGTTACGGAATATGAGCCGCTAAATTAGGATATTCCTGATAGGGATGAGCTATTTAGAAAAATGAGGGCAGTTCAAATTTTCGCTCCTATAAATAAAACGATACTGCTAATCCCGGTACTATATCAGATTGTTGTTTTCTCAAAAACGCCTATAAACCTCAATAAAATCAAGGTCTTTAAGTTTGTAGCATTACCTACCTTTGCCGCTCATTAAATCAAATTATGCTTCAACGATTTTTATTTGTTTTTATAGCCGCATTGTCTATCTTTTTTATTGAAGGGTGCGAAAATCCACGCATACATGAACAAGAAGATTTAGGCATTTTCTTTAAAAATAAAGGGATTGACGATGCCTGTTTTATCCTGCGGGATCATACGCATGAAGAAGTGTATTACTACAATAAAGAACGATGTACGGAGCGTTTTTCTCCTGCCTCTACTTTTAAAATATTCAATTCTCTCGTAGCCTTGCAAACCGCTATTGCACCGGATGAACAACTGATTATAAAATGGGACAGCGTAAAACGATGGAATGAAAACTGGAACAAAGACATGAATATGCGGGAAGCATTCAAACTCAGCAATGCGGCTTATTACCAGGAAATAGCCAGAAGAATAGGCGCGGATTATCTGCAACATTATATAGATACCGTGCAATACGGCAATAAACGCATGGGTGGAAAAATAGATGAGTTTTGGCTGAACGACACCTTGCAGATATCAGCCGATGAGCAATTAGGGTTTGTAAAGCGTTTGTATTTTGATGAACTTCCTTTTTCTGAACGGGCGCAGCGCATCGTGCGCAGCATGATGCTGCAAGAAAACGAAAAAGGACGGAAGCTATATTATAAAACCGGTACGCACCTCACAAAAGACTCTATGCTTTGCTGGATAGTAGGCTTTGCAGAGCATATCGTTTCCGTTAAAGAACATGAAAACTCTATGAACAAAAGCGGGGTGCGCAATTATCCTTATTTCTTTGCCATGAACTTCACCGTAGCGGGCAATGACATAGGGAAATGGTCGGAAGTGCGCCTACAACTCCTGCATGAAATATTAGAAAAAATGGCTTTTCAAAAGCGGTAGCTTATAGCAAACGTTTCAGCACATTATAGATCACATGCGGCTTTCCTAAGGTGTAGAAATGCAACACGGGTACTTTATTCTTTAGCAAATCGCGGCATTGCTCCAGCAACCATTCCTCCCCTATTTTTTCGCAGTCAGCTTCGTTTTTGGCAGCAGTCATTTCCTTATAAAGCTCAACGGGTACTTCCACATTAAAAATGGAGGGAATCATGGTGAGCTGGCGCTTGCCTGTAAGCGGTTTTAAACCGGGCACTATAGGCACTTCCACGCCGTGCTCCCGACAACGATCCACATAGCTGTAAAAATGCTGATTGCGAAAGAACATTTGCGTGGTAACATAGTCTGCCCCCAGTTCTATTTTCCGTTTCAGATAGTAAATATCCGTGTCTATATTGGGCGCTTCAAAATGCTTTTCGGGATAGCCAGCCACGCCTATGCAGAAGTCGGTTTTCACACCATCCATAATATCTTCTTCCAGATAATGCCCCTGATTAAGACCTATGATTTGCTTCACGAGATCTTCTGCATAACGATGACCGGCCGGATGGGGATTAAAAAATTTTTCGTTTGCAGCGGCATCACCTCTGAGCGCCAGTATATTCTTTACTCCGAGAAAATTAAGGTCAATAAGTGCATTTTCCGTTTCTTCTTTACTAAAACCGCCACAGATAATGTGGGGGATAGCATCTACCTTATACTTATTCATCAGCGCGGCACAAATGCCTACCGTACCGGGGCGCTTACGAATCTCTACGCGTTCAAAACTATTATCCGGTCGTTTTTTATAGACTTGCTCGGCACGGTGGTAGGTAACGTTTATAAATGCGGGTTTAAATTCCATCAGCGGGTCCAGATGCTGATAAATGGATTCTATGCTTTTGCCTTTGGTAGGCGGTAAAATTTCAAAAGAGATAATTGTATCTTTTGCCTTGGTGAGTCCTTCTGTAAGTTTCATAAAAAATAACGCACAAAGCTAATAAAGAATAGAAAAGGTAAAAGGATGATTGCATAAAAAGGGATAAATTGTAGCGGCTGGAACCCTGCATTTAGCGGGGTGGAAATAAAATTAAACAGAAAATCGCCATTCCTTTAACATAATTTTCTAATCATGCTTTGCTATATATATGGCATTGTCGTATGTTTGCGTCGCAATTGCAAAAAACAGGATTATTTAATCGTTAAAAACAGAATAAGTAAATGGAAACAACAATGTCATCAAACACGTTGATTATTAGAAAAGACGAAAGCACGAACGAACAAATCAAGTTGGATTATGTGGCTGTAAAAAGTGCCGCTATGACTTTGAGAGCAATCAACCACAAGCTGCGTCAGCAAATCATCAAATTGCTGGAAGAAAACAAGCGTATGAACGTAACGGATATTTACGTAAAACTCCGTTTAGAGCAATCGGTAGCTTCACAGCATTTAGCTATTTTGCGCCGTGCGAATATCGTGGAAACCGTGCGTGAAGGAAAGTTCATCCATTATGCGCTTAACCATAACCGCATTGCCGCAGTAGCTAAATTCGTGCATGAATTAGTGAATTCTGAAGAAAATTAATACCTTATTTTCATCTAAAATGTAAGAGGTTGCCTAAGAAGCAACCTCTTTTATTATGCGGCTATTTTTCAAGAGCTTTCATTGCCTATATAGTACTAAAATAATCCTCTTCTCAAAATACCTTGCGCCTACATAGCTACGCACAAAAAAACCGGAAGCGTAAACTTCCGGTTTTTTGCTATAAAGCATTCTTATTTATCGTAAGAGCGTTACGTTGCCCTGATATTGTTCTTTAGTGCCGTTGGCAAATTCTACTTCTATGAGGTAAACATAAGCGCCTACGGGTTGATCTTTTCCACCGAATTTACCGTCCCATCCTCTTCCGTCAATTTTATCGGTTTTGAACACTACTTCACCCCAACGGTTGAACACCTGCATAGCGAAACCACGAACGCTTCTTGATAATAATTGTCTTGGCAGGAAGTAATCGTTAGAACCGTCGCCATTGGGTGTAAATACGTTAGGAATATCAATGTAACAGTCTTTAAATACTTGTACGCTATCGGAAGATGAACATCCTTCTACCGTAACCTTAGCCGTATAAATTCCCTGATGGCGGGCAGTGATGGCGAAGGTAGAATCACCTGTACTCCACAACCATTTAGCACGCGGATCAAACTGATTGATGTGATCTCCGAGAATCACTCCGGCGCTATTCGGGCAGATGGTGGTGTCTGGTCCCAAATCAATATTCGGATAGGAGTGAATGATAAGCTCCCTTACCGAGTCGTTAATAGGGCATATACGGTAATTTCCATGTAAGGTTATATTGACCGTACCGGACCCGTCATAGACGTGTGTGATAGGATTCACGTTGGCTATTCGAGTGCCGTCCCCAAAATCCCAATAATAATTTCTAAGCCCTATTTCCGTAAAGTCTCCGGTAAATGAAATCAAATCCCCTTCGCAAATATCTGTATCATCTAGAGCAAAGGCCATCACCCCTAATGAATCTATATAAAAATCGCGGTAAATGGTATCGCTACAGGGTATATTGTCCGTTATTACGTGCATTACTGTATAGACACCCGGGCGCTCATATATATGTACCGGATCTTTTGTATAGCTGGTGTCGCCGTCTCCAAAATCCCAGAAATAAGAAATATTGCTGATAACAGGATAGATGGACGTATCGGTAAACCGCACCTCATCTCCCTGGCAAAGCGTATCTGCATTTTGCGTAAATAGCGCTTGCAGCGGGTGTTGGTTATTCAATATATAGTCTATACTATCCACACAGCCGGTTCCACTGTTGAAAACAACTAAACGGATCAAAAACCTCGCTTGGCTATAGTAAACATGGGTAGGACTCCAATTAGAATCTGTACGACTATATACCGTATCCCTCACACCGTCTCCATAATCCCACACACAACGATCTCCGGAAATTGACGTGTTATTAAATATGACGGTATCGCCTACGCAACCAAACAATATAGTGGTGTCAAAATCTGCTTGGGGCGCTTCCAGTATATAAAATGTAATCTGCTGCCGATCACTTTCACAACCCATAGCTAAATCCCGCTGAGCCAAATACCAATAAAGAGTATCGGGGACGCTGGTATTGATGACCGGGGTAGTGGTGGTACCTCCGGCAAAACCCGTATCATTGGGATACCAAATATAGATAAACCCTGCAGGTGGTTGTGGATTAAATGGTGCAACATCCCCTTGACAGTATGTCCATGGAGTACCGATGTTAGGAGCATTGGGTTTGGGTTGTACACAAACAAAAACCGTATCCATAGGGCTAATGGAACTACAATCTTCATGATAAGCTGCTACGAAAAAAGTGTCGCACATAATAGAATCCAACGCAATAGCAGGAGCACCGGGTAACTGGTTAAGGTTTTTATCATACCAGATAATGCTGTCGCCGGCTATATAAAGGGTATCATAAAGTACAGTACCGGACACCGAAGTATCCTGACAGAATGTATAACCTACAGATGCGGGATTAACGACAGGTAGGGCTGCTTCAATGCCGGTGATTTCTACATTTCTGATAGAATGTTTGCTGTAATTGTTATTGGAAGTTTGAGAGCTGAATCCGAAACGACCACAAAAATCAAGGATGCTGCCCGGATTGCTCATCGTACCCATAATGATGGTTATATTATTGAGCGATACAGAAAACATTCCTTGGTTATAGTTTACTTCGCAATGATGCCATCCTGTATCTATAATTGCTGTTTTATTAATCGCTTCAGCGCCTATTACATTGGCGGTGAGGCCTTCATTATATCCTCCGCCAACGCCGCTCAATTCCCTGAGACTTACAAGCGGATTATCAGGAACGCCATTATTATCCCGTGTATCAAACACTAAAGCAAAACCACGGGCATTAATCGGAAATCCCATTACCGTAGGGGCCACACTCATAGAAGGAGGCGTTTGTATATACCAAAACGCAAACCCTTCGCCGGGGCCGGAAGGTGAATGATCTATAATCTGAAAATCAAATTTGGCTGTAAACTGAGAGCAACTGGTCAGGCAGGTGCTGTCATCCGTATGGATATAGCCTACAAGATTGTGTGCAGATGTATCATTCAACACTAAACTGTCCACATCCACAAAAGTATTAGGCGAGTTCAGCGTCCACCCTGCGGTATTCATCGGGCTTCCGTTGAGCGTATAAGAAAACTGAGCGTAAGACTGTAGGCAAATGACCGTTAATAATGCTCCTAAGGATAATATTTTTTTCATAAAAAATAGATTACAACACTATATGCGTACGCAATATAATTAAAGAATGTTAAAATGCTATGCTGTTCTCCTAAAAGACGTTAATTTTCATAAGGTCGTTGGCTGTTTTTCGCCTTATTTTTTGATGATTTTTATCCCTGCAGCCCTGCCTATAGAATTATAGACAAAAAAATCATACTGCATGTTGCCGTCTTTCAAAATAAGATGAGCCGTGTTCGGCGGTTCGTTGCCCTCGTTTTCTGCTTTCACGACTATGGTGATTTCTTTTTCCGTAAAAGGAAGCTGCAATTCCTTTTTTTCTTTTACGAGCAGGTATCGGTTTAAGTGAACATTTTCTCCTATTTGCACCGATACTCTGTCGCCGTCCGGTTTTCCTCCATCCCATATTTGCAGCGTTACACTGTCGGTATTCCAGTAAAGCACGGCTTCAGCCCCTTCCGTCAGCTTCCGCATTTTTTCCAAAGCCGGGAAATCTTTTTTTACAGGCACAACCGCCGTGTCATAAACATATTTTACCTGCTTAGGTGGCATAGGCGTAGCGTCCACAGATTTACCCTCGTTATTTTCTGTGGCAAGAGGTTCAAATAATGTACGAATTCCCTCTGCATCATTTATCACAATGGAACCTCCGCTGCACAGTATTTGCGTTATATCGCTCGTGGTAATACCTCCTTTAAAAACATTTCCTTCTTCTTCCTTCACAAATTTCAACTCTGCCTGAATCAGACAAATCGTAGCATAGCTTTCAAAACCATGATTGTACAAAAGCTCCGTTTCCCTAAAACGCAAGGTTTTATTTTCTTTATCAAGCCTGCCTTCTATCCTTGCCTTCACATCTTTTTTTTTGGTTTGATAGGTGTAAGCATAGCCGTTTATGTAGCCGGATGAGTCGGTAAATTCCATCACATAATGAAACGACTCTCCGCCTTCCACCCCTAAAAATCCTTTAAGCCGATATTGTGAAAACGCTTTTGCTGCAACCAATTCGCATACAATAAACAGGAAAATAACAATCCGCATAAGCCTATAATCGCTTCAAAAATACACTATACTCGGGTATTTGAATCGGCGTATTTTCCCATTCTGTAAAGACAAATTAAGCATTCGCAGAACCGAAGATAATTCCGGTTGATAATTCTATCCCTATGCTTGTTACCTTTGCCTATCAATTTTTATAGCATTCATGAGCGAAGAAAGATCACTGAATTTTCTGGAAGAAATAATTGAAAACGATTTAGCCGCAGGTAAATACGAACAAATCCATACGCGTTTTCCGCCGGAGCCGAACGGCTACCTGCATATCGGACATGCGTCGAGCATTCACCTGAACTTCGGTCTGGCGCAGAAATACAAAGGCAAGTGCAATCTCCGCTTTGACGATACCAACCCCGCCACCGAAGAAACCGAATATGTGGACAGCATCCGCAACGATATAAAATGGCTGGGCTACCATTGGGATAATGAATTTTACGCCTCCGACTATTTTGAACAATTATATGGCTTTGCCGTAAAACTGATCGAAAAAGGACTGGCTTATGTGGATGACAGCACAAGCGAAGCCATAGCCGCTTCCAAAGGCGATATCAATAAGCCGGGCACCCCCTCTCCCTACCGCAACCGCACCATAGAAGACAACCTGCAACTCTTCTCCGATATGCGCGCCGGAAAATATAAAGACGGAGAGAAAGTGCTGCGTGCAAAAATAGACATGGCGCATCCTAACCTACTCTTCCGCGACCCGGTAATGTACCGCATCAAACATGCGCATCACCACCGCACCGGCGATATATGGTGCATCTACCCGATGTATGATTTTGCACACGGACAAAGCGACAGCATCGAACATATCACCCATTCCATCTGCACGCTGGAGTTCATTCATCATCGTCCGCTGTATGACTGGTTTATTGAAAAGCTGGAAATCTACCCTTCGCATCAATATGAATTTGCCCGCCGCAACCTTACTTATACAGTGATGAGCAAACGCAAACTCCTCCAACTGGTAAACGAAAAACATGTAGCCGGCTGGGATGACCCTCGAATGCCTACGGTGAGCGGAATGCGCCGCCGCGGCTATACGGCACAAGCCATCCGCAACTTCTGCGATGCGGTTGGCATTGCCAAGCGGGAAAACATTGTGGACTTAGGCGTGCTGGAACATTTTGTGCGGGAAGACCTGAATAAAAAAGCGACCCGCGTGATGGCCGTGCTTGACCCTATAAAACTCATTATTACCAACTACGAAGCCGGCAAAACTGAAGAGCTGGAAATAGAAAACAATCCCGAAGACGAGAACGGCGGCAAACGCAAAGTACCCTTCAGCAATGAATTGTGGATAGAGCGCGATGATTTTATGGAAAACCCGCCAAAGAAATTTTTCCGGCTGGGCATAGGGCTGATGGTGCGGTTGAAAGGAGCCTACATCGTGAAATGCGAAGGGGTAAAAAAAGATGAAAACGGAAAGGTAACAGAAATCTATTGCAGCTATATTCCCGAAAGCAAAAGCGGCAACGACACGAGCGGCATCCATGTAAAAGGCACCATCCACTGGGTGAGTGTGCCTCATGCCAAAACCGCTGAGGTACGTTTGTATGACCGATTATTTAAGGTAGAAAACCCTGCTGCGGAAGAAGGCGATTTTAAAGACTATATCAATGAAAACTCTTTGCAGGTATTACAGACGGTATATATAGAACCCTCATTAACGGAAGCGAAACCCGGCGAACATTTTCAATTTTTGCGCAAGGGTTATTTCTGTGCAGATACCGAGAGCACACAAGAGCATTTGATTTTTAACCGTGCAGTTACGCTGAAAGATACCTGGGCGAAAGAGCTGAAGAAGGGATAGAAAATAAAAAAGTTATCAGATGGAATTGAGAAAATACCCCCGCTGCTATAAGGTTGCCGTATGGATGGAATAGTTAGAATTGCCCTGAAATTTTTACACAAGGTGTATCCGTAATGTTTGCTCCACATTCCGTTTTACCGGCATATGCCTATGCGAGATATTTTCAATACTCATCTCCGCAGATACGAAACACTGCGTTTCCCAGATTTGCATCCACTCTTAGCTGACAAGCCAAGCGGCTTTGGGCGGTAGCATCCGGCAGGGTATCCAGCATATCCAGCTCCGCATCATTCAGCGGAGGTAATTTTTCCATGCCTTCCAGCACTTGCACATGACATGTAGCGCATAAGGCCATACCGCCACAGGTAGCCAGTACATTATATTCAAATGCCTTTATGGCTTCCATCAGGCTAAGGTTCATATCGTCCGGCACTTCTATCTGCTGCCGATGACCATCACGGTCTTCTATGGTAATAGGAATCATCACAATATTCGTTACACGTTTATCTAAAAAGAATGAATACCGTTTACGGTAGTATATTTAAAGCTGAGGCGCTGATCGGGAAAGACGTATTTAAACGCACTTTGCGCCATCAATGCCGCTTCATGAAAACCGCATAGGATCAGCTTCAGCTTGCCGGGATAGGTATTAATATCTCCTATGGCATATATGCCGGGGATGTTGGTGGCATAGTCCATCGTATCCACCGCTATAGCCGAACGTTCTATTTGCAAACCCCATTCGGCTATGGGTCCCAGCTTAGGACTTAATCCAAACAACGGTATCAGATAGTCGGTATGCAGCACTTGCTCTTCACTTTTATCATTCAGTATATACACTTCTTTCAGCTTTCCGTTTCCGTCTATTTTAGAGATATTGGATTTAAGGAGAAGGTTGATTTTTCCTGCGCTTGCCAGGTCGAATACTTTTTCCGCAGAATCGGGCGCACCTCTAAAGGTTTCCCCGCGGTGGACGAGGGTTACTTTAGCGGCTATGTTGGAAAGATAAATCGTCCAGTCGAGTGCCGAGTCGCCGCCGCCGGCAAGCACTATTTCTTTATCCCTAAAAAGCTCGGGATCTTTTACCATATATGAAACGCCCTTCCCTTCAAACGCTTCCAACCGTTCTATGGCGGGTTTTCGTGGCTCAAAGCAACCGAGCCCGCCGGCTATAACGATGACCTTACAATGAATTTCCGTGGCTTCGTTGGTCGTTAGCGTAAATCCGTCTTTGCTGTTACCGCTTATTTTATCAATACGCTCTCCTAAGGTAAAACCAGGTTGGAAAGGAGCTATTTGCAACATAAGGTTATCAATCAATTGCTGTGCTTTTATTTCAGGATAACCGGGGATATCATAGATCGGCTTTTGCGGATAAATTTCGGAAAGCTGACCTCCTGCTTGTGGCAATACATCCACTATATGACAACGCATTTTTAGCAACCCCGCTTCAAACACAGAAAACAACCCTACCGGCCCTGCGCCAATAACACAAATATCCGTCGTGTGCATGTTCGTTCTTTTTGGAAAAGAACAAAGTAACGCCTTATAACGCGCTTTCTTTTTCAATATCCGCAAATCTTTTAACGCTATTGGGAGGATTATGGAGTGCGAATGAAAAACCTCCATAGGTGCGCCTTACCTTAATTTATACACCCGTAAACCGAGCAGAACATTATCCTCAAAAACTAAGGGAAACGGCATTCCGTTTTCATCGGTAAACTGACTATTTTCTCCTTCAAAAGGTTCATGAAAATGAAAATAATAATGCACTTGATAACGGCGCAATTCGTGTAAAAATTCCTGCTTGTTTTGCGGAGGCCAAGGCATATAGTAAAATGAATTTTCCGAAAAATAAGCCACACGTATGACTTTCTGCATCGGGGTTAATTGATAAATATTCGATGCGAAACTTCCGCTGATGTTTTCCTTTTTCAATTCCTGCGCCAGTTGAAATTCCTTCTCCCCTACCCTGTATAGCGCCTTCATATCCCATACGGGAAAAATGAGATAGCTAATGCAAAACAAGGTGAGAATGCCATACCGTATTTTTTTATTCGGAAATAATCCATCCAGCCGCCCTATGAGCAGCGCACCGATTACCATACTCAGCGGAAGCCAATACCATAAGTAGCGCGATTCAAAATTGATAAGCCAATACCCCATAGGAAACAGCAAAAACACCACACAAAGAATATACAGCTCCCGTGAAAAAAACGCACGTATTTTTTTACTAAAAACAATCGCAATGGCTATTCCTATAATCAGTGAGAAAAAAGCGGACAGTTCATTTATACTGTTTACAAATTTCAGCACGGTATAGCCTGCCCGCACGATTTGCATCAGCAACAATTTGGGGGAATGCCAGAAATGCGGCGCAGCGCCATTTACCAAAAAAGGATCTTCCCAATAGTAAACCGCATCCGGATAAACCGGCGGTATCAACAATGTTATTCCTTCTTTAAAAAAAGGATGTCCTATAAGATACCAGGATAAATTCAACGAGCCGGAGGTAGAGGTCGTCCATACATGGTATTTTTCATGCAGCATCCATAGCCAGGGTGCGCTGATGATAAAGAAACATAGCAACATCACCCCTGCTACTTTCAGCCATTCTCGGATAGAAAAAGCCGCATTTTTTTGTTTTACCAACAAGGCTAC
Source organism: Bacteroidota bacterium (assembly GCA_023418315.1). Lineage (GTDB taxonomy): Bacteria > Bacteroidota > Bacteroidia > Chitinophagales > Chitinophagaceae > JAFIGV01. The sequence continues at coordinate 20,865 of JAEZZY010000065.1, forward strand.
AACCACCATCGTGCTGCCTATAAAATACGGAAAAGCATAAGCTTTCGCGAAATAAGCAAACGCACCGCATGTGCCGGCAATAATCCATAATACAGGCCTGTTTAAAAATTTTTTTTGGAGCATCAGCAACAAGGCCACCATCAAAAAGAAAACATACCATAGGTCGGCAAAACTTTGCTTAAACAAGGCATATACCAGGAACAGCGCCAGCGTAGCGCTTAAAGCGCCGGATGTGATTCTGTCTTTTATAAACCGTACAAACAACACTTGCGCGGCAATCAAAAATGCCATAGCACCGATAGCATTGATGATAAGAGCGGCTTTAAACGCTTCCAAACCCTGCTTAATAAGCCCTGCCGTAAGCCAGCAACTCCAGGGGCTCCAGTAACCGTTTACCGCAATGAGCACATCGCCAGCGGCATAGCGCTTGGAAAGAGTAAGATAGGCAACCGCATCGGGGTCTATATAATGCCTATAAAACGGGTACACCGCCATGCACCCAATCGCCAACAATAGCGGGGGAAAAATCAAACTAATATATGCTGCAGGTTTCTTCACATGGCTTTTTTTAAATACTTTTTTTTGAAATGGCGTTTCTATAAAAAAGATTCCGGTAAGGATAACCCGCCAAGGCAGCACACATTATTATCAACGAAACCGGAAGGGTATAATGCGCATTGGAGATGGGGCCGGTAATCAGCGCAAAATATAAAATATACAGCGCAGTAAACCATTTCAGAATGGGCTTTGCGGGTGCATAACGCAGAAACAAAATAACGCCTGCTATTTTCAAAAGATTAAATCCTAAAACGAACAAGGCAAAAACAGCGGACTTATTCTTTTTCAGATAATCTATCAGCTCCGATATACTCATTTCTTTGACCAATGTCGTAAACTTCTTCGATGTGCCGGAATAAAGACGGCTCAATGTCAATTTTCCTGTAAACTCATCCATTTCGCCTCTGCCGGTTTCTATAAAAAATCGTCCGCTTTTGCTGAGATGATAAACAAGATAAGAACCTAAATTTTCTTTAAGCAACGTTATCCCCCGCATATTTGCTTGTTCATAACGATCTTTAAAATGAGGCAGCGAAGCAATCTGTTTCCGTTCTTCTGCTATCCAAGCATCAGCTTCTTCCATGCTTGTCTTGTCGGCAAAATAATGATGATAATAAAAAATAGCATTAAAGGATTGAATACTTGAAAAATGAAATTTTCCGGTACGCAATTGATTTCCGTAGCTGTATGCCACAATGCAGAGGATAGGAAGCAAGGAAGCTATTCCTACCTTGTTCCATTTTATTTTGACGGCAAGCGCATAAATAAGCAACATCAAAAAATGAATGAGCGCAAAAGGATAAAGCACGGGTTTTATAAACAAGCCTAACACCAATGCAAGCGACATCCTATAAGCAGCGCGTACCGATTTATTCCCTAAGAAAAGAATTGCATGACGGAAATAAACAAGTGCACAGATTTGGAGCAAAAGATCAGGAGCGATGAGATTGGCATAAACCAACTGGCTTGGGAAAAACACTAACAGAAGCACTAAAAACGGATCGTATTTTTTGTTGTATCCCAGCAGCAGGAAGGTGTTTCTGCAATAAAAAACAGTAAAAACAGAAAGAAGGTTTTGCAGAAATAATACGATAAAATTGTTTAGGGTGAAACGATAAACCATGCTTAGGAAAAGCGGATAGCCGGGTGTTCGCAACGTCATGTATTCCGCTTCTATAGGGAGGGCAGGGTTGCCGCTGTAAAAGAACGAGCGTTCCATAATATTCACCGCCTCATATACATACTCAAACGTATCGCCGTTACATATGTTTCCGTAATGCAGGGCCCCAAGAAAATATACGACGTGAAGCAACAGCACGGAAGCCATAAACCCATATCGCCGGAGCAGAGAAATCATTTGCTAAAAATAGCGTACTCAAGGGATAAAACTATAGCCGGCTATGGTGAAATAGGTTTAGAGGAATTGAAAAAAGCAGGGAAAATTATTGTCTGTTATAGGTAAAAAGAGGGTTGGGGGGGGGGGGGGGGGCGGGGCCGGCCGGGGATATTT
>JAEZZY010000051.1 GCA_023418315.1 Bacteroidota bacterium
ATTTGTAGTGAAAAACCGGTGGGGACAACAGATCTTTGAAACCGCAGACAACCTCATGGGCTGGGACGGCAACTTCGGCGGAGCGCCCCAAGACATGGGCGTGTATTTCTACTTCATCCGCTATCAGTGCAGCGACGGACAGTATTATGAAGAAAAAGGTGAATTGATGCTGGTGCGGTAAGGGAAGTTTTTAGAAATAAAGAAACAGAAAGCAAGATGCAGCAAAGGGTGCATCTTGCTTTTTTACTTCTTAATAGGCAAACGGATTTTCAGCCACGGTGCAAAATTCTTTCCATACCTCGTTTACAATATCGGCAGCAGGCTTTATATCGTTTAGGATAGCGCTTACTTGTCCTATTTCCAGTTCACCTTCGTTCATATCACCTTCAAACATGCCTTTTTTTGCACGGGCTCTTCCGAGGAGATTCGCAAGCTCGCTTTCCGTCATGCAGTTATTTTCCGCTTCGAGTACTTGGCTATAAAAATGGTTTTTGATAAGACGAACGGGGGTCAGTTTTTTTAAGGTGAGAACGGTATCGCCTTCATGCGCATTAACCACTGCTTTTTTAAATTCTTCGTGGCTGGATGCTTCATCACTGCATACGAAACGGCTACCCATTTGCACGGCTTCTGCACCTAAAGCCATCACAGCATACATAGCACGCCCTGTGGCGATACCGCCCGCTGCGATAAGAGGGATCTGAATGGCTTCCCGCACGGAGGGGAGGAGACACAGCGTAGTGGTTTCTTCACGTCCGTTATGCCCACCGGCTTCAAACCCTTCGGCTACGACGGCATCTACACCGGCATCTTCACTTTTTTTGGCAAATTTGGCGCTGCTCACTACATGCACCACTTTAATGCCTGCTTGTTTGAACGTAGGAGTATAGGTTTTCGGATTACCTGCGGAAGAAAAAACAATAGGTACTTTTTCTTCTACAATTACCTGCACATGCTTGTCTATATCGGGGTAGAGTAGGGGGAGGTTTACGGCAAAGGGTTTATCACTGGCTTTTTTGAATTTCTGAATATGCTCGCGCAATATATCGGGATACATACTGCCTGCGCCGATAATGCCCAGTCCGCCGGCGTTGCTGACGGCGGCTGCCAGCTTCCAGCCCGAAGCCCATATCATACCGGCTTGGATGATGGGATATTGGATATGGAATAAATCGGTGATTCTGTTTTGAAAAGCTGTTTTATCGTTTGCTATCTTGCCTTGAAACATGAGGTATGTGTTGGTTATAAAATGGATAATGGTTTTTGCGGGAGGGTGCTTCATAGGGATTCTCAGATGAACGGTGCTATCGCCACTGAAGTCTTATAGATATGCTGCTGCTTGGATCCCAAAAAAAATTGTAACCGACGGATAAAGGATTGTGACGCATGTTTTAGCCGAGGTCTATTTCCGTATTGTCGCCTATATTCAGGCTTTGTGTTACGCCATGCACAAACGCATCGTTGCCTATGATGGAGGAATGCAGCACTACTTCTTCCAGCTTGGCATAAGAGCCTATGATAGAGTCTTTGATGATGGATGCGGAAATGGTGGTATGCTCGCCGATGGTGGCATTGGGACCTATGATGGAGTGGCTGATGGTGCAGCCTTCGGCAATGCTGACGGGCGGAATGATGACCGAATTGTGGTAATCATCGGAGCGGATATTGCTGTCCACACTTTCCAGCTCTTTTAGGAGAATGGCATTGGTGGAAAGCAGATTTTCTTTTTTGCCGCAATCGAACCAGTTGGCTACACGGAATGCTTGAAATATTACCCCTTCTTCTATCATGTGTTGCAGGGCATCGGTAAGGTGGTATTCTTCTTCTTCCAGCAGGTTTCTGTCGGAAAGATGGCTGTCTAAGGCGTGAAAGAGCGCTTCACTTTCTTTGATATAATAGATACCTACCATAGCCATGTTGGATTTGGGAATCAGAGGTTTTTCCACTACTCTGGTTACCTGATTGTCTTTGTTCAGTTCTGCCACGCCAAAATCACGGGGGTCATCCACCTTTTTCACTCCTATCTGTGAAGTGGGGCTTGCGAGTACTTCGCCCAGGTCGTGGTCGCAAATCGTATCGCCGAGGACGATCATGATATTTTCGTTTTTCTGCACCACATTTCTGGTGAGCCATAGTGCATGGCCCGTGCCGTGCCTGTCGGTCTGTGTAACGAAGGAGCAAGACAAGGAGGGATAATGCTGGGAGATGTAATCCTGAATTTTTTCTCCGAGATAGCCTATGACGAATACAAATTCTTTGACACCGGCATCTATCAGCTGATCGACAATGACGCTGAGGATGGTTTTGCCGGCAATAGGTATCAATGCTTTGGGCTGTGTGTAGGTCAGTGGTCTTAGCTTTGTACCGGCCCCTGCTACAAGTATAATGGCTTTCACAAAGAGTGCTTTTGATTTTCGGGACTGTGAAAATACGCATAAACACCAAAATAGAAACTATAACGTCCTTTATAGTTGCATTACTTTGGTGAAACCGTTATCTTTAGTATTATTCATCCCTAAAAAAATAAATAACCATGCCTTCATTTGATATAGTTTCTAAAGTAGATGCGCAAACGTTGGATAACGCTGTAAACGTTGCCAAAAAAGAAATTGATAATCGCTATGATTTTAAAGGTTCTCATGTGAATATGGAGCTGAATAAAAAAGACATGACCATAGCCCTGGAAGTGGAAAGCGACATGCAGTTAAAACAGGTGGAAGACATTCTCCTCACCAAGGCTATGCGACAGGGTTTGGAGAGCAATGCTTTTGATATGAGCAAGGAACAGAGCGCCTCCGGCAAATACATCCGCAAAAACATCCCGGTAAAAAACGGAATTGACAAAGAGAACGCCAAGAAAATCGTGAAGCTCATCAAAGACAGCGGACTGAAAGTGCAGGCGGCCATTATGGATGACATCATCCGCGTAACGGGCAAAAAAATAGATGATTTGCAGGATGTGATTCAGTTGTGCAAATCCGCTAATCTGGAGCTGCCCTTGCAGTTCTTGAATATGAAATCGTGAGTAACGAGCGATTTTTATTAATTTTATTCTAAATATTTTTTTATGAAGCCTTTCTTCTCCTTCTTCGTAGCCGCAGTATTGTGCCATGCTTTTTCCTTTGCAAGGACTGATGTGCCTGCAAAAGCTGGAAATTCACGAGGCTTTCGTGAAAATAAAGGGCAGCTTACAGACCAATATGAGAACAAGCGGAAAGATATTCTGTATTACGGCTCCTCCCACGAGATGAGTTATTATCTGAAGAAAGACGGCTTGAGCTATCAACTTTATAAAAAGGCTGAACATTCTGATGCGATTACCATTCAGCGGGTAGATATAACATGGCTTGGAGCAAATGCCGGGGTTACTACGGAAGCCCAAATAGCAACGGGAGGTTTGGAGCATTTTTATAATCTGCCGGAAGGAAAAGAAGTGCTGAATGTAAAAGCGTTTGAAACGATTTTATACAAAAATATTTATACCGGAATAGATGCCAAATACTATCATCAAAACGGCTCATTGAAGTATGATTTTATAGTGAAGCCCTATGCGGATTATAGGAAAATTGCATTTAAGATTGAAGGTGCGGAAAAGCTATCCCTGAATGCAGATGGAACGATAACGATTTTCACGCCGCTGGGGAATATTACGGAAGGAAAGCCTATAGCCTATCAGGAAGGAAAACCGGTTGATGTTCACTGGGTGCTGGAGAATAATGTATTGTCATTTTCCGTAGCAGGGTATGATGAAGGAAAGGAGCTGGTGATTGACCCGCTGGTATATGCCTGGGAAAAAACGTATGGACAAAATATGGGTGGCGGTGGGGGACCCTATAGTACTTATTATTTTATGGCTCTTGCTCAAAATAGCCAAGGTGATGTAATTTTAGGCGGCAACAACCAGTACTATACGGGCCAGCAAGTCAATGATATCATCCTATGGAAATACTCGTCAAACGGAATAGTTACGAATTATGGTAGCAGCTTTAACGGAACAATAAATGATATTCGCATATACAATACGGCAATGTATATGTGTGGAAAAACAATACAGGCAACTAATATCGCCACGTCAGGTGCACATCAGATAACATACGGGGGAGGAAATGAAGATGCTTTTATAGAAAAAAGAGATACATCAGGCAATAGAATTTGGCTGAGCTATTACGGGGGAACAGGTATTGATGCTGCTAACTCATGTACATTAGACAGTGGGGGAAATTTATATGTGGTGGGCTATACCAACTCCTCTACTAATATAAGTACTCCTGGTTCTTATCAATCAAGTTTAATCCAGACAAATGTTCAGGACGGGTTTGTAGTTAGGTTTGATACAAATGGTGTGCGAAAATGGGGAACATACTATGGTGGCAGTCTTTTCGATGCTATACAACAATGTGTAGTAAAAGGCAATAAACTCTTATTCTGTGGAACAACATCGTCCACCACAGGCATAACAACTCCTAATAGCTACCAGCCAAATTTTTCAGGAACAACTACAAATGGCTTCCTAACGGCATTTGATACCTCCGGCAATATTATATGGGGAACCTATTATGGTGATACAGCATCATCAGCTAATTATTGCATACTTGACAACAATGGATACGTATATATATGTGGGAGTACTAAAGCGGGCAACAATACGGCAACTACCAACTCATTTCAATCTGTAATAGGCGGTGATTATGATGGCTATTTGGCTAAATTTGACGACAATGGAATCAGACAATGGGGTACTTATTTCGGAGGGACTGGCTATGATAATGCTCAAGTGATTGCAATAAGTGGTTCCGATATTTATCTCTGTGGTACTACCGATTCTAAAACAAATATTACCACTCCTTTTAGCTACAATCAAAATTATCCGTCTTTTTCAACTGAGCAATATGGGTTCGTCGCACAGTTTGATATATTGGGTCAAAGACATTATTCATCCTATATAACCAACGCTTTTAATGTAATAGCAGCAGCGATTGATAGTAATGGAGATTTATTTATTGCAGGAAGAAGAACATATCAATATGTTGGTGCTAATGGATACATCCTAAAATTTAAAACCTGCAATGTGCCTAAACCCACTATAGTTGCAATGGGCAATACTAACTTTTGTAGCGGTACATCGGTAACCTTGACAACAACTGCAACAGCATCTTATTATCAATGGTACAGAAATGATACATTGATTTCTGGAGCTACAAACAATACCTATACGGCTCATCAATCGGGTAATTATGTATTGATGATAGATAGCTGCCCCAATGTTTCTAATAGCATTACTCTTACAGAATTATCCTTACCCAATATATCGTATAATGTTACTCACCAATCTTGTTATGGTTTGCCTAACGGCTCAATAAATATTAGCGTATCCAATGGTTTGCCTCCATATACCTATACATGGGATAATTTATCAACTACGACCCCTGCACTTTCCAATGTAGCCCCAGGTAGTTATATCATACATGTGTTAGATGCTAATAATTGTATGCAAAATGATACTATAATTGTTCAGCAACAGACTTATGCACAGCCGTATAATATTATTTCCACGAAAAACGTCCCCTGCTACGGCGCTCCCTTAGGCTATATTTCCTTGAATACAATGAATGGGCATCCTCCTTATAGCTATACTTGGGAAAATCTGCCAGATACAACAGCTACAATAACACACCTGGGTGTAGGCACCTATGTGGTTCATACTACAGATTCCATTCATTGCCTTCAAACGGACAGCATTACTATTTCGCAAGAAACGACTACGGCACCCTCATCACCGCTTGCCGAAATCTGTGCTGTAACCGTGGATTCAGCTACAGGTAAAAACCTTATTATTTGGGAAAAGCAAGGGGATGTGCGGGCTGTTAGCTACAATTTATATACCGAAGGCACAACAGAAGGAGACTATAATTTAATCGGCAATAATTCTGTAAATCAGTTTAGCACTTATCTGGATTATAATTCTAACCCTCAGCAAAGAAGCTACCTGTACAAAATAAGTGAAATGGATAGTTGCAACCATGAAAACCCGCTTTCTACGGCACATAAAACCATACATCTTGCCGCTAACGTGGGGCTGAACGGACAAATCAATCTCAACTGGAATCCCTACGAAGGCAAGCCTTATTCATCGCATTATATTATGAGAAGTGTCAATTTTGGCCCCTTCATTTTGCTCAATCAAGTATCAAGCGGCATCACTTCCTATAGCGATCTTACACCGCCAAACGGAATCAAAGTTTATAGAATAGATATTGACTTGCCCATAACTTGCCATCCTGCAAAATCAACCGCTGTAGCACATATATCTTCCAATAATGTACGGCTGATCGATGCGTCTTATTTGCAAATCGTTCCCAATCCTACCACCGGTATTATTACCATCATTGGCACTCCACCCAAAACGGTAAGGGTTTTTGATGCCGTGGGTAAACTGCTGATGGAGAAAACAGAGGTGGACCAGCTTCAATTGGGCGAATTACCCCCTGCCGTGTATCTCATAAAACTTTACAATGAAACCGGAAAACTCTATCATCAACAAAAAATAGTGAAGCGATAGGAAGAAACTCAACGTACTTAATTCACAAGTGTGCAGAACAGAATAGAAGTCTCTGTAAGATTTCCAATATTTTAGGATAATTTTGTTTGCCTAAAAATCGCACACAATCAATTTTATGGAATTATATCTCGATTCAGCCAACCTCAAAGAAATAGAAGAAGGATTTAAGCTGGGATTTCTCAACGGACTTACCACCACGCCTACATTCATGCAACGCGAAGGTATTACGGATATTGACGGCACCATCGTACAACTCTCAAAAATAGTACCCGTGCTACAGATAGAAGCTTTGGGAAATACTGCCCAAGCCGTAGTGGACGAAGCCAAACGCCAGCTTGACCTCGGTCTGGATAAGGACAGAACCGTGTTTAAAATCCCCGTTTCTCTGGAAGGCGTAAAAGCCTGCAACATGCTCCGCAAAGAAGGTATGATGGTGAATGTTCATCTTGTTTATACCTTACAACAAGCCTATATGGCCATGCACGCAGGAGCCAATTATGTTTGCCCGCTTGTAGGCAGGCTGCAAGATCAGGGGCACGATGCGCTTTCCCTTGTAGCACAATGTGTGGATGCCGTACATCATTACGGTTATGATAGTAAAATTATGTTTAGCTCCGTGCGCACCACAGAGCATGTACGTAATGCCATCAATATAGGCGTACATACCATCACCGTTCCGCTGAAAATATTGAAAGCGCTCACGGATAATAATTTCACCACGGTAGGTACCGAGCAATTTTTACAAGATACCCGGCTCATGACCGTGCGCGTGAAAGAAGCCGCTAAAGGCATCAATCCTTTGGTGGAGGCGGATATGAACCTAAAGGATGCCATTGTAAAAATGACGGAATATGGATTTGGCGCAGTAACGGTAATGGATGGCGACACGCTCAAAGGCGTGTTTACCGATGGTGATATCAGAAGACTGTTGCAAACGGAAGGAGCGCAGATATTGGATAAGAAAATGGGTGAAATGAACTACAATACACCTATAAGCATTGATGCAAATGCCTTACTCAACGATGCACACAGTATTTTCAAAAAATCAAGTGTGGATACTTTGCTGATCACGGAAGGAGGCAAGCCTATAGGCATGTTGGATATTCAGGATTTGGAAACACTGTAAGGTGTGTGTTTGCAATAATAGTAAATAGAGAAGGGGCGACTTCAGAGGATTGGGGGAAAGTAGCCTGTTTCATAGTAGCTATTTGATGAACGGTGCTATCGCCACAAAAGTTAATTAGTCATTCAACAGCTTGGACACAAAAAAATAATGTCATCACTAACCTATATAGCAGAGCAGTTTAAAGGAAAATTTATCGCTACACCGGAATTGCTTCGGGAAAAATTTCTGAAGATTAAGGCTTTTGTTTTTGACTGGGACGGCGTGTTCAACAACGGCGAAAAAAACGAAAATGCTACGAGCCTTTTCAATGAAGTGGACGCCATGGGGACGAACTTACTCCGGTTCAATTTTTTTCAACGTACGGGAAGAGTGCCCGTAACCGCCATCATCTCCGGCGAAAACAACAGCGCCGCTTTCCTGCTGGCTACGCGCGAGCATTTTCAAGGTGTTTATTATGGAATAAAATATAAAGCGCTTGCCCTACAACATCTTTGTATGACGCACAATTTGAAGCCTGAAGAAGTGGCATTTGTATATGATGATGTGCTGGATTTTTCGATGGCAGAGAAATGCGGGCTGCGCATTATGGTGCATAGGGCTTGCAACCCGTTGCTGGTTGATTTTGCGGTGGTAAATGATATGGCAGATTATATCACCGCCGCCGATGGAAATGGTCATGCCGTGCGCGAATCCGCCGAATTGCTTTTAGGAATCAGTGGGCTGTATAAAGAAACCATAGTTTCGCGAATGAACTTCACCAACGAATATTTATTGTATCTCCAAACCCGCAACCGGCAACATACGATTTGCTATACTACCCAAGCCTCTTCCATTATAGAAAAACATCCTTCATGAAAATTTTAGGCGTCATCCCCGCACGGTATGCATCCACCCGCCTTCCCGGAAAACCGTTGGTGGACATACTGGGAAAAACGATGATTCAACGGGTCTATGAACAAGTAAAAAAAACGAAAAGCCTGCATAAAATAGTAGTGGCTACAGATGATGAACGCATAAAAGAACAGGTGCTTTCTTTCGGCGGCAATGTAGTGATGACCGCACCTACGCACCCCAGCGGTACCGATCGTTGCTACGAAGCGCTTACGCTGCAAGCCGAAGACTATGATTATCTAATCAATATCCAAGGCGATGAGCCTATGATAGACCCCACACAGATAGATGATTTGGCAGCTTCGCTGGATGGAAAAACAGAACTGGCTACATTGATAAAACAAGCAACCGATGACGAGGATATAGCTAATGAAAACGAGGTGAAAGTAGTACTGAATAAGCACGGAGAAGCCCTATACTTCAGCAGAAATATCATTCCTTTTGTAAAAAATGCAGCAGAAAGGAAAAATCATCCGTATTTTCTTCATGTAGGTATGTATGCCTATCGCAAGGATATTCTGCAAGCCATTACCCAATTACCGGTTTCTTTATTGGAAAAATCCGAATCGCTGGAGCAGCTACGCTGGCAGGAAAACGGCTATACCATCCAATGTGTCCGCACGGATAAAGAAAGCCAATGTGTGGACACATTGGAAGATTTGCAAAAAGTGATAGCGTTGATAAAAGCTGCCGAATAAAGTTTTTTCCCTATAAGAATCCCTAATCTCCGTTATGCGGCAAACTGCGGCATAGCCCATCCGTTCGCTAAAAAAGCCATTCGGATACACATGGCGTGAAGTTGCGTTTTACTATGGGCATTGCGTTCTATATGGTAGCTTGTTTTCGACAAAACCTCCACCATGTTGTGGATGGTTTCTATGGAAACATTTCTGGCAGTCAGTTTTTTCAGGAAATCAATTTCTTCCTCCGGTAAATGAATCCTGTCGGCATTCAGATAACGCAGCTTCACCGCCTGCTCCAGAAGTTGAATGATGTACTGCAGTAAATTTTTCTGTTGTTCTCTTCCTGCCTTCGACCATTCCTCTACAAATTTGGAAATAGCAGAACGATTGTAAGTGAATACTGCATTGAACAATTTTTTTACATCCGGGAAAATATCGTTTTCCGAATATTGTATCAGTCGCAGCGCTTCGGTAAAGCTACCATTGCTTAAATGCGCTGTCTGTGCGGCTTTTCGGCTGTCTGCCAGCATACGTTCCGTTAGTCCGCCTGCTATATCGGCAGCGTCTATAGGAGGTAGTTTCAGGCTTTGTGTGCGGGAAAGAATGGTGGGCAGGATTTCTTCCGTATTCTCTGCCACTAAAAAAAGAAAGGTATCTGCCGGCGGTTCTTCTATCAATTTCAATAAAATGTTGCCTTCTTTGCCCAAATATTCGGGCCGCCATATAATCTGCACTTTTTTATTTCCTTCATAGGATTTCAGGTTGAGCGTGTCAATAATATTTCTACACTCTTCGGCAGGGATATTTCCTTGTTTGTTTTCCGCATGAATGTATTGTAGCCAGTCGAAGGTAGTGCCATAGGGCGATTGTGCAACAAATTCTCTGAACTCTTGTATATAATATTTACTGAGCGCTTTGGTATTGGGTTTTGGGGAAATGGCCGGGTACGAAATATGTACATCGGGATGCTCTAATTTGGATAATTTACTGCATTGATCGCATTTTCCGCAGGCATCGCCGTTTTGTTTATCGCTGCAAAAAATATATTGAACGAATGCAAGCGTGAGCGGCAGCCCGCCGGTTCCTTCCTTACCCATGATTAATAAAGCATGAGGAAGCCGTTGATCTTCCCACATCTGTAACAGTGTATTTTTTGCTTTGGCTTGCCCAACTATCTGTTTCAGCAACATGTCTGCAATATCGGCATTGTGTTTGTTATAGCAAACCTGGCATTAGTTTTTTATAGGATTTTACAGACAAAAAAATTATTGTTTCCTCAGAACCAAATAATTTTGAATATCCAACCTTCTGACATATTCATGAATAAAGTCATTTTTAATTATGACGGACATAGGCGAGCGTACCGTGTGTCTTTTGAGATCGGGGACGATGGAGCCGTTTCATCCGATTGTTCCTGCTCTTCCAGAAAACCATGTAAGCACATCCAGAACCTTTTAATCGGCCGCACGGAAAAAGTACGGACGAACGAAGTTTATCCGTTAAAAGATTTTTTAGATAAAATATCCGAAACCGAAACAGGCAGAACGCTTATTCATCAGGCGAGGAAATATTTTCAGGATGAAACCCGCTGCCGCAGGTGCAATAGCGAGGAAATAATTGATACCAGAGCGCCTACACTGAAAGCGCGGATGTACCGGTTGGTGAGCAGGCACCGTTACTATTGCAAAAATTGTAAATGGAGCTGGTAAAAATGCCTATGACGCATCGTTTATAAAGGGAATGCGGTTGATAATAATCTGTCTGATTTTTCCGCATGATTTCCTCCTCCTATCTTTATCTTTAAAATAATAGAACATTATGGAACTTGGCATAGGCATGTTCGGCGATGTGCAACTACACAAAGACGGCAGCATACAAGCGGCGGGCGAGCGGTTGAAGGAAATTATAGAAGAGATCCGGCTGATGGACGAGCTGGGATTGGATTTCTTCGGTATGGGCGAACATCACCGTCCCGATTATGCCGTTTCCACCCCGGAAATCGTGTTGGCATCAGCGGCTACACTTACTAAAAAAATAAAACTCGGCAGCGCGGTTTCCGTACTCAGTTCCTCCGACCCGGTAAGGCTTTACCAAAGTTTTGCCACGCTGGATCTTATCTCCGGCGGACGTGCAGAACTGATGGCAGGGCGGGGCAGCTTTATCGAATCCTTTCCCCTTTATGGCTATGATCTTCGGGATTATGACGAACTGTTCGATGAAAAATTAAAGCTCCTCGTAGAAATTAATAACCGCAATCCCATTTCCTGGAAAGGAAAATTCCGCCCCGAACTAAAGGAGCAATCCATCTTGCCCAGAGCTGTAAACGATCATCTCCCTATTTGGGTGGCTGTAGGCGGCACGCCGGAGTCGGTGGTGCGGGCAGCCAAGTTAGGATTGCCGGTAATGTTTGCTATCATAGGCGGAAACCCTGCGCAGTTCAAGCCGCTTTTCGATTATTATAAAGAATTGTATTTGCACTATGGTCATGATGAAAGCAAGTTTCAGGTAGGCGTGCATGTTCATGCGTTTTTCGGGAAAGACAGCGAGGCAACTGCAGCTTATTATTATCCTCTTTACTCCGCCCAAATGGATCGTATAGGCAAGAGCCGCGGATGGCCGCCCTATCAGCGTAAGCAATTTGATAGCGGGCGTAGCAAAAACGGACATCTTATCGTAGGCGATGCAAAAGAAGCTGTAGAAAAAATACTGGCGATGAAAGAATTATTCGGGCTTACCCGCTTCTCGGCACACATGGATGTAGGCGCTCCGGCACACGATAAAATGATGCAATCCATAGAGCTGTTCGGAAAGGAAATAGCGCCTGCCGTACGGAAACATCTCACCTGAGCGCCTGTTTAGTTATTCCGGTTTTATTTGGATTTTTCAAATTGGAATTTTGCCATTGAAATTTGTATGCTTACATTTAAGAACACTAAAAGGTTTTTCGTATGAGTCAGTTAAGCACCCTTGCAGAATCGCTCATAGGGTCGGAGATTGTGAAGCTGGGTAATGAAATTACGACGCGTATCGCCAAAGGCGAAAAAATATATAACTATACCATCGGTGATTTTGACCCTTCGGTTTTTCCCATTCCTCAAGAGCTGGAGCAGGCAATTATACAAGCTTATCAGCAACATTTTACCAACTATCCTCCGGGCGATGGTGTGAAGGAATTACGTGAAGCGGTACTAAAGTTTATCAATACATTTGGCGGAATGGATTATGGATTGGACGAGGTGCAGATAGCCAGTGGCGGCAGACCGGTTATTTACACCGTGTTTCGTACCGTGGTAGATGAAGAGGATAAAGTAATCTATGCCGTTCCTTCGTGGAATAACAATCATTATACCCACATGAACTGGGGCAGGCATTGCGTGGTGGAAGCTACTGCCGAAAATAACTTTATGCCTACTGCTGCAAACCTTGCCCCGCATATACCCGGCGCTGCTTTGCTCTGCCTATGCTCCCCCCAAAATCCTACAGGTACTGTTTTCCCTAAAGAAGAGTTGGAAAAAATATGCGACTTGGTACTGGCAGAAAATAAACGAAGAGGCCCCGAAGAGAAAAAACTATACGTACTCTATGATCAGATGTATTGGATGCTTACCTATGGAACTACCCGCCACCACACACCCGTTTCCCTCCGGCCGGAAATGAAAGACTATACCATTTTTGTGGACGGTATTTCCAAAGCATTTGCCGCCACGGGCGTAAGGGTAGGGTGGGCTTTAGGTCCGGCAAAAATCATCAGCAAGATAAAAGCATTCCTCACACATATAGGCGCGTGGGCACCGCTTGCAGAGCAAAAAGCCGTTGCCGTTTTTCTGAATAATACGCCTGCCATCCAAGCCTATATGCAGCCGTTCAAAGAAGGGTTACAGCTAAGATTGCAGCGCATTTATGAAGGATTTATGAAGCTGAAAGCACAAGGTTTTCCGGTGGATGCCATACCGCCGCAGGCAGCGCTTTACCTTACCGTAAAAATTGATCTTGCGGGAAAACACAAGGGCCTTAGCGCTTTGAAAACCCAAGCCGATGTTACGCATTACCTCCTCAACGAAGCGAAACTGGCAATTGTTCCGTTTTCCTGCTTTGGTGCGCCGGCAGATTCTCCCTGGTATCGTATCAGCGTAGGCACTTGCAAGCTGGATGATTTGAACGAAGTTTTTGCAGGATTGGAACAAGCTTTCCAAAAGCAAAAAGCCGGAATAGAAGAAATTGTGTAGCTATTTATAGCCCTTAGTTTTTCTTTTTTAGTATCGAAAAACCGAGCAGCGTTAGCGGTAAAAAAAGGAGCAAGCCCACTATAATCACCCACCACGGATGTTCATAGGAAAAAAAATTGACAATGCCTGCTGTGGTGAGTCCAAGCCCGGCCAGGTAGGCAGGCGTTTTATCGCTTGACCGTGCTATCAGCCTGATTACTAGTCCGCAACAAAAAGAACCCAACGCATAGCCCGACAATAAAAGTACAAATGCCGTTGGCGGAAGATGGTCAATATAATGTTGCATCGCATCCCTATCCGCAGGAGACATTCCTTGCGGCAGCGGATATACTATTTTATGAAGCCCTTCTATAACGGTGATGAGGAGCATAGCCGTAGTAGTTCCCGCCATTACTCCTATTATTTTGCGCAGCATATAATACAATCAATATTTTGGCTAAAGTACATTGTTGTAAATTTATCTCTGAATATAGCGGATTATAATTTTGAACCTTTCATGAGAAATTAAAACAATCGCCCGCTTTTCGCCATTTATCGTATATCCTTTACTTTGCGCTCTATGCCTTCTACTTTTTTGCCGGAATTGCCTAAGCTTACCATAGATCAGTCTGATGACAACCATCTGTTTGACCTTCTGGTGCAACCGCTGCATGAGGAGCTTTACAAACGGGGCGATTTCGCTTTTATGAATGAATTGTCGGAAATGCAACAGTTGCTATTGTCCTATGATTATCTGCATACGCAGGCAGGGCAGGGCGGGTTCATTCAGTTCTTGGCAAACGGCTACGCTCCTTTGCTGATGAATATGCCCGAATGGCTCAAAAAAATAAATGCACACGATATGGCGCAATTGATAGATGATGTGCTGAAAGTTTTTGTGCTCAATCATGATTTTTTTAAAAATGAGATGAGCGTAGAGGAGTTCGGAAAACTCTATGACGAATTGAAAGAATTTGAAGCATTAGATAAGCGCTACCAAGAGCTGAACCCGCAAATGACCCATAAACTGATGCGTTATGCACGGGAACATCTTGAAGAATTTGCAAGGGTGATTTAAAAGGAATGGGAGGAAAAAACGAAATTCTATTTTTCATCCCTAAACTTAGGCAAGCTGAGTCCATACCGCACCACCAAAATCCTTATGATAATGATAAATAAACCCGAAATCAAAAAATTATAATCCCTATGCACCCCCGCTTTGGAAAGGATCACAAATAAAAACGCACCCGCCAGGCAAGCCGTAGCATAGATTTCCTTATGAAATAAAACCGGAATACGGTTGGTAAGCACATCACGGATAACGCCGCCCATCACTGCGGAAAACATACCCATTATAGATGCCACTAACGGATGTAACCCATAGCGCATCGCCTTCTCTGCACCCAGAATGGTAAAGAGCGCTATCCCAAACGTATCAAACAGAAACAGGGTTTTACGCAATCCTACCAGCCGCGAATAAAACACACTGGCAAACATAATTCCCACTATAATGGCATAGATAAAACTCACATCACTCACCCATACCAGCGGATAGCTACCCAGCAACATATCCCGCAGCGAACCGCCGCCTATAGCCGTTACAAAACCGATGAAGGTTACGCCAAACCAATCAGGACTTGAGTTTTCATTGGCTATAAGCGCACCGGATATAGCAAAAAAAGCAGTACCCAGCAATTCAAAAATATATTGGATTTGCATTTTATAATAGCTAAGGATTATTCGTGTGCATGAGTGCAAAAATCTACTATAAATAGGAAGTACGCAAAACCGTTTTGAAATATTATTTCTAATATTCGGAAAATTCTCCCCTACAAGATAGCCGTTTATTTTTGATGGAAGCGGCTTAATTATTCCTACCTTTGCACCTCGAAAAAAAGACATTCTGTTATTTCTCTAAAGCTAAGAAAAAGCAGGGTCTATCAAAAAAATAGATATAATATAGGGAGAAGGGTAGTGCATAAGGTTATTCTTCCAATTATTTTCTCCCCAACTCAACTATCAACTAAAAATTAATTATGTTATCAGTTTCTAATCTTTCGCTGCGGTATGGCAAGCGGGTTTTGTTTGAAGATGTAAATGTCCGGTTCACGGAAGGGAATTGCTATGGAGTTATAGGCGCCAACGGAGCAGGAAAATCTACTTTTTTAAAAATCCTTTCCGGAGAAATAGACCCTACTACCGGAAAAGTGGAAATTTCCAAAGACCAGCGTATGAGCGTATTGAAGCAAAATCACTATGAGTTTGATGAGGTGCAGGTGCTGGAAACAGTCATCCGCGGAAATGATAAGCTCTTCAACATCATGCAGGAAAAAGATGCGCTGTATGCAAAAGAAGATTTTACCGAAGAAGACGGCATCAAGGCAGGGGAGCTGGAAGGAATTTTTGGGGAAATGGACGGATGGAATGCCGAAAGCGATGCAGCTACCTTGCTCAGCAACCTCGGAATTAGTGTAGAGTATCACTATAAACAACTAAAAGAACTTGATGGTAATCAAAAAGTAAGAGTATTATTAGCTCAAGCGCTTTTTGGCAATCCCGATATTCTGCTCTTGGATGAACCTACCAACGATCTTGATCTCGAAACCATCAGTTGGCTGGAAAATTTCCTTGCAGATTATGATAAAATCGTATTAGTTGTTTCGCACGATCGTCACTTTTTGGATGCCGTTTGTACACACGTAGCAGATATTGATTTTGGAAAAATCACCATATTTACCGGTAACTATTCCTTCTGGTACGAAAGCAGTCAATTATTGCTGAAACAACGTACCGATGCCAATAAAAAAGCGGAAGACAAAATCGCCGAACTGAAAGAATTTATCGCCCGGTTTTCGGCAAACGCTTCCAAATCCAAACAGGCTACAAGCCGGAAAAAAGCGCTGGATAAGATTAAGCTGGAAGATATGACGGCATCCAACCGAAAATATCCGGCTATACTTTTCAACAATCAGGTACGCGAAGCCGGGGATCAAATATTAGAAGTAAATGACTTGGAAAAAACATTGAATGGAGAAGTGCTTTTTAAGAATATTTCCTTCGATATAAAGCGTGGACAAAAAGTTGCGGTAATATCTAATAATTCATTGGCAACCACAGCATTTTACCAAATTTTATCAGGAGAAGATACCGATTTCAAAGGGAGTTTTAAATGGGGGGTAACCATCACACCTACCTATCTTCCTAATGATAATACGCAGTATTTTGAAGGGAAAGATTTGAACCTTATAGACTGGTTGCGGCAATATTCCGAGGAAAAAGATGAGACATTCATCCGGGGATTTTTGGGAAGGATGTTATTCTCTGGCGAAGAAACCCTGAAAAAATGCTCGGTGCTGAGCGGGGGAGAGAAAATGCGTTGCATGATTAGCCGGATGATGATGCTGAAGGGAAATCTGCTGATGCTGGACGAGCCGACCAACCACCTGGATTTGGAAAGTATCACGGCGCTGAACAATGGCATGAAGGATTTTAAAGGAACCATTTTATTTACCACACGCGACCATGAACTGGCGCAAACCGTAGCAGACCGCGTGTTGGAACTCACACCCAACGGATTAATAGACCGGGAAATGAGCTTTGACGAATACCGCACGGATGAGCGCGTAGCCAGTCTGAAAACGGAGTTGTACGGAGCAATGGTGTAGGGAATGGATAGATAAAGCCATATATCATAGGAAAAACACCGTTCTGGATAAGGGCGGTGTTTTTTCATCAGCCAATTTCTACTTAACATAATGTAAATTATAGGACAAAAACCACGTAGCCCACGCACGGATAAACCTGATCGGTCTAATTGCTATCAGCTTGTCCTCATAACGTAAACATATTTTGTAAGCATAAAATGTAAATATGGAGAACGAAAGCAAATTTGAGCATTTTATTGGTTGCGTAAAGTATCTGTTTTCACGGGACTGTTCACCTGAAATTCAGGTGTTTTTCTTGTCGCTTTTTGTATCTCTTGCAGCTCTGATTGTATCTGTTTGGTGTCATTTTTCATAAATTTATCATGAATTGTTACAGATAATGAAATAATAGAAATTGCTATTGGGAGCCAAAAAGCATAATAGGTGAAGGCTTTTAAATCCTTTTCGTAATTCCATCTCCGGTATCTCTTCATGTACGAATCTGTTAATTTAAAATGCACCCCCTTATCTGATATTTTAAATTCAGATAGTTTACCAAATTCTTGTTGTGGATTTTCAATAATAATAAATCCGTCTATTTTCAATAATGTTATTGCATCCTTCCAGTCTTCCTCTTTTAGTTCATAATAGTTAGATACTTTTTCAAATACCTTCATCATTTCTTTGGTTTGAAATGATGCAAAACTTATTCTTGGGTTTTGTGGGTTGTTCCTTCTTTTTTCATACAGTATATCAATAATTTTATCACAAACCTTAAATATTATTATCTTTTTCATTATTCTTTCTATTATGAAAGCATAATTACAAAATACAACTCGCATCGCCATCATTTAAACTCGTTATCTACTACTAATTTCAATGCTTCCTGTATTTTTTCAGCCTTACCGGGTCTTATGTTGGATTAGGCTTAATCTTCACCTATCAATTGGATAGCCCTTCTTAATTTCACGGCATTCTTTTCTTTAACCTTATCAAATGTAATGTATTCACTACCCATCCCAATTCTCACTCCTGTTAGTAAATGCTTTTTAATAGCAGTTATTATTTCGGGGCTTAATTTATATAAATAGTCTCCCCACCAAAAACTGCTAGATGTTGAATAGTTATAATCCGCAACTCCACCTCTTACGCACTCTAAGGATATGGATTCGTCATTGTCAAATAAAAAATATACCTTATCGCCTTCATCCACTCTAAACGCAGAATGTAAGGTAATCCTTAATTCAATATAATTATTCTCATTTATTGATTTAATCCGTTGGCGTAATGCTCTAGTAAAAGGAATAGAGAGGGGCTCCCAAGTAGTTTCTTTTATATAAGACTTCGTATATTTATCAACTTCATTTCTTTTAAGTTCCTGCGAATAGGAAAATAAGGGTAATAGTATTACTGCTAATAATAGATTTTTCATGTTTGTGGCATTTTAGAAAGGTTTAAAAAAAATAGGCGTAGCGTGTTATCCTTTTTGCCCTTCAAGGTTTTACCACAACCTACTTGTGCAATTTAAAGACACAACTATGCCCCTATGGACACAATCATTCTTTTGTTGCACTATAGTCTTCGGGTCTGGTAAATTAGAAGAGCAACAGCCGATAAATACTAACGTTGCAAATATAACCCACTCCATCTTTATGGCAAGCGTTAAAAAGCCCTATACAAGACGTATATTTTATATTAAATTTTCTAAAGGATATTCCCCTACTTTCTATATTACCGATAATATTTTTAAGGCATGTAAATAAGCCTGAAGTGAAGACGACCACTTTTACAAACAATTATTGGCTGAGACTGAGCTTTAAATCCAGTAAATACTATAAAGCAAATAATTATGGGGAACATGAGTTACTGCTCAATTACTCCAGCAGAAATAAAATTCATATCTGAAGACACATAGCTATAACAATTCAAAAGCGGCGATTGTTATTGTTGGTCTTATTTATATCACATCATCCCTCACAAACTGCAATATTGTCAGCCAAATACAGCGCAAAATTCTGAAAAATATAGCATCAATTTATAGTTAAGATATTATTCAAAATATACTTAAAATCAGTTTATTGCCTCGTATATAATTCAGGAAATTTTCTTCATTTAACAGGTGCTTGTTTTAGGCGCTTTTTTACACTCTATTTTATACAAAGATGAATTTATTAAATAAAATATTTCCCTACCTATAAATTCATTTAAAAATTAAAACAATAGAAAATTATCCTTATTTATCCCTCCTATTCTTTTTATCCAAATTTTTATGAAGCGCTTCGGTGAGGTCTATTCCGGTTTGGTTGGCAAGGCATAGGAGCACCCACAACACATCTGCCATTTCATCTTCGAGGTGCTTTCCGAGGTCTGATTCTTTGGAGCGTTGCTCCCCATATTTTCGCACCATCACCCTCGCCAGCTCCCCTACTTCTTCGGTCAGGATGCCGAGGTTGGTGAGTTCATTAAAATAGCCCGCCTTTGTAGCGCGTATCCATTCGTCCACTTGCTGCTGCGCATTTTTCAAAGTCATATCCATAAAAACAATTTGTTAGTATTTACAAAATAATAGAACTTGTCCTTATTATTTTCATTCGCACGTATTACATTTGGTTTTTTAGAGAAGAAATATAGGGAATAAGCCAAAGCAGAGTCTTTCCCTATATGTATAATAAGCATAGGCATTATATTAATTTTGATATTATAATATGTACGCATCGGATATAGAAGCTGCTAAGGCTTTGACAGAACGGTTCAACACCTTACGGAAGACCATAGGAAATGTAATTGTAGGGCAAGAGGAAGTGATTGAGAAGCTCATCATTTCTATTTTATGCAACGGACACAGCTTATTAGTGGGCGTGCCGGGGCTTGCCAAAACGCTGCTTGTAAAAACCCTTGCAGATGTGTTGGAATTATCGTTCAAAAGAATACAATTCACTCCGGATTTGATGCCGAGCGATATTGTAGGGGCAGAAATTCTCAACGAGCAAAGACAATTTCAGTTTTTGAAAGGACCGGTGTTTGCGAATATTATTTTAGCAGATGAAATCAACCGGACACCGCCCAAGACCCAGGCGGCTCTATTAGAAGCCATGCAGGAACGCAATGTTACCGCCGGAGGAGCGGTTTATAAACTTCCATCGCCGTTTTTCGTTCTTGCCACACAAAACCCTATAG
Source organism: Bacteroidota bacterium (assembly GCA_023418315.1). Taxonomy (GTDB): domain Bacteria; phylum Bacteroidota; class Bacteroidia; order Chitinophagales; family Chitinophagaceae; genus JAFIGV01. The sequence goes on from JAEZZY010000051.1 coordinate 20,286, forward strand.
AACAAGAAGGAACTTATCCCCTGCCTGAAGCGCAGCTCGACCGCTTTATGTTCATGATTACGTTAGATTATCCAAGTTTTGAAGAAGAAGTACGCATCGTAAAAAACACGACCGGCGCGTCCTCTGCTCAGTTGGAAAAAGTATTGCATGCAGAAGATATTCTTTATTTTCAGGATTTGGTGCGGAGAGTACCCGTGCCGGATAATGTGCTGGAATATGCAGTAGGGTTAGTGCAAAAAACCCGCCCTACCCTCCCCCAATCACCTGATAAAACCAAACAATACATTGCCTACGGAGCGGGACCCAGAGCTTCGCAATACCTCATCTTAGGCGCTAAATGCCATGCGCTGCTGAAAGGAAAATATTCTCCGGATATAGAAGATGTGCAAGCCATGGCGCTATCCGTATTAAGGCATCGTGTGGTGCGCAATTTTAAAGCCGAAGCCGAAGGAATTACCCAGGAAACATTAATCAAGCAATTATTATAACCTTATGCAAAACCTGACTGCAAAAGCCAAATTTCTAAAAAAAGATTACCTCCTTGCTCTTCAGAAAATAGCGCCCGGCACTCAACCGCTGTGGGGCAAAATGAATGTGCAACAAATGATAGAACACATGGCCGAATATATAGCCATGGCCTATGGTAATCCGGAAATGGAGCTGATTACCCCCGCCGATAAAGTAGAAAAAATGCAGGAATGGCTGAAAAGCGAAAAGCCTTTTAAGGAAAATACGCCCAATAGCCTTTTGCCGGATACACCTCTTCCCGTTGAATTTGCTACGGTACAGGAAGCACTGGAAGACCTGCAAAACGAACTCAACAATTTCTTCAATGCCTTTGACACCACCAAGAAAAAATATGTGATGAACCCTTTTTTCGGCGAGCTGGATTACGGAATGTCTATTCAACTGCTGTACAAACATAGTACGCACCATCTGCGTCAATTTGGTATAGATATTTCTTAAACCTGTTTATAGCGACAAACAGATAACGGATCATCAAGAAAATCTGCCTGCTATCCGTAGCCGGTCGTTCTAATCTTCTGCCTATTTTTGCGGCGAGAGAAGCGCACATGGATATTCAACTCAACAAACAGGAACGGGCTATCCTGGAACAAATAGCCGCCACCGCGCAGGATATGAAGATGGAAGCCTATCTCATAGGTGGTTTTGTACGCGATAAATTATTGCAGCGTGGCACAAAAGACGCAGACATCGTTTGCCTTGGCGATGGTATCGAACTGGCACATGCCGTAGCCGCGCGTTTTCCGCAAAAACTTAAAATATCTTTTTTCAAAAACTTCGGAACGGCACATTTCCGCTATAATAATTTTGATGTGGAGTTTGTAGGCGCACGCAAAGAATCCTATCAACATCATTCCCGCAAGCCTTCCGTAAGCGCCGGTACGCTGGAAGACGATCAGCAGCGACGGGATTTTACCATCAACGCCTTAGCCATCAGCCTCAATGAAAAAGATTATGGGCAATTACTCGACCCCTTCAACGGCTTGGAAGATTTAGATAAGAAAATCATCCGCACACCGCTGAATCCGGATATAACATTCTCCGACGATCCTTTAAGAATGATGCGTGCCATTCGCTTCGCTACTCAATTGCAGTTTGATATTTTCCCCGAAACCTTTGAAGCAATTATTCGGAACAAAGAACGCATCACCATCATTTCGCAGGAACGCATTACCGATGAGCTCAATAAAATCATCCTCAGCAAAACGCCTTCCATCGGATTTGATTTACTTTTTCGATCAGGTTTACTCCATTATTTTTTTCCGCAGATGTGCGACCTCGCCGGGGCGGAATATATAGACGGCAAAGGACATAAAGATAATTTTTATCACACCTTGCAAGTGCTGGACAATGTTGCCTACCGCAGTAATGATTTATGGCTACGATGGGCTGCCATCCTGCATGATATAGGCAAGCCCGCAACCAAGCGTTTTGAAGAAGGACAGGGCTGGACCTTTCACGGACATGAGGTGGTGGGCGAACGAATGACACCCAGAATTTTTCGCCAGTTGAAACTGCAGCAACAAGAGAACATGAAATATGTAGCCAAGCTCGTAGCCTTGCATCTCCGCCCTATCAGCCTATCCAAAGAAGAAGTAACCGACTCGGCTATGCGCCGTCTGCTTTTTGATGCAGGCGAACATTTAGACGATTTGATGATTCTTTGCGAAAGCGATATTACTTCCAAAAACAAATATAAGGTAAAACGCTTCCTCGAAAATTTTGCCCATGTAAAAGAGCGATTAGCAGAGGTAGAAGAAAAAGACAAGATACGCAATTGGCAACCGCCTATTGACGGCACCTTGATTATGGAAACATTTGCCTTAAAACCCGGCAGAGAAGTAGGTATCATCAAAGATGCAGTTCGTGAAGCCATCTTAGACGGAATCATCCCCAATAATTATGATGCTGCCTACCACTATATGCTGGAGAAAGCAAAGGAATTAGGCTTAGGTAAAGAAGAAAATAAGTAGCGTGTTTTTTGTTGTCCAAGCGTTAGATTTACTATTTAGCTTTTGCGGCGATAGCACCATTCAGGGCTATTGCTACTATGGAGCAGCCCTGCTTAGTCCACATTTTGATGCTGCTCTATAGTCATGTAGCATTGATAAATAATTTTGTTGTTTATAGAACCACTATCGTAAGGATATAGTCAGAGACTAAGAGCGGGTGGGTATCTTGATTTGTTTGGTTTTTTACAAGAAAGAATTTGTTTGAGAACAAATTATTGAGGGTAAAAAGAAACCACGCTAAATCTAAAATCGAAGCAATTATTACATCAGTAAACTTATGAACATTGCTACTCTGTCTATTAGTGTTGCTACGAGTGATATGGATTGAAGTAGTAATTTACTTTTCGAGGGTTTTCACAGATCGGCGTAATTTTCTAAAAGCCTGTTGTAAAACGAAAGATTTTATATTTTGTGCATTGTTAACAGTTTTGTTTGATGAACGTTTTGATAGCAGATGATCATTTTTTGGTGTTAGACGGCTTAGAGACACTCCTTAGTACTATTGAAATGATAGCTGATGTTTATAAAGCAGCCAACTATGCCGACTTGAATAAACACTTAACCGACCAAACGGTAGATGTTTTGTTTTTAGACATTAGCTTTGGAAATGCTGATGGGAGAGAAATACTGCGCACCCTGAAAAAAGAACAGAATAGTACTAAGGTAATAGCTTTAACAAGTTTTGGTGATACCGCTACGATAAAATCATGTGTTCATGCAGGTTTCGACGGATTTTTGTTAAAAAGCGATGACCGCACAGAAATTATTAATGCGCTGAATGCCGTTATGAACGGTGAAAAATATTACAGCAGTAAAGCCCGGCACGCTGTATTTGAAAACGAAATAACCAGTAATACGAATAAACTCAGCAATAGAGAAATTGAAATTGTAAAATTGATAGTTTCGGAAAAGACGAATAAAGAAATAGCTCACGAGCTTTTTATCTCCGAAAAAACAGTGGAAAATCATAGAACTAATATCATGCTGAAAATGGACGTGAAAAACATGGCAGGTTTGGTGAAGAAAGCCATATTGCAGGGTATTGTTAACAGTTAAGGTACAGAATATGCAAAAAGCCTTTTTGTTTATTTTATTGTTATGTTCTTTGTTTTCAGCAATGGGGCAAAAGACAGCCCGTCTTACGTTTGACAATGCTCCTGCCGATCTGAAAGAAATTGTAAACAAAGCGATAGATTGTGATAAAAGCGGAAATGAAGGATGCAGCCTGCTTTATAAGCAAGCCATAGCATTGGCGAACAAAAAGAATTACAAGAAGTACATGGGTACGTTGCAAGGATATTTACTCAGGTCTTATTTGTTTCACGGACAGGATGACTCAATCATACATTACAGCCCGATAGCTATAGAAAATGCGGCTGGCGAATATTACAATCTTGCAGCGATATACAATATCATAGGTGCTGCATACATTAATAGCGTGGCTACCCACTCGGCATTAGTGAACTTTCATAAAGCAAGAGAATATATTCTTAAAATAAACGACAGTTTGTTACTTGCAGAAAATTACTCCAACATCGGCGGAGTGTATGTGGATATAAATGATGAGAAGCGGGCTTTAGAAAGCTATATGCAAGCTTATGATATAGCAATGAAAATCAATAGCGGGAGATTGGTAGGTATCACTTCTGTAAATATTGGTGAATGCTATAAGCGTAAGAAAGATTTTAAAGAAGCAAAAAAATGGGGTTTAAAATCGCTAAAGAATGCAACGATAAATCAAGACTTGTTTACACAGATCACAGGTACTTCGCTTCTAACAGATACATACTCCGAATTAGAATTATATGACAGCGCGTTTTATTATGCCGCAGAAAGTATTAAAATCGGAGAACAACTTGCAGACAATGAATATTTGGGAGCAGCCTATGAATCCTATTCCAGGATTTTGCTGAAGCAAAAGAAATATAAAGAAGCCTTACTTGCGGCCAATGAAAGCATCCGACTGAACAAAACCGTAAACGATTATAAATCCCTTTCCAGGCTTTACAAAATTATTGCCGATGCTTCCTATGAAATGCATGATCACAAAAATGCGGCAGAAGGATATAGAAATATGTTAGATCTTGTGGACACGCTGCTTTCCGATCGGAATCTTTTAGCGGTACAGGAAGTGAGAGAAAAATATGAAACGGAAAAAAAGGAGCGCCTCATCGCTGAAAAGGAATTGGTAATTGAAAAAAAGAATGCGCAAATGCGGCTATGGCTGATGGGCGGTTCTTTACTGCTAATGGGTGGTATCCTATTCTTGATGCAGTACCGCAAAGCACAAAAAGCAAAACTTACACAAGCCGAACAAGAAAAAGAAAATGCCGTACTGAAAGCATGGATGAAAGGGGAAGAACGTGAACGCAACCGTATATCCCAGGAGCTGCATGACGGTGTAGCCGCCATGATTGGAGCAGCACGCATGAACTTACAAGCATTACCGCATCTGCCACAAGAAAAAAAAGATGTACAACTGCAAAAGGTATCGGGTATCTTGGAAAATACTCATGTGGATGTAAGGCGTATTGCACACAACCTATTGCCCGTCACCCTGCAAAAAGAAGGCTTAGTAAAAGCTGTACAACAATTTACTACTGACATTAACGACACCGGTATTATCCATATAAAAGTAGAAAATCAGTTCAGCCATATACATAGGATTCATCAGCAAACACAACTCATGCTCTTCCGCATAGTACAGGAACTGGTAAACAATACCATTAAACACTCCTCAGCTACACTGGCAACCATTCGCTTTTCGGGGACAGAAGAGGAAATGCAGATAGAAGTAACCGACAACGGTAAAGGCTTTTCTTCCGATGCGGAAAAAGAAAATCAGGGCTTATTCAGCATACGTCAGCGATTGCAAGCATTAGGAGGTGCTTTCAACATCAACAGCAAAGAAGGAGAAGGAACGGTAGCGTTGCTCCGGATAGCATTGCAGAAGTGATTATCCTATTGCACTGTTATAAACGGATAATGCCTATAGGGGTTTTCCCTCATTTTTAAAAACAGGGTTTTCTATTCATACGACAGGTAGAACGCTATGAGAAATTTGTATCAGAAAAAACAGCTGATATGAAACCTCTTTTGTTTGCTTTGTTGTCTTTTATAGTGTTCCTGTCTTGCAGCAACGGTGCTTCTCATAAAAATACTGATAGTAATGCTGTTGCCAATACATCAGAAAAATCCGGTTGCCTATTGGGCTATGCACTCCGTTATGACCAACTACTAACAGTAAACGAAGCTGCTGACATTACCGGCAGACCTTCCTCAGAAGCTGAAATGAAATACAACAAAGTAATGCACAATACCCAATATCATGAAGTAGTATATAGTTGGAAAACTGAACGCACCATTCGCGTGTATGGAGTGGATGTACCCGACAATGATCGCATCAGCATTTCCGGTATTGGTGAAAAAAGCATGAAGGATTTTAAGAGGGATTACAGCCGCCGCACTGAAGAGGAAATAGCAGAGCTTGATGAGCAAATCAACAAACAGCTTGACAAACAATTTGACAATAAATCGGACAATAAAAAAATAGAAGCCACTAAAAAGCGGATGAATGATATAGGCGTTTCCAAGGAAACGGGAAAAAATACGGCAAAAAAAATAGGCGGTACGCTCAGCTCATCACTTAGCGCTTATGAGGAGGTGCAAGCTTTAGGTGATGCCGCCGCATGGAATACGAAAGACAAAACCTTGTATGTGCTGCATAATGGCATACAATTCCGCGTGAGTATTAATATGGGTGAAGATGATGCTGTAAATAGAAAAGCGGCTATAGAAACAGCAAAAATTATTCTCAACAAGTGTAACTAATTATTCATTCCAAACAATTCAAAAATCTAATTATGAAAAAAATTCTGTTCCCAATTCTCGCCCTAAGTGGCATAACATTAACATATAGCAGCTGCGATAAAAAAGACGACGGGCACATCCCTCCGGTTGATAACTCGAAGGCAATCGCACTTGATTGCCTGATTGAAAAAGACAGGGTATTGACCGATCATAATCCTAATGGGGCGGATTATATTGTAGATTGTGATGTAGAGGTTCGCAATGCAATGCTTACTGTGCAAGAAGGCGTTACCATACAGTTTAAGGAAAACACATCCCTGCAAATCAATAAAGATGCAGCTGTTGTTATTAACGGCACATCAGCAAAGCAGGTAATCATGAAGGGAGAACACTCCGGCGCATGCTGGTGGGGCATGCTTATAAAAAGTGAAGATAGCCGAAACAAAATCAACTATCTTACTATTAGCAATACAGGTTACGGAGAGTTTTTTCATGATGTATTTGCAGGGTTCATCTACGATGCTAAAATGGCAATAGGCGTAGAAGGAAGCGCAAGCATTACCAATACTACTGTGGATGACTGTGCAGGTATTGGTATCATTTACGGAAGCGGTGCAAACATTACCGGTTTTTCCAACAATAAGATTTCCAAATGTACGCTTTACCCGCTTATGATAAGCGGGGCTATGCTGTCAAATAGTCTAAACTTAAGTAATAGCACATATGAAAATAATGGCTCTAATTACATAGCACTCTATTCCCATACCTCCAATAACGTGGTGGCGAAAGAGGTTGTTTTTCATGAAACCCCTATTCCCTATTACGCATTCAATTCTATAGAATTTCGTAAGGATGTAACCATGGATGCAGGGGTAGAGCTGTTGATGGAAGAAGGCGGCTATCTTCTTACGATGGAGGGTACTACAAACTGGTACATTAACGGAACGGCATCAAAACCTGTGGTGATAAAGGGTAAAGTGGCGGGTGCAGGATACTGGAACGGTATAGGCTTGGGAGGTAACTCTCAGGGTACATTCAATTATTTGAACATTTCCGGCGGTGGTCATGATTATGTGGGTTACAATGTACCGTTTAAAGCAAATATAAATGTAGGTGATACCGACCCTGCTTCGTTAACTATCAATAACTGTACTTCTTCTGACAATTCAGACAACTGCGATGTAGGCTTACACGATCGCGGGGCATTACTTATCAATAATAGTCCCGCCATCGTTGATATCTGTCAGGAATAACCCATTACAATATAAAACCAACCAAAATGAAAAATATGTTTAGAATAATCACCATGTTTTTTCTGAGTGTAAATTCAATTTCCGTATGTGCTCAAACCGGAATCGGAACACTCACGCCCGATGCAAGCGCACAATTGGATGTTGTTTCCCTCAACAAAGGAATGCTTATGCCGCGTATGACCACCCTTCAGAGAACTGGCATCAGCAGTCCTGCAAATGGTTTGCTGGTATATGATACCGATACTCAATCGTTTTGGTATTATAAAACAGGAACAGGATGGAGCAATCTGCAGGCAATGCCTTTTTCGCTTCCTTATTTGGCAAATGAAAACAATAACAATCATTTGTTCACGATTATGAACTCCGGCATGGGTATTCCTATGGGCGCGGTAAGTTCATCATCAGCAACTAATGCTACCGCTATACAAGGCATATTGGACAGCCCGACACCTGGTAGTATTTCGTCAGGTGTTTCCGGCATTCACAGAGGTGCAGGCTTCAATGGTATTGGCGTATATGGTGAGCATTACGGAGGTGGTAAAGGCGTATTTGGCAATGCTGCAAATGGTATAGGGGTATATGGTATCTCTCCGAAAGGTACAGGCGTATTGGGTTTCTCAGACAGCACTTATGGTATGCAGGCGAGTTCTTTATTAGGCATTGGTCTCTTTGCAACAAGCACCGATAGCTTTGCCATACGTGCTGTTACCAACAAGCAAAAGCCCACCGTGCGTATTGAAAATACTTATACAGGCTCGGTCGGCAGCACCTACACGGCAGGGCTTTATGTATCACAGGCAGACTCGGGCTATGGAATTATTGCTACTTCAGCTGCGGGTGCAGGTTTATTGGGAAGTGCTACCAATGGAATAGGTATAATTGGTACATCCTCTACCCGTGCCGGTACTTACGGTTATTCATATAGCGGTGCCGGTGTGCAGGCTGAAAGTATTTTTGGTATAGGCATTACAGCGGATAGTTATGATAGCTCAGCAGCACGGTTTGAGAACAGTAATTCGGGAAATACTTCAGATATTGTTCAGGTGTCAAATACGGGGTCAGGAGATGCTTTGAAAATTACTGCGAATGGTAGCGGTAGGGGTATTTTTAGTCAAACGCTTTCAGGAAATTCTATCTATGGTGGATCAGGATCAGGCATAGCAGTTTATGGATATTCAGCTACCGGTACCGGTGTTCAGGCAATAAGTGGAAACGGAACTGCTTTGGTAGCGCAAACAAGCAACGCAATAGGTAGTGTAGCCCAATTTAGGAATGGTATTACTGCAAATGTAAATCCTGTACTGACGGTAGAAACAATTAGCGCAGGTAGTATTGTAACATTTAGAAGCGGTACAACTACAGCTAACCTTGCTAATGTAGCGCGTATTGACAATACAGGAAAGGGCTATTTCAACGGCGGCACGCAAAACAGCGGAGCGGATATAGCAGAGGCTTTTGATGTTGTAAATGAGATAAGCGAGTATGAACCAGGTGATGTACTGGTCATCTCCCAAGACCATGACCGCACGGTAGAGAAAAGCGGTGAAGCGTATTCTCCCTTAGTAATCGGAGTGTATGCTACCAAACCCGGTGTGCTGCTGACGGAAGAAATTATTGAAACAGATATTTCCGATAAAGTACCTATGGGCGTGGTGGGTGTTATCCCTACCAAAGTATGCACGGACGGCGGAGCTATAAAGCGCGGTGATATGCTTGTAACTTCCTCAAGAAAGGGTGTAGCCATGAAAGCCGACCCCAATAAAATAAAGACAGGGCAAATCATCGGCAAAGCTTTGCAAAACTATGATAAGAATGGAGTGGGTAAAATCAATGTTTTTGTAAACGTAAAATAACCACGCCATGAAGCAACATTTTTTGACGGCGACCACTGCATTATGCCTCACAATACCATCTGTTATGCAGGCTCAATTTCATGCCGGAAGCAGCTTTGTAGTGAAAGCCACCACGCCTGTGGTGATAGACAGTGTTACCTTACAACCTTCCGCCGACCTTAATTTATCAGGAAACGAACTGACTATTTCCAATATGCCCGTGGTAAATACTGCGCCATCCGGCAGCAGCATAGCAAGAATAGCACAGTTTTCCGTACCGTTCAGCTATCAGGGCGCTATCGGTTTGTATTATGGTAATGCGGAACTAAACGGCAATACGGCTGCACAGCTCAATCTTGTATATCATACAGGGCAAAGCGGGTATAGTACAACCAACCTGTTTACTACGTCCAACAATAATAATCATGTAACGGCTACTACAGGCATTCAGACCATTACCATTTCAAAGCTCACCGCTACCAATATGGGAACTGTTTTGCCCTTGCAGTTGCTTTCTTTTGAAGCATATAAAAATGGTAACAATACGCTTCTGAAATGGGAAACGGCAAACGAACAAAACATTCATCATTTTGAAGCGGAAAAATCAACCGATACAAAAGAGTTTGCTTTTTTAGCACAGCTGGTAGCAGGGAAGAATGTTTACACCTCTTTAGATCCTCAGCCAGCAATGGGTTGGAATTATTACCGGTTGAAAATCGTGGAGAATGACCATAGCTATACGTACTCGCAGACAGCGGCGGTTTATTTTGACGGCTACAGTTTTTCATTCACGCTTTTTCCTAATCCTGTAACACAAACATTGAATATACAGGTAAATGCTGCGGTAGATAAAGACCTTAGTTATGTTGTTTCTTCCATAGATGGCAAATTGGCAAAGCAAGGCATAATGAAAATAATAAGAGGAGATAATTATTTCGCGATTGATTTTTCAAGCCTGACTGCGGGAACGTATTTATTCCGAACAGATGAAGGGTTTACGACAAAGGTGGTGAAGGAATAATTTATAAATGCCCAATAGTGAAATGCAGATGAACGGAGCGTCGCAAATCAAGCTGAATAGCAGCAACCAAACTAAGTGCATAAAAATCTAATCAATAAAACCAACCAATAAAAATCAGCTCATGAAATACATCTCTACATTCCTGCTCTTTTGCGTGAGCATAAATAGTTATGGACAAACAAGCCCGAATGACTATAATTTTTCCACCAATACGAATGCTTCGCTTTACAACATGAGCAATGCGGATACGCTCATTGGCGGCGGGCAGGATAATATAACGGACGATGCGAGGATTTTGCCTTTTACCTTTGCATTTTTGGGGTTTTTTCATAAAACATTTAGTGTAACGGCTAATGGTGTTGTTTATTTATCTCCGTTGGGCGGCAGTAATAATTATTATCAGATTGCTGCTTTATCTGCTAACGGTAATAACGACTATAAATGGAACGGAACGGGAATGGGCACGAGTAAGGACGGAGCAGTAGTGTGTAAAACATTCGGGACAGAACCTTACAGGCAATTTGTAATATCGTTTGAAAAGATGAGCCTGAGCAAGCGTATGGGTAATGATGATGCTACCTTTCAGGTAGCTTTGCATGAAAGCAGCGGACAAGTACAGTTTATCTACGGCAATGTAAATGTATCGGATACCTTGTCGGGTTTTTTAGACCCTCGGATATCAAAGACTAATGTGAACCAACACAAAATAGTAAATATTTCCAATCATACGGCTTATTACTCTACTTCTTTTCCCTGGGCTTATACGATGAACCCAGGCATTATCAGTGGTTTGCATAGCCCCGTTGCTGCTAATTGCAGAACGTATCTGTTCACACCGCCGCCCATTGCTAACTTTATGGATACGGTATTGGTGGTAGATACGGTAGTGTCCGGCGTTGCACAGACCACAATACCTGAATATCAGCCCAACTACTATTATTATTACCAATTTGCCAAATCTCCGTCGGGTCCGTTTAGTCCGCCTACTGTGCTTAGTACGAATATTTTTCAGGGTATGCCGGACAGTACGCTGCATTATCGCATTTACAAAAGCAACGGCGGCGCTGTTTCTACAAACTATGCTTCGGGAAGTATTACATTCGGTTCTGCACGAAAATTCACTTCTCAGAACAGCGGCTTGTGGATAGATAATAGTGCTTGGGGCACACTGGTTGGACATTATCCTTTATGGGGTGATACGGTTGTCATCTCACAGGGTGATACGATAACGCTTTCTGCTTTTGGAAGCGCATCTGCCTTAGATCTGGACGTAAAAGGCGTGTTGGACTATGGAAATGTATTGTACAATCCGGTAACGGTAAAGAACCTGCATGTAGATACAACGGGCGTGGTGCTTGTACATAATGGAAGTACAGTTTCCAATCCCAATAGTACGACCGGCGGCACGCTAATCGTAGCGGGCAATATGACCGGCGCAGGCAAGGTGGATATGCGTTATAATAATTGCACACTGCAACTAAAAAATGCGGAGGAAGTAGTTACCCACGTCATTTCCGTAAATTTTGAACAAGGAAATAACAATACCCCATTATTAAACACCCTGATACTTTCTACTGCAAATACGGTACAGTTGCTTACACCACTTACCATCAATAAAGAAATAAAAGGCGAATATGGTTCTATTACTACGAACAACAATCTTTCTATTAATAAGAATGCAACTGTGGGCACACAATCCGCGCCGTCAAATCTGAAAATATACCGCTATAGCCGAGCGCCGCTTTTTTCGGGTAATGTTAATTTTGCTGTAGGCTCTCTTCCTCAGCTTTATTACATGAGCAATCCTATTTACTATGACCCATTAGCATCTTTTTCAGTACCGCCCTTTACTGCAGGCAATGAAGTGCCTACGAATGACAGTATAGAACGATTGTATGTATATAGCAATGCAGGGGTTGATTTCAACCAAGCCATAACCATTACGAATACGATGGAGTGGGAAAACGGTCATGTAAACATGGTGAACGGTGATGATTTTATCTTATCGGGAACGAATTTTTATTATACAAGCGGTGGTATCAAAACGAATGGTTGGGTGAAGTATTTTCAATATCAGTATCCTTATACGGGGCTTATGAATACGCCTGGCAATAGTAATGTTTATCCAATTGTTTCTGATAATAAAAAGCGATTTGCCTTTTTACAGGGTGCTTTATCTGCCGATGGTTTATACAGTGTAAAACATACAGACATAGCAGGCACTACTACTTTTGCCACTTCCTTCACTGAAAACGGAAACACATTCAGCAAACGTTCTAATGCTTATTGGGAGGTTTCATCTCCTACAGGGAATGAATTTGCCAACAATGCTTTTCACTTCCGTGCAGGAGATATGGACAGCATTACAGACCATCAGCTTACGGCGGTGTGCTATGCAAGCGGAGCAGGCGCGGGTACACATCTTGCAACAACAGGAGGAAAAGTAGCGCCTATCATATCTCGTACGGGACTAAACTCGGCAAACATCGGAAGCAATAAATTTTACATAGCCATAACGGATGCTACCCCTTTATCAGTTGGTTTGCTTTCTTTTACAGGGAAGTCTGAGAGCGAAAGCAACTTATTAAAATGGGAGCTTGCAACTAAGCATAGCTTAACGGAGATAGAACTGCAAAGAAGTAGTAACGGAAAAATTTTTGAGCGACTTGCACTTGCAGATATTAACGACAACCAAACAGCATATTCTTACAGGGACAGGAATCCTTTTGACGGTAATAATTTTTATCGCTTGAAAATAAGAGAAAAAGATACCAGACAAACTTACTCCCATACGGTGATGCTTAATTCTTCCCACTCCATACAAGATATACATTGCTTCCCCAACCCTGCCATGCAAACCTTATACATCTCTGCAACGAATAAGCCGGTTGAGCGTTTCGCAATATATAACCTTTCAGGAAAAGCAGAAATGAAAGGAAATCTTGATGTACGGAACGGTGTGAATAGTATTGATATTCATCGTTTGACTGAGGGGGTTTATTTACTTCAGCTTTATAGCAAAACAGAATGTGTTTATACTGCAAAGTTTATAAAAGAATAGAAACATCATTTTTGCGTAAAAAATTTGGCATCGTTAAATAAATATACATTTTGCCCGTAGTGCATTATGACAAATAGTAGCTTTTTTTTTGGTTGAAAACGATAATCAAGTTCTTTCTGTACTCAATTTTAGAACGAAATTTTTTCAAATTTTCAGCCTGAATTTGTTTAGGTTTTACATGGTTTGACCTTTTGACCGAAAAAAATAGGATAATGCACTACGGGTACATTTTGTAATTTTTGTTGATGAAATGTATTAAACGTAACTCTGAAGAAAGCGTAAAGCGTGGAATAATAAAGAACAAGCAACGATACTTGTGTAAGGTGTGCATCAAAACATGGCTTTTTTAATTTTGCGAAGGGTTGGTATGGGCATTCTCGCGTCGGTTTGTTGTTTCGTTTATATTGTCTTTGTTTACCTGTCAAAAGGGGTTATTTTTTCTCGTTTATGTTAGTCATTTCGTTGTTGTCGTGTCGTCTTTTACGCTTGCTGCTAACTTATTTATACATGTAACAAACTTACACAAATAAGACAAATTAAGTGGTTTAGTTTAGTTTTAAAAATACAGAGTGTTCGGCATTCTTTAGGGAGCAAATGAATAGGGTAATTGTTGGTTGTAATTATCTATAAAACCAAAAAAAGCAGGCGAATGACCACCTGCTTTTCTTCAAAATTGTTTTTCTTTCTTATTTTCTTGTCCATCCTGCAGTCCAGTCATTACCCGACTGCACAGCGCCTTTATAGGAAGCATTGGTAAACCATGAATCTAAAGAAGTAGGGCTAACTGCTCCTGTAGCATTAGTACCGATGTATTTTCCGGTGATGTAAGAAGGTGTGGCTGCGGCTTGCGCATCGTTCATATAGCCTTCTTCTGTAAATCGGTTAGCACCTTCGTAGTTCGCGCCACCTGTTTTCTTAAAGGACCATAATTTAGCATTGTAGATGTCGGAGTTTCTGATGCCTAAGCTTCCGTCTTCCATGTTCAGCAAGGTTTGGTCATGTTCCACTTCCACCCCACTGTTAAAGTTGTAAACCACAAAATTGTGCAGTTTTGCTTTGGTGCCTTCGCGCAGTTTCAGCGCACGAGTTTTTCCTGTTTCGGTAGCTGTATTAGGGTCATCACCTGTTTTAGCCAATGTAGAGCCTACTAAGGTAACGTTGGAAATAGTAGGGTTGGAATAAGGAGTTGCGGCATTGTTGCTACCACTGTTATCTGCTTCAAAACCGCGGTCGGCTACATCATCCCCCTGAATCCCTACCCAAAACTGACCTTTCCCGCTCCATCCATACGTCCAGTCGAACATATCATCCTGCGCGCCATTTACAAAAAGGTATTTGGCATTTACCGTACCGCCAAA
>JAEZZY010000079.1 GCA_023418315.1 Bacteroidota bacterium
ATGCCTTTTGCAACAGAGAACCTTTGCTCAACTGCATCAGAAAAAGCATTATCCTGCTTGCAGGTTAAGAATGCAAAAACGCCCTGAATCTCTAATTATGCCTGTCCAATAAATGGGAGGATCTCAGAGAATATAAGTTACAAAGTAAAACAACAAAGAAAAATGGTGATGTTTTTGGTTATACAGGTTTCATTCAAGTAAAAAGAATTAGTAGAAATAAAATTGTAATGACCTTTGAAGTAAATAAAGGTGCTCCAAGTTATAATTTCGGGTCTTTTGTGGATACATTAGATTATCGAAGTAATAAGTCTGTCTATATCAATATGCAAATTGATACAACATGCAAAATCTCCTTTAATTTTAGCAAAAAAGGAATTATAGTAAAAGAAGAAACAGCTGATTTTAATTCAGGATGCGGATTTGGACATGCTGTTGTTGCAGATGGTTTTTATAGGAAAATTTCAAGTAAAAAGCCTGTTTTATTAGAACCGACTACAGGAACTAAAATTGAAAAATAATTGATAACACCCACCGACATATACGCCCACCTAGCCACCGTCTCCGACCCCGAAGTACCGGTGCTGTCTATCCTCGATCTGGGTATTGTACGGGATGTGCGTGTAACGGAACAGGATGATGTAACGATCGTCATCACGCCCACCTATAGCGGTTGTCCGGCAATGGATGTGATAGCCATGAATATCCGTATGGCATTGCTAAGTCATGGAATAAAAAAAATAACAATCGAAAACCAACTCAGCCCTGCATGGACTACCGACTGGATGAGCGAAGAAGGTAAACGGAAACTCAAAGAATACGGCATAGCCCCACCGCAGCGAAAATCATCCGATGCCATCGGCTTGTTTGAAACGGAAACCGTTCCTTGTCCGCGGTGTGGTTCTGAAGATACGGAGATGACCAGTCAATTCGGTGCGACTTCCTGCAAATCGCTTTACCGCTGCCATTCCTGCCATGAGCCGTTCGAGCATTTTAAATGTCATTGACCTGCCCTTATTTCATTTCGGGTATAGCCGCTATCAACCGTTTGGTATAGGCATTCACCGGGTGTTTCAATACTTGTGTGGCGACTCCTTTTTCTACAATTTCCCCGCTTTGCATCACCATCACCCTGTCGCTGATATAATGGACTACATTCAGATCGTGAGAAATGAATAAATAAGTGAGGGATAATTCTTGTTGCAGTTCTTTCAATAGGTTTAGAATTTGCGCCTGCACACTCACATCCAGTGCGGAAACGCTTTCATCACAAATAAGCAATTTAGGACGCAAGGACAAAGCCCGCGCTATACCGATCCGCTGCCTTTGTCCACCTGAAAACTGATGCGGATAGCGGGAAAAAGCATCAGCCGGTAATTGTACTTTATCCAGCAAGCGAAGCGCTTCTTTTTTTAATTCGGCACGGGGCACAATCCCATGTACTTTCATCGGCTCCATCAGCAAATCCCCTATACGCAGCCTCGGATTGAGCGATGAGTACGGATCTTGAAAAATCATTTGAATGTCTTTGCTGAGTTTCCTTCGTTGAGCAGCCGTATAGCCTGTGATGTCTTTTCCTTCAAATATAATTTCTCCTTCTTTCGCCGGAAGCAGTCCCATCAGGCTTTTGCTGAGCGTACTTTTACCGCAGCCGCTTTCGCCTACCAAGCCCATTACTTCACCTTTTTTCACTTCAAAACTCACGGCATTCACAGCTTTAAAATGTTCCGTAGCCCTGCCCAGCCAATCGGTCTGTTCGGTAAACCACACGTTCAAATTATGCACTTGCAACAAGGGTTCATCCGTAAGAATGGGTGGCGGGAACGGTCTATGAACTGTCTTATTTTCCAATACATCAGCTACTACAGGCAGGTACTGCCCCTTATCTTTTTCCGAAGGCTTGCAGGCAATCAGCGCTTGTGTGTAGGGATGTTGCGGCTGATGAAAGATTTGTTGCACCGTGCCGTATTCTACATTTCTTCCCTGATACATCACCAATACTTCATCGGCTATGGTGGAAGCCAGGGCAAGGTCGTGGGTGATAAAAATCATGGCGGTGCCGGTCTGCTCCTGTAATGCTTTCATCAGCAAAATCACCTCGTTCTGTACCGTTACATCCAATGCCGTAGTGGGTTCGTCCGCTATAAGCAACATAGGATGATTGCACATTGCCATAGCAATCATCACTCTTTGTTTTTGCCCACCCGACAGCTCATGCGGATATTTATCAAGCGCTTTTTGGGGTTGGGGAAGATGTACTTTTTCCAGCCAGCTTACTACCTTTTCTCGCGCTTTGTTTTTCGTTATTTTTTGATGAATCGTTATTACTTCTTCCAATTGCTTTCCGATTTTCATCACCGGATTGAGCGAGGTCATCGGTTCTTGAAAAATCATTCCCATCTTCTTTCCGCGTAGTTGCCGCCAATCGTTTGCATTTAATTTTTCCGACAAAGAAGCTCCGTCTAAAATGATTTCGCCGGAAACGCGGGCGTTATAGGGAAGCAAGCCCATCAATGCC
>JAEZZY010000067.1 GCA_023418315.1 Bacteroidota bacterium
CACACACACACACACACACACACACAGCGCTTTTGCATTAAATTATTCTCTATTTGTATTTTGATCATGTTTGCACCTCTATTTTCATGGTCGCAGGCAAATGACTGGTACTTTCCGCCGGATATAAAAATGGATGCAAATGGTGGCGGATTTTCCAATTTTTCATGGGGTACGGACATTACAAGCTGCGGTACAGCAAACTCCCAGCAGGGTGTTCTTTCTACTAATTCAGGTGGCGCAAGCTATCGTGCATTTAACCATTGCAGTATTTATGATTTTAATGGCACAAACATCAACCCCGCTAACTGGGGAGCGGATATTTTGTTTACAGTTCCGGGGCTGTGCAATCAATATTGGGAAGTTTCCTGGAAATATGTTTCGGGACCGCCCAAATCTATAAAGCTAAGTATCGTGAAGTACAATGGCGAAAATCCTGAGAACATGGAATTTATTGAAGAAGAGGAGATAACCCCGCGCCCTGATGATGTACCCGAAGGTGGGTGCGGACTTACCGGAAGCTGGGATGTAGCCGTTTCGCCATTGGCAAATGACGGCTCACGAACCATTTATGCAGTATTTGGCAGCGGGTTGGTGAGCTGGACAATAGATGCAAGCGGAAGTGTGAATTATAACGGGCTGTTGGCTGCGTTACCCTACGCTGTAAACCATCAGGTACGCATGGAAGTAACCTCCGATGGCAACCATGTCATTATGAATCCCTGCGGGTATCAGGGAGTGATGATTTATGATTTGTACCCTGCGCATGGTGCACCCAGCGTTCGGTTAATATCTGTGGGGAAATATATTTCAGGCTACGAATATGTACCTGCGGGTATTACAGGCAGCAACGAACGACTGTACGTGAGCAGCCATGATGCTACAGCACCTTATGCGGGCGGTATCACCTACTACGATTTTAACACCGGCAGCGGACCTACAACCCCTTTTACATACAGTTCGCACCAGGTATTCGGATTTACGGAGATAGAGCTTGCTAAAGACGGTAATCTGTATTTTGCCTACAACCCAAGTTTCGGCTCCGGCTTTGTGAGCGGAGCGGGAGATTTGTATTATTTTAACCCTGCATCTGCGAGCAGTGCATCGCCTAATCAGGCAGCAAGTGGTGGCGAGGTTTCTACTTATTTTAACTGGGGCTATTACATTCAGCGGCAGATTGATGGGGAAAATTATGACGTGACGGATTATGCGGTATCTCAGGCTCAATGGGATATAGAAGGGATTATACAGCCCAATTGGTTTACAATAAACAACCTCTACATTTGCGATGGTGTATTAATGCTCAACGCACTAATAAGTGGCTACCATACTTCTTACAGTATCAAGATTGAGAATGGTGCTATCAGCCCGCCATTTTACAGTTTTACTGCGAGTGGTACTCAGTTCAGCCCAAGTCCGGTAACTCTAAATGGCTCGGCAACTAACAATAGTACTAATTTGATTGATAATTTCTCATGGTTAGATACTTACACAGGCGCAATCAGAGTTACGATAACTGTAAATGGTTGTGGTAATGCTTCCAGTTCTATGCTCTTTAATGTAGCGGGTTCTACAACGACTTTGGCAAATTATATGTATAAAAGATACAATGGTGGTAGCTATGGTACACCATATAAAACTCCAACAACCTCATTGCCAATTACAACTACTATGCCGTCAGGAACCCCTCTTGCAACCTATAGCGCAAATATTGATAATGCTAGCGGGTGGATGGGACCAGCTCGGACACTTGGTATAGACGATATTAATACAAATGGAACTTATACACTTGTTGTATATCAAGTAGACCCAAATACTGGCGAAAGATATGTTGATCCTATAAGTAATGCATCTGCTCCCGATCTTGCCTATAATCAACTTGTTGGTTCTACTTCTGGCGGAGGCTTTTTGTTCAATGATCAAACTGTAACATTTGACGCTAATAATCCCCCCTTTTATAACTCTGGCAGTCCGACAAGTGACATTGAATATTTTGAGAACTATCACGATTGGGCATACAATCAAGGAACTTCAGCGCAGTCTGAGTTTAGCAATAGAGTTTATTGTGTGGAATTTTCTGTTACAACTCCTCCTCCTTTCAATTGTAGTGTTACTAAAAGAAGTTTCTTTAGAATAGCGATTAACACATCCTTATCAATGGCGCATAGTGGTGCAGCACGTTATGCTATTAGCCCAAATAGCGATGAAAAAAATAAAGGTGTTGAACTTTACCCAAACCCTGTTGATGAGATTCTCTCAATAAATATTCCTTTAGAATGGGAAAGTGCAGAACTTATCTTGACCAATTGCATTGGACAGACTATTACTCAAAAGAAACTTTCGTTAATGGATATGAGTGTAGATGTAAAAAGTCTTAAGACTGGGATATACTTCTACCGTCTCGTAGTTGACGGAAATAAATTTGATGGGAAACTTATAAAAAGATAATGTTTAAATTTATTTGGGGTAGCTTCGATATTCGCTGCTATCCCAAATTTTTCATTTTCGTGATGAGAAGTGTTTTTCTAATTACAATTTTATTTATAACACGTGCATGTCAAGCACAACTTCCTGCCAATTTTAATTTGGTACCCAATTCCCAATTTGATTTAAACAGCCATGGCGATATCGATGATACTACATTTAATAATAATGAAACATGCTGGGTTCGTGCTGGGAGGGGAGGAGGTCATATTGATATATTTTTCAATGGCTATTATGACACTACACATCAGATAACAGTAAAAAATTTAATTGATTATTATGATGGAGCTTTTCTTCAAAATAGATACTTCAGGTTTAAAAAATCCACTTTAGAAGTAGTAGATACAAATCGCCCATATTATAGCGACTATATTCAAACCAAACTTTTGGAACCACTTCTGCCAAATATTACTTATACATTCGCTTTCAAACTAGTTAGTTTTAAATTAAGCCCTACGGCATACAAGCAAGTTGATACCTCTTCTGGAGGTGGAACAATATTATTAAATAGGTTGAAAAATATAGGTGCTTATTTTAGTCACAATCAGATAAGAGATTATGGTCAGGACGTTTTGCACTATTCTCCCCAAATCAATTTTACGCAGTGGACGTCTTCTGTAACCGATACTGTTAATGAAGTCATTCTAAAAGGTAGTTTTACTGCTATGGGAGGTGAACAATATCTTACTATTGGCAATTTTGATTATTTTATTGATTATAATCTTGATCCTGAATTTCCAAATTACGAACTTCTTAGCAATCATCAACCTGATACATTTGATTGTATTGATGCAAAACTCATCACCTCAGTCTCCCTCGTACGCGACACCACCCAACCCATGATCAGCCTGTCCCAATTCTCTCTCGGCAATGATACGGTCATCTGCCCTAATGATACCCTCACCCTCGGTGGTGAGCCGTACTTTTTTCATTACTGGTGGAATACTGGTGATACAACAAGATTTATAGAAGTAACGCAGCCGGGCACGTATTGGTGTACGGTGGATTTTGGCTGTGCCACTTATACTGATACCATTCACATCCGTCCGCCGCTCACCACCGCTTTTTTCGATATACCTGATACCTCTGTCTGCGATATAGACTATACCGTACAGGCACCTCCGGGGTTTGCCCGCTATCTGTGGAGCGACAACAGTACTGCCGACAGCCTGCATATTACCACAGCCGGTACGTTTTGGCTTCATGCAGACAATGGCTGCGGGCTTACCCATACCGATACCTTCACCGTTTCTGCTATGGATACGGCACAACCGCCTTCACCGTTATCTGATATTTTTCTATGCAGCCCCACAGGGGAAACCGTCATTGCCGATACCGGCTTTGCAAGCTATCTCTGGAGTACCGGCGATACTACGCAAGCCATTACTATTATACAACCGGGTACTTACACGTTGGAAGTGGTAAGCCGCTGCGGTGCTGTGTACCGCGATACCGTTGAAGCATTTGCAGCTGTAACAGAAATTGATCTCGGCAACGACACCCTCATTTGTAATGCAGCAATGAACCATACACTTTCTATACCTGCATCCCTTTCTGATATTCTTTGGAGTACAGGTAGTAATGCTAATACAATAACGATTATTGCTCCGGGCATTTACTACGTTACCGCTGCAAGTCCCTGTGGTGTACTATCAGATACTATCATTATTAGTTTTTGCATACCTGAAATAGAGAATGTAAGTCTTTCTTCACAAACCATCTGTGTGGGTGAATGTATTATTGTTTCCGGGGAAAGCAGCAACTATCCTCAAACATGGCTGTGGAGTTTTGAAGGAGGCACGCCGGATTATTACAACGGGCAAACCCCCACGCCGATATGCTACACTACTGTTGGCAATTATAACATCACACTCATAGCAGGCAACGCCGGTGGCAGCGATACCTTTACTTCGACTATAAACGTCTTGCCTGTACCGCAAGGCAGGTTTGACGACACGACTATCAACGTTCCTTATAAGACCCTGCTTCACCTGCAAGCCTGTGCCGAGGGGCAGCATGTGTATTGGTATCGTGGTGATAGTCTGGTGTGTAGCGATTGTGCTGTATATAGTTTTGAAGCCAAAGACTGGCAAAGTGTTTATTATTGTGTAGTGGAAAATGCGGAGGGTATTTGCAGCGACACCTGTTTTTACAACGTGCATGTTTATGATATTCCTACGGATGTATGGCTGCCTACGGCGTTCAGTCCTAACGGCGATGGCAGGAATGACAAGTTTAAGGTGCTTACCGACAATCCTAATTTTTTATTACACAGTCTTTCTGTTTACAACCGTTGGGGGCAGCGCATTTACTATGGTACCAATGATAAAGGCGGATGGGATGGAACCTTTGACGGAAAACCTGTAGAAAACGGTGTTTATTTTTGGTCGTTGAAATATCGGATATTGGGCGTGGACAAAGAGTTTTTTTACCTGAAAGGGGATGTAACGGTGGTGCGTTAGCTGTATTTATATTGTTACAGGCTGATGCAAAGAGTGAATAACAACAGCAGAACGTGTTGAGGCAGCATTAGGAGACAACGGGACAATTTTTCGCCGTATTTTTTCTTGAGTGATTTTTTAGGAGTAATAAAACTGTGATGCCTCGCAAAGTTGTTGTATAAAAAATTTAAACAACTTCATCTAATTCCCCTACCTTTGCAACCTTAAAAAAATTTGAAACAATCATTTAAATTATAACAATGGCAGACTTACGCTTTCAGCGCAACTTTGGTATTGCAGCGCACATTGATGCCGGTAAAACCACTACTACAGAACGTATCCTTCGTTACACCGGTATGATCCACCGCATAGGTGAGGTGCATGACGGCGGCGCTACCACCGACTGGATGGAGCAAGAAAAAGAACGCGGTATCACCATCACCTCCGCAGCTGTGAGCTGTAAATGGCAATTTCCTACAGACAAAGGGAAAGCCATCCCCGGCACATCCAAAGAATATTCTTTTAACATTATTGATACCCCCGGCCACGTGGATTTTACCGTAGAGGTAGAACGCTCTATGCGCGTACTGGATGGCCTCATCGCTTTGTTCTCCGCCGTAGATGGCGTGGAACCACAGTCGGAAACCGTATGGCGTCAGGCAAACCGTTATAAAGTACCGCGTATCGGGTTTGTAAATAAAATGGACCGTATAGGCGCAGACTTCCTGAACGTGGTAAAACAAGTAAAGGAAATGCTGGGCGCCAATGCCGTGCCTTTGCAATTGCCTATAGGCGCTGAAGATAATTTCAAAGGCGTGGTGGATCTGATAAAAATGAAAGGAATCGTATGGCACGTGGAAACAGAAGGGATGACCTTTGACGAAATAGATGTGCCTGCCGATATGCTGGACGAAGCAAATGAATGGAGAGGTAAACTGGTAGAAGCCGTTGCCGAATATGACGATACTTTAATGGAAAAATTCTTTGAAGATCCTAATTCCATCTCCGAAGAAGAATTGCATGAAGCCATCCGCAAAGCATGTATAGACCTCAGCATCGTACCGATGATGTGCGGTTCTTCCTTTAAAAACAAAGGCGTACAAACTGCGCTTGATGCCGTTTGTCGCTACCTGCCTTCTCCGGTAGATATAGATGCGATAGAAGGTACAGACCCCGATGATACCGAAAAAGTATTGGTGCGTAAGCCCGATCCGAAAGAACCGTTTGCGGCATTGGCGTTTAAAATCATGACCGATCCGTTTGTGGGTCGTCTCGCGTTCTTCCGTGTATATTCCGGCCATCTGGATGCAGGCTCTTATGTGCTGAATGTACGCTCCGGTAAAAACGAACGTATCTCCCGCATCATGAAAATGTTTGCCAACAAGCAAAATCCGATTGACTTTATCGAAGCCGGCGACATAGGCGCTGCGGTAGGCTTTAAAGATATCAAAACAGGGGATACCCTTTGCGATGAAAAACATCCGATCGTTCTGGAAAACATGTTTATTCCGGAACCGGTAATCGCTATCGCGGTAGAGCCTAAGACACAAGCAGATGTGGATAAAATGGGTATGGCTATAGCCAAGCTCGTGGAAGAAGATCCGACCCTTCGTGTCAATACCGATGAAGACACCGGACAAACCATCCTGCGCGGTATGGGTGAGCTGCACCTTGAGATCATCATAGACCGTATGAAACGCGAGTTTAAAGTAGAAGTGAACCAGGGCGCTCCTCAGGTGGCTTATAAAGAAGCCTTCACCCTGAAGGTGGAACACCGTGAGGTATTCAAAAAACAATCCGGGGGTCGTGGTAAATTTGCCGACATCATGTTTGAAATCGGACCGGCAGATGAAGAATTTTTGAAAGAAGGAAAAGGCACCTACCAGTTTATTAACGATATCTTTGGTGGTTCTATCCCTCGTGAATTTATCCCTGCTATTCAAAAAGGTTTTGAAGCCTCTATGACTACAGGTCCTTTGGGCGGATTCCCGGTTGAAAATATGCGTATCCGTATCTTCGACGGTTCTTTCCACGCAGTGGATTCCGACTCTATGTCTTTCGAACTTTGTGCAAAATCCGGTTTCCGTGAAGCAGGTCGCAAAGCGAAGCCCATCATCCTTGAACCCATCATGAAAGTAGAAGTATTGACGCCTGACCAATACATGGGTGATGTATCCGGCGACTTGAACCGCCGTCGTGCTTTGCTGGAAGGTATGGACTCACGCAATAACCTTCAGGTGATAAAAGCGAAAGTGCCGCTGAGCGAAATGTTTGGCTATGTAACGCAGCTTCGCTCGCTCTCTTCCGGTCGCGCCTCTTCTACGATGGAATTTAGCCACTACGCACAAGCTCCTCGCAATATCGAAGAGGAAGTAGTAGCTAAAGCGAAAGGAAATAAAGTAAGCGCTTAAAATCGCTGCTTGACCATAATACCAGTTTGAATAAATATAAAGAGGCTGTCTCAGAAGGTTCGAGACAGCCTCTTTTTTCTTTGAATATCTGATGGCGGTAGATGGACATTTACACGATTCTCAAAGCCTGTATTTTGCTTCCGAGATTGCCCGTTTCCGATGTGCTCTCCTTAGCATCAAAGACAGAGGCTCGTTTCAAAATGATGCAGATGAACAAATTTTGAAATTATCAGGGTGTTATGTTGATGACCTTCCAACCTGTTTCCCGATGAAGAAGCATCATCATCTAAAACAATCTATTCCATATTTCCCATGAAACAAGTTTTTATTACGCTCACCGTAGCACTATCCTTATTCTTTTTTCAAGGGTGTAAAAAAGACCGGCCCGGCGACCGCTCCGATCCACAGCCCGATAGCGAACAAATAGCCGATATGTTCAATGTGCAGGATGGCGCGTTGATGATATATGAGCATGCTCTCAATACGCATCATGACTCGCTACAGGCGATCTTAGATATGGGGAAGTGGCTGACTCGCCAAGACGGAGTAAAAACAGTAACCTTAGTGGATGACAACCGGCTCGTCATCCAATATGAAAACGGAATCAAAAGCTCCATTGGCATTATCCGGGAGGGAATCAACGGACAACACGATATCCGGCAAGGTGGAAGGAGTACTATGAACGGTTCTGTTACCACCTATCATATCGGTGGTAAAAGCAATAACACATTAAGCTCAAAAAACATCGGGAGTGATAAAGTGCTTATCCTTTGCCCTTTTTATAGCGAATTTTATTCGGGAAGCTATCCCTACTTAGACCTGTTTAAAGATGCAAAAACTCCGCTGGAAGTAACGTTAATTACCGACAATAAATGCACCATTGATTTGCTGGAAACCTTTCATGAGTATGGTTTTATCATTTTGAACACGCATGGAGATGTTGACGGCTCCTTCCAATTGCATACCGGCACCGAAAAATTTGACCTGCCCGAAAGACCGAATACGACAGAGAAACAATGGACAGCGCAGCACATTCATGATTTTCTGAACATCTCAGGTAATGACATGATCCAAAAAGTCAAAAACGGCTATTATACATTTGAATTTACGGGAATCATTAATCCGGCTGGCGAAATCAAGAGAACGGTGGCGCTTGGCGTTACCGGGCTTGCTATCAAAGGTATTTCCAATAAACTGAAAGATGCGGTAGTATTCGGCAACCATTGCTATAGCGGTCAGAGAGAGGAAGGGGCGGAAGTATATGTTTTAACTGCACGAGATATGCCTGCGGCCTGGCAATCTGCCGGGGCAGCAGCTTACTATGGGTTTGCTTTCAGTGACGGAAAAACATCCGTAGTGGATAACAAATTTTCGCTGGAAATGGAGAAAAGGATCATTACCCGATTGGTAAAGGAGGGTGATTCTACAGGCATTGCTCATCTGGACGCAAGTCTTAGCGAATATTCTTATCCGCAACTCAGGAGAATAAGGAAGCTTGTTACACAAGTCATCACTGACTCGCTGTCGGTAGAAACGCTAAAAACAAATTGGGAAACGGAAAAAGTGCCGGATAATTTGTATTGTAAGCTTTTTATGAGTCCGGAGTATGCCTATGGCTGCGGAGAATTTACCGATCCCCGTGATGGCGAAAAATATAAACTGGCCTGCATAGGCAATCAAGTGTGGTTTGCTGAAAATCTACGGTACGCCGGTGTAGGAAGGGATTACGATGATAATCCTGCATATAGGGCCGAATATGGTAGACTCTATACATTTGGTGAAGCGATGAACAGTCTCCATTCTTCTTCCAACCCAAGTGGCATACAAGGTATCTGCCCTAAAGGATGGCATGTTCCTTCCAAAGCGGAATGGGATGAGCTGCTAACAGCTGTAGGAACAGAACCGGAAACCAAGCTGCGATCTAAAGACAAATGGAGCGATCCTGGTACCGATGACGTGGGTTTCAACATGAAACCGGGGGGGTATATGAGCGGGGACGTATCTACTCTTATGGGCTCCAGCGCTTTTTTATGGTCCACAACCCAGGGCGCTAAATGGGGAGACGATGGGAGGACTGGTTATCATATAATACATATACGTCCCACATCTATTAAATATACAGGATGGGGAAATCCCGAATATGGTGGAAATCATGACTTAGGGAAATACTCTTGTCGTTGTGTAAAAGATTAAGAGATAGAAGGCGTCCAGGGAGAGGTTATACTTCAAACAATCTTATAATCCCCGGTAAAAAGGGACACTACAATCTGTTTATTAAACGCCCTACAAAGCAGGGCGTTTTTTAGTGATAATGTAGTTGTTAAAAATTGATTTGAGCATACTATAAATTATCAAAAGCCACCGTTACTCACGCATCATTTCCTCAATTACATCAGCTATTTCTTCTGCGTTAGGTTTGGAGAAATAATCGCCGTCGGTAGCATAGGCAGGTCGATGTGCTTTGGCAGAAATAGTGCGGGGCGCTACATCCAGCCATCGGTAACCCCCTTGTTTTTCCATTACTTGCTGGAACATATAGGCTGCTGCACCACCGGGTACATCCTCATCAATGAAAACAATTCGGTTGGTTTTCATCAGCGAGTTTAAGATCAAATTATTGATGTCAAAAGGAAGTAAAGTCCGCACATCTATCACTTCACAGGAAATGCCTTGCGGCTCCAGGTATTGGGTGATGGCATCTTCAATGATGCGGAGGGTGGAGCCGTAGGAAACGATAGTAATGTCTTCACCTTCCCGGATCACTTCCGGCACACCGAAGGGTATGGTAAATTCATTCAGATTCGTAGGCAGTTTTTCTTTCAGGCGATAGCCGTTCAGGCATTCGATTACAAGCCCCGGTTCATCGCTTTTCAAAAGCGTATTGTACATCCCTGCTGCTTGTGTCATATTTCTGGGTACACAAAGATACATACCGCGAATGCTGTTAAGGATCATGCCTATAGGCGAGCCGCTGTGCCAGATTCCTTCCAGGCGATGCCCGCGTGTACGAACGATCAACGGGCATTTTTGCCCGCCTTTGGTCCGGTAATACATGGTAGCCACATCGTCGCTCAATGGTTGTAATCCATAGAGCAGGTAATCCAGATATTGTATTTCGGCTATAGGACGCAAGCCGCGCATGGCCATACCTATTCCTTGTCCGATGATGGTAGCTTCGCGAATGCCCGTATCAAAAATTCGTTTTTCTCCGAATTTTTCCTGCAAGCCTGCAAAGCCCTGGTTCACATCGCCTATCTTTCCTAAATCTTCTCCAAATGCCAGCACCGCAGGGTTGTGTGCAAAAGTATGTTCGAAGTATTTATTAAGAATTTCATAGCCGTTCAGCATTTCTTCACCATAGACGGGTTTCACCTCTGCCACCTTCATTGCTGAGCCGGAATAGAGTTTGGAATTGTATTTCTCTATATTGTCTGCTTTCAGATTTTCATAATGATTGCGTAATGTCCTTACCGCTTCACTGTTGCCGGACGATAGCTTTAGTACTTTGTGAAGGGTCTGCATCACATCTTTACGAATTGGCTCTTTTATAGCTTTCAGTTGCTGCACAAGTGCGGCTATCTGTTCGGCATTATGCCCTTCATAGACCAGTTGATTGCACAAGGTAGCGGTTTGCTCCACTTGTTGTTTTATGGGGTTGATAAAATTATCCCATGCTTTTTGCTTGGCTTCACGTGCTTGTTGTTTTGCTGCAGATTCCACATCGTCCAATTCCTGTTCGGTCAGTATTTCATTTTCTAAAATGAACCTGCGCATTTTGAGAATACAGTCATATTCTTTTTCCCATTCCAGGCGTTCTTTGCTTTTATAGCGCTCATGCGAACCGGAGGTGGAGTGGCCTTGTGGCTGGGTTACTTCCTGCACGTGAAAGATAGCCGGAGTATGTGTTTCACGGATGCGGGCAATGCCGTGCTGGAAGGTTTGCGTCATGCCTGCATAATCCCATCCCTTTACGGTGTATATATTGATACCGCCTTTTTTGGAATCGTATTGCATTCCCTGAAGCGCATCGGAGATCGAGTTTTTAATCGTCTGGTATTTACGGGGCACGGAGATTCCATAGCCATCATCCCACACAAAAATTGCTAACGGCACTTGCAGTACGCCTGCCGCATTCACGGTTTCCCAAAATAACCCCTCGGAGGTAGAAGCATCGCCGATGGTACAAAACACCACTTCATCTCCCTTATGGGAAAATTTTTCAAAATCTTTGGAAAGCTCGGGGATATTGCGGTAGCATTTGGAGGCAAAGGCAAGCCCCAGTGCGCGTACCATTTGCCCCGCCGTAGGGGATATATCGCTGGAGGATTGGGGAGCGTGGGTCAGGTTTTTCCAGTTGCCATTCTCGTCCAGCCAGCGGGTGCCGTAGTGTCCGTTCATCATGCGGCCGCCGGTGGCGGGCTCGGCATTCAGGTCCGGATTGGCGTAGAGCTGGGCAAAGAATTTTTCAATATCGCTCATTCCGGTAGCAAACATCAGCGTTTGATCGCGGTAGTAGCCGCTACGAATGTCGCCGGGTTTCATACACTTAGCAGCCGCTATTTGCGCCAGTTCTTTCCCATCGCCAAATATTCCAAACTTGGCTTTGCCTGTCAGCACTTCGCGCCGCCCTATCAGGCTGGCTTCACGGCTTGCTATGGCAAGTGAATAATCTTTTATTACTTCCTGCTGAAATTCTTCAAACGAAAGTCTGGTATTATTTTGAGTAGCGGTTTCCTGTGTCAGCATAAAAAAATCCTGATTAATGAGCCAAAGATAATTTCTTAATGTCGGAAGATACAAAAATAGGGGAGAAATGTGAGCCTATAAATGGGTCAAAAAAACAAACCTGCTCTCCTCCTCTCCGTCTGTTTTTTGGTTTAGTCGAGATGCGCAGTGCTTAAAGCGGTATTGGCTTTTTCCGCTTCTTCTATAGGCGCAAAGCTTGATAAGGCCTCGCCGGAGGTTTTGCCCACCAGCGTGGTATGTTCATAGTGAACGGATATCTTTCCGTCGGCAGTGATGATGGTCCAGCCGTCTTGCAGGGTATTTACTTTATGGGTGCCGAGGTTAATCATAGGTTCTATGGCGAGGATCATGCCGGCTTTCAGACGCTTGCCATCGCCCCGGCGACCGTAGTTGGGCACTTGAGGATCTTCATGGAGGTATTTGCCTACACCATGTCCTACCAGTTCGCGCACTACGCCATAGCCATGTTGTTTATTTGTATAATTTTCTACGGTGAAGGAAATATCGCCTACACGGTTGTTTTCGCGGGCAGCCGCTATCGCCATTGCCAGTGATTCTTTGGTAACGCGCATCAGCTTGGATATTTCAGCAGGTACTTCTCCAATCGCAAATGTATAGGCATGATCTCCATGGTAACCATCTTTATTAAATCCGCAATCTACGCTGATGACATCTCCTTCCTTCAGTACATAGTCGGAAGGAAAGCCGTGTACCACCACATCATTTACGGAAATGCACAGAGAGGCGGGGAAAGGGTTATTCTTAGGTCCATAGCCTTTAAAGGAAGGGGTGCCGCCATGATCGCGGATAAATTGTTCGGCCATGGTGTCTATGGATTTAGTAGTGATGCCGGGTTTTAGCATTTTAGCCACTTCGGTTAAGACTGCCGTTACCATCAGTGCGTTTTTTCGGATTATCTCTATTTCGCTTTGTGTTCGTATGTGGATCATTTTTTTAGTGGTTAGTGGTTAGTAGTTAGTAGATAGTAGTTAGTAGTTAGTAGATAGTAGATAGTAATTAGTAAGTCAAGTTCCAACCTACACGATGCCTATAATTATCTCCCAACAAAAAAGCCAAAAGCCAAAACCTTTTTTGTTTTGACTTTTGACTTGTAATAGGTTCTATTCATTAAACAGGCGTTACCGGCTGACGACCGGAGATACGACCGGTTTTCATCAAACCATCGTACTGGCGCATGAGTAAATGACTTTCGATTTGTTGCAGTGTATCTAAGATTACCGCTACGCCAATCAGCATAGACGTGCCGCCGTAGAAGGTGGCAAAGCCGCTGGTTACGCCTAATAAAGCCGCTACGCCTGGTAATACACCTGCTATGGCTAAGAAGATGGAGCCGGGCAGGGTAATACGATCCATAATAGTAGCAATATAGTTGGCGGTAGCTTCACCGGGTTTTACGCCGGGGATAAAGCTGTTGTTGCGTTTCAGGTTGTCTGCCATTTCGGTAGGGTTGAAGATCAACGCCGTATAGAAATACGTGAACGCAATTACCAGTATGGCGTAAATAATGTTATAATACAGCGAGGTATGATCGGATAAGGCGCGTACCAGGCCTGCGGAGCTTTCGCTTTCTGCAAAGCCGGCTATGGTAGCGGGGATGAACATAATCGCTTGGGCAAAGATGATAGGCATTACACCTGCGCTGTTCACTTTTAAAGGAATAAAATCTCTCTTGCCCATTACTTCTCTTGCTGCATTGCTGCTGCCGATGATGCGGCGGGCATAGTTCAGAGGTATTTTACGAACCCCTTGTGTGAGCAGGATTAAACCTACGATTACTGCGATGAATATAGCCATTTCTACAAGGAATACCAGCAGTCCGCCACCGCCGCCGTTGCTGGCAGTAACGGAAGTGAATTCCTGAATGATGGAATGGGGCAAACGAGCGATGATACCGACCATAATCAGCAGAGAGATACCGTTGCCGATTCCTTTATCGGTGATTTTTTCACCCAGCCACATGACGAATAAAGTGCCTGCGGTCAATACAACTACGGTAGATAACCAGAAAAGGAAGGGATTAAAATCGGGTACTACGGCGCCTCCGGTTTGGTTTTGCAGATAAGCTACATAGGCGCTTGCCTGAAAAGCAGTAACCAATACGGTAAGATAACGGGTGTATTGGTTGATCTTACGGCGGCCGCTTTCTTCTTTTTGTAATTTAGCGATTTGAGGTACCACGATACCTGCCAATTGCATAAAGATAGAAGCCGAGATGTAGGGCATTACACCCAATGCAAAAATGGATGCGCGGCTGAATGCACCACCCGCAAACATGTTGAGGATGCCGAGCAATCCTTCCTGACTACCTTCTAAAGCAAGCAAATTCGGATTGATGCCTGGCAATGTAATATAACAACCTACGCGATATACAAATATCAAGAGCAAGGTCAAAAGAATGCGCTTGCGGAGTTCTTCGATGCTCCAGATATTCTTCAGCGTTTCAATGAGTTTCTTCACCTGTGAGTATTAAGTAAGATTCAAAAAATGAATTGCGAATAAACAATAAAAGACGCATTTAACCAAAAACGTGTCTTCCACCTTTATTATTGTATAATTTCGAGCGTGCCGCCTGCTGCTTCTATAGCTGCTTTTGCTTTGCCGCTTGCCGCATTTACCTTAAACGCGATTTTGGCTTTGCACTCGCCGTTGCCTAAAATCTTTACCAAATCGGTGCGGTTAATCAGCCCGTTGATGTAAAGATGATCCGGTGTGAACTCTGTAAGATTGTATTTTTCGATAAAGAAATCCAGTTGACCGAGGTTGAATACTTTATATTCGACACGGTTAGGGCTTTTAAAGCCGCGCTTGGGCATCCGGCGCTGGATAGGCATTTGCCCGCCTTCATGGCCTTTTTTAGATTGATAACCGGTGCGTGATTGTTGCCCTTTGTTACCTTTTCCTGCGGTAGTACCGCCGCCGCCTTCACCGCGACCTACTCTTTTTCTTGTTTTTACGGAACCTGCTGCCGGTTTTAAATTGTGCAGTTGCATGTTTTTACAGTTTTTTGAACTTGCGCGGAACTTGTGTAACCGCTCGCAAATTGGTTAATGATTGTGGGGGGATTTACCCGTTGATTTCTTCTACTTTCACAAGATGATGAACAGTTTTTACCATTCCTTGTATTTGCGGAGTTGCTTCTACTTCTACAGTAGCATGCATCTTGCGCAAACCTAAAGCCGCTAACGTGCGTTTCTGGCGTTCAGGACGGTCAATCCCGCTCTTCACCTGTGTAATTTTGAGTTTAGACATTGTGAACGTTTCTTTTTTGAAGTGGGCAAAGGTAGAGAAAATAATCAGTAAAAAAAATGCTAGATTAAAAATGCCATACATATTTTTGAACCAACAACACATAAATAAATAGGACTGTTTGTGGAAACAAATCAAAGATTATCAAACTGCTAAAAGCATAAATGAAAACTTATACAATACTATTTTTTTCTCTTTTTTTTAGTTTTTTATCATGCAAGAAAAAAGAAATTAGACGAATAGACAGCCCGCTGCTTCGGGAGGCCATAACGTTTAAAGACGGAAGCTATTTTGTTTACAGAGATTCAATAAGCGGCGATATAGATAGTTTTTGGGTGGATGGTTACGCATCAACTATTTGGGAAATTGACCATTATTTAAGTATCGAAAAAAGCCACTATTATATGTATCATGCAGATTCCGTAAAAAGATTTTTGTTTGGTATTGAAGGAAAAGATTTTCGAGGTATAGAGTCTATTACTGGATACTTTGCTTTGGACAGCGCTAAAAAATGGAAGTTTAGAGCACTTTCTAACCCTCAGGTATCAATGATGCGCTTGAATGTATTTTTTTAGACCATTTCAATACTTATGCTGTTAATGGGGTTAATTATTCTGAAGTGTATGTTTATGCAAACACGGACAGCGTTCATTATGCCCGAAGCTATTACTCGCCTGTAAGCGGTTTAGTGAAACTGGAACTTAAAAACAATAATGTCCATAAGGTATATGAACTGCTTAGGCAAAAACTGATTAAATAAAACAGGGCGTGCCTATATTTTCGCGTTCATCGTACCTCATTATGGTTTCACGTATTTCTTACTTTTTATGTTTGGCAACACTTGCCTGGGCTGCCTGTTTTTATCCCCGTTGGGAAAAATCGGGTACCGAAAATACGCTCTCTTGGGATGTGAGCGGCTACTACTGGTACCTGCCGTCTGTTTTTATCTATCATGATTTGAAAGAACAGAAATTTAAAGATGGCATCTTAAACACATACCAATTTACCGGCACCGAATTTCAACAAGGAATGCAGATGGAAAACGGGAATTATGTATTGAAATACTCTTCGGGAATGGCGGTGATGTATGCTCCGTTTTTCTTTATTGCGCATAGCATAGCGCCGCTTACCGGTTACCCTCCCGATGGTTTTTCCAAACCTTATATGATAGCCATTGCTTGGAGTAGTTTGCTCATAGCCGGTTTGGGGCTTTGGTATTTAAGAAAATTGCTTTTGCGGTATTATAATGACCTGACGGTAGCCATCGTACTGCTTTTATTGGTCATTGGCAGCAATTACCTGAATTATGCGGCGATTGACGGCGCTTTATCACACAATTGGTTGTTTACCCTTTATGTTTTCCTGCTTTTAGCCACGGATAATTTTTATAAAACCCCTAAGACAAAATATGCAGTCTTTATAGGGCTACTTTGCGGATTGGCAACGCTTGCAAGACCTACGGAAATCATCAGTTTGCTCATTCCTTTTCTATGGCAAATGGAGGGTATTTCTGCTACAGCCCTGAAGAAAAAATGGAACTTTCTCCAAACACATTTTCCGAAGCTGCTCCTTGCTGCCGCTTGTTTTATACTCATTGTATCCCTGCAATTCTTATATTGGAAATACGTTTCAGGGCATTGGGTGGTGTATAGCTATGGCGACCAAGGATTTTCATGGCGGCATCCTCATTTTTGGGATTATACACTAAGCTACCGCAGCGGATGGATTACCTATACGCCGCTCGCTATTTTCTTTTTTATAGGTATTCTTCCTTTTATAAGATACGGTAAAAACAAAATCGCTATTCTCTGTTTTTTCTTTATCAACTACTATATCGTATGCGCCTGGGATATATGGTGGTATGCCGGTACCGGCGGCAGAGCCATGATTCAAAGCTACCCTGTGCTGTTGTTTCCTATGGCGAGCTTTATACATTTTATCTTACAACGGAAATGGCGATGGGCTATCGCCGCTCCTTTTTTACTGCTATGCGCCTATGTCAATATCTGGTTTACCATACAGGCACACGGCGGACAAAGCCTATACGATTCGGAAAGTATGACCAAAGAATATTATTGGCGTGTAGTAGGCAGGTTTGATGTGGCAGAAGAAGTAAAAAAACTGAAAGACACGAAAGAGTTGCTGGAGGAATGGAAACCCGCCGCCACTCAATTGATGTATACGGACGGTACAGAAGAATGCCTGGATGCTGCGCGTCAAAACACCAAAGAGCATACGATTCCTTTTTCTGAAAAAAATAAAAACTGGCTGAGAGCGGAAGCAGATTTTACCATCCCGGTGAAGGAATGGAATGTATGGAAAATGACTCAGTTTAAAATAGCCTTGCTAAACAAAAGCACGGTAGTAAAAGAAAATTGGATTCGGGTGCAACGGCTAATGGCAGACGGCGAAACCCGGACTATTTCTGTAGATATAAAAATTCCCGATGCGGATATAGACCATATCACGGTTTCGGCATGGAATGCAGGAAGTGAAAAGATGATTTGTATAAAAAATGTGCGGGTCTATGGTTATTGAAAAAACAAGTTATAAGCCTGAGGAGCGCCCCATCCGGGCAAAAAGACTGGGCTATACCGCCCAGTTTTTTTTTAGTAAATCTCGCCGTTTCGTTTATATCGTTTCAACCGTCTTTCCGCACGCACCAGTTTATCATGCAGACGGTTTTTTTCTGAAGGTTCCAGATAACCGTCCGCATAATATTTATCCATCGTTTCTTTGATGATATACTGCTCCCGCATTAGTTTATCATATTCTATTTCGGTTACTCTACCTTTTTTATAGGCAGTTTTTATGGCTTTCTCTTGTGATTTTTGCTTTGTGCGGAAGTTTTGGGAATAGCTTAGCTGACTTACACCCAACAGCAGCAATGCTAAAAAAAGCGTTTTTCTCATGACTTGCATTTTTAGGTATATAGATGAATCGTAAAATTAGTCATCAAAGTTTGATAAACTCTTCCGTTTTTGTATCAAAAAACTGGTATTGGGTGAGGGTAGCGCCGGTATTTTCTACCACTTTCAATTTTACTCCGTATTTTTTCTTCCATTTGGCTATGATGGAGTTAAAAAGCAAGCCCTTGGTAAGATAAGCGCCTACAATAGGATGCACATGAATGGATAAGTTACGATGTCCCTGATCTATCAGGTATTTAAGATCCTTTTCTATTTCATCGCCTAAGATTAATGAAGGCCCTATTTTTCCGGTTCCTTTACACTCAGGGCATACTTCGCTGGTGGAGATGTTGATTTCCGGGCGTAACCGCTGGCGGGTGATTTGCATCAATCCAAACTTAGATATAGGAAGGATGGTGTGCCTTGCACGGTCGTTGGCCATCAGTTTTTCCATTTCATCATAGAGCTTGCGCCGGTTATCTGGCAGCTTCATATCTATAAAGTCAATGATGATGATACCGCCCAAATCCCGCAGGCGCATTTGCCGCACTACTTCTTGCGCCGCTTCTATATTGGTGGTATAGGCGTTGTGTTCCTGTCCTACATCGGCGCTGCGTGTGCCGCTGTTCACATCTATCACATGCAGGGCTTCGGTATGTTCTATGATAAGATAAGCGCCGCTATTGAGATTAACGGTTTTGCCAAAAGAAGCCTTTACTTGTTTGGTAATACCGTATTGGTCGAAGATAGGCTGACCGCCGTTGTGATACGTAACGATTTCTTCTTTTTCGGGGGCGATGCGTGCGATGTAATCTTTTGTTTCCCCCACCATTTTCTTATCATTAATCACGATTTTCTGAAAGCTCTCGCTCAGCATATCGCGTAAAATGGAAGTGGTTTTGTCCTGCTCGCCGAGGATGATTTGCGGGGCTTTGGCATTTCGGAGATTAGCCTGAATGGTTTGCCACATAGCCGCAAGATCCAGCAGGTCGGCATGAAGTTCCGCCGTATTTTTTCCTTCCGCGGCTGTTCTTACTATAATACCGAAGTTTTTAGGCTTAATGCTTTCAATGATTTTTTGGAGGCGTTTGCGTTCTTCCGCCGAATGAATTTTTCGGGAAATAGCCACTACATTGTTGAAAGGAGTCATCACTACAAATCTTCCGGGAATGGATAGTTCGCAGCTAAGCCTTGGTCCTTTGGAGGAAATGGGTTCTTTTAAAATTTGTACCAGCACCTCCGGTTTCCCGTTGATGGTGTCGGTGATTTTTCCGGTTTTCAGAATATCCGTTTCATTCCTAAACTTGCCGAAATCGGTTCCCCATTCGGTAGTTCCGGTAATGGATTGTTGGGTAAATTTTAGTAAAGAGCGGAAATATGGGCTGAGGTCGGTGTAATGCAGAAAGGCATCTTTTTCATAGCCTACGTCTATAAATGCCGCATTCAGTCCGGGCATCAGTTTTTTTACTTTACCGAGGTAAAGATCGCCTACTGCGAACTGGTCATGCGTGTGTTCGTAATGAAGCTCTACCAGTTTTTTATCTTCAAGCAAGGCAATTTCTACACCTTCGCTTGCAGAGTTGATGATCAATTCTTTATTCATGCTGCCGTCGTTAATTGCAATGACACAATATCGGCTGCGCTCAGTCGGTTACAGTTTCGTATGCACTATATCTTATAATAAGGAATGGATTTTACACCCTTCGGAAGGGTACGGGTCGTACCGGTCTTTCAAGGTGTAAAAAGGAATAAGATTGGAGAAAGGAACGTATAGCCGGAAACCCAGCCGTCAATACCTATTTCTTCTTATGACGGTTTTTTCTTAAACGTTTTTTACGTTTGTGAGTGGCTATTTTATGTCTTTTTCTTTTTTTACCGCAAGGCATATTTTAAAATTTTTAAAAATGTGATTAAAATGTCTTTATATAATTGTCTATATCGTTTGAAAAGTCCGGATGGTTCATCGTTTTCTTAGCCTGCTCCAGCACTTCAATCGCTTTTGTTTTATCCCCTTTATTTTTATAGACCTCTGCGATTCCCAGCATGGCTTCTATATTTTCAGGATCTTGGTCAAGGACGGTTTGAAAACGCCCCATTGCCTTATCCAACTGACCTGAAATGATACCTTGCTGCCCTAAAACCAGGTTGGCGGGTATGTTCTTTGGCTTTTTGGCAGTGAGATCGCGCAGCAGAAATACGCCCTGCATGGTTTCTCCCAGCCCCATATAACATTCCGCAAGATTTACCGTAGCGGTGTCATTATCCGGATTAATGGCTAAGATGCGTTGAAAACCTTCTATCGCCATGTGTCCTTCCCAAGCCTGCACCGACTCGGAAGTGGACTTCCTCGCCAGGTCTAAAAATAATTGGGCTGCAAAGGTGAGCTTTTTTTCCGAATTGTCCAATTTTCCTGCAAGAAGATAATAGTAAGCGGCTACCGGCAGTTGTTTATGCTCCTGCCATATTTTAGCAAGCGCTTCAAAATCAGCCACCATAGCCGCAGAATCCGCTTTCCCCGAAAGGGTTTGCTCCATAGCGGCTACCTCTTCTTGGGCATGGGCGGGCAAGGCTTGTTTGGCGGCGGTGTGGATGCTGTCAAATGAAGCGGGTTGTACATGGGAGTGCTGCATGG
Source organism: Bacteroidota bacterium (assembly GCA_023418315.1). Lineage (GTDB taxonomy): Bacteria > Bacteroidota > Bacteroidia > Chitinophagales > Chitinophagaceae > JAFIGV01. The sequence continues at coordinate 20,888 of JAEZZY010000067.1, forward strand.
CGGCAGCTTCTTCCATAGTAAGTTGTTTTTGTTCTTTAGGCTTAGGCGGCTTGGTATTACCGAAGTAAAACAAGGCTGCGGCAGCGGCTAAAACGCCTATGATGGCTATGTAATGAACGGGACGCACAGTTGTATTTTTGCGCGAAGGTACTACTATTGATTCAACTGTTGCTGACGAAGCGGTTTTCCTTTCGCTACGCCTCAAAAAAATCAATAGCTTTGCAGCTCACCTCATCTCCCCAAAAGATTATGAAAGAAACAACGCAGAAAAAAGGATTTAAAGCATGGCTGAAAAAATTAGGTGTTGCCGGCTTTTTATTTTTTTTGATAAAAGGTCTGATGTGGATTGCCGTAGGGTATTTTGGTGTTCGGCTTACCGGATGCGAAGGTTAAATTTTCTCCGTATAGAAATGCTTCTATTAATGCAAAATCGTCCGAATGATGTCCAAAGATTTTAGCGGTCCCAACTGTTGGGAATGTAGGCGGAGAAATTCCAGATACCAGTCGGTAAGTGCATTCCGAACCGATGAGGAGAGGCGGTGCATAAAAAAATCCTGATGTTTTTTTTGTAATAAACAATCCAGTTGCAAAGCATCTTCCCCGGCTATAGGGTAGAGGTTGTTTTCCTTTGCGGTGAATCCTCCTTCCTGCGCATCCAGAAACGGAGTGGACGGACTGTAATTTCCCTTTACATGATAGCCCATCCATTCTCCGGTTTTTATGAGAAAATAAAGCGGATAATTGGCTATCTCCTGCACCGGCGCCCTATCCAGCATCTGAAAATAATGAAGGGAAAAATCAAATAATTCGGGAAATGGAGCATGCTCGGGAAGGAGGCGCAGCAGCAATTCTACAGAAAAAAGCGCCACGCTGTTTTTTACAATGTCTTCCTGAATACTGCTGTAAATAAAAGCCGGATGAAAGCTGCGGAGTCGTTGCAGGTTTTTTCCCGGATGGTGATCTGTTTCCACATCCAGCAGCAAGCTCGGTTGCAGGAGTCCCGCATTGTTTTTCTTCGATTTGCGAACGCCTTGCACCAAATAGGATTGCATTCCGAAATGCTCGGTGAATAGGGTGGCGATCACACTGCTTTCACCATATTTTACGGTTCTTAAAACAATGCCTTTTGTGTTTTGCAACATAGCTATTCCATAAATACCATTTTGCCCTGATAGCTTTGTGAACCGTCGGAATGAGCTGCAAATATCAGATATACGCCCGATTGGGGTCTTTTACCTGTATAATCCACTCCGTTCCAGACTGCCTGCCCGCCCAGCGCCCGGGTGCGATATACCAGTTGCCCCGAAATGTCGGTAATGCGTACATCTGCATTCTCCGGCAATCCTTTGATGGCGATAGTGCCATTGTAACCGGATGGGACAGGGTTGGGGAAAGTCAGTACATTGTTTGCCGTTTCCGTGCCTTCCGTAGCGGTGCCGCGGAACGATACCAAGCCCAGATCGGTGCCGATATAGACATCGCCCGTTACGGGGTCTATAGCTATTTTCTGAATGGAATTGGAAGGCAGAGGGCTATTTTCCGTGGTGAAGCGGTAAATGATTTTATCGGCATTATCGCTCACCAGCCACACACCGTTGGTGGTACCGATCCATTTCCGGTTGGCTCCATCCACTGCTATCGCCATTACGCTTTCTCCCTGAAAAAGATAGCCTGCGGCTACATCGTATTGCACAATTCTTTTTTCTACTTTGCAGGTACCGGCAGTGGCCTCGCCGGGGCAGTTGATAATGCCTATACCCTCCGATGTGCCCACCCATATAGCGCCGTCTTTGTCTTTGGCAAGACAGTAAGTGGTATTGGAAGGAAGATTTTTGGACATATCCACCCGTGCATATACATCATCGGAAGGGTTATCTATAGTGCCGTTATCGTTATACACGGCTACACCGTTTCCTGAAATCAAATACCATTTCTGACCGTAGTCGTCAATGATCACCGATGCGCCAGACTGTCGTGCTCCAGCCCCGGAAAAATTATAATATAGTCCTTCTCTTGTTTTTACCAGAAGCTCGTGCGGAGCACCGTATTGATTCATCCATAGATTTCCTTCCCTATCGAAACAAAGACCGGAGATGCGTTTGGAATTTTCATCCCCTACGGTAGCTTCAAATTTTTCGGATGAATCACTCAGATTATATAAAGTGCCATCGGCTGCGTAGCGATATAAGCCAAAGCCGAAAGAACCTACATATACATCCTCGTTATAGGGATCTACCGCTATCCGTATATGATCCCAGGTGTTTCCCAGTATAGCGGTATTGCGCGGTGTGAGGGAGGTCCATTTTTCGTTTTCAAATTTTGAAAAACCTTGTTGCAGATAAGCATAGCCCCAGTTGCGCGTATAGCCGCCATGTGCTATCCATAGTTTTTTATTATAGGGAATCATATCGAAGCATCCATAGCCGGGCGGGCCCTGCGGTGCTATGACACCCTGTGAGATGCCGTTAGAGAATTTCGTCAAACCATAAAATCCATCCGCCTCATATATGTCGTTACCACTGCTCAGTTGCACCACTTTCAGCGGGCGGTCTGCGGTGATGATGGAATCCGCCACCATGCTGTTTTCCAATACGTGCTTGATAGCGCCTTTAAAAATCGTTTCGTTTATTTCCCCGATATAAAGCCCGCCGTTTGCAGGATTGAGGCTGGTGATTTCGTAGCGGCTTTCGTAGTAAAAAGCAGCGGTATTATTTTTCCATTGAAAGGTGCTGTCTTTGGTGGTAAAATAAAGTGTATTTTGATGATGCAGCAGAGCAAAAATATCGGTGCGGCTGTCGATTAGCTCCCAAGTGGAAAAAGCCTGGGGATTAGCATTCGACAAAGGTGTGCGGTAAAGACCGTGGGTAGTAGCGGCATAGCGGTAGTGTTCATCCATTACATAGTTTTTTACCGCAATGGTTTCCCCGGCAATGCTAAAAGTATAAGTGTCTTCGATTTCTTTACGAGCAAGGTCTAATACTACTATACCGAAACTGGTGCAGATATAGGCTTTTCCGTTTTCGGTATAAATGCTGTAAATTTCTTTGATGCCACTTAATGTCTTTAGTTTAATATCCGGCAGGTTGTAAAAAGTACCGTCTATGAATAGGTCAATATTCGTGTTTTTATAGGCAAGCACAGTGATGTCTGTGGCGGCATCGTAAGCAATGGCGCTCATTTCCATATCTGCCATGCCATCCACCTTGCTATAAGCTGTCAGTTCGTTTTGGGCGGCGTTGTAGGTAAAAAAGCTTTCCACGGTAGCCACATAAAGCGTTACGCCGTCCGTAGCCATGCCTGCCAGATGCGTATAAGGCGTATGTGCCCGCCAGTAGCCGATAGGACGGTCTTGCGAAAATGCGGAAAAACCCGTGAGAAAACCGATGAACAGAAGTACGGATCGTAGAGAAATCATGATACAAATTAAGCAACAAAGGCTAATTAACGGTCAATTTACGGCTATTATTGTTTGCTGCCTATGGCATGTAGCAAAAATTCAATCGTACGCGGAAAGAAATAATGCTCCAGTCGGTGAATGTTTTGTGCCAGGCTTGCAGCGTCATCGGTAGCGGCTACAGGGCATCTCGCCTGCACGATGATCCTGCCTTCATCATATACTTCGTTCACATAATGAATGGTGATACCCGATTCTTTTTCACCTGCGGCAATCACGGCTTCATGCACCCGGCTTCCATACATATTTTTACCGCCATAGGCAGGTAGCAGGGCAGGGTGTATGTTGATGATTTTATCCTGAAAATGGGCTACTACGTTCTCCGGTATCTTCCATAGGAAACCGGCAAGCACAATGAGCGAAGGATGGTAGCACATCAGCTCCGGCAACAGTTTTCCTTCTTTTATAAAAGCCTTATCTATCATCAATACCGGAATGTTTTCTGCTGCGGCAATGCCTATAACGCCTGCTCCTTCTTTATTGCATACGATAAGGGAAACCCTTGCCACAGGCTTGTTTTTGAAGTACTCAATAATGGCTTTTGCATTGCTGCCTGCGCCGGATGCGAAGAGGATGAGTTCGTGCATGAATCAAATGTAAAGCGCAAATTTATAGTTTCCTTGCATGATGAACGCAGGACCTCTGTGTTCCGTTTGCAATGAGCTTATTTCCTCCCATATTTGATTCTAACAAAAGCAATGAACTGTGTTTTTAAAATGCCTAATGTCATGAGGGCTGAAATAAAAAAGGAGATACTAAAATCTTTTTCACACATTTCTATTTCAATCCCAATTCCTTTAGCTGTGCTTCATCCAAGGCGGAAGGAGCATCAAGCATCATGTCTCTGCCCGCATTGTTTTTAGGGAAGGCTATAAAATCGCGGATGCTTTCCTGTCCGCCGAGCAAGGCGCAGAGCCTGTCGAATCCGAAAGCGATACCGCCATGCGGCGGAGCGCCGTATTCAAAAGCGCCGAGCAGAAAGCCGAATTTTTCCTGTGCTTCTTCTTTATTCATACCCAGTGCAGCAAACATTTTTTCCTGCAAATCCCGCTGATAGATACGGATAGAGCCGCCACCAATCTCGATACCGTTCAGCACAATGTCGTAGGCATTGGCTTTTATCTCGCCATACCGATCAGGGTTGGAGAGCCATTCCGTCTGTTCGGGTTTGGGTGCTGTAAACGGATGGTGGCGTGCCACATAGCGATTTTCTTCTGCCGCATATTCAAACAATGGAAAATCTATCACCCATAGGGGTTTGTAGTGATTGGGATTACGGAGACCCAGACGCTCGCCCATCAGTAGGCGAAGTTCACTCATGGCTTTGCGCGTGCGGTCTTCGTTGCCGGCCAGCATCAAGATTAAATCTCCGGGCTGCGCTTGGCAGAAGGAAGCGAATTGTTTTAGTTTTTCCGCATCAAAAAATTTATCTACACTGCTTTTAAAACTGCCGTCTGTATTGCATTTGATAAAAAGCAAACCCGTCATGCCGATCTGTGGACGTTTCACCCATTCGGTCAGTTCATCGGTTTGCTTTCGGGTATATTCGCTTGCATTCGGCACACATATAGCCAAGAGGGTTTCGGCATCGTCGGTTAGTTTAAAATTGGCGTCTTTCACCGCTTCGCAGTGTATATCGTTTTTGACTTTTATATTTTGGATTTTAAGGTCAAAACGAATATCCGGTTTGTCATTTCCATAGTGCCACATGGCATCTTCCCAGGTCATACGGGGAAAGGCTTCGTTGATTTCTACACCTTTTATGTCTTTAAATACTTGCTTGAACAAGCCTTCAAATGTTTGCAGAATATCCTCCTGCTCCACAAAGCTCATTTCACAGTCTATCTGTGTAAATTCCGGCTGGCGGTCGGCACGGAGATCTTCGTCCCTAAAGCATTTCACGATTTGGTAATACCGGTCGTAGCCGCTTACCATCAGTAGTTGTTTGAAGGTTTGAGGACTTTGCGGCAACGCATAAAACTGTCCCTGGTTCATACGGCTGGGCACTACAAAATCGCGGGCGCCTTCGGGGGTGGATTTTATGAGGAAGGGCGTTTCGATATCCCAAAAACCTTGTGTGTCCAGATAATTCCGTACTGCGCGGTTTACCTTGTAGCGTAGCTCCATATTTTTTTTCAATACCGGGCGGCGCAAGTCCAGATAACGGTAGTTCATACGCAGTTCATCACCGCCATCGGTTTGGTCTTCTATGGTAAAGGGCGGCACGGAGGCAATGTTCATGATTGCAAAATCATGCACTTCTATTTCAATATCGCCGGTGGGTAGTTTGCTGTTTTTGTTGCTGCGTTCATTTACCTTCCCTTTTACCTGCACCACATACTCACGTCCTAAAGGAGTTTGGTCAAGACGGCTATTGAGGTGTTCATTAAAAAGCAATTGGGTAATGCCATAGCGGTCGCGAAGGTCCACAAACGTGATGCTTCCGAATTTGCGCACGGTTTGTACCCATCCGCAAAGGGTTACTTCGGTAGAAACGTGTTGGAGGCGCAACTCGCCGCAGGTATGTGTTCTGTACATTTTAGTGGTAATAAAAAAAGTATGAGTAATGAGCCTGCAAGATAAGAAGGGAATACGGGATATGGAACGCAAGGTTTTTATTTTCAAAGAGCTTGGTTTTAAGGAGGTTTATAGGCATATTTTATCCCGGCTTATCGTTTATTTTTGCTTCTGTTTTTTTTATGTTTTTATATGAGAGTATTTTTCCTTGCTATAGTCCTATTATTGTTTGGTAATGTTATATATGGACAATCCATGCCAAAGGGGTTAATAACCTTTCATTTGGAGGATTTTCTGAGAAGGGTAACGCAAGAGAGAGCTGAGGTTTTTAGAAGCTATCAGGTAGAAAATAAGGAATACATTACAAAGGATTTTTATCTTGATGGAACGCTTAGAGGCATTGCAAAAAATAAAAACGGAATGATGTAACCTATCACCCGCTATGATAGAACGGCTGCGCTTTAAAGGAGATTAAAATTTCCTCTTTTTGTGGAACCCTGACAACCACCATTCCCTTTAGGGTTGTATCTTTAAACAATGGAATTGAGAGAACCCGCTATCGCCTACGGCAAACAACCCCTTTCCATAGAAGAATACCTGGAAATGGAAAATGCCGCCGCTGAAAAACATGAATATTTTCGTGGCGAAGTCTTTGCTATGTCGGGCGCGAAACTGGCGCATAATAAAGTTGTTGGCAATTTATATTTCGCTCTGCGGAAAAAACTGCAAGGCAAACCTTGTCAGCCGTTTGGCAGCGACCTGCGCATCCATATTGAAGCCAACACGCTGTTTACCTATCCTGATATTTCTATTGTTTGCGGGGAGGTGAAAACCTTGAACGATGATGAGATAAATGTGCTGAATCCGGCAACGATTATAGAGGTGCTTTCACCCACCACCAAAAATTATGACCGTGGAGAAAAGTTTAAACTCTACCGCGATATTCCTACGCTGAAAGAATATTGGCTTGTGGACTCCGAAAGCATCCATATAGAAGCCTTCCGGCTGAATGAATCGCAGCATTGGGAGCTGGAAGAATACGATTCGTTAAAGAATAAAATAATGCTGAAAGCAGTAAATGAAACGGTTTTGGTGGAAGCAATTTATGAAGGGGTGAAGATGTGAGGGTTTCACAGCAGACGAATGATTCCTATCCACTTTGTAAAATTTAAGCATTTTACCTTTACATTTTACTTTGCCACATGACTTCCGAAAGAAAAAACAAAATAACCCACGTCTTAAACAAGCGCCAGCCCGACCTGACTTTGATATTTGAAAACGTGCATGACCCGCACAACATAGCCGCCGTGATGCGCACCTGCGATGCTGTGGGCGTGCAAGATATTTACATCCTCAACACAAAAGAAAATCAAACCAAACGCTTTGGAAAGAAAAGCTCCGCAAGTGCGGCAGGCTGGCTCACCATTCATCAGTTTGAGGATACGAAGGCTTGCTTTGAAGAAGTGAAAAACAAGTATGAACACGTTGTAGCTACGCATTTGGGAGAAGAAGCGGTTTCGCTCTATGAATTAGACCTTACACAATCAATGGCGCTGGTATTTGGCAACGAACATTCCGGTGTTTCCCAAGAGGCGTTGGCTTTTTGCGATGGCAATTTTATCATCCCGCAAGTGGGCATGGTGCAGTCGCTGAATATCTCCGTAGCTTGTGCGGTGAGCCTATACGAAGCCTTTCGTCAGCGCAATGAAAAAGGATTTTATGCGCAAACACGATTGTCTCCGGACTACTATCAGAACCTGGCAGCGAAGTGGGGAGTGCATGAGTTTTGAATTTTTGATTTTTTAATGAAATTTCCTTCCTTCCTTCATCATCTGCACAAATTCGTGTAGCCGTTTCTCTCTTGTTTCGGGCTTTTTTGCATGGTGGAGGCGGAAGGCAATCGCGTATTTATTGACCTTATTCAGGCTTTCAAAAAAGCTGAGCGCTTTTTTGTTTTTAGCAATTTCCTTTAAAAAATCTTCCGGCATTTGCATCTCGCTTTGTGCCTCATAGGCATTTTCCCATCGCCCGTCGGCTTTGGCGCGCGCCACCTCGGCAATGCCCGGCGGCTGCATTCTTCCTTCCGCAGTGAGCCTGGCTATATGCCCTACATTTATTTTAGACCAAGTACTTTTGGCGCGACGGGGTGTGAATTTTTGCAAGTAAGAAACCTCGTCATAGCTTTTTTTGATACCGTCTATCCATCCGTAGCAGAGCGCTGCATCAAGGGCTTGTGCATAGCTGACGGTGGCGATGCCGCTTGCTTTTTTATATATCCGCAGAAAGACACCTTCTTGTTTTTGATAGTTCTTAGCCAGCCAGTTTTCAAATGAGGACGGTGTTTTAAATGCTTTTATAGGCGGCTCCGGTTTGGGCGAATTAACTTTGGTCATAGCAGACGGAAAATTAGGAAAAAGAAGGGAAGGAATAGAAAATCCCTCGTTTCACGTGAGTGGCGGCTATCGTTTGGCAGAAAATAATTTTTATCTTTCGCCTTTAATAAAAATCGGTTCATGTCAAATCAACACGAAAAAGAATTAGAAGCCGGAGCTACGCTGGATCAGCCGGTGCAGGTGAGCGCCTCTGGCAAACGTCATCCTAAAGGATTATACCTTTTGTTTTTTACGGAGATGTGGGAACGCTTCAGCTACTATGGTATGCGGGCAATCTTTGTACTGTATATGATTAACGGGCTAAAGATGGCCAATGATGAGGCATCTAATATTTATGGAAGTTATACCGGTTTGGTTTATCTCACTCCGCTTTTGGGTGGCTACCTCAGCGATCGTTTTTTAGGCAATCGCCGCAGTATAGAAATAGGTGGCTTGCTCATGGCACTTGGGCAGTTTGCCATGTTTTTCAGCGCTTCTACCGCCGGTGCGAGCGCTATAAGTCTTATGTGGGCGGGCTTGACCTTGCTCATTGTGGGGAATGGATTTTTTAAACCGAATATCTCCACCATGGTAGGGCAGCTTTATCCGAAAGGAGATAAGAGAGTAGATTCAGCGTTTACAATCTTTTATATGGGTATTAACCTCGGCGCTTTCTTTTCTCCGCTGATTTGCGGTACGCTGGGAGAGAAAATTGATTTTAAATGGGGCTTTCTTGCTGCGGGCATAGGCATGTTGATTGGCTTGATCATTTTTGTAGTACAGAAAAATAAAGTGCTGGTGGATGCCGAAGAAAAGGCGATTGGTATGGCAGTGAAAAAAATGGGCGTAAAACAATTGGGCATCATAGCCGGTTCCGCCGCTTTGATTTTTTTCCTGCTGAATTTCAAATCCATGTTCAACAGCGATACAGACTTGATCGGCTACTTGATTTACGGCGCGATGGTAGTGATGCCGCTCATCATCCTTACCGATAAAAGCCTGCAAAAAGAAGAAAGAGACCGTATTCTGGTGATTTTTATCCTGGCATTTTTTGTGATTTTCTTCTGGGGCGCTTTCGAGCAAGCCGGCGCTTCGCTCACGATTTTCGCGGACAAACAAACCAACCGGAATATTTTTGGCATGGAAATGCCCGCAAGTTATTTTCAATCGGTAAATCCGCTGGCAATCATCGTCCTGGCGCCTTTGTTTTCTTCTTTTTGGTTGCGCTTAGGCAATAGAAATATGGAGCCGTCCTCCCCTAAGAAAATGGCAATAGGTCTTGCGCTTGTTTCGGTAGGCTATATGGTTATCGCTTTTGCGGTTTATGGTATAGGCGCTGCCGATAAGGTGTCTATGTTCTGGTTATTTGGTTTGTATATTATTCATACTATGGGCGAGCTGTGTTTGTCGCCTATCGGCTTGTCTATGGTGTCCAAGCTATCGCCGTTGCGTTTTTCTTCTTTGCTGATGGGTACTTGGTTTTTGGCAAATGCTGCCGCAAATAAATTTGCCGGCACTTTGTCTGCACTTATTCCCGGCGGAGGAGAAGAAGGTGAAGGCGCTGCTGTTACTTCATTCCTTGGCTTTCCCATCGAAAACCTGTTCGACTTCTTCCTGGTATTTATCGTAATGTGCGGTGTGGCTGCTTTGATTTTGTTTATATTAAGCCGCTGGCTGGAGAAAAAAATGCACGGGGTACAGTAAGAATCGTTCGTAAATATGCTTATAGAAAAGCATTCAACCTGACAGGTTATAGCATCTGTCAGGTTTTTTATGCGGGATTTTTCTTTTAGAATGATTTTGCTTTTCGTAAAAATGAATATCTTGTTTGCCTATTAAAAAAAAACAAAGCAACCATGTCTATAAATGTAACCGGTAACGAAGAAACACTTTCTGCCCCATTGCCACAAAATGAGGGGAGCGAAGATCGGGAACTGATGAAAATTCAAAACTTCAGTGGTAAATATCCGAAACAACTATGGTCGTTGTTCTTCTCAGAAATGTGGGAGCGTTTTTGTTTCTACGGAATGAGAGGAATGCTCACCTTCTTTATGGTGCATGAGCTTTTCTTTGATGAAAAAAGCGCACAATTGCAATATGGAGCAACCCAAGCCTTTGTGTATGCTTTTACGTTTATAGGCGGTTTATTTGCCGATAAGATTTTAGGGTTTAAAAAATCCTTATTCTGGGGAGGCTTGCTGATGATTGTGGGTAGCCTTATCTTAGCCACCGACCCGGAAAAATTCTTCTTCTTAGGCATCAGTTTTACGGTGATCGGCACTGGTTTTTTCAAACCCAATATATCTACGATGGTGGGTGCTTTGTACAAGCCGGGCGATGTGCGTAGGGATGCAGGTTTTTCCTTATTTTATTCGGGCATTAATCTCGGTGCATTGCTGGGCGGGTATATCTGTATTGCCGTGGGAAAGGGTACGATGCTGAACGGTATCATCCCCGAAGCCTTACGGTGGAATGTGGCGTTCGGCTTTGCCGCTGTGGTAATGAGTATAAGCCTCCTTACTTTTTTAATAACGAAAAAGAACTTGGGACCTATCGGTCAGTCTCCTTTTGAAGCCAAAGGAATCAAAGGCAAAAAATGGTACGATTATCTGGTTTATTTAGGTGCTTTGGCAGCCGTTCCGGTAATCATGACGATGGTTGCCAAAACAGAATACACCGATTGGTTCATGTATATCATCGGCCCTGCAACGCTCCTGTATTTGTTTTTTGAAATGAGAAAATATAGCCTTGCAGAAAACAAAAAATTAATTGCGGCGCTGGTATTTATTATTTTCTCTATTTTGTTCTGGGCTTTCTTCGAGCAAAGCGGAGGGTCGTTAAGTATTTTTGCAGCTTCCAATCTGGATAATAAACTTTTTGGGACAATAACATTAGACCCGAATTCTGTAAACAATTCTGCCAATGCATTCTTCGTAATTGCACTGGCTTGGCTGGCGGGATTAATTTGGATTGGTCTGGCAAAGAAAAAATTAGAGCCGAATACAGTGGTGAAATTTGGCTTGGGTTTTATCTTTCTCGGCTTGTCTTTCTATACCTTGTATTATACCCGCTATTTTGCAAACGACTTAGGGATCACGTCGCTGGATGTATTCACCTTCGCTTATTTAATCATGACGCTGGGCGAGCTGTGTTTATCCCCTATAGGGCTTTCCATTATGACCAAGCTCTCGCCCGCTAAACTACAAGGGATGATGATGGGAATGTGGTTTTTGGCAAGTGCTTACGGACAGTATGTGGCAGGCATCCTGGGAGCCGGTATGTCCACTGCTGATAATGATGCACCTGCCATGGAGAAATTGTTAGCTTTTACGGCAGGATACAAACAATTAGCTATTTACGCACTTATTGCAGGTGTTGTATTAATCATTATCTCTCCGTTGGTAAAGAAACTGATGCAGGAAGTGAAGTAAGCGAATACTCAAAAAATCCCTGCGGCTTTTTCCCTCTATAATTTGTTTTTTTGCGTCATGCAATCAACACCTGTTTATGCGGTTATCGTTGCCGGCGGACAAGGCACGAGGATGGGCACGGCCGTTCCCAAGCAGTTTCTGGAGCTATGCGGCAAACCGGTTTTATATCATACACTTCAGGCTTTTCGCCGCGCTTTTGAAGAAGCTCATCTCATATTAGTGCTGCCACCGCATCAGATTAGCTATGCGCAAATGGTATTGCAGGCATTTCCAGAACGGATAGATGTAACACTCGTGAGCGGTGGCGAAACGCGCTTCCACAGCGTACAAAATGGATTGGAAGGAATACCCCTCGACGCTATAGTGATGGTTCATGATGGGGTACGTCCTTTGGTAAGCCCTGCCTTGATTCAAAAATGCTATGCACAAGCCGTAGAAAAAGGAAGCGCCATCCCTGCCATCCCCGCTACCGATAGTCTGCGACAACTTGATGGAGAACGCTACAAGCCTATCAACCGCAACCATATCCGACTGATGCAAACCCCACAATCCTTTAAGGCATCAATTTTGCTACCTGCTATGCAGCAAGCGTATCAGGAAGGATTTACCGATGAAGCCACGGTGGTGGAGCATTATGGAGAAACTATTTTTTTAATCGAAGGGGAAAAACATAACCTTAAAATCACCACACCCGAAGACCTGACGATTGCCGAAGCGCTGATGAAAACAAGGAATTTATGAAAAAAACATGTTGCCTGATTCTCGCCGTTCTGTTAGCCACCCTCACTGCACGGTCGCAAGGAAAGGATACGAATATTTTTGCCCTGCCTATAGAGATGGATGAATTTGTATTACAGGCTTCCCGTGATGGATTTGATGTAGCGGCGTTTATCCAACGAGTAAAGGAAGATACAACCTTCTACAAAGCCTTTCGTACGCTGCACCTTGTACCTTTTACTGCTACCAACGATATAAAAATCTATGATAAAAAAGATGGAATAAAGGCTTCCCTGCATTCGCGTACGCAACAGCATCGCATAGGCAATTGCCGTACGATGGAGGTGCTGGAAGAAAAAACAACCGGTGATTTTTACAACCGAAAAAAAGAATACAATTATTACACAGCGGAGCTCTATGCTTCTTTCTTCTTTACCGAAGGGAAAATATGCGGTGAAAACAATAATGTAAAAGGCTATGAACACGCACGCGGCAAAGGACGGCTGGAGAAACACAAATGGCAGCTCAAGCAACTCATCTTCAACCCCGGCAGCAAAGTGGCAGGCGTACCGTTTGCAGGAAATAAGGTGGCTGTTTTTGAACCGGAAGTAGCCAAGATGTATGATTTTAAACTGATGCTGGTAGAATATGGAGGTGAAGATTGTTTTCTTTTTATAGCCAAACCCAAGCCGGAGTATAAGCAGGATGTGGTGTATAACGAACTGACCACTTGGTTTCGCAAATCCGATTACTCCATAGTGGCAAGGGATTATTCGCTTTCCTACAAAACATGGGTTTATGATTTTGACGTGGTGATGAAGGTGCGTCTCAAAAATAGCAACGGGCAATTACTTCCCTATAAACTGAACTATAGCGGCAACTGGCATGTAAGCACCCAAGATCGTGAACGGGGCAGCTTCAGTACGGTTATTCATTTTTAGTTTCCCCTCCGTTTTCCTCAAATGATGTTTGATAATACTTCAGATTTCCACCGCATCCTTTTACGGTTTTTCCTTTCAGGTCGGTATAGCCCTGTATGGCTTTAGACAGCCGCGGATAAGTAAGTTTTTCGCAAATGCCGTTTTCATTATTGGTGCATAGGATGAAGGTTCGCTTGCCGCCGTCTTCTTGATTGCGCCTTAGCACCGCATGACCTGTAGTGCCGGAACCTGCAAAAAAATCAAGCACCGTTATGTTTTTATCGCTAAAAAGCTCCATGCAATAATCAATCAGCCCAAGAGGTTTGGGAAATTTGAACACATTTTGCTGCACGATATTATTCAATTCCTGACTGCCTTCGGAATTTAAAAATTGGATAAGCGCCCGATAGGGAAGCCGGCGAATTCTGCGTTTGTTTTCATTATCTACATATTGATACTGCTTGATATAAACCTTCCATTTACCGGCATTTTTTTTGAAAACGATAAAATCATTTTCTATACCCCATTTCAATTTTTCTTTGCTCCAGCGCCAGGTATTGGGCTTTCCGAATTTATTGCCGGCATAAATTTCCACACCATCCGGCATGCGGATAGGGTAGTCGCCGGACTCGCTGTAGGAGCCTTTATAGTCTAAATCCCGCAAGTAATATTTTCCCCTGTGGGCAATATGTTCATCTTCCAGCCGATATTTTTTATCGTTCTCTACATCTATTATTTCTTTTTGAAAAACAAGTTTATTCTTGTTCTTGGCAAAGCAAAGCATATAATCATATTCTATGGCTATCTGCCCGCTGTCGTGTCCTGCACCGGCTTTGTTTTTTCGCACAAACTGGGCAATGAAATTTTCTTCCCCGAAGATTTCCATACACAGCAGCTTGAGTTGCGCCACTTCATTATCATCTATGGAAATAAAAATAGCGCCCTTCTCCGACAATAGTTTGTGCGCAAGTTGCAAGCGCTTGTTCATGAAGGAAAGCCATTTGCTATGTCTATAGGCATCATCCGCATCCACATATTTGTCGTTGTACATAAACTCATCCGTTTTGCCCGTATTATAGGGCGGGTCTATGTAGATGAGGTCTATCTTGCCCCGGTGGGTGCCGGTTAATACCGATAGGGCGTGGTAGTTATCTCCTTCAATAAGGCTGTGTATAGGTGCTTTGTCTTGAGTGATGATTTTGCGTTCGGGTATTTCGGTAAGCGTAGGTGTTTTTTGCCGGCAGTTTATAGCCACCTGTTCTTCGGTGCGTTCCTCATTCCATACAAGTCCGTATTTTCGGGCACGTTGCATTTCCTCGATGAGGCGCAGTAATTCTTGTTTGGTAAGATGCTGATAACGGTTTTTTGCCATTCGGCTTGCGGGGGCTTTGATTTGCGGTAAAATGATTGTGTGGCAAAATAAGGAAGTTGGAAGGGAACACAAAAAAGCGCTTCAAAAACTGAGCGTGGAAGTCCATGTACCCGATAAAGGCAAAAAGCTTAACGGCATTATTGCAAATGGAGTTTAGCCTTATTTTTTTCTGATAAACGTAGCCGTGCTGCTGTATCCGTTTTCGTTGAAGCGCAGTTGCAGACTGTCTTGGTCCAATTGGGCGATTTCCATCGTGATTTTGCTGCCTGCACCTTTCTTTTTCATTTCATCTAAGATTAGCGCACCGTCGTCATCTATATACCAGCCGATGGTGTCTTGTCCGCTGCCGAAGTTGGAAGCTACTTCCGTTTTACTATAAAAATCCAGAGAAGTGTTTTGGATGAGTTGCTCTTGGTGAAGCAAGGTTTCGTTGAGCTGTTCCTTCATGAATATCCGCATGCTGTCCATATTGCGTACGCCATAGAGCAGTTCGTTTTCATCGGGTGTGGTGCTTTTCCCTACGGTATCCATGAATGCTTTCGTATCGGCGATTTCTTGCTCGAGTTGCGGACTGCTCATGCTCACTGCTTGCCATTTGCCCATCAGCATTTTTTGTTTGGAAGGTTTGCAAGCGGCAAAAACGAGAAGGGCTATAAAAAGGATGGATATATTTTTCATGTGGTTATTCAAGTATCAGTTTGAAGTAGCTTTTCCACTCTAAGGTTTTAAAAAGTGCATCGCCTAAAAGATGGAAATTTTGTTGGTCCGTAACGCGTGGATATACTTTTTTCAGAAAAGAATAGCGCATGGACTCTGCCTGCAACTGGCGACAAAGTAAAAATGCCTGCCTTGTGGTAAAGCAGTTTTCTTCCGCTTTTTTCATCAGGTAGCCGATCCGCTTGTCATCATTTCCTTTTCCTTTGGAGGCAAGGAAGATATCGTCAAATTTACGGTCGGACATAGGCGCGGGGCAATCGCTGTTGATAATAGCCGGGGCATTTTCCGTAAGCGCAGGAACGGGTTCGTTCATTTCCTGTTCGGTATTGTGCATGCCGGTTTCTTCTACGCTCCGTTCATCGGCTATGTTTACCGATTCGGGTTCCGGTAGCTCCGTGTCGTTTTCGGAGGATTGCGGTTGCTCGATCCTCACTTCTTTTTGCGGCAGGGCTTCTTCGCTATAAACGGGCTGCTCCGGTACAATCACTTCCTGCGGCAGGTCTTGTTCGGGAATGTTGGATAGCGGCTTGCGTTCGTTGTTCAGTACAATATCTTCTATGAATTGCGGTTCTTGGTTTCCACCAGCTTGTTCGGTGGAAGGTTGCTTTTTTGTATTTTTTGAGGAGGAAGCCGTAGAAACGGGTGGGGTTTCAGTGTATTTTGCAGGATGCTCCGTTATAGGAAGCACTTGCCGTGTAGGGTTTATTTCGGGCAAATGATCTTCGCCTTCGGCACCAGGCAGGAGGTAAAAATGTTGTTGAATATCAAACAAGGCAAAGCCGTCCGTATTTTTTACCAGCAGAAAACCGCGATAGCCGTCGGCAGGCACCTGTATGTTGAACGTCTGAGCCGGATAAGCATTTTGCTGAAAAAGAATCTGCAAACGGATAGCACCGGGAGCCAGTTGCGGGATGATGCAATAATTCTTGCTGTACCGTGGTAGCATATCCTCTTCCAGTTTCACATAAAAAGGAATCTGTTTATCTCCTTGTATATATACATAGGAAAACCGTTCTGCATAAGCGGCGGATGAGCATAAGACGAAAAGCGAAACTAATAGGTTTGTTATACGCATAGTTATTCAAGTTCGATCAGAATGGCGCCTTTTTCTACGGCGGTTCGTTCGTTTATTTTTATAGTCTTCACGGTAGCCGGTGCGGAGGCTTTCAGGATGTTTTCCATCTTCATGGCTTCCAGGATCAGTAGCCCGTCGCCTTTGTTGATTTGCTGCCCCGGCGTTACCAATATCTTTAACACCATACCCGGCATAGGCGCTTTCACAGGTTCTGCTTTTTGCATGGCTTTCAGATCCATTCCCATGCTGCTCAGCAATAAATCAATAGGCTCTTGCAGCGCTACGGAATAGCTGTTTCCGTCTATGTTCAGCTTCATTTCTTTGCTCTTTGCATCTATACTTTCTACAAATGCGGTGTAGGATTTATTGTTGTATAAAATGCTGAACAAGCCGTTGGGCAACTGCTGTATATCCCATTTTACAGGGCTGTTATTCATCTGCCATTCCTCATTCTTTTGCTCTATATGGTAGGTGTTTTTTGCGTTTACGGTTGCCTCAAGCATTATCGGTTGTCGGTTTAAGATGGAAACAAAAGTAATAAATCCCCCGTTTTAACCTTTAAAATTAGCCTACATTAGCAACCTTTATAAAATAAGGAAACGAATCAGGCAAAATGGAGTCCTGTATAGGGTAGGAGAAAGCTCCCCATTGCCCTATACATCGCTCTTTATCCATAAACAGTTTTAAAAATGAAAAAGGAGACCGGCTTTGTAGCTGTACTGCTTTTGCTCCTTGCTTGCGGAAGCAGTAAAAAAACAACCAAAGAAACAAAAGACTTGCGGGAAATAGTGGTTATGGCTTCTTCCGGCGACTACCGCGCTACGGAACCGCAACATTGGGATATACTGCATACGGACATCATCTTGTCGCCGTTTCAACAAAGAAATGATAGTTTTTTGAAAGAAGCCAAAGGAGAAGTCCTTATCCGGTTACATCCTTATTTCTATGCCTCCGATTCGCTGGCGCTGGATGCCAAAAGCATGGATATAGACAGCGTTTCCCTATGCAAACCTGCCGGGGCAACATTGCATTATGAGTATGAAGAGGATAAACTGATGATCCGTTTCGACCGCAAATTTCATCGGCAGGATACCCTAACGCTTTATATTCGATACACGGCAATGCCTTATGCCGAAGCGCCCGGCGGCAGCGCCGCCATCTCCGAAGACAGAGGGCTCTACTACATTAACAACAACTACGAAGTGCCGGGCAAGCCAAAACAGATATGGACACAAGGCGAAACCCAGGCCAACTCCCACTGGTTTCCCACCTTCGACCGCCCCAACGAAAAATTCAGTTTTTCGCTGCACCTTACCGTGCCCGACAGCTTTACTACGCTCAGCAACGGCAGGCTTACGGAAAGCATAAAAAAAGGCTATGACCGCACCGATATTTGGGTAATGGAGCAGCCCGTGCAAGCGTATGTGGTAATGTTTGCCATAGGAAAATTTGCTATCGTAGAGGAAGAAGCATGGAAAGGGAAACACATTAATTACTATGTGGAACCGGAATACGCACCTTATGCCAAGCGAATGTTTCAAAACACAAGGGAAATGATAACGTTTTTTTCGGGAATTACCGGTGTGGATTATCCCTGGGGAAAATACAGCCAGATAGTTGTGCGCGACTACGTAAGCGGCGCGATGGAAAATACCGGCGCTTCTTTATTTGGTGAATTTATGAATCAAAATGCACGCGAACATGCAGACAAAAACTATGAAGATATTGTTTCCCACGAATTGTTTCATCAATGGTTTGGCGACTATGTTACTGCCGAATCATGGAGCCACCTTACGCTGAATGAATCCTTTGCCACCTATGGCGAACAGCTTTGGCGGAAACACAAATACGGCCAGCTCTCCATGGATGAACTGGCGGCAAATGACCTTAATACCTATCTGGCACAAGCTGCTCATGATGATCCTGCTTTGGTGCGTTTTCACTACCACGCCAGGGAAGATATGTTTGACCGGGTGTCCTATCAAAAAGGAGCAGCCGTCCTGCGCTATTTACATGGCTTAACCGGCGACAGCGCTTTCTATAAAGCCATGAATGACTACCTTACCCACCATGCCTATGGCAATGCCGAAACCAGCGATTGGCGGAAAGCTGTGGAGAAAGCCACCGGCATAGACTGGAACTGGTTTTTCCATCAATGGTATGACCGTAGCGGGCATCCGGCACTAAGGGTGGATTATCGCTATGATGATGCAAAACAAGAGTTGCAAGTAAACGTGGTGCAAACCCAAGCCGACAGCAGCTATGCCTATAAACTGCCGCTGAAAGCTGTATTGGTTTATGGAAATGAAAAAATAACAACAGACTGGGATATTCAAAAACGAAAGCAAACATTTACCTATCCCTATAAAAACGGAATAAAACCCTTATTCATTCCCGATACCGAGCATTGGATCGTAGGCGTGATAAAAGAAGACAAAACGATGGCGCAATGGCTGCAACAACTAAAAGCTTCAGACGGAGATTACCTATCCCAGCGAAGAAGCGTAGCGGCTGCTTATTACGAACAAAAAGACACGCTGTCCCAGACTGTTTTTTTGCAAGCGCTGAAAAATCCTTCTTCCGAAATGAGAAGTTATGCCCTATCACTGCTTGCCGATATACCCGATAAATACGGATGGCACAATAAGTTTAAAAACGAGGTGGAAATGATTTTAGTGAATGAAGGAAACAATGCAGTGCGTGCCGCAGCGTTGCAAGTAGCCGGAGAGTGGAAGATGAACCCTTTGAAAACAGAAATTGCAAATGCACTGAATGATAGTTCTTATAAGGTAGCCGGCGCCGCTCTGGAAGCGCTGAGCCGCCTCGACAGCGCCATGGCTTATACATGGGCAAAACAACTGGTGGCAACAAACCCCAAAGCCGAACTGCAGGATGCTATATGGCTGCAATTAGCCAAAGCCGGAAAACCGGAGGATATGTCTTTGCTGCGGCAAATGGCAACAGGGGTATATGGACGGAGAAAAATCAGCTTGGCTCATACGATTTTCCTATACAGCCTGCGCACCCGCCAAGACAGCGATTTTGAAAACGGATTGGCATGGATTACGGAAATGGCAAAGGAGGAAAGTATTCGCAGCTATCGCTATGCTATAGGCTCGCTGGTATTTGGTGCATACAACCATTATAAAGGACTTTCTGAAAACAAGAAAAAAGAAGACCTTTCGCAGGCGCAGAACAGGTTGCCCGTAGCGGAAAAATACAAACAGAAGATTTTATCGGATGAAAATGACAGCGGTAATTTATGGAAATATGAACGATTGTAAGAAAAACTGTCATTTATAGGCTTCATTTTCCAAGATATTCCAGCAAACAATTATCCTCCGCTTTGCGCATAGCTGCTTGGTCTTTGGGAGTTTTATCCCTGTAGCCGCAGAGGTGCAACACTCCGTGAAAAATAACCCTATGCAGTTCCCGCAAATAAGGAGCTTCAAACCGGCCGGCGTTTTCCCGCACCCGTTCTATACTGATGTAGATTTCTCCCACCAGTTCATCGCTTGTTTCGCTAAGATCGAAGGTAATGATATCGGTATAGGTGTCATGATCCAGAAAATCCTGATTGATGCCCAGCAGATAACCATCATCGCAAAAGATATAGCTCAACGAAATCTTTTTTATAGGAAGATGCCGGTAGATCAGTTCTTTCAGATACTGTGAGAGCTTTCTTTTTTGGGTAAGTAAAGAGGGAATATTGTGCTCGTAATAACGGATAGCCATGGAGGTTAATTCTTTTCTAAGGTCGTAAATTTTCTTGCTTATTTTTGCATCCGCATGAATACAGATAAACTGCCCGCTATTCAGCTTTCGCAATTGCCCAAAGGTAAAAAAGCCATTATACATGAGCACAAACAAAATGAGCTGCAACTGATGCTGATGGAAATGGGCTGCATCCCCGGAGAATCGGTATGGGTAGAGATGATTGCTCCGCTGGGAGATCCGCTGGCGATAAAAATTGCAGGGTATTACCTCAGCATCCGCAAAGCCGATGCAGATAAAATCATGGTGCATTTTGCTTCTTGATAAATATTTTTTTAACCTCAATAAAAGAATACATATACGCATGAATCGTTTTTTACTCCTTGTTTTCAGTTGCTTTATTCTTCTTTCTTCCTGTACCAAAGAAGAGGGCATTACCCCGCAATATTCCGTACAAACCCATGACTCCATTGAGAGAAGATACCTGAACGTGCCCTATGGAACGGATGCACGGCATGTAATGGATTTGTACCTGCCTGCAAAAAGAAACAGCGCTACGCCGTTTGTGCTGCTCCTTCATGGGGGCGGATGGTATGAAGGCGACAAAGAGTATTTTAAACTGATACAAGACTCGTTGATGGGAAGAGGTATCGCCAGCGCCTCTATGAATTATCGCTATGTTTCTCCCTCCATACATTACAAAGAGTTGATGGCAGATGTGGATGCGGCGTTGCATTATTGTATCAGCAAACATGATTCGTTGAATATCCGGGAAACGGGCTTTGCCATAGGCGGCGTAAGTGCCGGTGCGCATCTTGCTATGCTTTACGGTTATAATTATGATAAAGAAGCAAGGACCGGCTGCATCCTGTCTTTTTGCGGACCTTCCGATTTTACGGACATCTCCTATCTGGATACCATGCAGGCACATTCCGATTTGAGAGAATCCGTACAACAGCTTGCCGGTGCGCCCTATATAAAAGGACAACCCCTTGATCCTGCTTATGAAGCCATCAGCCCGCTGTATTTTGTGAAAAACAAACCCTTGCTGATGGTATATGGCGATAAGGACGAGCTGGTGCTGTATCATTCTCAGCCCCTGCCTTTAGATGCCAAGCTGAGTTCCCTAAACTATACACATAAATTTATTACCCTTCCCGGACAAGGACATGACCTGGGTTTTGACAATCCGCTCATAGCCTATAAAATACTTAACGAAGCCACCGATTGGATCAAGAATTACAGCAATTAGCCCTTTACGAAATCCTTTTATGCACATAGGTCTTTATTTCGGAAGTTTTAACCCCATTCATAGTGGTCATCTCATCATTGCCAACCATGTGGTGGAGCATAGCGATGTGGACAAAATATGGTTTGTGGTATCGCCGCACAACCCGCTTAAAGAAGCGCACAGCCTTCTCAATGAATACGACAGGCTGCATCTTGTGGAGCTTGCTATCAAAGACGATAACCGTTTTCGCGCCAGCAATGTGGAATTTCATTTGCCTAAACCCTCGTTTACGATTGATACACTCACCTATCTGAAGGAACGTTTTCCCTTAGAAACCTTTACCGTCATCTTGGGTTCGGATAGTTTTCAGAACAATCACCGCTGGAAAAACTTTGAGCAGCTTGTTTCCAATCACTCGTTTATCGTTTATAATCGCCCGGGCTTTGAGGTGAAGGATACCCATAACGCCCGCCTCCAAGTGATGAAAGCGCCTTTACTGGAAATATCTTCTACTTATATAAGACAGCAGATAAAAGAAAAGCGATCCATCCGGTACCTCACTCCCAATGCCGTGGCAGAGTACATTCTCGAAAACAATTATTACCGTTAAAAAACTCTAAACTTAACTGGCACGATGTTTTTAATTTTTACCTTTGATTAAATCATCTAAAAAAAAAGTTTCATTATGGCAAACACAGGAAAAACAGTCGCTACATTATTGATTGGCGCTGCAGTAGGCGCAGCGGTAGGTTATGTACTCGCCACCGATAAAGATGCCCGCACCGAAAATCTGGAACGCATCAAAGATCGTTTTGCTGATTTGAAGAAAAAACTCAGCAAAAAAATACCTCAAGATTTAGAAGAAGAAATCTACAACGCATAGTCTCACGACCTATGATGAACTTTGTAGAAAAATGGAAGAATAAAATAACTCAGCATGTGGAAACCCGTGTGGATCTGTTTAAGCTCGACTTGATAGAACGCACCTCCGGCATCCTGAGTTATTTTGTTTTTATTATTACTTGCCTGCTTCTTGCCCTATGTATCTTACTTTTTTTAGGGGTGGGAATGGGCGAATATTTTTCCAACCTTACCGACTCGCGCACCTACGGTTTTTTTATTACCGCCGGTATTTATACCTTCTTTTTTGTGCTGCTGGCACTTAGTCGCAAGTTTATAGTACGCATATTCAGCGGCATGTTTATCAATGCAATGACGCATGATGATGAGGAGGAGGAACAGGAGGAAGAAAAAGAAAAATAAAACGTAAAACCAAAGCCTGCTTGTTTGATATGAAAATATACGACAAAAAACTTTCGAGCTTACAAGACCTTCGCAAAGAAAGGCTAAGGCTAAAGAACAGGCTGAAAGACCCTGCGGATAAAACCGGTAAGGAAGAGGATAAAGAAAATTTTATAACCGGGTTACTTTCCGGCATTACTTCCGGCTCGGTGTTGACCACCGCTCTCAATGCGGCTCCTACGCTTATTGATTTAATCAAGCATCGTTCAGCAGCGCAAAAAATCAAAGGACAAAAAGCATCCGCCCCATCAAAAAAAAATAAGAATGTTATAGCCGCTGTACTTACGGATGTGGCAGCAAGTTATATAAAATGGAAGCTGCTGGAGCTTTCCTATAAAGGATTAAAAAAAGCCTTGAAATCCGAAAAGATGCAATCTTTCAAACACAAAACGGCTGCTAAAATTCAAAAGACATTTAAGTAATAATCCCGTGTCTGCATCTGCGAATTTGGCCGATAAAATCATACAATTCAACCGGCATCTTCGTTATACAGGTAAGCTTCCGGATGGCTTTCAGGTGATGAATCCCTATTTGGATAACCCCGAAATCCTGACGGTGATGCAGCAGTTTTACCGTAAATACTATAACGATACCCGCCCGCGTAAATTCCTTATAGGCATCAATCCCAGCCGGCATGGCGCTGGCGTAACCGGCGTGCCGTTTACCGATACCAAACGGCTTCAATCCGTATGCGGCATCGAAATGAAATCGGCGCATACGCACGAGCTTTCTTCTGTTTTTATGTATGAAATGATAGCTGCCTATGGAGGTGCGAAAAAATTTTACGGGGATGTCTATATCAATTCTCCTTTCCCGCTCGCTATCATCCGGCAGCGGAAAGACGGAAAATGGCTGAATGCAAATTACTATGATGACAGGGCGCTTTTTGAAAAGCTGAAAGATTTTATGATTGCTTCGCTCAAAAAGCATATCCGCATAGGGCTGGATACAGCCAAAGTTTTTGTATTGGGAAAAAAGAATGCGCAGTTTATCCGCAAGCTGAATGAAGAAGCCGGGCTTTTTGACCAAATCATAGTTTTGGAACATCCGCGTTTTATTCAACAATATAAATCCAAAGAGCAGCAGGCTTATATAGAGAAATATATTTTGGCATTAAGGGGAAGCTGAGTTGCTGCTTGCCTACAAAAAATAAAAAAGCTGACTCTATCCGAATCAGCTTTTAAAAATCAAAAATTACAAACAAAATTTATCCGAGATATACTTTCAGTGCATTGCTGTAGCGTGCTTTTTGCAGACGCTTGATAGCACGTTCTTTTATCTGGCGGATGCGTTCTTTGGTAAGGTCGTATTTGTCGCCTATTTCTTCGATGGTCGGTCCGTTGTCGCCTTCTAATCCAAAATAAGCACCGAGGATTTCCGCTTCACGTACACTCAGGGATTTCAGGATGCGGTTGATTTCATTTTTCAATGAATCTTTCATCACTGTATCATCCGTATCGCTGCTACCTTCTAATAAATCCCCCATAGCCACGTCTTCCGCTTCATGCACAGGGGCATCTAAAGAAGTATGGCGGGTGTTGCTGGTGAAGATATTCGTTACTTCGGTTTCGCTCATTTCGAGGATTTCCGCGAGTTCTTCGGTAGAGGGTTCCCTTTCGTGTTCTTGTTCAAAAGCGATATAAGCTTTGTTGGCCTTGTTATAGGTTCCGATTTTATTTTGTGGCAAACGTACCAAGCGTCCTTGTTCGGCTAAGGCTTGTAAGATAGACTGACGAATCCACCATACCGCATAGGAAATGAATTTGAACCCTTTGGTTTCGTCAAAACGTTGTGCGGCTTTTATCAAACCGAGGTTGCCTTCGTTGATAAGGTCGCTTAGGGAAAGTCCCTGGTGTTGGTATTGTTTGGCTACGGACACTACGAAACGCAGGTTTGATTTCACGAGTTTTTCCAGCGCCCACTGATCGCCCATGTGGATTTTCTGAGCCAATGTGGTTTCTTCTTCCGGTGTAATCATGGAAATCTTGCTGATTTCTTGTAAGTACTTTTCTACCGCCTGCGAATCACGGTTTGTAATCTGGGTAGCGATTTTGAGCTGCCTCATAGGAATGTTTCTCCTTTGCTTTTTAAATTGTTTATACTCTCTCTTAGACGGAAATTTTTCGAATTTAGTATGTAACTGTTTTCCTAAAATTTCGTCCTGATTGCTTCACAAAAAACATACCTTTAATCTGTGACCGTGTCCCTACGATGTTCCTGTTTCCCTAAAAAGCTTTGCTGTAAAGGGTTTTGGAGGATATTCATATAACTGATTTGACAATAGCGCCGACCTATATACGAAAATTGTGGCAATTCTGACGCAAAATTAAAATGATATGTCAAAAATGCTACCTTTGCGCCCACATTTTATCAATCTTTAACAAGAAAAATGGAAAAAGACTTATATCAACACCCCGATTATTACCAACTGGATGAATTTTTGACAGACGAGCACAAGCTCATTCGCGACAGTGTTCGTGCCTATGTAAAGAAGGAAATTTCGCCTATTATTGAGGAATATGCGCAAAATGCCGCTTTCCCAGAGCAAATTATAAAAGGGCTTGGAGAGCTGGGCTGCTTTGGTCCGTTTGTACCCCAAAAATATGGCGGAGCAGAACTGGACTATATCTCTTATGGCATAATGATGCAGGAGCTGGAGCGCTGCGATTCGGGTGTTCGTTCTACGGCGTCCGTACAAGGCTCGCTGGTGATGTTTCCTATATATAAATTCGGCAGTGAAGAGCAGAAAATGAAATACCTGCCCAAACTGGCTACGGGCGAATGGATGGGATGTTTTGGTCTTACCGAGCCCAACCACGGCTCCGACCCTGCAAGTATGGAAAGCCGTTTTACTGATGCCGGCGACCATGTTATCCTAAACGGTGCGAAGATGTGGATTTCCAATGCACCTTTCGCGCAAGTAGCAGTGGTATGGGCTAAAAACGAACAGGGAGAAATTCAAGGTTTGATTTTGGAACGCGGGATGGAAGGCTTTACCACGCCGGAAACACATGGCAAATGGAGCTTACGCGCTTCGGCTACGGGCGAGCTGGTATTTGATAATGTAAAAGTTCCGAAAGAAAATATATTACCCGGCGTGAAAGGCTTGAAAGGACCCTTGACCTGTCTTTCCAGCGCACGCTACGGCATTGCCTGGGGCGCTTTAGGCTCCGCTATGGATTGCTACGATACGGCGCTTCGCTATGCCAAGCAACGTACCCAATTCGGCAAGCCTATAGCAGGTTTCCAATTGCAGCAAAAGAAATTAGCGGAA
Source organism: Bacteroidota bacterium (assembly GCA_023418315.1). Taxonomy (GTDB): domain Bacteria; phylum Bacteroidota; class Bacteroidia; order Chitinophagales; family Chitinophagaceae; genus JAFIGV01. Next base: position 46,984 of record JAEZZY010000067.1, read on the forward strand.
ATGATTACCGAAATTACCAAAGGGCAGTTACTGAACTGGCGATTAGGTGTTTTAAGAAATGAAGACCGCGCCACTCCGGCTCAAATATCTATGGCAAAACGCAATAGTTGCCATACCGCCATCACCATAGCCCGCGAAGCGCGCCAAATTTTAGGCGGCATGGGGATAACCGGCGAGTTCAGCATTATGCGCCACATGATGAACCTGGAATCCGTGATTACCTATGAAGGCACGCACGATATTCATTTACTGATTACCGGCATGGATATTACCGGCATTAATGCGTTTAAATAAACAATCGGTTTTATAGAAACGCTGTTTTAAAGAAATTGCAGCGGAATTAAGTCCATCTTAATTTCGCTGCGTTTTTTTACCCTATACTTCCTACTTTTCTCTGCAATCAACTACTCAACCAATCAACTATTTCCGTACCTTTGCATACTTTTTCTAATGAGAAATTATGGCGGATAATACAGAGAACCAACTACCCGAAGACGAACATAAAAACGACAACAACAGAATCATCCAGGTAAACATCGAAGAGCAGATGAAAACGGCTTACATAGATTACTCTATGTCGGTAATCGTGGGTCGTGCCTTGCCTGATGTGCGGGATGGATTGAAACCGGTACATCGCCGCATTTTATTTGCGATGAATGAGCTGGGAATGCAATACAACAAGCCCTATAAAAAATCTGCCCGCGTGGTAGGGGAAGTATTAGGTAAATATCACCCGCACGGCGACAAATCAGTATATGATGCGATGGTGCGGATGGCGCAACCCTGGAGTATGCGCTATATGATGGTTGATGGGCAGGGAAACTTCGGTTCGCAGGATGGCGATGGACCGGCGGCTATGCGTTATACGGAAGCACGCTTGCAACGCCTTGCCGAAAATATGCTGGAAGACCTCGATAAAGAAACGGTGGATTTCACGCTCAACTTCGATGATTCCTTACAAGAGCCTACCGTATTGCCTACACGCATTCCGCAGTTGCTCATCAACGGTTCTTCGGGCATTGCCGTAGGCATGGCTACCAACATGATGCCGCACAACCTGAGCGAAGTGATTGATGGATGTATTGCCTATATTGACAATAAAGAAATTACCATAGATGAATTGATGAAGTATGTGAAAGCGCCTGATTTCCCTACAGGAGCCATCATTTACGGCATTGACGGCATCAAAGCCGGCTTTCATACCGGGCGCGGCAGGGTAGTGTTGCGCGGGCATACCACTATAGAAACCACAAAACATAATCGCGAACAAATCGTCATTACCTCTGTCCCTTATCAAGTGAGCCGTGATGCGCTGACTGAAAAGATAGGCGCTTTGGTGAATAACAAAGTGATAGAAGGCATTACCAACGTAGCCAACGAATCCAACAAAGAAGGTACCCGCATCGTAGTGGAAATTCGCAGGGATGCCGTAGCGCAGGTAATCATCAATCAACTTTATAAATTCAGCGAGCTGCAAACATCCTACGGGATTAATAATGTAGCGCTGGTAAATGGTCGTCCGAGGATACTGAATCTGAAAGATCTTATCTCCGAATTTGTACTGTTTCGCCATGAGGTGGTAGTGCGCCGTACGCAATATGAACTTCGCGAAGCCGAAAAACGCGCTCATATCTTAGAAGGCTACATGAAGGTCATCGGCACAAAAGATGATTTGGACAGAGCCATTAGAATCATTCGTGAAAGTGCTACGCCGGATGAAGCCAGAGAAGGATTGATTGCTGCCTTTAAACTTTCCGAAATACAAGCGAAAGCTATCTTGGAACTGCGTCTTCGTACGCTTACAGGTCTTGAGATTGATAAGATAAAATCCGAGTATGAAGAATTGATGAAAACCATTGCACATTTAAAGGAAATCCTTGACAATGAAGCGATGCGTTACGACATCATCAAAACCGAGTTGGAAGAAGTGAAAAAGAAATTTGGTGATGAACGAAAATCAGAAATTCAATACCTCGCCAACGAGATGCGCATCGAGGATCTCATCGAAGAAGAAGATGTGGTGATTACCGTATCGCATCTGGGCTATATAAAACGTACTTCCGCTGCCGAATACCGTGCGCAGCGCCGTGGCGGTCGTGGGGCTATGGGCGGCAAAACCCGTGATGAAGATTATATCGAACATCTTTTCATCGCATCCACACACCATACCTTATTATTCTTTACCGAAAAAGGAAGATGTTATTGGCTGAAAGTATATGAAATACCCGAAGCCGATAGAAACGCGAAAGGACGTGCTATCCAAAACCTGATACAACTGCCGCAGGATGATAAGATAAGAACCATCATGAACATTCCGAGTCTGCAAGACAAAGACTATGTGGACAGCCATAACATTGTGCTTTGTACACGCGAAGGTATTATCAAGAAAACTTCACTGGCAGACTTTAGCCGTCCGCGTCAAAACGGTATCAACGCCATTACCATTCAGGAAGGCGATCAGTTGTTAGATGTATCGCTTACCAATGGCGATAGTTATATTATGATGGCGGTGAACAGCGGTCGCGCTATTTGTTTCCCTGAAGAAAAAGTACGCACCACCGGTCGTGGCGCTATAGGCGTGTTCGGTATAGATACTCTGGATGGAAAAGATAAGGTGATCGGAATGATTTGCGTTTCCAAAGATGCTACCGATAAACAAATATTAGTCGTTTCCGAAAAAGGACTGGGCAAGCGTACACCGTTCCTAAGATTGGTAACAGATGCAGACAATGACGAAGGAAAATACCTGATGCTGAAGGATGCGGAAGGAAATGAGCAGAAATATGAACTGGCTTATCGCATTACCAACCGCGGCGGCAAAGGCGTGAAAACCATCAACGTAACCGACAAAACCGGAAATCTCGTAGGCTTGCTGGCTGTGGATGAAACCGATGACCTGATGATTACCTGCAAATCCGGTTTAACCATTCGTATGAACGTTTCCAAGATTCGCGAAGCAGGGCGTGCTACACAGGGCGTGAAACTCATCAATCTCGAAGAAGGAGATGAAATAGCCGCCATCGCACGCATCCAAGAGCAGGAGGAAGATGAAGATGCGGAAGAACAAGAAAGCGACAACGGTACGGATAATACACCGGAAACGCCTGCAACCGAAGAATAAGGATTCTCTTTTTTCAGACAAAATATAGGGCGAAGCAAAAGTTTCGCCCTTTTATTTACGGGATATTTTCACTGTTCCAGCTTGAAACCTTCCTTGTATTTATAACTGTAATCTTAAAGAGATATAACCCGAAACAGGTTTGAAATTCTTACTCGGTGCCTAATGCCTTAAACTGTATTATTTAATGGACAAGCGAGGCGCAGCAGCGGGGATATTTTTGCTGAGCCGATGTTTACGCTCGTTGCGTTTACTCCAAACAATGGCTATAAGCATGTAGGTTTTCACGACTATGCCGGTGAGCGAAAGAAGGATATTGTTTGAAGGTTTCATAACGGAAGCGTGTTTAGAAATTAAAACGTTACAGCTAAACAAATACAGGCGAGAAGGCTGATGTAGATGACGATTTTATCTGTGGGTGTGTTCATTTTTGTTTCGTTTGATGATGCAAAGATGTAGCGCCGCATCAGCCCGTTGAAACTTTTTGCTCTGCTTAACTCCGGTTTTGCAACCGCTTAACCGCCGCTTAAAAAACGGATTGCAACTGCTTAACAATTCTGATTTGAAGAGGATGGCTACTGAAACCCGTAAATTGTAAATACCTTTGCAGCCTTAAAATATCAACGAAAATGATAGCTATAGAAAATGTGCTGCTGAGTGATGACGTAGTAGAGCGTCATTTTGTATGCGATTTGGAAAGCTGTAAAGGCGGCTGCTGTGTGGATGGCGATTGCGGTGCGCCCCTTACCAGGGAAGAGGCAGAAATCCTTGCCGACATCTACCCCAAAATAAAACACTTGCTGCCTGCCGAATATGTAGCCGAAATAGAGCGCCAGGGTACGCACGTAACCGATGACGAAATAGGACTGGTAACGCCCGTGGTGGACGGGGGCATTTGTGCCTATGGATATTATGACGAGCACCATATCGTGAAATGCGGCATTGAAAAAGCCTGGCGCGAAGGATTGATTGATTTTCAAAAACCCATATCCTGCCATCTGTTCCCCATACGGGTCAAAGAGGCTGAAGGCTATGATCTGGTCAATTACGAACCCCGGAAGTCCTTATGCAAACCTGCCTGTAAGCTGGGTAATAAATTGAAAGTACCTGTGTATAAATTTTTACAAGCTCCACTGACGCGCAAATACGGAGCGGAGTTTTACGAAACACTGGAAGCCGTTGCCGAAAAAATGGAGCGAGACCGCTCGCGCTCTTAATGAGAAACTAAGCCGCATACAATTGGTCTAAGCTAAGCCGCACAATATCGCCCATAGAACGACAGGATCGAAATTCCGAAACTTTATAGTGCTCCGCCAGTTCCTCTCTTAGGGAAATGATTTTATCCAACTGGGAAAGCGTGTCCAGGCTCATGATTCTAAGCAAATGATGAAGCTGTTTTTTCGCTGCTTTGCTCCTTCGGATCATCAATGCGCGTTCTTCCTGCTGGTATTGTTCTATATTTTCCTTGCTCAGAAATTCCTGCACCAGCACTACCAGTGGATAATTTTCTTTAAAAAACTGCGGTAGATATACATTTCTTCTGCCTTCATAGCACTGCTGGTCAAAGTCTATAGCACGTATGCGAAACTGCACTTCCTCAAAATCCGGCGTGATGTCGAATACGTAATTATACGAACGCATATCGCCCAGCAAGCGCACAAAACAACGGTGGTTGAATTTGACAAGTTCTTTGGCGATACGCACCTTGTTGAACTCGGTATTGTTCAGATAGGAGGTGATGAATTGATCTCCAGGAATGCCGGGGATATGTTCTTCGATTAACGTGTTTTTATCTACATAATAATTGAGCAACATAGGGGAAAGCATGTGCTCCAGCTCCAGCCCATATACCCGCGAAGCATCCGCTTTTTTGATATAGAAATAATCGTAGTTGTCGTTAAAATCATTGACGATTTTGATGCGGAACGGATGTGAATTACCGAAGGTGCAATAATCCACCCTATCTATATGCAGATGCTGATGAATAGGATTTTCATCACTCGTTTTTAAGATAGAATACATTTTTTTCAATCCGTCATGGATGCGGTGAATAGCATTCGGCCCATACAAGGCACATTCCCAGAGCGTATCTATGCCACGTTTGTCATACACGGGCATGGCGCTGTCAAAATGCAGCAAATCATCATAACTTACCGGCAAACTCAGGCTTCTGCTATAGGTTTTCAAATAGCCCTGAAGGTCGTTGTTTACCGGGTAGTGAATTTTCTTTTTGGAAATTTTCTGACCGCCGGGAGCGTTTCGGTTATAGCCTTCTGTCATGGGTTGCTTTTTAGTTTATGACCTTTCAATGCATAAAAAAGAATATAGGCATAGCAGAGCAGCATGATGATAAAGCCTTGTTGCGGATGTCCCGATTTCATCATAGCGGCAAATAATAAGGTCATCACCGCACCACCGGCTATACCCATCACCAGCAGCGCCGAACCGATTTTAGTGAATTTCCCCAGCCCCTTAATCCCCATCGGGAAGATAGCCGGCCACATAGGCGCATTGGCAATGCCTAAGGAAGCCATGAAATAAATGGAAGTCATACCCTCCGTCATATACGCACCCAAAGTGAGCAGTATAGCCACGATGGAAGAAAGGGTCAATGCTTTTTCCTGCGAGATATATTTGGGAATGGCTACAATGCAAAACAGATAACCGATGAGCATTCCCGTGAGTGTATAAGCGGTGAAGGTGGCTGATGTGGCAAGATCCATTCCTAAATTTTTACCGTAAGAACCGATTGCATCTCCGGCAATCACTTCCGCACCTACGTAGAAAAAGATAGCGGCCATGCCCAATACGAGATTCGGGTATTGAAAAACATTTTTCCGATGAGGAGCGGCAGGTTCTTCCGTTCCTTCTTCCTCCGCATCTAATGCAGGCAGTTTGGAGAACCATAGCAACAAAGCAACTACCACTAAGGCGCTTGCAAGAATGCTATAAGGTAAAATAAGGCGGCCTGCCAATTCATCCAGATACAGGTTTTTCGCAGCCAGGTCTGTCAGGGAGTTGAGTTTTTCTTCTACCCGTTCGTCTTTTTTCAGCACGATTGCGCCTAAGATGAGCGGGGCAAGAATTCCTGCTGCTTTGTTGCAGATGCCCATAATGCTGATACGTTTTGCCGCGCTTTCTATAGGACCGAGGATGCTTACATAGGGATTTACGGCGGTTTGGAGAATGGTAAGTCCGGCAGCTTGTACAAATAGCCCGGTCAGGAACAGGCTAAACATCCGCGATTGTGCTGCAGGAATAAAAATCAGAGAGCCTATGGCAACGATGCAAAGTCCTAAAACCATTCCTTTTTTAAAACCCGTAGCTTTCAGAATGGCGGAAGAAGGCAAGGCAAACAACGTGTATGCAATGTAAAATGCAAAGGTTACAAAGAACGCTTGTACGTCCGTTTCCAGATTGCAAAGCAGCTTCAGAATAGGAATTAAAGCACCGTTTGTCCAGGTGATATAACCAAAACTCGCGAATAAAATCCCTATAAGAATGAGTGGAGTAGTGTAGTTGCTTTTTTGCGGCATAAATAAAATGTTAGGCTCTAACTTAGGAATTTTTGCTGATTAACTATTCCGGAATGGCTATAAATTCTGCGTAAATAATATCATCTGCGGAAGAAAATAGCTTTTACACAAATACACTTCCTCATGCGCATTTTTGCAGAAAATAAGGTACAAACGGCAAAATACCTTGGTTTTTACGCTACGTAAATCCGCGTCATCAACGGAAGAAAATAAATCTTCGCCGACTTTTTAGTACCGAAGCAATTTGTGTACACACGCCTCCAAGCGTGATTTGGCAAGGAAGTTTCGTTCCAGTTCGATTGCAAAGGGCACAGGTGTATCCAGGCTGGCGCAGCGGATAATCGGAGCATCCAAATACTCAAAGCAATGCTCGGATATCCATGCGGAGAGTTCCCCGCCGATACCGCCTGTGAGGCAATCTTCATGCAGCAACAATACTTTCCCCGTTCTTTTTACAGCTTCGCGAATCGCTTCATAATCCAGCGGTAAAAGCGTTCGGAGATCCAGGATGTCAAAGGAGATATCCGGATGTTGTGCTGCATATTCTATTGCCCAGTGTACCCCGCTTCCGTAGGTGATGATGCTGATGTCGCTACCTTCCTGTACTAGTTTTGCTTTTCCTATTTCGAGGGTATAATAATCATCAGGTACACTACCGCTCACGCTGCGATACAAGGCTTTATGTTCAAAGAAAATAACAGGATTGGGGTCTTCAAAAGCCGCGATCAGCAAGCCTTTCGCATCTTCCGGTGTAGAAGGATATACCACTTTCAGCCCCGGCGTATGGCTAAACCAGGCTTCATTGCTTTGGGAATGAAACGGACCTGCCCCTACGCCGCCACCCGTAGGCATCCGCACTACCACATCGGCTTTTTGTCCCCAGCGGTAATGGATTTTTGCGAGGTTGTTGATGATTTGATTGAAGCCTACCGTTACGAAATCGGCAAACTGCATTTCCATCATCGCTTTAAAACCTTTGATAGACAAGCCTAAGGCCGTTCCTACTATAGCGCTTTCGCATAGAGGTGTGTTGCGCACTCGCTCCTTTCCGAACCGGGCTACAAAACCTTCGGTTACTTTAAATGCTCCGCCATATTCTGCTATGTCTTGACCCATCAGCACCAGGTTGCTATGGCGTTCCATGCTTTGCCGCAATCCATCGCTTATCGCTTGTATGAATTTTTTTTCCGAAGCAGTACCTGAGCTTTGAACTTTGGAATTTGGAATTTCTACTTCCCTCGGTGCATACACATCCCGGAGTTCTTCTGCCGTATCCGGAGTTATAGGCGGCGCTTCAAAGCCGGTGGCTAAGCCTTGTTCTATCTTGCCCCATATCGTGGTTTTTACCTCTTCTATTTTTGCAGCGTCTATGAATCCTTCCCGGAGCAAGTAATTTTCGTAATTGCTCACAGGGTCTTTTAGCGCCCATTCTTCAAAAAGTTCTTTAGGCACATATTTTACCCCGCTTGCTTCTTCATGTCCTCTCATGCGGAAGGTCATACATTCGATGAGGATAGGCTTTTGCTCGCGGATGCAGTATTCCCGCGCTTCTTTAATCGTATGATATACTTCAAGGAGATTGTTGCCGTCAATGGTTATTCCTTTCATGCCGTAGCCTATGGCGCGGTCGGCAAGTTGCTTACATACAAATTGTTCATTGACGGGCGTGCTCAGTCCATAACCGTTGTTTTCAATAAGAAAAATAACCGGCAAACCCCATACGGCGGCTACATTCAGCGCTTCGTGAAAATCGCCTTCACTCGTACCGCCATCACCGGAAAATGCCAGGGAAACTTTAGATTCTTTTTTTAGTTTATGTGCTAAAGCAATACCATCCGCTATAGCCAACTGCGGTCCCAAATGAGAGATCATGCCGCAGATATGATATTCATTCGCTCCGAAGTGAAACGAGCGTTCCCGGCCTTTGGAAAAACCTTCTTTCCGTCCTTGCCATTGCAGGAACAGCTTATCGAAAGGCATCTTGCGTGCGGTAAATACGCCAAGGTTCCGGTGCAGTGGCATGATGTATTCATCCTTGTCAAGCGCCAGGGTAGCGCCCACGGCTATAGCTTCCTGCCCTATACCACTAAACCATTTGCTGATACGCCCTTGGCGCAGCAAGATGAGCATTTTCTCCTCAATCATCCGAGGGTATAGGATTTCTTTATATAGCTCCAGCAAGGTGTCCTCGCTAAGATTTCCCCGATAGTACTGCATGTACGGAAATTTAGGGCGCAAAGGTAATTATTTAGCCGTTGGCAGCAAGTGTAAAGTACGACACAACAACAACAAATAGACGATTAAAACAGAGAAAAAGTAAACCATTTTGACAGGTGAACACGGACATAAAAACGATACAACAAACGGACAACGAGTAAGCCGACACTCATTGCCTACCCTTCTGTATTTTAATTTTTTCCCCACCGCACAAAAAAAATTGAATTGCAAAGCAATCACGAACACCATTGAACATAATAATGCCGTGAGTAATTTCTATTGCCACCGCACAATTAAGCAAAGCGAATCACGTACACTTTAAAATAACAATAAAATGAGGTGAGTAAACGGCACATTTGGCTTTTTCCAACACACGAGCCAACGCTCAAAAAACCAAAGAACCATTTTTGCCAACGCATGGACAGAAAAACCAACAATAAAAGTAATTTAGCGAACCAATAAATAAAGAGAATTTTAAATGAGTGAAGACCAAAAACGAGTATTAGAACAACAACTTTGGAATATAGCCAATACGCTGAGAGGTAAAATGAATGCGGACGAGTTCCGTGACTATATTTTGGGCTTCATTTTCTACAAATATCTGAGCGAGAAAATGGAAATTTTCGCAAACAATATCTTGAAACAAGACAAAATTAAGTTTCGGGAAATAACACCAAAAACAGCACAAGCCAACGATTTTTTGGAAGCCATAAAAGAAGAAGCTTTGGAAAAATTAGGCTACTTCCTTAGACCCGAAGAACTCTTTACCGAAGTGGCTAAAAGAGGAATGGGCAACAATGAAGACATAGACCTTTTTGACGAAAGCAAAACAAACTTCATACTTGAAGACCTTCAAAAAATACTGACCAACATACAGCTGAGTACAATGGGTACTGACAGCGAAGAGGACTTTGACAACCTCTTTGAAGATATGGACTTGAACAGTACCAAACTTGGCAAAACTCCAGAAGCAAGAAACACCATTATTGCAAAGGTGCTGACGCACCTTGACAAGATTGATTTCAAGTTGGAAAACACGGAATTAGATGTTTTGGGTGATGCTTACGAATATCTTATTGGGCAATTTGCAAGCGGTGCAGGGAAAAAAGCAGGTGAATTTTATACACCGCAGGAAGTTTCTAAAATATTGGCAAAGATTGTTACCACAGGAAAGCAAAAACTTAAATCAGTTTACGACCCTACTTGTGGCTCAGGCTCATTGTTGTTGCGAGTGGCAAGAGAAGTAAAAGATGTAGCAATGTTTTACGGACAAGAAATGAATCGTACAACATACAACCTTGCCCGAATGAATATGATTTTGCACGGAGTGCATTATCGCCAGTTCGACATTAAGCAAGAAGATACATTGGAGTATCCGCAACACATTGACGATTTACCTTTTGAAGCCATTGTAGCCAATCCGCCATTTTCTGCAAAATGGAGTGCCAACCCTATTTTTACTAGTGACGACCGTTTTAGCCAATACGGAAAATTAGCACCAGCAAGCAAAGCCGATTTTGCCTTTGTCCAACATATGATTTACCATTTGGCTGAAAATGGAACTATGGCAATTGTTCTTCCTCACGGAGCTTTGTTTAGAGGTGGAGCAGAACAACACATTCGTAAATTTTTAATTGAGAATAAAAACTATTTAGATGCAATAATTGGCTTGCCTGCCAATATCTTTTATGGAACAAGTATTCCTACCTGTATTATGGTTTTTAAAAAATGTCGTGAAAACCCTGATGATGTTTTGTTTATAGATGCCAGCAATGATTTTGACAAAGTAAAAACCCAAAACATTTTGCGTGAGGAGCATATTGAAAAGATCGTAAGCACATACCGCAACCGCACAGAAACCGAGAAATATAGCAAACGTGCTACCCTGCAAGAAATCATTACGAATGATTACAATCTGAACATTCCAAGATATGTGGACACCTTTGAAGCGGAAGAATCTATTGACATCAATACCATTGCCAATGAGCTAAAAGCCTTGGAAACGGAAATGAAAAACACGGACAAGGAAATTGCTGAATTTTGTGCAGCATTGGGTATTCAAACGCCTTTTTAAACTTTTACAGATGAAAGACGAGATAATACTTTATAGACCAAACGAACTTACCGAACACATAGAGGTAAGAATTGATGAAGAAAATGACACCGTTTGGCTTAATCGTCTGCAAATAGCAAGGCTGTTTGACCGTGATGTAAAAACAATAGGCAAGCACATTGCTAATGCTTTGCAGGAAGAATTAGAAGGTATTTCAGTTGTCGCAAAATTTGCGACAACTGCTGCTGACGGAAAAACCTATCAAACAGAACATTATAATTTGGATATGATTATCTCAATAGGTTACCGTGTAAAATCAAAACAGGGCACGCAATTCCGTATTTGGGCTAACCGCATTTTGAAAGATTATCTATTAAAAGGCTACGCCATCAATACGCGAATGAATCGTATTGAAGACAATGTGGACAAACTCTCTAAAAAAGTAAGCGAAATAGATTTGCAACTAAGCACACACCTGATACCTACACAAGGTGTTTTTTTTGACGGGCAGGTGTTTGATGCCTACGAACTGGCCTCCAAAATTATACGCTCTGCCAAGCAAGATATTGTACTCATTGATAATTATGTAAACGAAACCACGCTAACGCATTTAAACAAAAAGAAAAAAGGCATTAACACTTTGATTTTAACCAAAAATATAAGCAAACAACTTGCTTTGGATATCCAAAAAGCCAATGAACAATACGGCAATTATGCTATAAAGGCTTTTGACAAAAGCCACGACCGCTTTTTAATTATTGATCACAAAGAGGTGTATCACTTGGGTGCATCGTTAAAGGATTTAGGAAAAAAGTGGTTTGCTTTTTCTAAAATGGATAAATCGTCTGTAGAAACTATTTTAAAAGAAATTAAAAATGCTTGAAAATATAAATAACAACATACCCCAATTGCGTTTCCCAGAATTTAAAGGGGAATGGGAAAAGAAGAAGTTGGGAGAAGTGGCGGAGAAAATCAATAGTGGCAAAACACCATTGGGCGGAGAAAGTGTTTATACAGAAAGGGGAATTTTATTTATTAGAAGTCAAAATGTAAATGATGACAAATTATCCTTTGAGAACTCTACTTACATTCCTGAAGAGATAAATAACACTATGAAAAATAGTGTTGTTAAAGCAAATGATATTCTTCTAAATATTACAGGAGCGTCACTTGGAAGAAGCTGTGTTGTTCCAAATGATTTTATAATTGGAAATGTAAATCAACACGTTTGTATTATTCGATTAAATAAAGAAGAGAGTAATCCCAGATTTGTTCAGCCCATTTTATCATCCACAAAAGGGCAAAATATTTTCATTAGTCTTCAAACAGGTAGTGGTAGAGAAGGATTAAATTTTGAAAGTATTAAAGGAATAGAAATCTCTTTCCCCACCCTCCCCGAACAAACCCGCATTGCTTCTTTCTTCACGGTGATAGACAAAAAAATAAGCGAACTCAAACAAAAGAAAGCCCTGTTGGAGCAATACAAAAAAGGGGTGATGCAAAAACTATTTTCGCAAGAGTTAAGGTTTAAAGATAGTGATGGTAAAGATTTTCCTGATTGGGAGAGGAAGAAGTTGGGGGAGGTTTGTGAAAAAAAATCTTCAAATATTTCAGCAAATAAAATAGAAGATAACTTTGGAGAATATATAATTTACGGTGCTTCGGGTATATTAAAGAAAGTTGATTTTTATGAAGAAGAAAACGATTATGTAAGCATTATAAAAGATGGTGCTGGTGTTGGAAGAATTGTTTATTGTAAAGGAAAAAGTTCGGTTTTAGGCACAATGGAAATAATTAAACCTAAAATCCAATTGAACACCTATTTTTTATATTGTCTTTTGGAAAATATCGATTTTACAAAATATATCACAGGTAGTACAATACCACATATATATTTTAAAGATTACAAAAATGAAGATTGCGGAATCCCCTCCCTCCCCGAACAAACCAAAATCGCCAATTTCCTTTCTGCTATTGATGAAAAAATAAATCGCACCCAAAAGCAAATAGAGCAGGCGGAGGTTTGGAAAAAGGGATTGTTGCAGCAGATGTTTTGTTAGTTAAATGATTGATATGACAACAAATAGAAAAAATAGTTTGAAAAAGTTTACAGAATTCAAAAATCGTTGTACCTTTGCACCAACAGTACCCGTTCAGCATACCGTAAGATCTGCTAGCGGGTCATTCTTTTTTTTATAGCTATGGCAAATAAAGTTCCACACTCCATAGCAGACCAAATTGCCTTGCTCAAACAGCGAGGTATGCTTTTCAAGGATGAGCCATCTGCACACCATTTTTTAGAAAACATCAGCTATTATCGCCTCAAAGGTTATTGGTGGGATATGCAAGCAGACTATACACTGCATACTTTAAAACCCAACACCTACTTTGAGGATATTTTAGACCGCTACACTTTTGACAGGCACTTGCGTTTGATATTGTTTGATGCCATAGAACGTATAGAAATTGCCCTACGCACCAAAATGATTTACCACCTTTCAATGTCGTATGGAGGTTTATGGTATTTGAACGCAAATCTATTTGAAACAACACCACTACCATCCGACCCAAACATAACTATCTATCAAAATACCATTCTTGAACTCAAAAAGGAATTTTTCAGAAGTCAAGAAATTTTTATCAAAGACCAAAGGCGAAGATTTCCCAATCAAGACGCAGATGCTTGGAAGATATTGGAAGTAGCTTCTATGGGTACTTTATCAAAACTTTACAAGAATCTAAAGCACCAGTTGCCAGAAAAAGCAACAATTGCAAATGAAATGGGATTAAATCTACACAACGAACTTTCCAGTTGGTTAGAAGCCATCACTTATGTTAGAAACATTATTGCCCATCATTCCAGGTTGTGGAGTAGAAATATGGTAAAAGTTCCAATTGCCAATTTGAATAACCCACTTTCAACTTGGTTAGACAAGCCGCTAAACCCAGTTCAAAGCAAGAAACCATTTTTAATCATAAGTACAATGGTTTACTTATGTAACGAAGTAACACCCAATCATCAAATTAAAAGTAAAATATTAACCCTTTTTGCAAACAACCCGAATATCCCTATTTACAAATTAGGATTTTTGAACAATTGGCAAAATCAAGGTTTATGGAAATAATATGAGTAAACAATCCGAACAAATATTAGAAGAACAATTAATAACTCAGCTTCGAAAATTGGGTTATGCTTACTTGCCTATTGCTGACGAAAAGGCTCTATTATCAAATCTTAAAAGTCAATTAGAAAAGCACAATCAAATTTCGTTTTCAGATGCTGAATTTGACAAGGTGCTGAACCTATTAAACAAAGGTTCTGTTTTTGAAAAATCTAAAACACTTCGCCAAAAACAACATATTGTAAGAGATAATGGAGACAACCTTTATTTTGAATTTCTGAATACGGAACATTGGTGTCAAAACCAATACCAAGTTACCAACCAAGTAACCCAAGAAGGCAAATATAAAAACCGTTATGATGTTACTTTGCTTATCAACGGTTTGCCCTTGGTTCAAATAGAACTCAAACGCAGAGGATTAGAACTCAAAGAAGCCTTTAATCAAGTCAATCGCTATCAACGCCATTCATTTGGGGCAAATTCCGCCTTGTATCAATACGTTCAGATTTTCATCATCAGCAACGGAGTAAATACAAAGTATTACGCCAACAACCGAAATCAAAGTTTCAAGCAAACTTTCTATTGGACAGATTTTGAAAACAAGCGACTGACCAATATTCTCAACGGTTTTACAGATGCTTTTTTAGAGCCTTGCCACATCAGTAAAATGATTTGCAAGTACATTGTACTCAATGAAGCCTATAAAATTCCAATGGTACTTCGTCCATATCAATTTTATGCAGTAGAAGCACTAATTGAACGAGTAAAAAACTCCAACAAAAACGGTTATATATGGCATACCACAGGTTCGGGCAAGACCCTAGCCAGTTTTAAAGCCAGTCAAATTTTAATGAATTTCCCCGAAGTTCATAAGGTGGTTTTTGTGGTTGACAGAAAAGATTTGGACTACCAAACCACCAAAGAGTTCAACAGTTTTAGTGATGGTTGCATTGACGGCACAGACAATACCGCCAATTTGGTAAAACAATTTATAGGCACCTACAAAGACAAAAAAGGCGAAGCCAAAAACACTAAACTAATTGTTACCACCATTCAAAAACTCAATACTGCCATCAGCAAATTGAAGTACGAAAAGAAAATGGCTGACTTGAAAGACAAGCGAATCATTTTCATTTTTGACGAGTGCCACCGAAGCCAGTTTGGAGAAACACACAACAGAATAAAAGAGTATTTCAACAATGCTCAAATGTTCGGATTTACAGGAACTCCCATTTTTGCCGACAATGCCAACAAAAACGAATTAGGCAAACGAACAACTAAAGACCTTTTTGAAGACTGTTTGCACAAATACGTAATTACAGATGCCATCAAAGACGAAAACGTGTTGAAGTTTTCGGTTGAGTATGTAGGCAGATACAAGCAAAAAGACACAGCAACCGAAATAGATATTGAGGTTGAAGACATTGACACACAGGAGTTGATGGAAGATGAAAAGCGATTAGAAAAAATTGCTGATTACATCATCAACAATCACAACCGAAAAACACACAGCAAGGATTTTTCGGCAATGTTTTGCGTGGACAGTGTAAAGTCATTGATTCGCTATTACGATATTTTCAAACGCAAAAAATTAGCAGGAGAACACAATCTAAATATTGCAACCATTTTCAGCTATGCAGCCAACGAAGATGATGCAGATGCCAATGGCTTTATTCCCGAAGAAGTTTCTGTTGTAGAAGAACCAAGGGCTTTATATGGCTTGCAAGCCCATAGCCGTGAAAAATTGGATGAGTATATTGAAGACTACAATCAATTATATGATGTAAAATATTCTACCAAAACCAGTGAGGATTTTTACAACTACTACAACGATATTTCAAAGAAACTGAAAGACCGTGAACGCCAACCCGAAAATGTAAACAATCGCATAGATGTTTTATTAGTGGTCAATATGTTCCTGACAGGTTTTGATGCTAAAAAAGTGAACACGCTTTATGTGGACAAGAACTTAAAATATCACGGATTGATTCAAGCTTTCAGCCGAACCAACCGAATTTTAAACGAACAGAAATCACAGGGAAATATTGTTGTTTTCAGAAACCTGAAAAACCGAACAGACGAAGCCATTACCCTATTCAGCAACAAAGAAGCGATTGAGGTTATCATCATGAAACCTTATGAAGATTATGTTGCCAAGTTTGATGAAGCATTTGAAAAGCTTTTAGAAGTTACACCGACAACAGACGCAGTAAACGACCTTGAAACCGAAGATGACGAACTAGAATTTATCAAAGCGTTCAGAGATTTGATGAGGATAAAAAATATTCTCACCGCTTTTTCAGACTTCAAATGGGAAGACTTGAAAATGACCGAACAGCAATTTGAGGATTTTAAAAGCAAATACCTTGACTTATACGACAAAGTAAAAAGCAACCACCAAAAAGAGAAAGTATCCATTTTGGAAGATGTGGATTTTGAATTGGAGTTGATACACCGTGATGAAATTAATGTTTCATACATCATCCAGCTTTTAATCAAACTGAAATCTCAAACACAGAAAGACACGACTAAAGCGGAAAAGGAGATTTTCAACTTATTGAGTACGGAAGCAACATTAAGAAGCAAACGAGAACTTATAGAGAAATTTATTTTAGAGAATCTTCTAATTATCAGCGACCCCGACAATATTACACCTGCATTTGAGCAGTTTTGGAACGAAGAACAACAAAAGGAATTTTCGAAAATCGTACAAGAGGAAAATCTGTCAGCAGAAAAAACAGAAAAACTCATTGAAGATTATCTTTTTGCTGAAAGAGAGCCTTTACGTGACGAAGTTTTAGAACTCATTGAAGGCGAAAAACCAAGTTTACTTCAACGCAAAAAACTAGGCGACAGAATTTTGAAACGAATTGTGGATTTTGTGGAGACATTTATTAATGGTATGAATTTGAATTGATGATAACTAAATTTGGTAATAATGGAAGCGAATAGCGCCAATTCTCGAAGCCGTTTCTTTAATTAGCAATACCATGAATGAAATCGAAGCTTATATTCAACAGTTTCCCGACAGTGTGCAAGAAATTTTGAGGAAGATAAAAGCCTTGATAAAAAAGCAAGCGCCGGATGCGGAAGAGCTTTTTGCCTATGGAATGCCTGCCTATAAACTGTACAAAAAACCGCTTGTCTATTTTGCAGCGTTCAAAAATCATATCGGTTTTTATGCCACGCCTACGGGACATAGCGCTTTTCAAAGCGAACTCGCCGCATATAAACAAGGAAAAGGCTCGGTGCAGTTTCCGCTGGATCAGCCCATTCCCTATAAGCTCATTGAAAAAATGGTAAAGTTTCGCGTTGCCGAAAACAAGGAAAAAGCAGCAACGGCTATCAAAAAGACAAAGCCTAAGCAGTCTTGATTTGCTCTTTTATAGGCTATAAAATGCGTATCGGTTTCAGCATCATCTGCCGCTGCCACAACATAAAAAAGATAAAGACGAATAAGCCGAACTGGATCTCCAGTATAGGCTCTACGAAGATAGGAATGAGCAGCATGAGCCAGGTAATGAAGAAAAAGAAACCGTTTCTGCTACGCCTTAGCTCCGTGAGCGGATAGCATAGCCAAATACCGAACACCAGCATAGCGGGAATGCCTGCCGCCACGGCTATAATGAGCAGCTGATTGTGGGGTATGAGATAAAGCTCTTTGCGCACCTGCGGATAAAACTGTTCATATCCCTTGGTCATTTCGCTGAAAATATCCCCTGCGCCAATGCCGTATAGCGGATGTTTTTTTATGATTTTTAGGGCAAGGTCGTAAGAAATATATCTGCCAATGTCGCTATATTCCGGCTTCATTTCCTGCTTCTCAAAAATCATCACCGACCATTTAAAATGATCTACTTTAAGCCTCAGCGTAGGGATAAAACGGAAAGCCGAATAAGAAAAAAGAACGAATAAGACGATAGATAGAAAGGCTATAAACCTTGTGCGTTTTTGAAATAATAAATAAATAAGGTACCCTGTGATGAATACATAAAACGCCAGTAAACCCGTGCGCACTGCATAAATATGCACGGCGGCAATAAACAAAACGATTATAGCTGCCAAAGCGGTTTTGGCTATGGTATTTTTTAAAAAAGGATAATAATAAAAACACCAAACGATGCCCAGGGCGAGCGCCAAGGTAAACCGTATATGTTCCCGTTCGGGAAGTGTAGGCAACACGTGCGAAAAACGATAACCTTCTATATATGCTGCCGGATTTTGCAGGAAAAAATAAGCGGAATAGGCTATGCCGGAAAGGAGCGCCACGCATAGCGCTGCGGTATAAACATCGGTTTGCCGCTTGCTGAAGGGGGGAAGAAACGCAAACGATAAGGGTAATAACAACAACGGCAACTTCACCTGCACATGTTCGCTCCAGTAGTGCTTATCTTCGCTCCAGAAAATGGATAAGGCAAACAAGGCTATCCATGCTACGCCCCATAGCCACCATTTTTCGTTTAGCCATTTTTTAGGAGGTATATTCCACAGCGCATTCAGCCCGAACAAAATCATGGACATAGAAAGCACTGCTCTGGAAACCAAAAAACCGGCTAACATAGCCACCACTAAAAAAACAGCAATCGGGGCTTTCGCATGGGCAAGATTGAAATTATTTTTGTTCAGGTTATCCACCTCAGGATGATTTGTTATTTTAACGAAGAAACAATTGCTTAGTGCGAGACAAGATAAAACAATTACTGCTACAGATAAAAAACGGCAATCCGCGCGCCTTAGCACGTGCCATCACCCTTGTGGAAAATGAATTGCCAGGACATGAAGAACTGTTGCTTTCGCTGGCGCATACCACATCTTCCGGCGTGATCGGCATTACCGGCCCGCCCGGTGCCGGCAAAAGCACGCTGGTAAATGCCTTACTGGAGCATTGGGTAAAAGAGGATAAAAAAATTGCCATTATCGCCGTGGATCCTTCTTCTCCGTTTAATTATGGCGCTCTTTTGGGCGACAGGATTCGCATGAGCAAATTCTATAATCATCCCAATGTATTCATCCGCTCCTTAGCCAGCAGAGGCGTTTTAGGCGGGCTGAATGCAAAAATCCTGGAGATAACCGATGTGGTGAAACAAGGCGGTTTCGACCTGATACTTGTAGAAACCGTAGGAGTAGGGCAGAGTGAAGTAGAAATTGCAGGACTGGCGGATGTAACGGTAGTAACCTTAGTGCCGGAAGCCGGCGATGAAGTACAAACACTGAAAGCCGGTATTATGGAGATAGCAGATGTCTTTATTGTAAACAAAGCCGACCGCGACCATGCCGAAGCGCTTTACCGGAATTTAAGAATATTAGCCCATGAAAAAGCCGGAGCAAACGAGCAGGAAATACCCGTGGTGAAATGTATCGCTACCCAATATGAAGGCATTGAAAAAGCTGCAAAAATGATAGAAGAAAGACTGCAACATGCCGAAAAAAACCATGACAAAAAGATATTTTTACTGGCAGAAAAAGCCTGGCAAATTATTGTACACAGACGGATGAAAGACCTTCATAAACCCGACATTATTTCCCGGATAAAGCAAAATATAAACAAAGATGGGTTCAACCTATATCAGTTTGCTTTGCAGTACGCTATAAACCAATAACGGGTAAATAACATTTAAAGATTATGATGTTTGGACAGCGTTTGTAATTTTGATGAAAAATACGGTTGCAAATCTGAATTATTAATAGTACTTTGGATTGCCCATATTGAACCAATAAAGCTTACAGGGGCTAAAATTATTAACGTAGTTTTGTTTTACCTGTATCACTTTTTTATGAATAGTTTATTCCCATACTTACAATATACCCTGGCTATCCTCGTAGCACTTGGCATCTGTATGTTTTCGCTTCCGCGCATCATCCTGATTGCAAAGAAAAAAAAGCTGTATGACCTGCCGGATAATAACCGGAAAATTCATAAAGAAGTAATCCCTAATCTGGGAGGAATCGGTATTTTCTTTTCCACCATGATTGTTTCCAGCTTTCTGATTGCCCCTTCCGAATCCTCCGCCTGGTGGCATTATGTAGTTACGTCCAGCCTCATCTTATTTATTATCGGGTTGAAAGATGATATTTTAATCATCACTCCTGCAAAGAAATTTATGGCACAGATTCTGGCCAGTGTCATTACCGTTGTTTTTGCCGATGTGCGTTTACATTCCCTGCACGGTATCTTAGGCGTGTATGAAATGCCTTATTGGTTGAGTGTAGGATTCTCGATAGTAGGAAGCACGTTCATCATCAACGCGTTCAATCTTATAGACGGTATTGACGGACTGGCAGGAAGTATTGGCGCATTATGCGCCTTTTCTCTTGGCATAGCCTTGGCGTTTCAAGGAAATTATAACGGGGCTTGTTTTGCTTTTGGATTGTTAGGCGGCATACTTGGTTTCTTACGTTACAATCGCTCTCCCGCAAGGATTTTCATGGGCGATTCAGGCGCTTTGTTTATCGGATTTTCGATTTCCATTCTGAGCATTCTGTTTATTAATTCCTTTACTACTACGGTACATCCTTATTTTACAACACTAATTCATAGCCCGCAAGCGGCATTGCTCGCTGCGTTGTCTGTATTATTCATTCCCGTGTTCGATTCCTTCCGAGTGTTTATAACCAGAATAGCCGGCGGAAAACATCCTTTTCATGCGGATAGAACACATTTGCACCATTTCCTGCTGGATATGGGTTTCAGCCACAATCGTATCATCAGCATTTTACTGATTGCTAATTTTTTGATTATCTCCTTAGCCTTGCTTCTGCAAGATTTTAACCCCAATATCGCCATCATAGGCATCTTCGCATTCTCTTTTTCTCTTTTCAGTTTATTGTATGTAAAACGCAAATACAGGCTGAAGAAAGTAGAAGCAGCCTTACACACTTTAGAGAAAGAACAGAAAGGCTTGAACGTTACTGCACCCGCTTCCGAGAAAAAGGAAAAAGCCGTAATGTCGCAGGCGCTTCCTTCCATTGCCGTCCATTCATAGGTTTGTATTTACTGTATTTGTTCACATGTTGAGTCGTTGGTTCTAACGATGAACAGTTTTTTTTAAATCCCCTATGAGGATGTTGTTTTAGAGGTGTATGCGAGAAAGAGAGATGAGAAGCGCTACGTGTTTTATTCAACCATATAAGATCCGCTCTGATAACGATAGATGAAATAATGAACGTTCTCGTTATACATCAGTTCGTTTTTTTCGGTCCATTGCGGCTGCACCTCATATTGCGAAGGCATCAGAGCATTGTCCTCCATTCGCTCGTTGAAAACAGTGCCATAGCGACGCAGCAGGTAGGCAAACCACATCGTTGTTTCATAACCGCGAAAGACCATATCCGTTATTTTCCCGCCACATTCATTTTTATACCAGGTGGAAAGATGGTTAGTGAAATGGTTGGCAGTTTCAAAATGAAAAGGGGAGGAGAAATAAACCGTTACATTGGGATAGGCATCGGTCTGCTTCAGTTTGCTCATGCTCTTCCAGGAGGGTGCACCATATACCTCAAAACGGTAAGTAGGAAACCATTGATAAAACGCTTCCAGAATATTCTGCGCATAGGCATAATCCAGCACCGGCATCATAATGATATTTTTTCGGGTGCTGTCGAATATTTTTTGCAAAAGCATCTGCGTAGGCATCCCGTTTACCTGCACCCGTCTAAAGCGTTTTTCCTGATCTTCATAGGCATATTTATAAGCGGTAGAATCCACAGAAGGATCGGTGCGGTAAAACAGGAAAATCTCCTCGTGAGGGTATTTTTTAAAGACGGATGCACGTTGTTTTTTTACGTGTGTGATCAGCGTGGGTTGCAAGATGGTAAAGTAGGGATTGCCTATAATATCGGCATCGGCAGGCGATAGGGCAGAGATGAAATTAATTTGTTTTTTCTTGGCAAAATCTGCCAGCGGTTTTATATGAAAAGATTGCACCGCACCTATTAGCAGGTCCGATTCTTCAAGCGCTTTTGATTTCACTAAGGCCTCCGGAGTGCCCTCCGGTTGCGTAACATCATGTATGTGCAGGTCTATTTCATAGCCCATTTTATGGAGTGTATCCACCGCCAGCTTTACGCCTTCATAAAAATTTATTCCTGCTTGTGCTTTTTCGGGAAGGCGGTCTTTATACACCGGCTTGTCTTCTTTCACCAGTTCGTTCAGATAGAGGGGCAGCAGAATGTCTATCCGGTAGCGATTTTTAAAAACGGTAGGGGGATAAACGATTTCCCGCTTTTTCTTAGGCGGAGCGGTTACCGTTTCCTTGGGCTTTACTACCGCCGGCTTTTTTTTCGGCTTTTTCTTTTTCCAGAATTGCCCATACACATCCTGCGTACCGGCTATAGCGGTAAATAAAATTGCAAACAATAATAATCTCTTCATAGTCAGTTGTCGGAAGGGAAGATTTATTCCCATTCAATAGTAGCCGGCGGCTTGGAACTGATGTCATACACCACCCGGTTGATTCCTTTCACTTTATTGATGATTTCGTTGGAAACCTTTGCTAAAAAATCATGCGGCAGATGTGCCCAGTCGGCTGTCATGCCATCTACAGAAGTAACGGCACGCAATGCAACAGTAAATTCATAAGTACGTTCATCACCCATTACGCCTACGCTCTGCACGGGCAATAAGATGGTTCCCGCCTGCCACACTTCTTTATACAAGCCGCTGTCGCGCAGGTTTTGGATATAAATATCATCTGCTTCTTGCAGCATGTGTACTTTTTCTTCCGATACGGCGCCGAGGATTCTGATTCCTAAGCCCGGACCGGGAAACGGATGCCGCGCCAGAAAGATTTCATCTAAACCCAGCGCTTTGCCTACGCGGCGCACTTCATCTTTAAACAAAAAACGCAAAGGTTCTATCAGCTTCAGGTTCATTTTTTCGGGCAGTCCGCCTACGTTGTGATGCGATTTTATCGTTACCGACGGGCCGTGTACCGATACGGATTCGATCACATCCGGGTAAATCGTGCCTTGTCCTAAGAAACGCACGTCTTTCAGGTCATTCGCTTCTTTTTGGAATACTTCGATAAATCCTTTGCCAATTATTTTTCTTTTCTGCTCCGGATCGGAAATGTCTTTCAATTCGCTATAAAAATATTCTTTTGCATCTACGCCTTTTACATTCAGCCCCAGATGTTTATAGCCTTCCAATACCTGCTCAAATTCATTTTTGCGAAGCAAGCCGTTATCTACAAAAATGCAGTAGAGATTGCTGCCGATGGCTCTATGCACAAGGGTAGCCGCCACGGTAGAGTCCACACCGCCACTGAGCGCCATCACTACTTTGGCGTCGCCGGCTTCTTGTTTGATGCGGGCTACGGTATCTTCTATAAATGCCGCAGGTGTCCAGTTTTGCAGGCAGCCGCAGATGTCCACCACAAAATTTTTGAGTAATTGCTTACCGTCTGTGCTGTGGGTTACTTCCGGGTGAAATTGAATGCCGTAAACAGGATGTGCCGCATAGGTTTTTGATGTAAATGCCGCTACGGGTATCATCTGTGTGGTGGCGATGATTTCGAAGCCTTCGGGTAGTTTTTTAATGCTGTCGCTATGGCTCATCCATACTTGGGAATGATCGGTAATGGTGGCAAACAGCTCATTGTGTTTTACATTTTGCAGATGGGCACGGCCGTATTCCCTATGCGAAGATTTACCCACTTCACCGCCGGATTCCTGCGCCAGCAACTGTGCACCGTAGCATACTCCCAGCACCGGCAGCCGGTTTGCCATAGCTTTAATATCCGGTTTGGGTGCGGTTTCATCATTTACGGAAAAAGGACTTCCCGAAAGAATAATTCCTTTTAATCCCTCTTCATATACTACCGGCTTGGTGCAGGGTTGTATCTCGCAGTAGATATTCAACTCACGAATGCCACGGGCGATAAGCTGTGTGTATTGAGAACCGAAATCTAATATAAGTATTTTGTCGTTCATGAATGGTTTATGCTTGTGCGGTGGGCGTGCCGAAATTGAACGGCATGTTTATTTGTTCCTGATCTTTTATGGTGCCGTTTTGTGCTTCATAGCGTTTCACATTTTCCACTAAAGCGCGCATAAGGCGTTTGGCATGTTGTGGAGTCATCACCACACGAGATTTTACGCGTGCTTTAGGCGCATTGGGCATTACATTGATAAAATCAATTACAAATTCTGCGAATGAATGCGTGATAATGGCAAGATTAGCATAGGTTCCTTCGGCCATTTCTTCGGTAAGCTCAATGTTTAATTGTTGTTCTTGCTGTGGTTGTTGATCTTGCATTTTTGGGATTTTTGAACTGCGAAAATAATCTTTACCGCCCGCATCGTAAAAATATGGGGTAATTTTTTTGAGTAACCATAGCGCTGTGTTCTTAGTTCTGCGAAGAAGGAAGATAGAGTTTGCTTTTAATGAAACCCGCCTTATGCAGCATGTGCACGATGGAAACCCCCAATACGCCCCATCCGTATTTCATGCTTCTTGAAAAATTGATGCTGGAGGCCTCTTCAAAATATTTGGTAGGACAGGTTACTTCTCCTATTTCATAGCCATTCATGAAAATTTGTGAAATCATTTCATTGTCGAAAACAAAATCATCGCTATTATAGGTAAAGTTAATGGAGCGGATTACTTCTGCTTTAAAGGCACGGTAGCCGGTGTGGTATTCGCTCAGCTTTTCTCCTATAAGTATGTTTTCAAAAAGGGTTAGAAAGCGATTGAATACATATTTATACATAGGCATGCCGCCTTTCAATGCGCCGCCGCCCAAGATGCGTGAGCCGAAGCAAACCGGATATACATCATAAGCCAGTACGCCCGCCATAGCATGAATGAGGCGAGGAGTGTATTGATAATCGGGATGCAGCATCACTACAATATCGGCACCAAGTTCCAGGGCTTTTGCATAGCATGTTTTTTGATTGCCGCCATAGCCTTTGTTTACCTCATGTACTATAATGTGCCGGATGCCTAAGCGCCTGGCTACTTCCACGGTGTCGTCCGGACTGTTGTCATCCACCAGTACTATATCATCTACAATATTCATAGGCACTTCTGCGATGGTGCGTTCCAGCGTAAGCGCCGCTTTATAAGCAGGCAGCACTATTACTATTTTCTTTCCGTTGAGCATATGAGAGAATGCAAAAGTAAAAACTAAAAATCCAAAACCTATGGGATTTGAAAGATAGTAAATAAGGAAAGAGTTGCACATTTTGCATTCTTTTTATCTAAAATGCACACCTATGTAATAAGTACAAACTTTTTCGCTGATTATGAAAATGTGTTCCTTCTTCCCAAAAGAGATTTGTGAAAAATTTATTCAAAATGAAAAAACTACTTATTCCTGTAGCGAGTTTCTGCTTTATGCAGGCTACAGCACAAACAATCCTCACAAAAGATAATTCTTTTGGCGACAAGGGTAATCTACTAATTACTCCTTCTGCTAATCAGGTAGATCTTCAAAATCATTTTATAACCGCTGACGATAAAATCCTTTTTGGTGGAACGGTACACGGTTTCAATAAAGATTTGTATATTGTCAAAACAGATATGAACGGCTCTATGGACGTTAGTTTTGGCAATAACGGTATTCGAATGATTGACCCACAACTGGGTGCGAATGAACAAGGCGGATATGTAGTGGAAAGACCCGATGGAAAAATCATAATTGCCGGAGCAACCTATAACGGACAAGACGATGATGCACTGGTAATGTGCTTAAACGCAGATGGGTCCATAGATCCAAATTTTGGGAATAACGGGATGAGTATCCTTCCTATTGGAGGCAACGACATAGCAGTAAAGGTAATAGTGCATAGTAGTAAGATATATGTAGGGGGTGCAAGTAGTGTAAATGGGAAATATACAAACGGATTTATTATCCGGTTGAATCTGGATGGTACACTTGACCAAACCTTTGGAAGCATTGGCGGGATTAAACTAATAGATTATAAAGGGCGGGAGGAAACACTTTCGGATTTTGAGGTATTGAGCGATGGTAGTGTGCTTGCTATAGGACGCACGAGGGGAAATAACGATACCAAGCATTATGTCTGCAAACTGACTGCTGTTGGAAAGTATGATACCAACTTTGGAACACTGGGCTTCCTCGTACATTCAGAGCCTACCGGTGTGTCTAATTTTCAAAAAATAGCGGTTGCTCCTACAGGAGAAATATATATAGCAGGTTATTATCAAGACAATAATAAGGACGTAGCCGCAGTCTGGAGTGTGAATGCAAATGGTACGATGAGCAATACATTTGGCGGGGGAAATGGAAAGACCGTCCTGAATATCGGTAACAATTCATTACAACGATTTTGGGCAATTCGAGTTTTAAATAATGGAAAACTTTTTATTGGGGGAAATTTCAAATATGACATGAAGATTGAAAGTTATCCACTCACAGCAATGCTTCATCCCGATGGAAGTTTTGATACTGATTTTTATACCACTGGTTATTTTATTGACAGCCTACCACCCAATCAAGTGTTAGTAGCTTTAATGAGCGTTTCTGTTACGGCATCTGGCTCCGTTTATGTAAGCGGTTTAAGTGTAGATTCATTGAGCGATATACGGGTCCTTGTGAATAAGTTCGATAAAAAATCCTTGAATGTAGCAAATACGGATAAATCCATTGTACAGATTGATTTGTACCCTAATCCAGCCCGGTCCTATGTGTTCATTGATGTAAAAAAGAATTCAAAAATCAGTCGGGTGAATCTGTATGACCTGTCAGGAAAATTATTAAAATCACTAAGCAATACAAACAACAACCAGTATGCTTTACCGACCATGCTACCTATAGGGAATTATGCCATTTCGATAGAATTTGAAGAAGGAACGCGCGTTGTTAAGCTGCTTACCATTAATTAGCTATTAAATAAAAAAGGACAGGAATACTCTTAACAATTGAGCCCGGAGTATTTCTGTCCTATAATAGCCAGTATGCTCTATAACTAAGTCTTCCCCAAGATATAATTGGATAAAACGGATACGTTGAGCGTGCTATAAATCGAAGAAAAAGTAAACTTACCGTTTAGAATGAATAAATTTAAAATTTAAAACATCAGGTGCTTATATCGGATCAGTGCTGGAGGACAAAGGAATAAAACCATGCGAAATAAAAAATTGTTACACTACACATACCAATTGTTTAAACCGGGCGGAGGGCCTCAACGGATAAAAAACTGGATGGCATTCATGTTGTTGCTACAAATAACTGCTATGATTATGCCGGAGCGAAAATGGTGGCAGTATTATGATATAGATGTTTTTTTATTAGGAGCAACTTTCTTATTCATGTTGATTGTTTTTCTGATCCAAAACAAATCGCTCCAAATACCCTTTTGTGTAGCCATTTTTATTATCGCGATGTGTATGATACCAGCGGGGCAATATTTGTATAACAGCGGCAAGGCGGATACGGTATTGATAACGGGCTGGTCTTCGGTTTTTTACATTCTTGAAAGACGGCAATATATCAGCTTTACAAGGTTTATATATGGCATGTTGGGAATGATGGTTGCTCTTGCTATAAGCACCTATATCGGTGTTTTATATCCGGTAAAACAAGTTCATAATGATCTACACCTTCTTGCCGTAGGCATATTAGCCGTGGGATACAACTGTTACTTGCTGATTATAGATTTTCGCCATGGCAAGCATAGGATGGATTATTTCGAAAGACATTTTGATAAGATAGATGAACTAAGCGCTAAACTGACTAAAATATTGATGGCAGATAAGCCCATAAATGACATTATGTGGGATGTAACCCGCGAGTGTATCCCCACTTTAGGGTTGGAAGATTTTGTCATCTACCTCTATCATGAAGAAAAAGATAGGCTGGTGCAGGTAGCTGCCTATGGAGGCAAATCAAATCCTATAAATGCTACGATTGTAAATCCGCTGGAAATAGAGCCTGGTAAAGGAATTGTAGGGAAAGTATTTGCTTCCAAAAAGCCTATGCTTATAGCGGATATCAGCGAAAGCAGGGATTACATTATGGATGATATTCGTCGGAACTCCGAGCTTGCCGTACCTATTCTCATTGGCGATAAGGTTTTCGGAGTAATAGATTCGGAGCACAGTCAGAAAGGATTTTTCAACACTACTTACTTGCAAATTTTCAACATAATAGCAGCTTTTTGCAGCATCAAAGCTGCTCAATTGGAACTGCGCGATCAGCAACTTGAAGCGCAGAAGATTAAAGAGTTTGAGCAATTGAAAAGCATATTTGTAGGAAATATTTCACACGATTTAAAGACACCCCTCTCTTTAATTATGGGACCTGCAAATCAATTATTCAAAACCACAGAAGATTCTTTTGTCAAGCAACAAGCAGGTTATATTATTAAAAACACAGACCACCTTGTAACCATGGTAGAACAGCTATTACAGCTTAATATGATTGAACAGGGAATGGCGATACATCATCCGGAAACGATAGACCTTAGTAATGCTCTCTACAAAATGGCGGAACATTATGTGCCTTTGGCAGAAGAAAAATCTATTCACTTTAAGCTGGAAGTTACTGAAGACTTGCTCATTACCACCGATCAATTTAAATTGTCGCAATGTGTGCACAATTTATTACAGAATGCCTTCAAACACACGCCAACAAAAGGGACAATTATATTAAGCGGCTTTAAAGCAAATGAGGATGAAATTCATATTTTAGTAAAGGATACAGGTATAGGCATTCATCCCAACGAACAACAAAAGATTTTTCAGCGGTTTTACAAAATTGATGTCAATAATCACAAAGGGACGGGTATTGGATTATCACTTGTAAAGGAATATGTTTCCCAAATGAACGGTACGATAGCATTAGCCTCCACTCCAAATGCAGGTGCTACCTTTACCATCATTTTACCCGCACAACTCGCTATCCCTATAAAAGAAAAAACATCATCCTTTTCTGATATGACGGCTGGCAACGAAGATGCACCTTTGATTATGGTGGTAGAAGATCATGAAGAGTTAAACAATTTTTTATCTGAGAGCTTACGATTACAAGGATACAAATGTCTTCAAACTTATAATGGACAAGAAGCGTGGGAAATGGCTCAACACCATCTTCCAGACCTTATAGTTACAGACCTGATGATGCCCAAATTGTCAGGAGAAGAATTAGTAGCGCTTATTCGCGCTCATGAACTCACAAGCCATATTCCTGCCATTGTTCTTACCGCCAAAAATCAAATTGATAACCGCGTGGAGCTTTATCAAACAGGTGCGGATAATTATTTAGCAAAGCCGTTCAAAATGGAGGAACTGTTGGCGGTGATAGATACAACCCTAAAGCAAAGGAAACGTATTCTTCAAAAATTTTACAATACATATCTGCATTCTTTATCCTTCCCATCCGATAATGAAAATACAGTAAGGGACGAGGAGCAAGTTGCGGAAGTAAATGCTATTGTAAAGCAATGCACGGATTATGTGATGGCACATTTGGATGATCCCGGATTAAATGTAACCACCTTGGGGGCAGCTATAGGGTTTGGCAGAAACAGGTTGCAAAAGGAAATAAAATCTGCGACATCGCTTACTCCAGTCGAGTTTATACGCTCCATTCGCCTACATCAGGCTTATAAAATGTTGCAGGAATCATCCCAATATAATATTTCTGAAATAGCCTACATGACTGGGTTTAGCAATCTCTCCTATTTCAGCCGTTCTTTTAAAATGCAATTTGGAACAGCACCTACAAATGTTGAAAAGCAACAGCAAACACCAGCTATTATACCATCTCAAAAAAAATAATCATGACAGACCAAACATATTTAAAATCATTAAGAACCCCGACTGCTTTAGATCCTTTACGTGTCCTAATGAGCGCTTGCCTTACAGGTGTTACGTGTGGATATGACGGTACTGCAAACGGTGAATATCCCAGCGCATTAAAGCTATTGACCTACGATACCGTTGCTCTTACAAAATTTTGTCCCGAAGAATTTTCTTTTGGAACACCTCGGGAAATGTGTGATATACACGGTGGTAATGGAATGGATGTACTTGACGGAAAAGCCAGAGTATTGACTGAAAGCGGTACAGACTGGACAGAAGGAATGATAAAAGCGTCCGAAAAAATGCTTGAAATTGCTCAAAAGGCAAAGGTAGAACTTGCTGTTCTTATGGACATTAGCGCGGCCTGCGGCAGCCAAGTAATATACGAGGGCAACCGATTTTCTGAAAACAAAGTCTATCAAATAGGTACAGGAGTATGTGCAGCACAACTCATTCGCAACGGTTTTAAAGTGATTAGCCAAAGAGATTATGCTTCTTTAGAAATATTATATGCCAAAATAGACCCTTCACATACAGTGGACACTACAAAAGTAGATCATCATGAAATTGAATGGTATAAAACATACTTCAAGAAAGTATAAGATAGCAGAAACATGGAGTATATAAGGCAAGTGAGCGTCTTATTTTGAAAATACGAATTTTTATACCTTACACATAAACTACAAGTACTATGTCCGAGCAAACTAATTACTACTTTCTATCCGTTTTTTTCTTTGTAATGTTCCTTTTAATGGAAGCTACGGATATTTATGAGCCGCCTCCATGGTTCAAAGCATTTTTGCTAATTCTATGTACCGCATTTTTGGTTAGCGGGTTAAATAAAAAAACCGGAAGTTGATTCCCTCTATAATTTAATCCCCTCAGTGCTTAACTTGCAATGAATATGAAAATTTTTTCCTTCTTCTTAGTGCTGTTGCTTCCCTATGCCGGCATCGGGCAAAATAACCTCCGTGCCGACGCAGGGAAAATGGGCAAAGCACTTGCCGAAAAAAATTATGAGGTCTATCTGAATTATACCTACCCCAAGCTGCTGAAGGATATGGGCGGCAGGGAAAAAATGAAACAAACCATCCAAACACAAATGGAAGATCTGGAAAGACAGGGCATTAAAATACTTTCCGTTTCTTATGGCGAGCCTTCGGTTATTATCAAAGAAAAAAAAGAATTGCAAGCCACCTTACCGCAGCAAATAACGTTTGAAAGCACTAACGGAAAAGTAACCGCACAAAGCACCATCATCGCTATCTCGCAGGATGCAGGCGCGCATTGGTATTTTATAGACCCCGGAGAGCGCGACCTGGAAACGGTGCGCATTACCCTCCCCAATCTTAGCAAAAAACTGATACTGTCGCCGCCCGCGCCTGTGAAAATGGAAAAATAGCCTTATCAAAGATTTAGAGATTTTGCTGAGGGCTATTCGCCTGCTATTCGCTACCTTTGCGCCGCTTAACGCGCATATTTTACTTAATACATGATCAGTCGCAGGAACATCAGGGTAAAGGTGATGCAGACCCTCTATACATTGGAAACTGTGGAGACGGCATCTCCCGAAAGCTATAGCCGGGGGCTTACCCTTCTTAATGAAAAACTGAACCGTGGGTTGGATTTATTTGTCATCTCGCTGGAATACCTGCGCAAGATAGCGGAGTATGCGGCAATACATGCTTCTGCAAGAGCTGCAAAATACCTTCCTACCCATGACGATCTGAATGCCAGTAAGAAAATCAGTGAAAATAAATTTCTTGCATCGCTTCATTCCAATGCCTCTTATAGCGAAAAAATAAAAGAACCCGCCATCATTCATGCTCTGCACGATGAATGGATCAAGAAACTTTTTCTGCAATTAGCACAAACCGAAGCCTATAAAGCCTATACCGCTGACGAAAACAACCGGCATCCTAAAGAAGAAAAAAGCATCATCCAGTATATCTGGCAAAAAACCATATTGGAAAATGAATCCTTTATGGAATTTTTCGGCGAAGAGCTGCAAGGCTGGGAAGACGATAAAGAAATGACCCGAATGCTCATGGAAAATTTCTTCAAAAACCCCGGAAAGCTGGATTTTTCAAAAATGATTTCTCCCGAAAAACAGGAATACAGCCGGGAGTTGTTGCGCACCGTGCTGGAGAAAAAAGATTATTGTATGGAGCTGATCCAGCCGAAATTAGTGAACTGGGATAAAGAACGGGTAGCATTGATAGACCTGCTGTTGCTGAAAATGGGCGTGTGCGAGCTTCTCTATTTCCCTACCATCCCCACTAAAGTAACTATTAATGAATACATCGAAATAGCCAAGCGATACAGCACCCAGCAAAGCGGTCAGTTTATCAACGGCGTATTGGACAATATTCTTAAAGACTTGGAAAAAGAAAATAAAATCAAAAAACAAGACAGGATTCGCAAATAAAATTGTAACGAGTATGAAAAAATATTTGTTTGTACTATGTGCAGCGGCTGCCTTTACTGCTTGTAAAGAAGAAAAGCCGAAAGAAACAGTGGTAAACGACCCCAATCGTTTATCTGCCGAACTGGTAAATAATCCGCGCAGCGCTGTGGGCGACCCTTCCCAAGACATAGAGGCAATGCCTACCATGACCTTCAAAGACAGCGTTTTCAACTTTGGCACCATCCGGGAAGGCGATGTGGTGCGCCACGAATATGAATTTACCAACCACGGAAAAAATCCGTTGATTATTTCCAATGCACAAGGTTCTTGCGGATGTACCGTTCCCGAATATCCTTCCCAACCCATACCGCCCGGTAAAAGCGGCATAATCAAAGTGGAGTTTCACTCTGAAGGAAAAGTAGGGCATCAGGAAAAATCGGTAAGCATCACTACCAATTCTCAAAAAGGAATGCACCGGCTTTTTATCAAAGGCGACGTTACTGAAAAATAATTTTAAACTGTTTTTTTTAATCATTAATTATACCAATGCAAACAACAATTCTGACTGTATTCTTACAAGCACAACAACCAAGCGCGTTGCCCTCCTTACTCATCATGGTAGGTATGGTAGTCGTGATGTATTTTTTCATGATCCGCCCGCAAGCCAAAAGGGCTAAGGAAGAAAAGAAATTTGCCGAAGCCATTACCGCCGGCGAAAAAGTAGTAACCACATCGGGCATTCACGGTACGATCAACCGCATCAACGAAGACGGCACGATCCAACTGGAAATAGCACGCGGCACTTTCGTGGTCATTGAGCGCAACGCTGTTTCTATGGCTATGACCAATGCCTTCCGCAAGAAAACCGAAGCGCCTGCCACAGCTACTAAATAACGGATGCTGAAGGTAGGAATCACAGGAGGTATAGGGTCAGGAAAGACTATAGTGTGCCAGGTGTTTGAAACACTTGGCATTCCTGTTTTTAATGCGGATAATGCCGCCAAATATTTAATGGAGCACGATGCACCCTTGGTAGAAAAAATAAAATCCTTATTCGGCGAAGAGGTCTATATAGGCAAGGAATTGCAACGGGAAAAACTCGCTGCTATCATCTTTGCAGATGAAAAAAAACGGAACCTGCTCAACGAAATCGTGCATCCGGCCACCATCGCGTATGGGGAAAAATGGATGAAAACACAGACAACGCCCTATGCGCTGAAGGAAGCCGCCTTGCTTTTTGAAAGCGGCAGCCACAAGGGATTGGATAAAATCATAGGAGTATATGCACCGGTGGAACTCCGCATACAGCGTGCCTTACAGCGGGATAAGGCTACAAGGGAAAAAATTGAAGCGCGCATAGCCAGCCAAATGAATGAAGAAGAAAAAATGAAACGTTGCGATTTTGTAATCCTAAATGATGGTGGAACCGCTATTATTCCGCAGGTGCTACATATTCATAGAGTGCTTAGCCAAAAAATCATTTAATAAAAAAACCTCAACAGAATGCTATTGAGGTTTTTTTTGGGGGGGGGAGAATTATAAAACGAAGTTTCTTAAAACGTATAGCCGATACATAAACCGGTGCGTAAGCCAAACATCGGCATCTTACCGTTTACTTTTACGCCGTTATTGTTCACTTCTGTGGTGAAATTTTCTATTTCAAAAGAATCTTCAAGTTCTTGAATGTCCTCATTGCTGAGGTCGCTGAGGTCGGTATCTGCATTCAGTTTAATATTCATGCTGCCGTAGGCCGGTCCGAGAATCCACCAATCCACTACAACAGCGCTGCCGATATGCCACTGAGCGCCGAAAAGCAAACCGCCATATACCGAATTGATTTTACCGTTGAAATCCACTTCCTTCGTACCACCGTCTTCCATAGCAAAATTGTATTTCCAATCAAGAGAATTACCGCCGATCCGCACATACGGAGCTACATAAAATCCGTTGAGCGGTTGCTTACCGAAGTAGTAGCGAAATTCAGGCGTTATAGCCCAGCTTCCCGCCTTGGCATTGTCGAAGAAATCGGTTAGCGTTGCATCTCCTTCTTCCCCATCGCTCTCAAAAAGATCGGATAAGGTATTGGCAAACGGCAACTTGCTTTTGGGCTGGAAACGCACACCCATACTTACGCTGATGTTCTCATTGAGTCCCCGTTCATATTGCAGGGAGAAGTTTTTTAACGGAAGTGCGAATAAATTGAGTTTTACATTGTTTTTGGTAAAATCTTCATTACCGCTACCGGGCTTTTTTTCAAAATCGCCTTGGGCAAATGCGGTAGCAGCGAAAAGCAGACAGGCTGCTACGGAATAGATTCGTTTCATGAGAGGAAATTTTTAATTGGCGCAAAGATAAATCGCCCAATCGAAAAAAAACACAGGTACAGATCGGCTACCGAAAAATCTACAATCTTAACTACCTTTGCGCTCTTAAAATTTTAGACGCATTATGTTTGATAACCTTAGCGAACGGCTCGATTCGGCATTTAAGCAACTGAAAGGGGAAGGAAGAATTACCGATATTAATGTGGCTTCTACCATCAAGGAAATTCGTCGTGCCTTGGTAGATGCCGATGTGAATTATAAAATCGCCAAAGAATTTACCGACAAAGTAAAGGACAAAGCGATGGGGGAGAAAGTACTTACTTCTGTTTCGCCCGGACAATTGATGGTAAAGATTGTGAAGGATGAACTGGCAGAGCTGATGGGCGGTACCGAAAGCGAATTGGATCTTTCCGAAAAGCCCACCGTAATCCTGATAGCCGGTTTGCAAGGTAGCGGTAAAACCACTTTCTCCGGAAAGCTGGCGCTTTTTCTCCGCTCTAAAAAATCCATGAGCCCGCTGCTGGTAGCTGCCGATATTTATCGTCCTGCGGCTATAGACCAGATAAAAGTATTAGGAGAACAAATAAAAGTACCCGTATATAGCGAACCCGAAAATAAAAATGCCGTAGAAATTGCCCAAAACGCCATCGCCCATGCCAAGCAAAACGGCAACCGGGTAGTGATTATAGATACAGCCGGCCGCCTTGCGGTAGATGAGGTGATGATGACCGAAGTGGCGAATATCAAAGCCGCCGTAAAACCACAGGAAATCTTGTTCGTAGTGGATTCTATGACCGGTCAGGATGCAGTGAATACGGCAAAAGCCTTCAACGACCGTCTGGATTTTACAGGCGTAGTACTCACCAAGCTGGATGGTGATACCCGCGGCGGTGCGGCCATTTCCATCAAATACACGGTGGATAAGCCTATCAAATTTGTAAGCATGGGGGAAAAAATGGATACGCTGGATGTATTCTACCCCGAACGCATGGCGCAGCGCATTCTCGGTATGGGCGACATCACCACTCTCGTAGAACGTGCACAGGCTCAGTTTGATGAAGCACAAGCCAAGAAATTAGAAAAGAAAATCCGTCAAAATAAATTTGACTTTGAAGATTTTAAAGACCAACTACAGCAGATAAAAAAGATGGGCAACATCAAAGACCTGCTGGCTATGATACCCGGTGTAGGCAAGGCAATTAAAGATATTGACATCTCCGATGACGCTTTTAAAGGAATAGAAGCGATGATTAATTCCATGACTCCCTATGAACGCACCAATCCTGAGGTGATTGACGGTAGCCGCCGCAAACGAATAGCCCAGGGAAGCGGTAAGGATATTGCCGAAGTAAATGCGTTTATGAAGCAGTTTGACCAAATGAAACAGATGATGGGGCAAATGAACAAGATGAAAGGCATGATGCCCGGCATGGGTATGCCCGGTATGGGAGGAGGTATGCCCTTTGGCAAGCGTTAAAAACGTTGCTCTGCTTTATTCAAAAACAAGGAGGCGATTGTTTGGGGCTAAGACAACGTCCAATCCACGATATTATTTATCCATTCTTCCCTATAGGGGCTTTGCACACGGATGTAATTATCCGTGTATCCTTCCATCATGCCGTTTTTATGAGCGCTTTCAAAAAGCACTTTTCTCGTTTGCCCATACTGCTGCGCGGTGAAGTATTGCATTTTCTGATAGGAAAGATTGCGCAAGGCTTTATTCCGTTCGTGGCGAATGGGTATAGGAACAACCGGTTTAATATCCAGCGCTAAGGTAGCGGCGCGTTCCGAATAGGTGAATACATGAAAATAAGACACGTCCAGCCCGTGCAGAAAATCAAAGGTTTCTTTAAAATCATCCTCCGACTCCGAAGGAAACCCTACGATGACATCCACGCCGATGCAACAATGCGGCATCAATTCTTTTATCCGTTGCACCCGCTCGGTGTATAGCTCCCGCTGATAGCGGCGGCGCATCAGTCCCAGTATTTTATTGCTTCCGCTTTGCAGCGGGATATGGAAATGCGGCATGAATTTTTCCGAAGCAGCCACAAATTCGATGATTTCATTGGTGAGCAGATTAGGCTCTATGGAGGAAATGCGATAGCGTTCTATACCTTCTACCAGCTCTAATTTTTTTATCAATTCATAAAAACCTTCCAGCTTTTTTTTCCCGCCGTCATAGCCCTTTCCAAAATCGCCGAGATTGATGCCCGTGAGTACTATTTCCTTTGTGCCGTTTCGGGCAAGTTCATAGGCATTTTTCAGCACACCGTCTATGCTATCGCTACGGCTATGTCCCCGTGCAAGCGGGATGGTGCAAAAAGAGCAGTTATAATCGCATCCATCCTGCACTTTCAGGAAGGTGCGTGTGCGGTCGCTGAGTGAATAGGAGCTATGGAAGCCTTCCACATCTTCAATGTCGCAGGAGCAGATTTTAGCACTGTCGCCTTTGGTGAGTTCGTGTAAATGCTTGGAAATATTGAATTTTTCGGCTGCTCCCAATACCAGATCCACTCCTTCGATCTCGGCTATTTCTTTAGGTTTGAGCTGTGCATAGCATCCGGTGATGACCACCAGCGACTCCGGCGCCCGGCGCTGGATGCGGCGCACCAACTGCCGGCATTCTCTATCCGCATTTTCCGTAACGGAGCAGGTATTGATGACATAAACATCCGCATCTTCGTCAAATTCTTTTTTTACAAAGCCATCCGCCTCAAGCGTGCGGCTGAGTGTAGAGGTTTCGGAAAAATTGAGTTTGCAACCTAGTGTGTGAAATGCAACGGTTCTCTGCGACATATTTTACGGATGGCAAAGGTACAAAAAAGCAGGTTCTTCCATTGTAGCCTACGATTTGTAAAAATTACGGCTTATAAAAGATCAAAAAAAATTTTGTCTTTAACAGTTTCCTAACACAATGCGGAGTCTTGTTTGGATTAAAGCTATTGTCTGCGAAAATAAACCCTCAAAAGACAATCACTAATTTAAAAAATTCAAGACAATGAAAAACGCAATGAAATGGATGTTTGGGGTGATGCTGCTTACGATAGGCATCAGCTTATCTGCTCCTCATACGGCACAAGCACAGTACGGGGATGCCGTTACCTACCAGACTTTCTACGATGAACTTTCTCCTTACGGCGACTGGATATACGACCCGGATTATGGCTATGTGTGGGCTCCGCGCGCAGGTAATGATTTCCGTCCTTATTATACCAACGGTCGCTGGGCAATGACCCAATACGGTAACACTTGGGTATCCGGCTATGATTGGGGTTGGGCGCCGTTTCACTACGGTCGTTGGACCTATAATCGCTTCTACGGATGGGTATGGATTCCCGGTACTACCTGGGGACCCGCTTGGGTGAGCTGGAGACATGGCGGCGGCAACTATGGATGGGCGCCTATGGGGCCAGGTATCAGCATCAATATTTCGTTTGGAAACAATTATTATGTGCCTTACGACTGGTGGACCTTCGTGCCTTGCGGTAATATCTACAGCGGTTATTATAACAATTACTGGAGAGGGGCAGGGTATAACAATACCTATATCCACAATACGGTAATCATCAACAATACATACAACAGTACCTATGTATATGGACCTCGCAGAAATGAGGTGGAACAAGTAACCGGAGGCAGGGTGAATGTATATAACATCCGCGAAGGAAAAACCTCCGGCAGAAACAGGATTTCCGGCAATGAGGTGAATATTTATCGCCCTGCAGTTCGTACCGTTTCGGGCAATAGGAAGGAAGCGCCGCGTGATTTTGTTCGGGCAAATAAATCCAGAACCATAAAAAGCGCCTCTCCTGCACTTACCGGCAGAACTGCGATGGAACGCAACCAACGTGAACAAAAAGCCGCACCCGCTCGTAATACCGCCGTAGAGAGAACGAGCGAAAGGAATAATGCTCAAAGAACGATTGAACGCGGTACCAGAGAAACCGCCCCCGTAAATACAGCCCGACAAACCGAAGCCCGCAACGAACGGGAGCAACAAGCGAACCGGGAACGTATGCAACAGGAACAACAAAAAGCCCAACAGCGTGCAGTACGCGAACAACAAGCACAAGCAGAACGCCGTCAACGTACGGAACGGGAGCAGCAAATTCGTGTGCAACGGGAGCATCAACAGGCACAGCAACGGGAATTACGGGAACAACAAGCCCGTGTAGAACGTCAGCAAAGGGCGCAACAAGAACAGCAACGAGCACAACAGCAACAGCGGCTGCGTGAGCAACAGGTACAGCAACGTCCCACCCGCCAAGCACCGCAAAGAGAATGGCGCCGCCCGAAACCACAACGTATGGAACAGCGCTCGGTACCGACTCCCAGACAATCTGCCCCTGTGCAACGCGGTGGTGTGGAAAGAGGCGGTCGTCGTTAGCTAAAAATACAGATGAATGGGTTTTGATGGTTGGTTATGAAAAAGAAGGCTCCGTTTCCGGGGCTTTCTTGCATACGCAGATATCGTTTATGAATGGCAATGCGGTTTATATTCCACTTCTATAGTAGAATGCAATACATGCAGCGATTGTAAATCCAGCTTGATTTGTTCTTTTAAATGCTCCGCATCTTTGATGCTGATATTTTCTCCCACAGTTATATGCATACTCACTACATTATGCTCTCCGTCCAGCGACCAGAGATGAAAATCATGAACATCTTGTATCGTTTTATAACCGGAAAGAATAGTGCGTATTTGTTTTTCCAGATGGGGATCGGGTATGCCTTGCAGCACAATGCGCAAAG
This sequence comes from Bacteroidota bacterium, assembly GCA_023418315.1. Taxonomy (GTDB): domain Bacteria; phylum Bacteroidota; class Bacteroidia; order Chitinophagales; family Chitinophagaceae; genus JAFIGV01. The sequence goes on from JAEZZY010000067.1 coordinate 86,282, forward strand.
CCGGCTTCAGGTTGCGATAGACATTGAACAATACAAAACAGGCTATTCCCAGCGACAACAACGGGTCCAGAACCGGCACCTCAAAAAAATACATCACCACCGCACCTATTAATACCGCTATCCAGCCCAGCACATCTTCCAGAAAATGGAGCGATACCACCCGCTCATTGATGCTTTTGCCTTTGCGTAGCCGCAGCAAAGCAATACCGTTAAAAACAAGTCCCAGCATAGCCAGCAAAATCATCCCGCGTGCATCGGCAGGCTGCGGATGCAAGATGCGCTCCGCTGCTTCTTGGATGATGAACAAGGAGCCGATAATAAGAATGATGGAGGTAATGACCGCACCCAATACCGAAAAACGCTTATAACCATAGGTATAAACCTTATCACCGGGCTTGCCAGATTGATGTTGCAGATACCAGGCTATACCGAGGGAAAAACTATCTCCTAAATCATGCAGCGCATCGGATAAAATGGCTACGCTGTTGGTAAGAAAGCCGCCCACCATCTCCACTGCGGCAAAGCAAAGGTTGATAAAAAACGCTGCGCGAATATTATCTGTTTTGTGATGATGATGGTGTTCATTTCCCATAGCGCTCTTGCTTCATTTCAGTCTTAGTTCGTAAGGGTCCACACATAGTTTATCTCTTCCGATTTTTCTTTTGCATCAGCCGGTAAAAACAGCAGGTCGTAGTATTCTCCTTCCACCCAGCTATCTACAGAATTTCCATAAAATTTACTCCCGGGGTTTCCGCTTTGCCCACCGGGATAAACTCCATAGGCGGTTATTTTTTCCTTACCCATTTCTACGATCATCCGCCAGGAAGGACCGTGTGTTTTCTTTACCGCATTGATGGTATTGCCCCATCCGCCGATTTTTAAATTTTTATAGCTGAACGCGTCTATCTTAGCAAGGTGTGTGAGCTGTGTGCCTTTTACTTTGTACCATTCAAGTGTGCCGAGTTGTTTTTGAAGTTTGTCGAGGCTGTCTTTTGTTTGCTGAAAACTTCTTTGGACGATGTCTTTTAGTGTTTCAATTTTTTCTGTGCGTTTATCATCGTAGAATTTAGAAGCGGTATCTGTAAGAATAAGCTGCATAGTTCGTTCTTCTTTGGGAAATAAGGGTTGTGAGATGTTGGTAAATTCATCTTCCCAAATGTTTTTACTAACTAATGACACTATGGTTTGAAAATTTGTTGACTTTCGTTCACTTGCTTCTAAATCCCCTAACCATAAAATAGAATTAAGTATTTCTTCATCTCTTCCATTCGCAATTTCATCTAATCTTCGAGCAACTTTTTCAAAATAAAATGAACGAACATCATTCTGCATTTCTTTCATTTCTTTCACACTAGTTTTTGAAATTTCCTTCAACATTTCATTTATCCTCCACGCCCTAAAATCCTTAAAATATCCATTATACCAATACGGATAAGTACTGTCCGTCGTCATCTGATTGGCAGAAGCCAGATATTCCTGCGGCGGATTCAGCACATGCGGGTTTTCGCGCATCGGTATGTCCTCGCCCCAAAGCGTAGCGCTTGTATTTCCTTTCATCACATAGCGACCCTGGTCTTTCCATTTATTGATAAATTGCCCTTGCCCCCACATGGCTATATTGTTTTGGCGGTCAGCATATACAAAGTTTTGCGCCGGACATTGAAAGTACATGAGCGCATCCGTAAATTCTTCGTAATTCTTTGCTTTGTTCAATAAATAAATAGAGCGCAATTCATTCGTACCGCGGTGCGCCATCCAGGTGAGTGCTATATTTTTCCCCGATTTTAAAGGGTCGTCAAAGGTTTCATCATAGCATACCGGCCCGTGCAAGGTGTAGTTTATTTTATCTATAAAATCCGGTTTTCCTTTTATCTTGATGATTTCAATTCGTTTGTCAAAAGGCAGTTGCTTCCCGTCGAAACGATAAGAGTTGTTGTCTATTTTTTCTATTTCATAAAAATCTTTTACATCGCGGTAGTTGTTGGTGAGTCCCCAAGAAATGCTGTCGTTGAAGCCGATAATCACGCCCGGCGCACCCGGTAGCGAAACGCCGTAAACATTGATCCCCGGCGCTGTCAATTGCACTTCAAACCATAGCGAAGGAAGGTTTAATCCCAAATGCGGGTCGTTGCAAAGAATGGGTGCTCCGCTTTGGGTTTTGCTGCCGCCGATCGCCCAGTTGTTGCTGCCGATACCGGTTGCCGTGGGGCGGTGGTCAGTGGGTAACAATTGGGAATGTTCGTTCTTCGATTTTCGATTATCCACAGTAAACTGCGTCCATAAATTGCCCTCCGGCACTTCCGGTATTTCCATACTTGGTGTTTCAAATTTTGTCCCTTCGGGAATAACGGGAAGGCTGCCCGGCGTTCGTAGCGGATAGAGATAGTCAAAATCTTCTTGGGGCAATTGTTCTCTTAATACACTTAGCTGAAAATCTTCGGTATAGCCCGTCAGGTCGTCAGCCATAGCCATCATCAGCAGGGCGCATTTCAGGTTGGTCCAGGGTTCGGGTTCAAAGCTCATCAGCTTATATTCCAGCGGCAGATTTTTATAGGAAAGGCTTTGGATATATTGATTAATGCCCGCGGTATAGGCATCGAGGATCCGTTTGGTTTGCGGTTCGGCTTCCATGGCTTTCAAGGAATTTTCAGCGCCATAGACCATTCCTTTGCGGCGCTGCGCCCGGTCCATTTCCAAAATGATGTTTTTAGGTTTACCGGTTGCGGCGTCCTTTATCATTTTTTCTCCCACCACCTCCCCCAATCTTCCTGCGGCGGCGCGGGTTTGCAAATCCATTTGCCACAGGCGAAAATAAGCATGAACATAGCCTAAGGTATAGTATAAATCATGGTCGTTTTGCGCGCGGATATGCGGCACCCTGCGGTCTTCAAACCATACCTGCACGGGCTGATACAGTTTTTCCAATGTACGTTTTTTGTTGAAATCACCCTTCACGCTTTCGGCATTAGCCGCCCAACCGTTGATGGGGTCGAGCAGCCGTCCTAAAGCAGGCACAGTACCCCAGGGCTTATCCAATGCTCCTACCATTGCGATGGTCAGCGCCGTAATCATAAAAGCAGCTATCCGCATCATCGTTTTTTTGTTTTTTTAAAGATAGTTGATTCGGCGGTTACTTGGTTTTTATAGGCAGGAAGAAAGGAAATGCTGTTTTATCCTTTCTAAAATCCCGCTTTTTTTAACGCTGTTTGTATTTATCTTACAAAAGCATTATCCCTACATTTGCCATCCAAAATTTTATTGATAATGCAATTCAGACATTTCATTTTTACGGGCACTGTAGCCACCCTCGCGTTGGCATCGTGCGGAGAAGGCAATCAATCCGGTTCTTTGGATACCCAAGAAACAAGGGTGTTGCTCGACCCTAAGAACATGGACACCACCGTGAAACCGGGTGATAATTTTTTTCTCTATGCTAACGGCACCTGGTTAAAAAACAACCCTATACCCGGCACAGAAACACGATGGGGCAGTTTTAACGAATTGCAGGAAAATAACTATAAAGCCTTGCATGAATTGCTGAATGAAGCCGCCGCTACTAAAAATGCGCCTGCCGGTAGCGCTACCCAAAAAGTAGGCGACCTTTACAGGAGCGGTATGGACAGCACGGCTATAGACCAGGCGGGTATCGAGCCACTCAAAGAAGATTTTGCAAATATAGATGCCGTAACCGATGCAAAAGGAATTATAGACCTGATCGCCAAAGGCTATACGAACGGCAACGGACAGCTTTTCGGTTTCTATGTAGGGCCGGATGATAAAAACGTAACCAAAACCATCGCCCAATTTTACCAAAGCGGATTGGGTATGCCGGATAGGGATTATTATTTCAATACGGATGAACGGAGCACCAAAATTCGCGAAGCGTATAAAAAATACCTCGTTACCCTGCTGGAGTTGATGGGAGAAGAAAAGGCTACTGCGGAAATAGATGCCGCCGCCATTTATAAACTGGAAGAAACGCTTGCAAAAGCATCCATGACCCGTGTGGAAATGCGTGATCCCTATAAACTTTATAATAAATACAGCTTAGGCCAACTGAATAAACTGACTCCGAATATGGATTGGAAATCGCTGTTTCAAAACATGAATATCGCATCGCAGGATTCCTGTATCGTAGCCATGCCTAAGTTTTTTGAAGAAGTATCCAAGCAACTGAAAGCTACGCCTATAGAAGTATGGAAAAAATACTTGAAATTTCATACGCTCAATGATGCCGCGCCGTACTTGGCAAGCAATATAGACAAAGCTCGTTTTGATTTTTACGGTAAAACCATCAGCGGACAAGAAGAACAAAAACCCCGTTGGAAACGTGTGTTGAATGTTGTAGATGGCTCCATAGGCGAATTGCTGGGGCAAATGTATGTGGACAAGCATTTCAAACCCGAAGCCAAACAACGCATGATGGAGCTGGTGAACAACCTGCAAGAAACCTATGCCGAACGCATCAAAAGACTGGACTGGATGAGCGACGCTACCAAGCAAAAAGCACTTGCCAAGCTCCACACATTTATGAAAAAAATAGGCTACCCCGACAAATGGAAAAACTATGATGCACTGGAAATAGAAGGCAATCACTATTTTAAAAATATAACCGCCGCCGCTGCCTTCGAATACAGCTATATGATCGGTAAACTCGGAAAACCCGTGGATAAAACCGAATGGCAAATGACACCGCCTACGGTAAACGCCTACTACAACCCTGCATTCAACGAAATCGTTTTCCCCGCCGGTATCTTGCAATATCCCTTCTTCGACCAAAATGCAGATGACGCGGTAAACTATGGCGGCATAGGGGCTGTAATAGGACATGAAATGACACACGGATTTGACGACCAGGGCCGTCAGTACGATGCGGACGGTAACCTTAACGATTGGTGGACACCGGAAGACGCCAAAAAATTTGATGAAAAAGCCCATGTAGTTATAAGCCAATTTGATGGCTACACCGTGCTGGACAGCACGCATGTAAATGGTAAACTGACCTTGGGCGAAAACCTTGCCGACCTCGGCGGTCTGGCCATTGCCTATGAAGCCTTCAAAAAAACCAAACAAGGACAAAGCGATATGAAGATAGACGGCTTTACGCCCGACCAACGTTTCTTCCTAAGCTGGGCACAGGTGTGGAGAGCCAACACCCGCCCCGAAGAAATAGCTTCGCGCATCGTTACCGACCCGCACTCACCCAATCTGTGGCGCTGCAACGGACCTTTGAGCAATATGGAAGAGTTTTACCAAGCCTTCCATGTGAAAGAAGGAGATAAAATGTACAAACCTGTAGAGCAGCGTGCAAAAGTGTGGTAAACTATAGCTTTTTTAATACAAAAGCTCCTGCCTATGCGGGGGCTTTTTTTATGGGATAATGTTCGTCGTGAGGGCTTGCTTTCTCAAATGTTTTCCTATGAGCGAACACAAATTTTGTATAGTATAATTACAGCATTATAGAGGAGAAAAAAATGGTTCGTTATAGACAAAGAATAGGGTGGACAAGACAGGAAAATCATTCTCCTTAATCAAAAGACTGATTGCCTGCCGCAGCTTTTTTCAGTACAGCTTCATATTCTTGGGCGGTGAGGTCGTTGAAGAAAAAATGTACCGGGTCAATTTTTTCTTTGTTGCGGATTACTTCATAATGCAGATGCGGTCCGGTACTTTTGCCCGTGTTGCCTACCCATCCTATCACTTCTCCGCGACGGATGTGCGCTCCCTGCTTGGCTTTAATGCGCACCATGTGTCCGTACAAGGTTTCATATCCATAGCCGTGGTTGATGATTACATGATGTCCGTATCCGCCATCATCATAGCCGCAGTGCGCTATTCTGCCATCGGCAGTAGCATAAACAGGCGTGCCTATAGCAGCGGCAAAGTCAAGACCCGTGTGGAGCTTGGGTGTTTTATAAATCGGATCAATCCTATAGCCAAAGCCCGAAGCGATATGATTGAGCGTGCGTCCGGAAACAGGCTGTATTGCCGGAATGCACGCAAGCATTTTTTCTTTACTGGCTATAAGCTGTTGCAGCGTATCGTAGGAAACCTTCTGCATTTGCAGGCGATGGTGCAAGGCGGTTATTTCTTTTTGCAGCTCGGTCATCAGTTCATCGGCATTGCGGTATTTGTATTGATCCCAGTCAATATTGCTATGTACTTCGCCTATGCGGGCAGCTTCGGAGATGGGTTCGGTTTCAATAATGGAACGGTAAATATCGTTATCGCGGTTTTCGAGCTCTTCCAGTTGCCGGTTCAGTTCTTTGATTTGTGTTTGCAAAAGGCTATACCGGTGCTCCATTTTAGCCATATCCTGCTGCATATTTTTTTCCTGCGGCGAATCTATATACTTGAAAGCCACCGACAGGAACAGAAGTGCGGCAACGGCAAGGGCGGAGAACCATCCGAATGCGCGTATCAGTTTGATGTGAAGCGGTGTATCCAGTTTTTCAAAACGAAGCGTTTTGGAGTTATAAAAATATTTCTCTGATTTTTTCAATGGAGCATGGTTTCCGCGGGTCAAAAATAGGCTTTGCCGCTTTTTGTATTCGCTAAACAAGTGTTATTGTCATATTTAACACATATCCTTGCGCCTTCCGTATCGCTATTGGTTGGGCTTTCCTATATTTGCGCCTCTTACGGCAAACCTATGAGAAGTATATTTTTTAAGGAAATCAATTCGTTTTTCAGTTCTATTGTAGGTTATGTAGCCATTCTGGCTTTTCTGGTTTTTTGCGGACTATTTTTCTGGATCATTCCTTCCACCAGCATTCTGGATTATGGCTATGCTACGCTGGATAAATATTTTGAATACGCACCCTGGTTTTTGATGTTTTTAATACCGGCTATTACCATGCGTTCTTTTGCCGATGAATTCAGAGGCGGTACTATTGAATGGCTTTCCACCAAGCCGCTGAAAGATACGGACATTATTCTCGGAAAATATTTTGCTGCATTGGCATTGGTGCTTTTCGCCATTTTGCCTACGCTTATTTATATTATTACTATAGACAGCCTCTCTGCGGTGCGTGATAATCTGGATACGGGCGGCATCACCGGCTCTTATATAGGGTTGATATTTCTGGCGGCGAGCTTTACGGCTATAGGGATTTATTGTTCCTCACTTACCGGCAATCAGATTGTGGGTTTTCTTATCGCGTTGTTTGCTAATTTTATTTTATACCTCGGCTTTGAATCGCTCAGCCAGTTGCCTGCATTTACCGCAGGTTTGGATTATTACCTGAGTATGGTCGGCATGTCCTTTCACTATAATTCGATTAGCAGAGGCATTATAGATACACGGGATGTGGTCTATTTTATTTCCATCATTACATTATTTATTGCATTGACAAGACTTTCGCTCAACCGCCGTACGTGGGATACCGCAAAGTAAGAGATTTTTGAAGCTATATGTCAGAAACGAAACAGACATCTGTAAAACGCGCACAGCAACAGAAACAAGCCGTACTACGCATCGTCATCCTGGCGGTGATCCTGGTGCTGGTCAATATTCTTGCCGCTCGTTTTCATACGGGAATAGACCTCACCCGCGAAAAACGATTTACCCTCAGCCCGGCTACCAAGCGTATGCTAAAGGCTACACAACAGCCGGTGGTGGTAGAAGTATATCTAAATGGAGAACTGCCTGCGGGTTTTCAAAGGCTACGGGAAGCCACGCGCGAAAAACTGCAATCGTTTAAAAATTATGCAGGCACTCATTTGAAATTTCATTTTAAAGACCCTTTTGAAAATATAGATGAAACAGAGCGGGGTAGGGTGATGGAAGCGCTTTTCAAAAAAGGAATAGAACCGGTGGAGCTAAATGTGAAAGACAAACAGAACTCCTCCAAGCAAGTCATCTATCCCTATGCACTGGTGCGCTATAATGGTAAAGAACAACCGGTAAGATTGCTGGATAACCATTTCGGCATGTCGCCTATGCAAGTGCTCAACTATTCCGAAACCTTGCTGGAATACAAACTGGCGAGCGCCATTCACCACCTGCAAAGCGACGCCAAACCACGACTGGCTTATATGCTGGGAAATGGCGAACCCCTCGGCGCCAATACCCATGATATGCTCATCACCATTAGTAAGCAATATCGTGTAGATACCCTGGATATTGATTTTGATTATTACATCCCCAATCACTATGATGCCATCATTTTCAACAAACCTACCACGCCCTTTACCGAAAAACATAAGTTTAAAATAGACCAGTATGTGATGCGCGGCGGGAAAGTGCTTTGGGCGATAGATCCTTTGCAAACGCCTATAGATACCCTGCAAAAAACAGGACAGTTTATCACCACCGATTTTGCGCTGAATATAGACGACCAACTGTTTCGATACGGTGTGCGCATCAACAACGACCTCATAGAAGACGCGCAGCAATGCAACCCCGTGCCGCTTATCACCGGTACTTTATCCAACGGACAGCCGCAGATAGAGCTAAGACCTTGGACCTTTCTGCCGGTGTTTCTTCCTACTTCCCCACATCCTATTGTAAAAAATATGGATGCCGTGATGGGGCGTTTTGTGAGCAGCATAGATACCATAGACAAAACGAATAATACCAAGACCATTCTTTTGGAATCTTCAAAATACAGCCGCTCCGATCCTTCGCCTGTGCGCGTGAGCCTGAATATGATTCGCTTCCAGCCCGAAACCAAATATTTCAACAAACCCTACCGCCCCGTTGCCGTACTGATAGAAGGACGCTTCAACTCGTTGTTTCAAAACCGTATGGCGCCTGATTTTTTAAAAGTGTTGAATGATTCCTTAAATTACCATTTCAAAGCCTTTACCGATACCACTACGAAGATGATTGTAATAGCAGATGGCGATATGTTCCTGAACGATATGACGGGAACTACCGGCATGGAGGAAATGGGTTACTGGAGATATACTCAAAATCTTTTTGCCAATAAAAACTTCCTGCTCAACTGTCTGGAATACCTTACCGACCCCAACAGTATGCTGGAAGCGCGTTCCAAAGACCTGAAGCTGCGCCTGCTGGATGCCAAGAGAGTGGAAGCGGAAAAAACAAAATGGCAAATGGTGAATGTGGTCGTTCCCGTAGTGCTGGTATTGGTATTTGCCTCCGCTTATCTGTTTTTCAGGAAAAGGCGCTACGAAACGAAGGGCTAACATTACTGACTGATTTTTTCTTATTTTAAACAAGCAAATGCAAAAGACACTCTTATACCTATTTTTCCTGCTTCTTTTTGGCGGCGGCGTTTATTTCTTCGTGTTCAATAAAAAAGAAGCTGCTTTTCCCGAAGAAGAAGCGGGATTTCAAATAAAAGATACGGCTATGGTCGGCACCTTATTTCTTTCTCATGCTTCGGGTGAAAGTATTTTGCTGAACCGCACCGACAGCGGATGGATACTCAACAAGGCCTACAAACCGCTTCCTTCCACACTCAATACCTTGCTGACTACCCTGCGTCTTCAGCAGGCTATATACCCCACGCCGGAATCCGCACACAACAGGGTCATCACCCAGCTCGCGGGCAACGGTATTAAAGTGGAAGTGTATGACCGAGCCGGTAAAAAAATGAAAGTATTTTATGTAGGCAATGAAGTGCATAACTACGAAGGAACCTCGATGCTGATGGAAGGCGCCGATAAATCCTACGTGGTGAAAGTGGGCTCTTATACAGGGCTGCTGAAATCGCGCTATACTACGGATATGATGAACTGGAGGGATCGAACGGTTACGGATTTCAAAGCGGAAGATATAAAAACCGCTTCCGTTACCTACCCGGATGAACCGCTTAATTCCTTTTCCATAGCCGTTACCGGCGAAAAAATAAATTTGACGGCAGACCCCGGCGTTATAGGCACCCAATCCCTCAATGAACGAAGAGTAAAACTCTTCTTAAGCTTTTTTGAAAACCTGGTATGCGAAGGCTACCTTAACGGAGAAGTGGGTTTAGACAGCGTTATCAGCACGCTGCCGCTGAAATGCAGCATAGACCTCACTACCCAAAAAGGAAAACACCAGCGCCTTGATATTTACTGGATGCCGCAAAACCAGCGCAGTAAAAACATGGACCCCGCAAGACACCGTGAAGTGCCGGTGGGCTATGACGCAGATCGCTACTATGCCGTTGGCAATAATTATAAAGATACGATGCTGATACAGGATTTTACGTTTGATAAAGTTTTCCGTAAAGCATACGAATTTTACCAGGCAGATCCTACGGTGGATGTAGTAGGCTGGGAAGGTAAAAAATAGACATGAACACAATAGCGCAAATAGCAAAATGGACGAATGCCGTCTGGCTACAGCAAGCATCGGATGCCGGTATAGAAGAACTGGTTATTGATACCAGAAAAATAGCCGACCCGGAAAACGCTTTGTTCATAGCCCTTTCCACTCCCCGCAGAGATGGGCAGGATTTTGTGGCGGAAGCCTATGAAAAAGGAGTCCGCAATTTTTTAGTACAAAGGCCTATAGCGGTTGATCATTTCCCCGATGCCAATTTTCTACAGGTAACACATACACAACAAGCACTGCAACAAATAGCCGCAGCACACAGGAAGCAATTCTCCGTTCCCGTCATCGGTATTACGGGCAGCAACGGGAAAACGGTGGTGAAAGAATGGCTGTATCAATTGCTGGCAGAAGAACTGGACGTGGTGAAAAGTCCGCGCAGCTACAACTCGCAGATAGGCGTGCCGCTTTCCGTATGGTTGATGAATGAACGCCATCATATAGGCATTTTTGAAGCAGGCATTTCCCAGACCGGCGAAATGGAAAAACTCGAACCCATCATCAAACCTACTATCGGCATCTTTACCAATATCGGAGAAGCGCATAGCGAAGGCTTTCTCAATCAACGGCAGAAGGTAAATGAAAAACTGTTTCTGTTCAGGCATGTAAAACAACTGGTTTATTGCAGCGATCACATGGATGTGAATGAAGCCATCCTTCAATACCGGAATCAACTACAGGGAGATGATAAAGGAGCCATGCAGCTTTTTACCTGGTCTTATAAGCATGATGCGGATGTGAAAATAATTTCCACCCAATCGGCAAAAAACCAGACCGTTATCTCTGCCCTATATCAGGGTGAAACCATCAGCATTACCATTCCCTTCTCCGACCCGGCATCTATTGAAAACGCCATTCATTGCTGGTGCACGTTATTGTTGCTGCACATAGCGCCTGCCGCCATCGCAGAGCACATGGAAAAATTGCACGCCGTAGCCATGCGGCTGGAGCTGCGCCAGGGCATCAATGACTGCACCATCATCAACGATATTTATAATTCCGATCTCACTTCTCTGCAAATAGCGCTGGATTTCCTGGAACAGCAAAAACAGCACGATCAGCACACCGTTATCCTCTCCGATATGTTTCAGATGGGCAAAGCGGATGCCGACTTGTATCAGGATGTGGCAGAGCTGATAGCAAAGAAAAATGTACAACGCTTTATAGGCGTAGGCCCGGCATTGCATAAGCATCAACATTTTTTTGCAGCGCATAAAAAACTGAAAAGTATTTTCTTTAAATCCACCGACGAACTGCTGCATAAGATGCATCTTATCCATTTCAGAGATGAAGCTATTCTCTTGAAAGCGGCGCGTGCATTTGAATTTGAAAAAATTGATTTACTGCTGGAGCAGAAAGTACACCAGACGGTTTTATCCATCAATCTTTCCTCCCTTATTCACAACCTCAATGTATTTCGGCAGGCGGTAGGAAGCAGGGTGAAGATCATGGCGATGGTGAAGGCTTTTTCCTATGGCAGCGGCAGTTTTGAAATAGCACACATGCTTCAGTACGCCGGCGTGGATTACCTCACCGTGGCCTATACCGATGAAGGCGTAACGCTGCGGAAAGCAGGAATTAAAATGCCTATAATGGTGATGAGCCCCGATGCTTCTTCTTTTGACCGGATGATAGCGTGGAAACTGGAGCCGGAGATATTCAGTATGAATTCGCTGAAAGCTTTTCTTGCCATGGCGGAGACATTGATGGTTACCGATTATCCGGTGCATATAAAACTGGATACGGGCATGCACCGGCTGGGTTTTGTAGAAAAAGAATTACCGGAAATACTCTCCCTCATCCGGCAAGCGCCGCAAATAAAAATAGCCAGTGTATTCAGCCATCTTGCCGCCAGCGAAGACCTTTCTTTTGACAGCTTTACCGGAGAGCAGGCAGCCAATTTTATAAAAATGAGCGATGCCATAGCCGCAGCTCTGGGTTATTTGCCTATTCGTCATTTGTGTAATTCGGCGGCTATAGCCCGGCATAAAAACCTGCATTTCGATATGGTGCGCCTCGGTCTTGGGCTGTATGGAATTGACGGAAGCGGTATGTTGCAATCCCAACTGAGACAAATAAGCACGTTAAAAACCACTATTGCACAAATCAAAGAAGTAAATGCCGGAGAAACAGTGGGCTACGGACGAAAAGGCATTACCCAAGAAAATACACGCATCGCCACCATTTGTATCGGCTATGCAGACGGCTATCCGCGGGCATTGGGCAATGGCATAGCGCATGTGTTGATACACGGAAAACCGGCGAGGCTTATAGGCGCGGTATGTATGGATATGTGCATGGTGGATGTATCGCATATTTCCGAAGCACAGGAAGGCGATGAAGTGATTGTATTCGGTACGGAACTGCCGGTAACACAGCTTGCCCGGTGGTCAGACACTATTTCTTATGAAATCATGACCGGTATCTCACAGCGCGTGAAGCGGGTTTATGTAAATGAAGAATAATGCCTAAAGCCAGCATCATTATATCGGTTTACAACAAGCTGGCATTTCTTCGTCTGGTGCTGGCAGGACTGGAAATGCAAACGGAAAAAGATTTTGAAGTCATTATTTCCGACGATGGGTCGGAGGACGCATTTGTGAACGGATTGAAGGAAATCTGCTCCCGATCACCCCTACACATCATCCACAACTGGCAGGAAGACGTAGGATTCCGAAAGAATAAAATACTCAACAGCTCGGTAGTTATCGCCACCGCTCCTTACCTTATTTTTTTGGATGGCGATTGCATTCCGCATCCCGAATTTGTAAAAGAACATTTGCTGAATGCCGCGCCGGATACTTGTCTTGCCGGTAGAAGGGTGGACTTGTCCGAAGAACTTACGCAGACATTAACAGCAGAAAAAATCAGAAACGGATGCTTACAATCGGCAGGTTTTACCGTGAAGATGTTTATCGCATTTTTGCGTACACGACTTTTCAATTTTAAATACGGCATCTATTTTAAAAACCCCTTGTTGCGCCGGTTTTTTAACCGAAAAGAAAAAGGCTTGCTCGGCGCCAATTTTTCTTTGCATAAAAACACCTTATTGGCTATAAACGGCTTTGATGAACGCTATCGCCTGCCTACGTTCGGCGAAGATTCGGATGTGGAATTTCGACTGAGACTGAATGGCGTGAAGATAAAAGGCGTACTGAATATGGCTGTAGCCTATCATTGCCGGCACAAGCTCTTACCTCGCCCGGAAGAAAGCAAAAAACTGTATGAACAAGTGGTGAAAGACAGAATTGCCTATACACCGTACGGTATTGAAAAGCGATGAGCGTGAAAGCCTTTATTTTTTTGAAGTGAAACGCCTATGTCTGTGATGCTTTTACGATTCTTTTTATGGTTTGTCTTCCGCTCTTATCCGTAAAGCGAAGCAGGTAAACGCCCTGTGGCAGCATGTGTATATTCATTTCATCCTGACCCTCATTCAGGCTTTTTCGCATCAGTTTTTGCCCCTGTAAATTATACACTTCCACCACTATGTCAGGCTGTATATGATTTAGGTAAAGCACGTCAGCAGCGGGGTTAGGGTAGATGTTCACTGAATGTTGTCTTAATTCCTCTACTGCATTGGGCAACGTTACCTTCACCCGATGGCAGATGGTGTTGCTGCCGCAGCCGTTCACTACCGTTACACACACAGGGTAGTAGCCGGAAGCTGTATAAGTATGTGAAGGCGAAGGATTGGACGTAAGTGTAGTGCCATCGCCAAAGTTCCAGGAGAGGAAAGTATAAGGTGTTTGCCCCGTGTATGAAAAGCTTATAGTGCTTATGCTCGTAGCTGTGGCAGTAAACTCTGGAAGCAACAAGTTGCAGTTACAGTTCACGTTTTTATATTTAGCCACAAACCAGTCGGTTGCGCTTTTTACCGTATCTATTTTGGAAAGCGTGGTAGTGCCGAACTCAAGCTGGTTGTAAAAAAAACCACCTACGAAAAGATTCCCGTTCCTATCTGCGCTTAGCAATGGCCATTGTGCATTTCTCTTTATGGAATCTATAGCCATCGTCTTGCCGGTGGCAGCATTCATTTTACAAAGGAAGATGTTAGCGCCGTTGCCCGGAGCAGGCGAAGATAATTGAAGGCTATCCCAAACCAGAACGGCACTATAATCGTAATAGCCTGCTACGGTAACGAACCCGTTATAATATTCGATATCATTGATCGCAACAGAATTGCCTTGCGAACCTGTGAACCACAGCCGATTGCCGGCGCTATCCATTGCGGCTGCAAAAGGAAGCGTATTATAAGGGATGGTATAATTAGGATCATTTACTAACGTATCCCCGTTAAATACGGTGCCTTCCCGTCCGGTGGCTGCTATGTATAGGTTGCCGTCTCCGTCTGTTACCGCACTTGCTACATTATTGTTTTTGTTGGTGTCTGCCTGCTTTACCCAAAGATTGGTACCGGCTGCATTAAAAGCTGCCGCATATATCCAATATGCAGTGGGGGATGTCGTTGTCATGGACGCGTTGCCGATTGTTAAGGTGCCGAATACCGTTGGATAATAAGTGCCTGCTGCATAAAACCTTCCGGAGCGCTCATTTCTGGTAAATTGCATGTAACCGTCGGTAGTATTGCCTTGCAGTTTGGTAGAGGATATATCCAGCAAGGTGTTGCTTTGGAATACGCCGGAGGCATTATATTTTACTGCGCAGTACCGGGCGCCTCCCATTACACTAAAAGTGCCGTAATCATAAACGCCGGCCGGCAGGTAGGCGTACCAGTACAAATCGCCATTAGAAGCGGCCGATAATCCTGAAACTGCTCCCTGTGGCGTGCCGGCTTCCACATTTACCGGGGTCTTAAACCATTGCATCACCCCACTGCTGTCGTATTTGATTATATAAAGCCCTATGTGGGCATTGGCAATAGCGGTATCCGTATCGAAATATGCCGTATCGGCAGCAAGAACATCCCCATAGCCGCCAGCAATATATATTCCCTCGGAAGTATCTACCGCAAGGTAATTTGCCCAGGCTATTCCGCTTATTATTTTCATCCAGCGGAAAGTGCCGTTACAATCCCAGGAAGCCAGGCTGAAGTTGGCATTGCTGTCAGGCGCTGCTATATGGCCGTCTATATTTACTTTACCTCCACTTTGAGCCAATACATAAACATTCCCATACTTATCCGTTGCCATATCCTTTATATTATCTCCACCTCCACTCATGCCGGGTATAATCTTAGCCCAGGCTCCGCCACGCTTTGCCCAATCGTGTGTGCCGATGGTTTGGGCAGCGAGTAAGGACGGAAAAAGAATACTCATCCATAAAATAATAATGAAATAAGCATTATTGTATTTAAATTTCATGACCATTATCTATAGCGTTTTGGTTTACCAAATTCTAAGTATTCCTGTGCTGGGACTGGTTTGAAAATAATCTGCGTTAATAGTAGTACCCGAAGGTCCAATACATTGGGTACAATATGGCATAAGATCAATATTGGTACCTACTCCGCAACCTGCCGCTAACGGCATGCAATCCACCTGTGCACAGACACTGCTACAGCCATTTTGATAGCAAACCGTAGCTACTATATCGTTTATGCCTACTTTGTAGGGACAAGTAAGGACTGGCTCAATTTTTCCGGGCGGTACTATGTAGGAAGTGCTGCTATAATGAATACAGGTTTCATAGCAATCCAATGTTACTTCGACTGTGCAGCTTGTATAGTTTCGGATTTGGGTAATCTGTGCGTGAGCTTGGTGCGAAAAGGCACATGTCAGCATGACCAAAATGAATGAATGAATGAATGTCTTTTTCATGATGAATAAATTTTTAAAATTTAGAAAGATGTAAATGTAAAAAAGTACTGATTATTTGTCAAACCTTTAGTCTCGATTCTCTGGTTCACTCTTATGCCATCTTTGTACGGTTTTAAAATGTTACTTATTAAATCCCACGCAAAAACGGGGTTAAAAAAAGGAAAGAATACATAAAGATTCCAAACAGCAAAGTTTCAGATTCTAAAAGCTTTTAGGGTGGCTCTGTTTTCCTTGCAATTCCCATATTTGCCCTCCCTTAACTTTTTTAAAGTGAAACAACTATATTTGCGCCACTTTTATAACAGCTATATAATATTTATGAATTCACTTTTCTACCTGGTTCCATGCTTTGGAATTGTAGCCTTGTTGTACACCTTCATCAAAAGCTCGTGGGTGAGCGCACAACCTGCCGGTAACGACCGGATGAAAGAAATTGCCAAATACATAGCAGAAGGGGCAATGGCCTTCCTGAAAGCTGAATACAAAATCCTTACTTATTTCGTAATCATCGCGGCTATTTTGCTGGGCATCATGGGCGGCTCACATGAAAATTCGCACTGGTCCATAGCGCTCGCATTTGTAGTAGGTGCGGTATTCTCTGCCCTTGCGGGTTTTATAGGAATGCGCATCGCTACCAAATCGAATGTGCGCACCGCAGAAGCGGCTAAAACAAGTCTTTCCAAAGCGCTGAGAGTATCCTTCACCGGTGGTTCGGTAATGGGTATGGGCGTAGCGGGGCTGGCAGTCTTGGGCTTGGGCGCTGTGTTTATTGTATTGTATAATGCCTTTGCTCCCGCAGGTGTGCATACAGTAGAAATGGAGCGCGTCATCGAAGTATTGACCGGCTTCTCCCTCGGTGCGGAAAGCATTGCGCTTTTTGCGCGCGTAGGCGGCGGTATCTATACTAAAGCGGCAGACGTAGGCGCTGACCTTGTAGGTAAGGTGGAAGCAGGCATTCCTGAAGATGATCCCCGCAACCCTGCCACGATTGCCGATAACGTAGGCGATAACGTGGGCGACGTAGCCGGTATGGGCGCTGATCTTTTCGGTTCTTATGTAGCAACGGTTTTAGCAACCATGGTGCTCGGTCGTGAAACGGCTTCTATAGATAATTTCGGTGGCATGGCGCCTATCTTATTACCCATGCTTATTGCCGGTGCAGGGATTATTTTTTCCATCATAGGCACCTGGTTTGTGCGCATCAGCGAAAGCGCCGGTCTCAGCACTGCCAAAGTGCAGTCTGCGCTGAACATGGGCAACTGGGGCTCCATCGTTCTTACTGCCATTGCTTCTTATTTTTTAGTAAGCTATATCCTTCCCGACACGATGAACCTGCGTGGTTTTGAATTTACAAAGAATGGCGTGTTTGGTGCAATCATCGTAGGACTTGTAGTAGGTACGTTGATGAGCATCATCACCGAATATTATACGGCTATGGGTAAACGTCCGGTAATGAGTATCGTGCGTCAGTCTTCTACCGGTCATGCTACCAACATTATCGGCGGGCTTTCCGTAGGTATGGAAAGTACCTTGATTCCGATCATCATTCTGGCTTCCGGTATTTACGGTTCTTACCTCTGCGCCGGTCTTTACGGTGTGGCGATAGCTGCTGCCGGTATGATGGCTACTACGGCTATGCAGTTGGCTATTGATGCGTTCGGACCGATTGCCGATAATGCGGGCGGTATTGCAGAAATGAGTGAATTGCCTAAGGAAGTACGTGAAAAAACAGATATTCTGGATGCGGTAGGGAACACCACTGCGGCTACGGGTAAAGGCTTTGCGATCGCTTCTGCTGCTTTGACGGCGTTGGCATTGTTTGCAGCCTTTGTAGGCATTGCCAAGATTGACGGTATTGATATTTATAAAGCGGATGTACTGGCGGGTTTGTTTGTAGGAGGAATGATTCCGTTTATTTTCTCTTCCTTAGCCATCACGGCTGTGGGTAAAGCGGCTATGGCGATGGTGGAAGAAGTGCGTCGTCAGTTCCGCGAGATACCGGGCATTATGGATGGAAAAGCCAAGCCTGAGTATGATAAATGCGTAGCGATTTCTACCGATGCATCTATCAAAAAAATGATGTTGCCAGGCGCTATTGCGATTGTTTCTCCGTTGATTATTGGTTTTGTATTTGGCCCTGAAGTATTGGGTGGTTTCCTTGCCGGTGCTACCGTAAGCGGTGTGTTGATGGGTATGTTCCAAAACAATGCCGGTGGTGCTTGGGATAATGCCAAAAAATCTTTTGAAAAAGGCGTGGACATCAACGGACAGACTTATTACAAAAAATCCGAACCGCATAAAGCATCCGTAACCGGTGATACCGTAGGCGATCCATTTAAAGATACGTCTGGCCCTTCCATGAATATTCTTATCAAACTGATGTCTATCGTTTCGTTGGTGATTGCGCCTACCTTGAGCGATATGTTTCAGGATAAAATAGAGAATGACAGAAAAGCAAAAATCGAAACCTTGCAAAATTTCGGTACGGAAGGAATTATGGGTGAGGAAAAGAATATTCTCAGCCATTAAGAACCTATCTGAAAAGATATAAGTAGTGATTAGGTAATGGCAAAGTGATTTGTTCTTAATTGAAAATTTTGAAAGCCGCTCGTTAGGAGTGGCTTTTTTGCTTTATAAAACGATTGCCTAAAGACTGTCAAATTCTTCAATCAATTCGGGATCGGGAAGTTGGGCTTGTTTGCAAGTGTCAATAATTTTTACCTTCTTATATAATTCTCTTCTCACTAAAACCAATTTTTTGAATTTGTGCGAAGATTGAGAAACGATACAACTCAACAAGTTTAGCAAATTTATTCTGCCCTTCTTGCTGGTTGAACTATGTTGGAACCGAAAATAAGAAACTCCTTGAAGTGCTTTACTATCAAGGAGTTTAAAATTGTTTCTGTAGTTCCACCTGGATTCGAACCAAGACTAACTGAACCAAAATCAGTTGTGCTACCTTTACACCATGGAACTATCCATCCGCAAATGGGATGCAAATGTACATTTCCGTTTTAATTCACCAAAATTTCTACCTGATTTTTTTAGAAAAACCTGCAAACGGAGCGAGCAGCATAATTTCCATTTTTCGGTTTGAAATTTCTCAATTAGGTTTGTATTTCGGTACATTTCCTGTATAAATATAACTGTTGAAAAATGGCTGTTGCGGCAAACTCCCGTCAACTTGTGGTAAAAATCATTTTTATTGCTACGGCAATCATCATTTTGCTGCGCCTGATGTTTCTACAGCTTTTTGAAGATAAGTACAAGATTATGGCAGATGATATAGCCATTTACCGAAAGGTTGTCTATCCTCCGCGGGGCGCCATTATAGATCGCAAGGGAAAAACCATGCTCTATAACCGTGTTGCATTCGACCTACTGGTTACTCCCAGCAAAATCAGTAAAACGCTGGATACCGCTGAGCTTTGCCGTGTGTTGGGTATCAGTAAGGAGGAATACAATAAGCTGCTGCATCGCTCCATTGTGCAAAATGGCTACCGTCGCCCAGGTACCTTTATCGAGCAGCTTTCTACCGGACAAACGGCAAAGTTCAAAGAGAATATGTATTTGTTTGACGGCTTTGAGCTACTGGAGCGCAGCACCCGCGAATATCCGAACTCCAGTGCGGGATTGCTGCTGGGCTATGTAGGCGAGGTGTCAGCATCTATGTTGAAAAGAGAACGCTATTCCTCTTATGTGCAGGGCGATTATGCAGGTATGAGCGGTTTGGAAAATGGCTATGAAGAAGTGCTGCGGGGCACAAGAGGCGTTTATTTTTTTGAAAGAGATAATTATAACCGGCTTACGGAACCGTATAAAAAAGGAGCTTTAGACACCCCTGCTGTGGCCGGCAAATCGCTGGAGCTATATCTGGATGCAGAGATACAAGAATACGTAGAGAAGCTCATGAAAAATATGGTGGGCAGCGCCGTGGCTATAGACCCTACTACCGGCGGCATTATCTGCATGGTGAGCGCGCCGAGCTACGACCCCAATTTACTCCGCGGAAGGGAACGCTCCAAAAACTATGCAGCCCTTACCAACGACTATAGAAAACCACTTTATAATCGTGCTACACAAGCCGCTTATCCGCCCGGCTCTACGTTAAAGCCTATGACCGCCCTTATAGCGCTGGATGTAGGGGTTATTACGCCTTCATTCGGCTATCCTTGCGGTGGTGGTTATTATGCCTGCGGCAGAAGAATCGGTTGCACACACAGCGGTGGCGGGCACGCAGCCAACCTTCGTTTAGCGATTGCCAATTCCTGCAATTCCTATTTCGTACATATCATGCGTTTGATAGAAGATGCCAAGAAATTCGGCGGGGTAAAAAAAGGATTGCAAGCCTGGTATGACTATTCCTATAATTTTGGTTTTGGACATCCTACCGGCGTGGATATTCCCTATGAAAAAGGAGGAATCTTGCCCGATAGCAATACTTATAACCGCATGTACAACGGCTCCTGGAATTCCTGCACCAATCTTTTTGTAGGCATGGGCCAGGGTGAAATATCGCTCACACCCATGCAAATGGCAAATGCTATGTGCATTATAGCCAACCATGGTTATTACTATACACCGCATTTTGTGAAATCCATAGGCGGCAATACCCAAGACAGCCTGCTGCTGCCTTATCTGCAAAAACATCAGGTAACGCGCATTGCCGACAGTACGTTTGCCATCGTAGCGATGGGAATGCAGGACGTAGTAACACATGGCACAGGTAAAGTAGCACAAATACCGGGCATAGATGTCTGCGCCAAAACCGGTACGGTGGAAAACAAAGCCGCTATAGACGGCAAAGCGGTGAAGATGCAAAACCACTCGGCTTTTGTAGCCTTTGCTCCGCGGGAAAATCCTAAAATAGCAGTGGCTGTAATGGTGGAAAATGCGGGCTATGGCGCTACCTGGGCAGGTCCTATCGCCAGCCTCATTATCGAAAAATACCTGAATGATACCATCTCCGCCAAAAGAAAACATCTTGAAACCAAATTGATGAACGCCAATCTGATTAGCCCGTTGCTGCCTAAAATTGTAGCCGGCGAGCGATACAGAGACAGCATCCGCTACGAACTACGCATTGCCCGGAAAAGAAAAGAAGAACGGGAGCGGTATGTACGAGATTCCATAAGGGTGAGAAGATATTTTGAACGGATGGCAGGCACAAAATTCCAATAACATACATTTTTACATGAGCAAACAAAAACAGCATACAATCTTTACCGGCGTAGATGGCATCACGCTGCTGCTGTATTTTATGCTGGTAGCTATAGGGCTGCTTTCCGTTTTTTCGGTAGAATACCGCAGCACCGACCCATCTCCTTTTATGATGAGTAAAAGCTTTATGCGGCAATCCGTATTCCTGGGTGTATCGCTGTTTGTAGGACTTATCATTTTATTCACCGACAGTAAATTCTTCTCTTCCTTTGCCTTTCTATTTTATGCTTTCGGACTTTTTTTACTTGTCATCACTATTTTCTTAGGGGCAGATGTAAAAGGCTCTCATTCATGGCTGGGCGTAGGCATGTTTCGGTTTCAGCCGGGTGAAGTATGCAAAATATTCACTTCTTTAGCGTTAGCAAGGTATCTTTCTTCCCCAGAAACCAACTTCAGCACCTTGCGGCATCGCTTGATGGGCGCGGCATTCGCACTGGTGCCTTGTGCCATTATCATTTTGCAAGATGAAACAGGACTTGCTTTGGTTTATTTTTCCTTCTTCCTTGTTATGTATCGCGAGGGATTGCCTAATATAGTACTGATTATAGCCTTCTCGCTCATCGCGCTCACCCTTGCCAGTTTGCTGATAGACCGCATTGTGCTGTTGTATATTATTTTAGGATTGATGGTGGTGGTGGGATTTTTTATGCGCAGAACTTTGAAGCGCGACCACCTTGCCAAACTGGCGCTGGCCGGTGTATGCGCCATTTGTATTTTGTTTTCGCAAGTAGCCGTTCCTTTTGTCTTCAAGCATGTGATGAAAGGCTATCAGGTAGATCGTATTTATTCGATGCTGGGTACGGATGTGCCGGAAGAATACCGTGCAAAAACAGCGGATGGCACCGTAAAAAAATCATCCAATACTTCAGATTATAACGTTACCCAATCGAAAATAGCCATCGGCTCAGGCGGCTTGCTGGGAAAAGGATTTCTGAACGGCACTTCTACAAAAAATGATTTTGTGCCGGAGCAGAATACCGATTTTATCTTCTGCGCCGTAGGCGAACAATTTGGTTTCTTAGGCAGCCTGGCAGTTGTGGGGCTTTATCTGGCGTTGATGATGCGCATCCTGCATGTAGCCGAGCGACAGCGTTCTGCCTTTAGCCGCATCTATGGATATTGCGTGGCATCCATTTTGTTTTTTCATTTTGCCATCAATATTTCTATGACCATAGGCTTGGCGCCGGTGATCGGTATTACCTTGCCATTGCTTAGTTACGGCGGCTCTTCCTTATTGTCCTTCAGCATACTTATTTTTATTTTACTGCGTCTGGATGCGGATAGGCAAGCGATGATACGCTAACTTTACCGATTCATTATGGTTCAGATTATTCCATTATCAGAAGGGGTATTTACTATAGGACATGATAAAATATTTCATCCCTTCGATACCGAAAAAGATATACTTACCGATCGCCCCACAGGCTCTTTGCTGGTAGAAGTGCAGCCTTTTCTCTTAGTTACGGATAAGGATGTCATCGTGCTGGATACCGGCTTAGGCTTTCAGGTAAACGGCAGGTTGCAAATCCATCAAAACCTTGCGCAACATGGTTTTCAGCCGGAAGATGTTACCAAAGTATTGTTGTCGCATCTGCATAAAGACCATGCAGGCGGTATGTCTTTCAATGACGCGGAAGGTCGCCTGACTCCTTCGTTTCCAGAAGCCAATTATTATATCTACAAACCCGAAGCCGAGCAGGCTATGAACGACCGTTCGCGTTCTTATATCCCCGAAGAGTTTTCGCCGGTGCTGCATTCGGAGCAGGTAGTATGGCTGGAGGGCGAAACCGGAAAAGTGGATGAGCAACTATCCTTTACCCATAGTGGAGGCCATAGCCCGCAGCATATTGTTTTTCTTTATGACGATGGCAGGGATAAACTATTTTTTGGCGGAGATGAAGCGCCTCAGCTCAAGCAGATGAAGATAAAATACATTGCAAAATATGACTATGACGGCAAGAAAGCCATGCAACTTCGCGAGCAATACGCCGAACAGGGAAGAAAAGATGACTGGCAATTTTTATTTTATCATGATGTAAAAATTCCTGTGGCAAAGCTGTGATTTTATAGGGAAGCAGCGCTATTAAACCGTTTTTATTCATGACTAAAAAAATAGGCATTGTTTGTACTTCGCCCGGCTTTGGCGGTTTGGAAATATATACGCTGCAACTTGCCCGTTCCTTATCGCTCAAAGGCTGGCAGTTATTTTTTCTGCTGAATGAAAAAAGCAAATTGCATCAACTTGCTAAAAAAGAATTTTCCGTCTCTTCCATTCAGCAATACCAAAAAGAAAAAAACACCGCTTCAATTATTAAAAATTGGAATAGAGCGCATCAGCTCTCTCTTTTGTTTACGCCCTATAACAAAGACATTCAGCCGCTTTCATTTTATAAACGTTTTTATCAAAAAAAAATAAAACTCGTTTATCAGCAGCACATGAAAGTGGGGGTGAAGAAACGGGATTTCATTCATCGTCTGCGCTATGATATGCTTGATCTCTGGATCACACCGCTTGCTTATTTAAAAGAAGAAACGCTTGAAAAAACTACAGTAACAGAAGATAAAATTCGCATTGTACCCGTTGGATTGTCGTTTGATTCGTTCCATGGCAATAAGAGCCAGGCAGAGGCGCGCCAGCAACTTCAATTGCCGCAAGATGCTTATTTCATAGGCATTTTAGGGAGAATAGATCCTAAGAAAGGGCAGGATTTTCTGATTAAGGTCATGGCTTCTCTCCAAAACGAATCGGATATTCATTTGCTCCTCATGGGCGCCGCCACTGCCTATGAAGGGGAGGAATGGATGCGCTATATCCAATCCTTAATCGCACAATACGGGCTGCAAGAACGCGTTCATTTTCGTCCTTATCACGAGGAGGTGGCGTTGTTTTATAAGGCGATAGATTTGTTTGCAATGGCTTCGCATGGCGAAACCTACGGCTTGGTAACCTTGGAAGCTTTTTATTTTGAAAAGCCGGTTATAGGTGTTCGTACGGATGGCACAAAGGCGTTGCTGGACGATGGGCGATTTGGCTGGTTGCACGCTCCTGAAGATGTGGAAGGCTTTAAGCAACATTTGTTTTTCATCCTTCATCACCCGCAGCAAGCGCAGGAAAAAATACGGCTCGCCAAGCAAACGGTATTGGAGCACTATGATTTTCAAACAACGGTAAAACGAATGGAAAGCCTGTTTGTGAAATTGATTTCCTAGCGCTATTCAAAAAAAAACAGCGACCGATACATTCCCGGTCGCTGCATGTTTTTCTTTATTTAAGACGGTTATATTTTCCAGCTTTTATTTTTGAAACGGGCGCTCACTACGAGTTCTTTAGTGCCGTGTTCATAGTTATAAAAACCTTCGCCGGATTTTACGCCGTAGTAGCCTGCTTGTACCATATTGGCAAGCAAAGTAGCGGGGGCATATTTTTGATTGCCAAAGCCCATGTGCAGTACATTCATGATGCTATAGCAGGTATCCAAGCCTATGAAGTCGGCAAGTTGTAAGGGACCCATAGGATGTGCCATACCGAGCTTCATAATAGTGTCTATTTCTTCTACGCCTGCTACACCTTCTTGTAAGGAAAGCACTGCTTCATTAATCATCGGCATCAGGATACGGTTGCTGATGAAGCCGGGATAATCGTTTACGATACAAGGCACTTTGCCTATATATTTCGTAAGTGCATAGATGATGTTTGTTACTTCTGCATCGGTAGCATAGCCGTTGATAATTTCTACGAGCTTCATCACCGGTACAGGGTTCATGAAGTGCATTCCGATAACTTTTCCGGGGCGCTTGGTGTGCGAACCGATACGCGTAATGGAAATGGAAGATGTGTTGGTGGCAAGGATAGCGCGCGGGTCGCAAAGATTATCCAGTTGTTGGAATATTTTCACTTTAAGATCAATATTTTCCGTAGCGGCTTCCACCACGATGTCCGCATCTTTTACGGCTTCACCCATATCGGTATAGGTCTTGATCTTGCTGAGCGCTTCTTGTTTCGCGTCTTCCGTAAGGGTGCCTTTGCTTATCTGGCGATCCATGTTCTTACCAATCGTGGCTATCGCTTTGTCCATAGCCACCTGATTGATGTCCATCATGTGAACGGCAAAGCCGCTTTGCGCGAATACATGGCAAATACCATTGCCCATAGTGCCGGAACCAATCACGGCGATTGTTTTTACTTTTTCCAACATTTTAGTAGTGTTTGCGTCAATACCAACGTGTTCAAGCTTTACTTCTTGTTGTTTTTCTGTTGTAAGCATTGATAAAAAATTTTTAAAACGTGCGTAAGGTAAGGGTTTATGAGAGAAAAACCATTAAATAACCCGGAGGAAATATACACAGTCATAGCCAAGTAAGTGGAAAAAAAGCAGCCGGCAATAGATCGAATACAAAATGCACAAGTTCTTTATTTTTGAGCTTTCGATTATGAAACCATCCATTCCACAAGGTACAAGAGATTTTTCGCCGGTTGAAGTCCGTAAGCGTCAATACATCCTCCACACGATAAAAACCGTTTTTGAGCTATACGGCTATCAGCCATTGGAAACTCCTTCTATGGAAAACCTGTCCACGCTCATGGGCAAATACGGCGAAGAAGGCGATCGGCTTATTTTTAAAATTCTTAATAACGGACTTCATGAAAAAAAAGAAGCCGATAAAACCAGGTTACATGAAGAATGGACTAAACTTTTGGAAAAACCCTATTCTTCTTCCGTAGTTACAGAACGAGCCTTGCGTTACGACCTTACCATCCCGTTTGCCCGCTATGTGGTGATGCACCAGAATGAACTTGCTTTTCCTTTTCGCCGGTATCAGATGCAGCCGGTATGGCGTGCCGATCGTCCGCAGAAAGGTCGTTACCGAGAATTTTGGCAATGTGATTGCGATGTAGTAGGCAGTTCTTCCCTTATCAATGAAGCGGAACTGATTTGCATTTATCAAGAAGCATTCAATCGTTTACAATTACCTCAAACTACCTTAAAAATCAATAGCCGGAAAATTTTGGCAGGTATAGCCACACTTGCCGGTATGCCCGAAAAAATGATGGACATTACCATTGCTTTAGATAAACTGGATAAAATAGAATGGACGGGCGTAGCTAAAGAACTGGAGCAAAGAGGCATCTCCTATGAGGGAATAGAAAAAATTCAATCCGTAATTTCCATCACGGGCACTAACGAAGAAAAAATAACTGTGCTGGAGAAAATGATGCAGGAAACAAACAACGAAATAGGATTACAAGGCGTACAGGAACTGCGCAATACCTTGCATTATCATCAACAAATTGCTTCGGATAAACCTTCTGTAAATATAGAAGTGGATATTTGCTTAGCGCGGGGTTTGAACTACTATACAGGCATCATAATGGAAGTAACTACAACGGCGGTGAAAATGGGCAGCATAGGCGGTGGCGGTCGTTATGATGATCTTACGGGTTTATTCGGTTTGAAAGGTTTATCCGGCGTGGGCATTTCTTTTGGAGTGGATAGAATTTATGATGTGATGGAGGAACTGCATCTTTTCCCCGAAACACTGGAAACAGGCTCTACGGTGATGTTGGTGAATTTCGGCGGAGCAAATGAAACCTATTCGTTACAAATATTAAAACAACTCCGTGCCCAAAATATTCCTGCGGAAATCTATCCTGATGCGGCGAAATTTGACAAACAAATGAAATATGCCAATAAACGGAACCTCGCTTTTGTCATGCTCTTAGGCGATGAAGAACGGATGCAACAGAAAATAAGCCTTAAAAATTTTATCACCGGCGAGCAACAATTACTGGAGCTGCACGAGGCTATAAAAATTGTAAAAACAGCATGAGCAATAAAAAAGCAGCGTTAAAGGGTTGCACCTGGCCCGGCGAAGATGAACAAATGATAAAATACCATGCGGAAGAGTGGGGCGTACCGCTGCATGACGATAAGAAATTGTTTGAATTTATGGTGCTGGATGCTTTTCAGGCGGGACTAAGCTGGAAAACCATTTTGCACAAGCGTAAAAATTTTGAAAAAGCTTTCGACCATTTTAATGTACAAAAAATAGCCAACTACGATGCGGCAAAAGTGGAAGAACTGATGCAAAATGCCGGCATTATCCGCAACCGTTTAAAGATACTTGCCACCATCACCAATGCGCAGCGTTTTATAGCTGTTAAAAAAGAATTTGGCACATTCGATCAATACATCTGGCAGTTTGTACATCATAAACCTTTAGTGAACCGATGGAAAACATCCGCCGAAATACCTGCAAAATCTATGGAAAGCGATATAATGAGTAAGGATTTGCAGAAAAGGGGATTCAAATTTGTAGGCTCCACCATCTGTTATGCGTTTATGCAGGCCGCCGGTATGGTGAATGATCATTTGGTTACGTGTGCAAGGCATAAGGCGGTGCGGGAAATGAAATGATTGCTTCTGCCGAGTATGTTCTTCCGCAGAAAAATAAAGCCCCTCGGTCAGTATTGTGTAATTCGTTTCTCTTTATTACCTTCGCCACAGTTTTCATAGTGATAGGGTTTATAGGGGCCGGTCTGTTCTCAGGCTGGCTTTTTTATTTTATCTTACAAACTTTTCCAAGGCATAGTTAAATATGAAAAGAGTTCGATTTTTACTGTTTATAGGGATGGTGCTAAGCCATACTGCGTTCACACAGCCTTTGTCTGCCTATGTAAACCTGCAAAACCAGGTAATGGTGTGGGATGATGGCGCCATCCGAAAGATAGATTATCTGCGTCCGCTGGATATGAAAATAGGGCGGAGCGTGATTCCGTATATTGACAATTCGCGTTCCTTCAAAGTGTATTACAACGGCGGCATGAAACAGTTGAATGCAGGCTTCACTAGAGAATTTAAAGTGAGCGATCATCTTGTAACCTTTCTCAACGCCAATTCGCTGAATGTATTTGACGGAGGAGTGGTTAAAAACCTGTCGGGAATGGTAGAGCAGTATTACTTGGGCGATAGCGTAGTGCTTTATTTAGACGGGGTAAGAAGAGAATACAAAGCCTATTACAACGGGGGCATTTACCCTATAGAAAACTTTCTTGCGGCTAATGCCATTGAGGTAGTAAAAGTTTCGGATAATATTATCGCCTATGATAATTATGCCAATCAATTCCGTATTTTTTATCAGGGAGTCATTATCCAACAGGAAGATTATGCGGTAAACAGCTTTGGCGTAGGAAGAAATACCGTAGCGTATGTGGACGTCAACCGGGTGTTCAAAATTTTTAATAATGGAAAAACATATACCGTAGAAGATTTTCCGCCGGAGAGCTTTGCGGTAGGAGATAATGTGGTGGCTTATGTTTCAAATGACGGTTACTTCAAAGTGTTTTATGAGGACAGTGTGCGGGTGCTGGGTTTTTTCCGGCCAAAGTATAAAGTAGGCGATTACGTAGTAGCCTATGAAGATGCCAGCGGTTATTTTAAAACCTTTTATAAGGGCGAAGTAACCAGTCTGGAAAGCTATTATCCGGAAAATTATACGGTGCAGTATAATTCACTGGCTTATATCAATAGGATAGGGATGCTGCGGTTATTTTCCGAAGGGGAAGTATATGACGTAACCAATTCACAAATGGATGAATGGGCTTTGACCTATGATGTGATTAAATACAGAATAGGAGCCAACCTGTATAAATTCTTTTACCGCGGACAAGAGTATTGATTCCTTCCGGTTTTTATAGGGGCATACTTCCGTTTTTGTCTATTCCACTTTCGTGATTTTAATGATATTGGTAGGTAAATGTTCCGCTACCGGTGTACTCCCCGTGCTGATTACCACATCGCCTATATTCAACAGATTTTTTTCTTTCAGCAGCGTTATCTGATCTTGAAGTACGGCATCCAGGTTTTCTTCCTTATCATAGAAGAACGCTTGCACACCCCAGCTAAGGCTCAATTGGTTGATAAGCGATGGGATTTTGGTAAATACATACAGTGGCGAGCTGGGGCGGTAGCTGGATAGCATAAAACCCGTACGTCCGGATTGTGTCATGCCTATAAGGGCGTTTGCTTTTACATCTCTTGCCATTTCGCAGGCGTTATAGCAGAGGGCATCGCTTAGGAAAGAAGGGGAATGTGATTGAGGTACCAGGTTTCTGTTATATACAATCGCTTCTTTTTCCACTTCGTTAATGATGCTCACCATGGTCCGCACCACCAGTTGCGGATATTGCCCCATGGCAGTTTCTCCGCTGAGCATTACGGCATCGGCTCCTTCCAGCACGGCATTGGCTACATCGGTTATCTCACTGCGGTTGGGTCTGGTGCGGTCTATCATACTTTCCATCATTTGCGTGGCTATGATCACCGGCTTCGCTCTGTGGATACATTTGCGAATGATGCTTTTCTGAATCATGGGTATTTGTTCCAGCGGTAGCTCCACACCCAGGTCGCCTCTTGCCACCATCACCGCATCCGAAGTAAGAATGATTTCTCGCAAATGGGTCAGGGCTTCGGGTTTTTCGATCTTGGCAATGATCTTGGCGTTGCTTTGCTTTTCCCTAAGGATGGCTCTTAACTGTTCAATGTCTTCCGGTTTCCGGACAAAGGAAAGCGCCACCCAGTCTATCTTTTGCTCGATGATAAAATCAAGATCCTTCAAGTCCTTATCCGACAAAGAAGGCAGGGATATTTTTGTATCGGGAAGGTTCACCCCTTTTTTTGATAAAAGGACACCCGGCGTCAGCACACTCACTTTCACCTTATGATCTTCGGTGATATAGGTAACAATCACCTCCATTTTTCCATCATCCAGCAGGATTTTTTCTCCGATACGTACATCTCTGTAGAAATTGGGGTAAGAAATATAAATGCCGTCTTTGGTGCCGATTTTTTTTTCGTTGGTAAAATAAAACTCGTCTCCTTTGTTAAGGATAAGCCCGTCATTTTCCATTTCTCCCACCCGCAATTTAGGACCCTGAAGATCGGCAAGAATAGCGATGTTGAACGGGAAATCGTTGTTGATTTTTTGAATATGCTGTATGACTTGCAGGTGCTCCTCGTGCTTGCCGTGCGAAAAATTAAGACGAAAAACATTTACACCTTCTTCTACCAGTTCCAGGAGTTTTTCGTAGGTATTACATGCCGGACCTACGGTGGCGATCACTTTTGTTTTATGGTGCATAGTATATTAAATACAATTTACAGTTTCCTCCCATGCCCGGCTTACCAGCCGCTTGCGAGTATATCGGCAATGTGGAGGGTTTTTATAGGATAATTATGTTGGTCAATATAGCCTTGCAAATGCATCAGGCAACTCACGTCCGTTGAGATCATATATTCCGCACCGGTTTCCAAAGCGCTGCTCACTTTTGTTTGTGCCATGCCTATGGAAATCGGTTCATATTTCACGGCAAACGTACCGCCAAAGCCACAGCAGGTTTCACATTCTTTCATCTCTATCAGCTCCAGTCCCGATACCTTATCCAGCAAGGCTCTGGGCCCTTTTTTAATCTTGCATTCCCTCAGCGCGCCGCAGGCATCATGGTAGGTTGCCTTTCCTTTGAAGGTAGCGCCAAGGTCTTCTACATGGAGCACTTCCGTCAGAAATTCGGTAAACTCATACATGCGTTTGGTGAGTTTGTTGCAAGCAATATGTTCGCCGGTATTTTCAAAAAGCCGTTCGTAATAATTGCGAGCAAAACCCGTACAAGAGCCACTGGGCGCTACGATATAGTCTTCTCCTTCAAAGTCTTTGATGAATTTTTTGGCTACGGGTCTTGTTTCTTCCCAGTATCCGGCATTGAAAGCAGGTTGCCCGCAGCAGGTTTGTTTGGGATTATATGACACGGTACATCCCAGCTTTTTCAGCACTTTCACCATATTCATAGCTGTTTCCGGATAAAGCTGATCTACAAAGCAGGGAATAAAAAGTTGTACGTTCATTTTTGCAAGAGTTAAAAAATATGTGTATTGAGGTGTTGCTTTTTTTATAGCAACCATCATCGCCGGGCTGTTTCTTATTCTTCCCCACGGGCGTTTAGTTTTCGGCAAAGTTCTATCATTTTCAATGCCGTTATAGCCGCTTCTTCTCCTTTATGTCCGTGCTTTCCGCCCAGTCGTTCCCAGGCTTGTTTTTCATTATTTAAGGTAAGCACACCAAAAATGACGGGTACCGGCAACATCAGGTTCAGATGCGTGATGCCCTCCGTTACTGCTTTACAGACATATTTGAAATGCGGCGTTCCTCCTTCTATCACTGCACCAAATGCGATAAGCGCTTCGGGTTTTTCGTTTTCATTTTTACCCTCATAGCTATACCAAAGTTGTTTGCAAGCAAAAGGCAATTCAAAACTCCCCGGCACGGCTATTTTGTCTGTAGTCGTTACGTTTAGCGCGGAAGCGATTTTTTCGTATCCGTTGATTTGCGCGGCTACAATTTCATCGTTCCATTCTGTGAATACCAAGGCTACGCGTGCGTTTTGCAGATCTTGTAAGGAACTGAGATCGAGTAGGGAAGCGCTGTGATGGGAAAATGCCATAAGATGCTGTTTCTATGCGAAGTTAATTTATGTGGAACGATTTCAGGTAATGATAAAACAGAGAAGCTGTATTTTTTGATTTTTAATACTGTGAATTTATTTTTTAAAAGAGAATATAGGTAATAGAAATGTCGACGGCAAGTTTTATTCTATTGACAAAACCGGCAAAAAAGCAGCGGCAGTTAATAAGTAATCAACCAAAAAAGGAGTAAAATGAACCTGAATAACATATAGGCGCTATTTTTTATAATTTTATTGTTTATAAAGAGTAGTTATGGCAAAGAATAAGAAAATAGAGGTACACGGTATTGGTATCGTTTTATACGAAGACAATAAAGAAGATTTTATTTCGCTTACGGATATTGCGAGGTTTAAAAATGCTACGGAACCTAAAGATGTGGTTAAAAACTGGATGCGTTCCCGGGGTACGATTGAATTTTTGGGTTTGTGGGAGCGTTTGAATAACCCCGATTTTAAAGGGGTCGAATTCGCCCCCTTTTTATACGAAGCAGGAAGTAACTCTTTTACGCTTTCCCCCACCAAATGGATTGAAACGGTCAACGCTAAAGGCATCGTATCTAAACTGGGTAAAAATGGTGGTACATTTGCCCACAAAGATATTGCCTTTGAATTTGCCTCGTGGGTTTCGGCAAGTTTTAAATTGTATCTCATCAAAGAGTTCCAGCGTTTAAAAGAGGATGAAAACAGCCGTCTGAATCTGGAATGGAATTTACAACGAACCATTTCCAAAATCAATTACCATATCCACACAGATGCCATCAAGGAAAACCTGATACCAAAGGAAATTACGAAACAACAAGCCAATTTCGTATATGCCAATGAAGCCGACTTGCTAAACGTAGCACTTTTTGGCATTACAGCCAAAGAATGGCGGGACGGCCATTCCGGTCAAAAAGGAAACATAAGAGATTACGCTACTTTGGAACAATTAGTTGTTTTGAGTAATATGGAAAGCATTAATGCCTTGTTGATACAGCAAGGATTGACCCAAGGCGAAAGGCTTATCCAACTCAACAAAGTAGCTATAATGCAAATGAAGTCGCTTATGGAGAATAGTGCAGCTAAAAAGTTGAAATAAAAAATATCAGAAATAAAAATCAATAAGCCATTCAACCAGCTTACACAAGCAAGCCGCTTCAATCATTTTGAAACGGCTATTTTTTAAAAAAAGTTACTATCGTTTTATTCGCCTGTTCCGGAAAAAGTAGCGCCAATGTACTCTCTGTTGAGGCGGGCTATATTATCCAGGGAAATGCCTTTAGGACATTCCGCTTCGCAGGCGCCTATGTTGGTGCAGCTTCCGAAGCCTTCTTTATCCATCTGCGCGATCATGTTCGTAGCGCGGATTTTCGCTTCGGGGCGACCTTGCGGTAATAAGGCAAGATGAGACACTTTTGCTGAAAGGAACAGCATGGCGGAGGCATTGGGACAAGCCGCCACACAAGCGCCACAGCCGATGCAAGCCGCGGCTGCAAAGCTGTCATCTGCTTTTTGTTTTTCTATAGGTAGTGAATTGGCGTCTTGCGCATTGCCGGTGTTTACGGAAATATAGCCACCTGCTTCTATGATATGGTCGAAGGCACTTCGGTCCACCACCAAGTCTTTGATGACAGGAAAGGCGTTGGCGCGCCAAGGCTCTACCACAATGGTATCGCCGTCTTTATAGGCACGCATATGGAGTTGACAAGTAGTGGTTTCATGCCAGGGACCGTGTGCGCGACCGTTGATGTGCATACTGCACATGCCGCAGATACCCTCGCGACAGTCATGGTCGAAGGCGATCGGTTCTTTTCCTTCTGCTATAAGTTGCTCGTTCAGCACATCAAACATTTCAAGGAAGGACATTTCCGAAGAGATGTTTTTTACCTGAAAGGTTTCAAAACCACCTTGTGCTTTTGTGTTTTTTTGACGCCAAACTTTGAGGGTCAAATTCATGTTATAATGTTCCATCGTATCAATTTGATGATTTGGAAATTTGATAATTTGAAGATGACTTGGATGTTGCGATAATCTTTGAAAGAATTTTTTGAATTGAATGAACTCGTGTTAATAACTCACCGCAATTTGGATAACTTTCAGATTGTTCGCACAACATCAGCCAATATTCTGTTTCATCAGTTTCTTTTGCTGCAATTTTAAGTTTATGTATAAAATCATTTTTACTTTCTGCATTTTGAGCTTCCCGTACATTTGCCCCTATAGATGTGCCGGACTTGAATAATTGATTGGCTAAAGTGAATTTTCGATGACCTTCCAGTTGCTCAATAAATTTTATGATATCCAAAGAAAATTGAAAGGTTAAATCAACTATTAAATTCTCTTTATCACTTCTCATGCAATTCAAATTTTCAAATCTTCAAATCACCAAATCTTCAAATCTTCAAATCACCAAATCTTCACATCACTTATAACTCCGCTGTGTCGGATGTACTACTTCATAATCCAGTGCTTCTTTATGCAACTCATAATTACTCTCGCCTTTATATTCCCAAGCCGAAACGTACATATAGCCATCATCCTGCCTTAATGCTTCGCCTTCTTCCGTTTGGTATTCCTCGCGGAAGTGTCCGCCGCAGCTTTCATTCCTGTTCAGCGCATCCATGCACATTAGCTCACCCAGCTCCATAAAGTCTGCTACGCGATTGGCTTTATCCAGTTCGGGGTTGTATTCATTGATTTCACCCGGTATGCGTACATTGTTCCAAAACTCTTTACGCAATGCTTTTATTTCTTCAATCGCTTCTTTCAAGCCCTGCGCATTACGTGCCATGCCGCATTTATCCCACATGATTTTTCCGAGGCGTTTGTGGAAGCTTTCTACGCTTTCCGTTCCTTTGATGTTCATCAGTTTTTCGATGCGGGAACGAACTTCGTTTTCCGCTTCTACAAATGCAGGATGATCGGTAGGAATGGCTTTGGTACGAATATCATTTGCCAGATTATTGCCTAAGGTATAGGGAATTACAAAATAGCCGTCTGCCAGGCCCTGCATCAGCGCCGATGCTCCTAGGCGGTTGGCACCGTGATCGCTAAAGTTGGCTTCGCCCAGGGCATATAAGCCGGGCACGGAAGTCTGCAATTCATAATCCACCCAAAGTCCGCCCATTGTATAATGCACGGCAGGATAGATGCGCATCGGCACTTCATAGGGATTTTCGCCGGTGATCTTGGCATACATGTCAAACAAGTTGCCGTATTTTTCTTTCACCACATCTTTACCCATAGCAATGATCTGCTCCCGAGTAGGATTTTCCAGTTGTTGTTTATTGGCTTCCACTTTGCCGTATCGTTCTATGGCAGAGGCAAAATCCAGATACACCGCTTGTTTGCTGGAGCCTACGCCATAGCCGGCATCACAACGTTCTTTAGCCGCACGGCTCGCTACATCACGAGGCACGAGGTTTCCAAAAGCAGGGTATCTTCTTTCGAGGTAATAATCTCTTTCTTCTTCGGGAATTTCGGAAGCTTTGCGGGTATCATTTTGTTTTTTAGGCACCCAGATGCGTCCGTCATTCCGTAAACTTTCCGACATCAGCGTCAGTTTTGACTGATGGTCGCCACTCACGGGAATGCAAGTAGGGTGGATTTGGGTATAACAAGGATTACCAAAAAACGCTCCTTTTTTATGGGCTTTCCAGGCAGCGGTTACGTTGCTGCCCATCGCATTGGTAGAAAGATAAAACACATTGCCATAGCCGCCGCTGCACAGCAACACAGCATGTCCGAAGTGGCGTTCCAATTCCCCGGTTACCAGATCGCGTACGATTACTCCACGACATTTACCGTCGATAATCACGACATCCAGCATTTCATGGCGGGAATATTGTTTTACATTACCTAAGGCTACTTGGCGTTCCAATGCCTGATAAGCGCCTATCAAAAGCTGTTGACCGGTTTGCCCTGCGGCATAAAAAGTACGCTGCACCTGCACGCCACCAAACGAAGGGTTGCTGAGCAATCCGCCATATTCCCGTGCAAAGGGTACACCCTGTGCCACACATTGGTCGATGATGTTGGCACTTACTTCTGCCAGACGATGCACATTGGCTTCGCGGGAGCGGTAATCGCCGCCTTTGATGGTGTCGTAAAACAAACGATAAGTGCTGTCGCCATCGTTTTGATAATTTTTAGCCGCATTGATACCGCCCTGAGCGGCTATAGAGTGTGCCCGGCGCGGACTATCCTGAAAGCAAAACGTTTTTACTTTATAGCCCATCTCGCCCAGCGATGCCGCGGCAGATGCGCCCGCCAAACCCGTACCTATTACAATCACTTCGAGCTGACGCTTATTGGCGGGGTTTACCAACTTGCAAGTAGATTTATAATCCGTCCATTTTTTGGAAAGCTCTCCTTTCGGTATATTCGAATTTAAAGGCATTTTTAGTATTGTTTATGCGTTATTTGGTGTATTTATAATGCTAAATCTTTTGTTCATTTTTTGTTTCCAATCTAATCCGCTTCTTACGCCTCATGCTCCAAACTGTTTCAGGTGATGGTCCAGATGCCTCCATTGCAGCAAATCCCATTCTTCATGTGTCATTTTCCCGAAAAGCGGATGGCGGTCGCCTAAGTTTCCTGCATTTCCTTTTTTTGCAAACGCTTCTATATCTTCTATCAATAGTTTTTTTTCTTTCTCAAAATCCCGCTCATCATTGATGACAAACCCCGGTGCCGTAGGCGAGCCTTTTTTTATTTCTTTATACAACAAGCCGTTTTTTATACGCTTGCCAAACAAAGCGCTCATCAGTTTCATCATTCCGTTCATTTTTATCAAATCCACATTCATCGCTGCTTCCAGAGGTTTTTGGCAGTGGGTAAGCATTTGCGCCACATTCATTTTCCCCCATAATCCTTGCGACTGTGGCGTGAGCCTTTCTATTCGTTCTTTGATTTCCTTTCTTCCTTGCTCTGCAAAAACTGACTGTATCATGATTTACCCTTTTGTTCTTGTTTTGCTGATAGGGATATTTTTTTAATTCATCCAACCCATATAGAATGCGATGGGCATCAATGCAAAAATCAACGGTACAATGATGGAAAAACCAATGCCTATGTTTCGGATTATTTTTTTGTATTTCGGTGTTCCCATTCCCAACGTCTGGAAAGCACTATAAAACCCATGCGCCAGGTGGAATCCTAAGGAAATACAGCCGAGCACATACAACACCACTACCCAAAGATGCTGAAAGGTATCATTCATGCGGACATAAAGATTGAGTTCTTCGCCGGTGGCAAATTGCTCGGCACGGTTGGGTATCCAGAAATGAGAAGTATGGATGATGAGGAACAGCAACACCAGCGTACCCAGCAAGCCCATAGAGCGGCTGTACCATTTGCTGGAAGCGCCCGTTTTCATGGCATATTTGGTGGTGCGTTTACTTTTATTTTGTGCCCAAAGCATCAAGCCTTGAACGATGTGGAGGATGAAACCCACCACAAGACCGATTTCGGTAATGCGAATCACCGGATTGCTGCCCATAAAATGCGCCGCTTCGTTGAATTTTACCCCGCTGTCAAACCAGAAGATTTGCGCGTTTACATAGCAATGGACAATCAAAAACAGGATGAGGAACAGACCTGTAAAGCTCATCACTAATTTTTTACCGACGGATGAGGTGAAGTGTTGTTTCCAGGACATTACGGAAATGAAAGTTAAATTGTAACAGAAATGTAAAAACTTTGCAAAGATAATATTCTAAAAAGGGAAGGGCAAGGGGTGGAAAATAAATTTTGATAAATAGTGTTTTTTCGGACTTGCTGTTTTCGATTTTCGGAAAAATAATTTCTGCATTTCGAAAAAATACAGGGTTTTGCTATGTGTGGAAATTACCCGATACGGAGCATTTTGTTATCTATTACCTGAAAAAAATCTCCGGGCTGAAACGTGCGCCAGTTGTCTATTTCCATAAAATGAACGAATTGCTGAAGATGTGCTTGTTTCATTTCGCTTTCTGTGTGGGCGGGCGTGTTCAGCATCACTACCCATCCGCCTTCTTCTTTTATATCTTCATTCCATTCTTCATAATATTCCAGATCACTGTTGTGAAAATTGAGGATGTTCTCGGCAATCAAAATATATTTGGTAATCCCCTTTCCATTAAGATGGTCAATAATATCGCGTTTCAGTTGCATAATGTCGTTTTCCACCGCATCGTTCCATTCTCCTATAAATTCTATAACAGTATAGTTAAGCTCATAGTCCACAAAAAGGATTTTCAGGTACAGCGTGTGGGAGCCAAATTCATCCCATTGCGGATGGATATAATAATTATAAACGGTGTTGGAAAATTCAAACTCGCTGTATTCCTGCCCGTAGTAGGGGGAGTTTTCATCTTCTTCGGCGGTATATAGATGCCGCCAATTATAAAATGGTTCTATCTCGTGCACAGAATAATTTTTTTGAATGATGGATGGATTGCGAACAGTACTGTTTTTCTCAGGTACTTATTCTTCTTCTACCAATTTAATGCCTGTTTGGGTGAGTTCGATAAGGCGTTGTTTATAGAGCGCGCCCACTGCCATTTTAAATGCTTTTTTGCTGATGCCGAAAAAATCGGAAATGGCTTTAGGGTCGGATTTGTCGCTATAGGGAAGGTAGTTGTCGTTTGTTTTCAGAAGTTGTAAAATATGCGCTGCCTCATTGCTGATGCGTTTATAGCCGCGTTCGCCCATCATCACATCTATTTTATCATCCGGACGAATGGTTTTTACAAAGCCTTTTAATTTTTCGCCGTATTCCAGGTCGCGAAATACATCGCTGAAATGCAGTACGCCCGTGTGCCGGTTGTTGATGATGACTTTATAGCCTATATCGGTTTTGTCCCAAATGAGCAGGCTTACTTCTTCTTTTTCCTTCACCGTCAATTGTTCATTGCTCAGGTATTTTTCAAATCTTTCGGTAGCGGCTACGCGTCCGGTCATTTCATCTATATAAAGATATACGAGGTAGTAATGCCCTTCATAAATACGGGAGCGTTGTTGTGATAGCGGAAGAAATACATCCTTCATAATGCCCCATTTCAGGAAGGCACCTTGTTTGTTTTTATCTGCTACTTCCAGCAATGCAATTTCGCCCACAGTCGCCAAAGCCTTGTCTGTAGTGGCTATGAGCCTGCCTTCATTATCATGATATAAAAATACTTCTACTTCATCGCCTTCTTCCGCTTTCTTAGGCACATAGCGTTTTGGCAAAAGCACCTCCGTGCCATCCGCATCTAAATATGCGCCGAACTCTACGAATTTTACGATTTTCAGCGTGTAATATGTTCCTGCTTGTAACATGTTTGATTTTTACGTAGGCTATAGCCTTTTTTATAATTCACGGTAAACTGCCAACTACCTCTGCGATTTAGCATATTGTTGCAGCAGCTCCTTTTCTTTTTTAGTCAGGCTTTTCATACCCCGTTCGTTTATTTTTTCCAGGATGCGGTCTATCTCGTGCTGCGAAGTGTGTTTGGAGGAATTGTAACGGTCTTCGTAGGTCATGCTTCTTTTTACATCTGCTTTATTGATGAGAATCCAGTTCGGTTTATAAATCATAATAAGAATGAGCGCTACTGCCGGCAGGAACACGCACACCACAGGAATCCAATTGGTAACAATAGTTTGGGGAAACAACAGAAGCGCCAGCGCCATGCCTACCAATCCGCCGCCGAGATGCGCCGCATGTCCTATATCCCGGCGTTCTGCACGGATGGCATACAGCGTATAAAGAACATAGACCAATCCGAATATCCATCCCGGTATGAAGAAGATTTTCATGCCGGGTAGCAAGGCGATGGTGGCGAAAACCAATCCGCTGATAGCGCCGGAAGCGCCTACGGAGCTATAGTAAAATTGATGTTTGTGAATGACAAGTGCCAAAAGATTGCCGCCTATAAGGCTTGCAAAATAAATGAGCATAAACCTTGCTACGCCCACATAGGCTTCCATGCCCGTACCGAAGGAAAACAGCACAAACATATTGACCAGCAAATGCAGCCAGGAAATATGCAAAAAGCCGGATGATACCAGACGGTGGTATTCCTTAGCCCCGGTTACCTTATCTACCCGAAACGAATATTTATCTATAAAAAGCTCATCCCTGAAACCAATGTATGACAGCACGATGGTAAGGAAGATTAAAACGATTGTAGCAAACATATTCTTTCAACTCTTCTGTTACGAATGTAAAACTAAATGGCAAACCGCAAAAAAGAGCAGGGATAAAATTCTCTCAAAAACCCGTCGCCTTATTTTTGCTACGCAGGTTGTTTGCAAAAAGATCAAGGCAATATATCCCAGCCGATATGCCTGTAAACCGATGGGCGAAAGCGGGTTGTGTCTTTGAGCAGTGCCGCATCGCCATGAAACAATCGGCGGTAAAACCTTATGGCGGCTTCGGGCTGCGGCGGATAGCCGTAAAGATTCAGAAAGTTGCTGTGTTTTTTCCCTACGAGCGTTTCAAAATTTATATAAAATGCTTCAGCTTGCACCGGCTTTTTTACTTTCATGCCGAGTTGGTTTTTTTTACTCATAAAATAAGCACCGCCCAGCGTAAAATCATTAGGGTTATAAAGCACATATACACGCCGGGCAAATTTTATTTTTCCCAGCCAAGAGGCGTGTTTACGTTGCGGCACGCAGGCTGCGTTTAAGATGAGGTTGTCCACCCATTTATCCGTGTTTATAGCGCGTAGTTTTCCGTTCATCACTATTTTTTGCAACACGATATTGCCCATGCTATGGAAAAATAAATTTAGGCTTTTAGTGCCGAGCCACTGTTGTTCTTTCAAGATTTTGATGCTGTCGAATACAGGTGAAAAATCCCGGTAGGCAATAGAGGCGTTGTGTTTGGAAAAATAATAATTGCGGGTTCTTCTCCATTTGGCTTTGATGCTGGGGTAATCCAGATAAATAACATTTACGCCGTATTCCGCACTCATGCGCATAGCCCTGTCTGCGGCACTGGTAAAGAGTTTTCCCATGCCTTCGGTGTAAACCACCCAGTCTTTATTTTTTTCCGGCAGGGCATTTACCGCATTTTTCAGACTGTTCATAGGCGCTACCTTCCATTTTCCCTCGCTGCTGTAAACCACAAAATAGCGAATGCCTCCATTGTGCTCGTCCGGCAAAAAACGAAGCGCCGTATCATGAAACACTCTGTTGGTGGCTATAATCACTGCCGTATCTTTTTTATGAATAGTAATAGGTTCGTTAGTTGTTTTTAGGGAAAGATGTTGCCAGCAGGCATCGGAATTGAAATAATGGATCTGCGCATTTGCTTCATTCGCCCAAAGAAAAAAGAACAAGACCGTATAGCTTAGAATGGCTCGCATGAACATCTTCATAAAATAATTCACCCTTTTGGCAGTAGAAAACCTGCAAGTTAAGTGATATGTTTGTTCCAATTTTTTTGCAACATATGAACTCCAAAAAATCATTTCTTATAGCGCTTGCTTTCTATGGCGCATTGCCTATGGATGCGCAGTACCGCAGCTATACCATGGCGGAAGCCGTAAACGGGCTCTCCACTACCCTGGCGGTAAAAAGCATCAAGCAGCCTTCCTGGCAGCCGGGTACACATAATTTTTATCAGGTAGTGAAGGAAGGAAAAAATGAATTTTTCATCAAGACACATTTCCCTACCGGTGCAGTGGATACCATCGAATCGCTGAGCGCGTTCAATAAAACCCTGGGCAAAGACAGTCTGAAAGCCTTGCCGGTTTATAAATGGCTGAGCCGGGATGTGGCTTATTATAAAAACGGGAATAAAATAAGAAAAGGTGTACTGACCCGTACCGGATTTATGTGGAGCGACTGGGCAAATCTTCCTAAAGAAGCAGAAAATATAACGGTGGATAAATCCATGCAGATTGCCTATACCGTGAAGAATAATTTATGGATAGCAGACCGGTATGGAAATGCCACGCAGCTAACCCACGAAAGCAATGAAAACATTATCAGCGGGCAATCGGTGCATCGCAATGAATTTGGTATTGACGGCGGTATATTCTTTTCTCCTAAAGGAAATTACCTTGCTTATTACCGCATGGATCAGACGATGGTGGCTGATTATCCCATTGTGCGCTGGGGCAGTGTGCCGGCTGCGGTGGATCTGATAAAATATCCTATGGCTGGCGGCACTTCGCATGAAGTAACGCTTTGCGTTTATCATCCGAAAACCGGAAAAACCATTAGCTTAAAAACCGGAACGCCTAAAGATCAGTACCTCACTTCGGTTACTTGGAGCCCCGATGAAAAATATATTTATGTGGCCTTGCTCAACCGGGCTCAAAATCATCTTTGGCTGAATGAATACGATGCGCAAACGGGCGATAAACTAAAAACCTTGTTTGAAGAAAGCAGCCAAACATACGTGGAGCCCTTGCATCCGCTTCAGTTTTTGCCCGGCAGCAATCATAAATTTATATGGTGGAGTGCGGCAGACGGATTCCCTCATCTTTATTTATATCATACCAACGGAACCCTCCTCAAACAACTGACCAAAGGAGCCTATGAAGTGAATGAAATCATCGGCTTCCAAGAAAGCACGAATGAAGTAATTATCACCAGTGCTAAGGAATCTCCGATGGAAAAAAACAGCTATGCCGTAAACTACCTGACGGGCGCTATGCGCAGATTAGATAAGGAACAAGGCATTCATAGCCTATTGCTCAGCGAAGACGGAAACTATTTCTATGATGCCTATACGTCTGCGGAAATTCCGCGCATAGCCATGATACGCACTACAGACGGCAGTTTTAATCAAGAAATACTTAATGCAGAAAATCCCCTGAAAGATTTTGAGCGTCCGCAGATAAAAACTATAACATTGAAAGCCGATGACGGCACACCTCTTTACGGCAGGTTGATATTGCCCACCCGTTTTAATCCTTCAAAAAAGTATCCGGTTATTGTGTATCTGTACAATGGCCCGCATGTGCAACTGGTAAAAAACAGTTTTCCCGAAAGCGGTAATTTATGGTATGAATATCTGGCGCAGCGAGGCTATGTAGTATTTACGATGGATGGTAGAGGAAGTGAAAACCGCGGCAGAAAATTTGAACAAGCTACCTTCCGCAAGTTGGGAACCGTAGAAATGAACGACCAGCTAAAAGGCGTGGAATACCTGAAATCATTAGCCTATGTAGATGGTAAAAGAATGGGCGTACATGGATGGAGTTTCGGTGGGTTTATGACCACTTCGCTGATGCTGCGGCATCCGGGAGTGTTTAAAGCAGGCGTGGCAGGCGGTCCGGTGATGGATTGGAAAATGTATGAAATCATGTACACCGAGCGCTATATGGACACGCCACAGGAAAATCCGCAAGGTTATGAAGAAGCCAACCTGCTCACCAAAACCAAAAACCTGCGTGGCAAGCTCCTGCTCATTCACGGCACGGATGATAATGTGGTGGTATGGCAGCACAGCATCAACTTTCTGAAAAAAGCAGTGGATGAAAATGTGCAGGTAGATTACTTTGTTTACCCCGGCTATGAGCATAATGTACGCGGCAAAGACCGTGTGCACTTAATGCAAAAAATCACCGATTATTTTGATTTGTATTTGAAGCCCTGATAAAGAGGAGAACGATATTTATTTATACCGTAGCCGTCTTAAACTCGCTCGTAAAATGAAACTCAATATCCGGATTGTTCTGCCGTTCGGTATTGAGAAACCATTCGCTTTGCGCCAGATAAACCAGATTGCCGTCTTTGTCTTCCATGATATTGGCTTGTTTAAAGCGGGCAAAATCCTCGATTTTTTTCTTGTTGCCGGTAATCCAGCAGGCTTTGTAGAAACTGAGCGGCATAAAGGCTACGGACGCGCCGTATTCCTGCAATAAGCGGTATTGAATTACTTCAAACTGCAGCTCGCCTACACAACCGATAATTTTTCGGTTGCCGCCATGCTGGGTGAAAAGCTGCGCCACGCCTTCGTCCGTAAGCTGGCGAATCCCTTTTTCCAGTTGCTTCGTCTTCATCGGGTCTTTGTTTACCAATTCTTTAAAAAGCTCCGGCGAGAAGGTGGGGATGCCCGTGAATTGCAGGTCTTCGCCCTGTGTAAGCGTATCGCCGATTTTAAAATTTCCGGTATCAAACAATCCCACCACATCGCCGGGATAGGCTTCTTCGATTATATCTTTTTCGCGGGCAAGAAAGGAATAGGGAT
The DNA here is from genome assembly GCA_023418315.1 of Bacteroidota bacterium. Taxonomy (GTDB): domain Bacteria; phylum Bacteroidota; class Bacteroidia; order Chitinophagales; family Chitinophagaceae; genus JAFIGV01. Next base: position 130,237 of record JAEZZY010000067.1, read on the forward strand.
TGCTGAAGCGCACCTCTTTTTCGATACGGGTATGTTTATAATAAGTATTGCGTTCAAACTTTCCGGAACACACACGCAGGAAGGCGATACGGTCGCGGTGGCGTGGGTCGAGGTTGGCATGTATTTTAAAAATGAAGCCGGTAAATTTATCTTCGCCTGCTTCTACAAATCGCTTATCTGTTTGTCTGCCAAGCGGCATTGGCGCTATGCGAATGAAGGTATCGAGCAATTCTTTTACTCCGAAATTATTCACAGCGCTACCAAAAAATACCGGTGCTACTTTCCCTTCCAGATAGGCAGCTACATCTAAGGCACCATATACGCCATCCAATAATTCCACATCTTCACGAAGCTGAGCCGCATCGCGTTCGCCTACTTTTTCATCGAGTAGGGCATCGTTGATGTCCGGTATAGGCACTGTGTTTTCTTCGGTTGCTTTTTGGCTTGCGGTAAAGAGGTTCAGGTTTTTATCGTAAAGACTATAAACCCCTTTAAATTCTTTTCCCATATTGATCGGCCAGGTGAGCGGATGCAGGGAAATGTTCAGCTCTTTTTCTATTTCGTCCAGCAAATCAAAAGGATATTTACCATCACGATCCATTTTGTTTACGAATACAATCACCGGCGTATCTCTCATGCGGCATACTTCCATCAGCCGGCGTGTTTGTTCTTCCACCCCGTTCACGCTGTCAATGACAAGGATAACGCTGTCCACCGCCGTGAGCGTGCGATAAGTATCCTCCGCAAAGTCTTTGTGGCCGGGCGTATCGAGGAGGTTGATAAGTACATGGTTATACTCAAAACTCATCACCGAAGTAGCAACGGAGATACCGCGTTGCCGTTCTATTTCCATAAAATCACTCGTAGCGTGCTTTTTGATTTTATTGCTTTTCACCGCACCTGCCACCTGTATCGCACCACCGAACAACAACAATTTTTCCGTCAGCGTAGTCTTACCCGCATCCGGGTGTGAGATGATGGCAAAGGTTCTCCGTTTATTAATTTCTTTTTCGTATTTCATGTGTTTAAAAGTCAAAATTTGGTGTTTTTGATTTCGCGCAAAGAACCCTGCGGGCACAAAAGCTTTTGTTACTTGTTATTCTTTGCGAACGTTGTGTGAAACAACAACGTCCAAAAAAGCCTGCAAAATTACTTCAAACCCTACATATTATTTTCTATCACCGGTTTTAATTTTTGATTGCTTGGTTTTCGATTAATTTTACCGAATGGTATCCAATTCCCTCTATCAGGACTTAGTAGAAGATTTTAAAAAGCAAAATCAAATCATTGATGAGCAAATCAATGTGTTTGAACCCATCACCGCTTCTCTTCGCAAACCCGCCGCGCAGCGATTGCTCAACACCGGCTCCCTCGCCTTGTTTGAGTTTATTTTTTACCTCATAGGCATTGCCTCTTTGGTTTTTGCGGTGATGATGAAGCATGTAGTGCCGTTCTATATTTTAGAAACCCTGAAAGTGAAAATTCTTGAAACCGGTTTTTCGAGTACGGATGTAACCGCTTTATTTTGGTTAGTAACGGGATTGTTTGTGCTGACGGGTTTTTTATGTTTTTATATAGCGCGATTGCTGCGCAAGATTCGTTTGAAAAATAAGATTCTTCATACCGTAAACAAGCAGATAAAAATATTGCTCTCCCAGCACATGCAGCGCAAAGCCGCTATTGATCACATTGAGAAAAAGCATTTTACGGAATTGCCTACGTTGCCGCCGAACAACACGGATGTGAACGATGTGCCGAATCCCGGTTATTGAAAAATTTACGCTGCTTTTAGCCTGATCACTTTTGCAAAATGTAATAAACGCATCGTTTGGTAGCCCATATCCCATTCAAACCATTTGGCTGCATTATTGGGTTTTGTAGGATGTTTGTGGTGATTGTTATGATAGGCTTCTCCCCAAAAAATCAAATCCAAAGGAAGGATGTTTTTTGACGTATTGTTCATTTTGAAATTTTCATAGCCAAATTTATGCGCCCACCAGTTTACAGCTACACCTTGTAAAGAACCCATCACAATAGTTGCCGGTAAGAAAAGCCATTGCCACCAGGCGGTGGCCAGCCATGCGTATATCAGAATGTAAATAATGATCCAGCTTACCCGAGTGATCCAGTTGTGCGCAATTTTTTCAAATGCTTCCCAATCGGGTAAATTCTTTTTGTATTTTTCTTCCGCATCCTTTTTGCCTATATACAAGCTGAAATAATTATTGCGGGTAGTCCACATCATCAGAAAAGGATTGGGATCATTATGCGGAGAATGCGGATCTTCGGGCTTGTCGGTATGGGCATGGTGCAACCGATGCATCAAACCATAGGTATAGGCGCTGATGTAGGAAGAACCTTGTGTAACGAAGCAACCCATATAAAACACACGTTCCCAAAATTTGGACATGGTAAACATATTATGCGCCGCATAGCGATGATGAAAAATGGATTGAAAAAACAAGGAAGCGTACCAATGAATGGCTATAAAAAGAAGTATGTACATAATCGGATGTGTGGTATAAAAAGAAACAACATCCGGAAAATAAATCTGAGTGCTGAATGTTTTTTTGAAAGGTAGTATTAATGTATCGGCGAAACAAACAAACTTTAATAACTTGCCCGGCAATCCACGTATATTAACCTTTCTATGACAGTTTACGATAAAATACAAGCCACCACACAATTCATCCAGTCAAAAACAAACGCCCGACCCACCGTGGGTATCGTACTCGGAAGCGGCTTAGGCGGATTGATAGATGTAGTGCATACCGAAGCGGAAATCCCGTATAGCGACATACCCAACTTTCCGGTTTCTACAGTGGAAGGTCATGCGGGTAAACTGATATTTGGTGAGTTAAGTGGCAAACAAGTGGTGATGATGGCGGGACGCTTTCATTATTACGAAGGCTACACGATGGAAGAAGTAACGTTTCCCATTCGGGTGATGAAAGGCTTGGGTGTGGAAACGCTTATTCTTTCCAATGCGGCAGGCGGGATGAATAAGGCCTATAAAGTAGGGGATTTGGTTATTATTAGAGATTGTATCAATTTATTTCCCGAGCATCCGCTACGGGGCAAAAATGACGAACGCCTCGGCGTGCGTTTTTTGGATATGAGTGAGCCTTTTGATGTGCAATTGATAAATAAAGCGCTGCGCATAGCGAAGCAACAAAACATACAGGTGCATACCGGTGTGTATGTAGGCTTGCAAGGACCTACATTTGAAACGCCCGCCGAATACAAATGGCTGCACACGATTGGCGGTGATGTGGTGGGCATGAGCACCGTTCCGGAAGTGATTGTAGCGCGTCATGGCGGGATGAACGTGTTTGCGGCAAGCATCGTTACCGACCTCGGCATCAGCGATCAGCCCGTAAAAATATCCCACGAGGAAGTATTGGAAGCAGCCAATAAAGCCGCACCGGTTTTGGCAGGGTTGGTGAGGGAATTGGTGGAGGAAATATAGTATAATTGATAAAGGGACATTATGATAAAAAAAGGAATTATACTCTATACACTACTTCAATCATTACCCACTTAAAACAACGGCAATTGCCCATTTCTAATCCTTCGGAAATGATGCGTTGCTAACGCTCGTTTTTCTACATTCAACCCATATTTGCGGCAGTACAACTGAAACTGATGTTTTATCAACTCAGCAAATTTTCCATCGCCTACAATGCGGTTGCCCCATCGGCTATCGTTTACATTTCCTCCGTGGCAGGCGCATATCTGATTCCATACTTTTTCCGCCCGGTCGGGAAAGGTTTTATAAAGCCAGTCTTTAAAGATATCGCCTATAGCGCCGTTTAGCCGCACCACCGTATAGCCTGCCCATTTTGCGCCTGCTTCCGAAGCGGCTTTCAGTACATCGTGCATGTGCATATCATTCAGTCCCGGAATAAGCGGCGCATTCATGATGCCTGTGGGAATGCCTTTATCCGCAAGGGTTTTTACTACTTTTAATCTTGATTTATAGGAAGCGGTGCGTGGCTCCAGCAATCGCCGCAAGTCTTCATCTAAGGAGGTAATAGAGGAAAACACACTCACCAAATTATATCGGTGCAGCTCTTGTAAAATATCCAAATCCCGCAACACCAGGGCGTTTTTGGATAAGATGCCTACAGGATTCCTATATTCAAGACATACTTCGAGTAATTGTCGGGTGATTTTCATTTTTCGTTCGATGGGTTGATAGCAATCCGTATTTCCAGAAAGCGAAATCACATTCGGCTCCCAAGTTTTGCTTTCAAATAATTTCCGAAGCAATGCCGGCGCGTTTTTCTTTACCACAATGCGGCTTTCAAAATCAATACCTGCGCTGTAACCCCAATATTCATGCGAGTTGCGGGCATAGCAATAAATGCAGCCGTGCTCGCAACCCTGGTAAGGATTGGCGCTGTACATCATGCCTACATCGGGGCTTGTTACTTTGTTTACAAGCGTTTTGCTGTCGTCGAAAATATATTCCGTTTTGCGTTCTTCGCGCTCCCAATCGTCAATGGCTTCGGGATGTTCCTGCACATACTCGCCTTTCAGAAATTTATTCTTGGGATTGAATTGTGCGCCGCGTCCTTTGATGAAATCATTTGCCATGTTGCGTTGTGTTACGTCTTGTTTTTCTGTATGCTCTTAATGTGAAATTCCCAATTGAAAAATCCCGAACTTGTGTACCGTATGAAAAATCGCTCGTCATTATTAGTGGCAATTTTATGTCTGTATTTTAGCCAAAACTTTGCAACTGCCCAAGAAAAAATTTCAAAATATCCGCAAGATTATTTTCGTAATCCATTGGACATCCCCATTTCCCTGGCGGGGAATTTCGGCGAATGCCGCCCCAATCATTTTCATAGTGGGTTAGATATAAAAACCGAAGGGAGGGAAAACCTTGTGGTGCGCGCAGCGGCGGAAGGCTATGTTTCGAGAATGAAAATTGAAAAAGGCGGCTTCGGACATGCCTTATACATTACTCATCCGAATGGGTTTACTACTGTGTATGCGCATTTGAATGATTTTAATCCTGCTTTGCAAAAATTCTTGCGAAAGCAACAATATGAAAAACAAAGCTGGACGGTGGATGTAATTTTATCGCCCGAAGAATTTCCGGTGAAGAAATGGGAGCAAATTGCATGGAGCGGTAATACGGGCGGCTCGGCCGGTCCGCATTTGCATTTTGAAATCCGCGATACCGAAACGGAACACCCGCTGAATGGCGCTTTGTTTGGCTTGGATATAAAAGATACGCAGCCGCCTATACCTACGGAAATAGCCTTGTATAATCTCAATAAACGGTTTTATGAACAATCGCCCACGTATTATAAACTGACCAAACAAGGAAATAAATATGCCATTAAAGACAGTGTAAAAGCCTATGGAACGCATGTGGGCATCAGTATAGCCGTAAATGATTTTATGAATGGCAGTACGAATACGCTGAATTTTTATGAGGCGAAATGGTATAAGGATGATGTATTGCAAGGCTCGATAACGCTTGATGATATTGGCTATGGAGCAACTCGTTATCTACATGCTTATGCAGATTATAAAACAAAAAAATTGAAGAATACATGGTTTCAATGTCTGTTTAAAATGAAAGGAAATGCGCTGAATATTTATGAAAATATGAATCCTGTAAAGGGTGCCATGGAGTTGGAATCGGGAAAGCAGCATTTAATACGAATAGAACTCACGGATGCGTTTAATAATACTGCCGTTGTGGAATTTAAATTGTGGGGATTTCCGGATTTGCAAGAAGACAGTTGCGAAAATCTATTACCCTATAATCAGCCGAAAAAATGGCAACCTTATACCAACCTGCAAATCAATTTCAGCGATAAGGTTTTTTATGATGATGTATGTTTTAATCTTTCTAAAAAATCGGATGCAAGCTTGTTTTCGGAGCGCTATAAAATCGGCGAAACCTATATTCCGGCACATGATTATTTCACCATAAAAATAAAACCGAATAAGCCCGTTCCCTTTACACTGCGCAACAAAATAGCAATGATTTACAACAATGGAAAAAGTGAAAGCGGTAAAGCTGCTGTATGGGAAAACGCTTGGTACACAGCGAAAGTGCGCAACTTCGGCGAGTATTATTTGAAAACGGATACCACAGCTCCTACACTACAAAATTTACAAAAACACCAAGACCTTTCAAAAGCATCGGCAATACGTTTTGCCGTAAAAGAGGAAACGACTTCCATCAAAGAATTTCGTGCGGAAGTAAACGGGAAATGGCTGTTATTTGAGCCTTTTGGCGGTGTGTATGTCTATAAATTGGATGAACATTTCCCGAAAGGCAAACATGAAATAGTGGTAAGGGTGAAGGATGAAAATGAGAATGAACGGGTAGGGCGGTATCAGTTTGTACGATAAAAAAAACGCCACGAAGGATACCCGTTTTACGGATGAGTATTAAAACTCGTATCTATCGCGGCGCAGATGGTTTTAGGCGGTTTCTATGTGGCTATGATTATTTCAAATGCACACGCAGCATCCACGCCATTTTCTCATGTTCGCGTATCAAACCGGTTAAGAAATCGGCAGTACCCACATCATTATAAGTATTATCGCATTTATCAATCGCCTCTCTTAGGAAGCGGATATGTGCTTCGTGGTCTTCGGCAAGGATGCGGAGCATATCTTTAGCGGAAGTTCCTTCGCTTGTATGTTCCTTTATCAAAGCGATATCAAGAAAACCTTTCAAAGAGCCCATAGCAAAGAAGCCGAGTTTGCGAATACGCTCTGCCGTTTCATCTATGGAAGTTTCTATTTCTTTGTATTGTTCTTCAAACAATTCATGCAAAGGACCAAAGCTCATCCCTTCTACATTCCAATGGAAGTTGCGTGTTTTGATATAAAGAATATGTTCGTTTGCAAGGCAAATCTCTAATTGTTGTGAAGAGCCTTTAAGGTCTTTGGCATCTATGCCTATGTCAATGGTTTCTGCTTTAGTCGTTTTTACAATTGTTTTGGATGCTTTAGCCATGATGGTTGTTTTTATATAAAAGATGAGTAAATAATTTTTACGTTAAGATAAGATAAAATCTGTGCCATTATAGGCGTTTCACCATTTCATTTTTTCCATTTTTTTAAAAAATAACTTTTCCTTTTCGCCTATTTCTTTCAGCAATTGGCTCAGCTCTTCATAGGATACCCTATCCGATTTGCGGGCTTTCATTTGGCGGGCGGCGCTATAGGCAAAGTTTCTCCAGGTATCTCCGATAGCGGTTAGTTCTTGAGAAAATTGTTGTAGATCATCACGGTGGAGCAAAGAGCCTGCTTCCTGTAAAAATGCTGCGTACAGATACCGAAACCCTGCTCCGCCGGTTCCAATTTCCTCCTGCATACGGATGATATTGCCCAGATAGAGGGAGGATTTTCTTTCGGAAAGTTTTTCAGGGTATTTCTTGATTTTATTGGCTAAAAGCGGGATGGCTTTATTGCCAAACCAGGGCAGGGGTGGGGAGAGCATAAAGAAAGTAGTTTGTTTAATTCCTTGCTGTATGGCTTTTGAAAAATCTACTTTTTTAGGCACTTCCGTGATGTAATACATAAAGCCATTGGGCTCCGGGGTACCTTTAGCAAAGCGGGCTTTGGCGAGGTCTTGCGGCAGGATGTCGCTCACGGTTTCCATTACCGGATCACTAATCAAATAATGACCGTTTTCCTGTCCGTAGGCTATAAGATTATGTGCATTGAAATGAAAGCGGAATGCTTCCGGCAGGTAAGGCAAATAATATACGCTGCTGAGCATGCCTACGGGCTTGCCTATAGAAAGAGCATGATCCAGCGCTTTCATGGCTTTATCCGGCGCATTGAATTTTTGTGTGTGGGTTTTGATGGACAATCGCTGGGTTACCCGTTTGAAAATAGCACCGGGCCAGGTACGAAAGGTAGTGCCGGGTGTGCCGTTTACTTTTACAAAGGGAAGATGAGCAAAGAAAATTCCGGCACCTATCCCGAAAGCTAAAGGCTCTGTAATCTGTATGCCTTCATGTTGCAGCAGATTGGCAGTAACGCCGCTTTCGCAATGGGCATGTTGTTGATGATGAAAATGAATATTACTCACGTAACTATTTTGACTTGCCGAAATTAATAAGTTCCTCCACGGTTATCTCAAAAACAGCAGCATATTTTTCCAGCATAGACTTGCTTAACGAATGAAAAACGGAAGGCTTGAAATGTCGTTTCACTTGCCAGCTCCATTTCCCTACATAGCGTGCAAGTATGGCGGTATCCATCAGTTTTTTGTGCATGAAATAAGCGATAGGGCTTAGTGCTCCGTTTTTTACTTTTGCTTCTGTTTCGGCAAGTTCTTCTTCTATAGCATCCCAGGCTTGTTGTGTGGCCGTATTTTCTGCTTCCCATCCTGCTGATTCTACGCCGGCGTATTTTCCTTCTTTGTTTACGGCATAAAGTACTTTTTTGATTTTGTCTTTGTCTTTATAATGCAGCGCATCTTGTGGCACTTCGTTGATGTCCATATTTTAAAATTAAAAAATGAAAACGGAACAGGCAAAAAGAGTGGAGGAGCTGTTCTCCATTCCTTAACTGTATTTTTCGATAATGATTTTACAGGTTTTATCAATCATTTCATATACCGGTTTATAGCCATCTTCTTCGCCATACCAGGGGTCGGGTACTGAGGCATTACTGCCGGGCATGAGTTCGTTTAGAAATAAATGCAAAGATGTGATAGAGGAATTATTCCCCGCCAAGCGTCTGATTTCTTCATATACATCCTCCGACATGGCATACACTTTATCGTAGCGTTCCAAATCCGAAGTGGAAAATTTTCTTGCCCGCTGCGCGGAAATATCCACGCCGTTCAGTCTGCATATTTTTTGCGAATACTGATGGGGAGCGCTGCCTATATGATAGGATTCCAAACCGGCAGAGGCTATCTGCCAGTCGAGATGACGCTCGTGGCTGTAATGCCTTAAAACTCCCTCGGCTATAGGCGAACGACAAATATTTCCGAGACAGACAAATAAAATACGCATGATGCAAAACTAATCAATCGGTAGGGTGCAGCATACGGCGCACTGCGTTTTTTACAGTTTCGCTGCCGGCAATGCAGCCTTGCAAGGTCATGAAGGAGGTGGTATCCTTTAATAATTCAGCAGCGTGTTGCTCCGCCAATTTTTTGTTTTTTTTATAAAGCGCTTTAAAGCTATAAACCCGCACTACTGCATTTTTATAATGGAGTAATTCTACCAATTCTTTTTCCGTCGGGGTTTTCCATAAATCTTGATAATTGTGGTATTGGGATGAAGCTGTGCCCGCAAAGCCTGTGAACGGAGATTCGTATGTATTGTTTTTTTCGATTTTCTCCACGATTGTGAGGGTTTTATCGCTCAGATGTTTTTGTGCTACGACAGAAGAAGTAGCCATAAGGATTAAAAAGACGGCTATGATATATTTCATGCTTTATTGGATGCAGAATTAGCTGTTATTCCATAAATAGAAGGAGGAAAAATCGGGTGGATTTTTTCTCGTATTTAGGGTGATGAATAACCTTAGTCAAAAGCCTAACAATCTACCCCGTTTTCAACTTCTTTGATCATTTTTTCAAGACGCTTTTTGACTTGACGCAACTGTTTGATTTTTGCATCAATTTCAATAATCTTTGACGAAAATAATTTTTTCAGTTCTTCTGCATTTAACGTTCCGCTAAACCATCCGTCCAAAATTTTCTTTATTTCCGACAAGCTATAACCCACCTCTTTTGCTTCTGCAATCATTTCCAATCGTTCAATGACATTTTCATCATAGTTTTTGTAATTATTGGTTGTTACGTTTTCATCCACAGCTCCCCGTATCAAACCGAGGTTTTCATAATAACGCAAGGTGTGGATGGTTACTCCTGTTTTTTTTGACAATTCGTTTATTAACATTCGTTTCTTGTGTTTGTTAAAAAAAATTAAGTATAGACTATACTCTATACTTTTTGGTAACAAAACTATGATTTACTTTTGCCTCATCCAAATAATAATCATTAAAAAAATAAATGGTTCGGATTAAAAAAATACTGAAACGAATGACGATAATAATAGTAAGCATTTTAGTTCTTGTTGGGGTGGTGGCTTTCTTTGTATTACGACAACCACAGTTCGGAAAAGCACCCAGCGGAAAGCGTTTGGAACGCATCCAACAATCGCCCAATTACAAAAACGGGAAATTTCAAAACCTCAGTTACACTCCCAATTTTACCGAAGGCCACACGTTGGCAGGCGAAATTTACAAGACCTTTTTTAAGAAAAATCCGAGGAAGTCGCCTACTGACGGTATCCCCTCTGTAAAAACCGATTTGCACCAACTTCCGGTAGATGAAAACGTGTTGATTTGGTTCGGGCATTCCTCTTATTTTATGCAGATAGACGGCAAGCGATTTTTGATTGACCCTGTGTTGAGCGGTTCGGCATCTCCATTGCCTTTTGGCGTAAAATCGTTTAAAGGAACAGACATTTATACGACGGATGACATTCCCGAAATTGATTATCTCCTCATTTCTCATGATCATTTCGACCATGTAGATTACAAAACTTTAATGGCTTTGAAACCCAAAATCAAAAACATTATTTGCGGTTTGGGTGTAGGCGAACATTTTGAATATTGGGGATTTGACACCGGCAAAATCATCGAAAAAGATTGGTACGAAACCGTTGATATTCAAAATAATTTTAAAATTCACACCACACCGGCAAGGCATTTTTCCGGCAGAAAACTAACAAGAAACAATACACTTTGGTTGTCGTTTGTTATTGAAGCCTCCTCTCAAAGAATATTTATCGGAGGCGATAGCGGTTATGATACGCATTTTGCCAAAATCGGTAAGAAATTCGGTTCATTCGATTTAGCTATCTTAGAAAACGGGCAATACAACGAGGCCTGGAGCGGCATACACACCCTGCCGGAAGATTTTATAAAAGTGGTAAAAGACCTCAATGCTCGAAAAGCTCTTCCTGTGCATTCTTCCAAATTTGTATTAGCCCGACATCCTTGGGACGAACCCTTGGTAAGAATAACGGAATTAAGTAAAGCAACGCAAACTCCTTTGATAACTCCTATGATTGGCGAAAAGGTTCGCTTGGCAGACAGCACACAAACTTTCACAGAATGGTGGAATGGGGTGAATTAAAAAATCAGCACTTATAAAAAACGCCTTACACAAGGTCTTGCCCAAAGCGGAGCGGAACTGCTTCGATTTTTCCCCCAATTCCTATTTTCTTCCCTATAAATAATCTGATCACAGACATATAGAGTATCCTCTTTTTTATGTAGGTTTGTCGCCTTAATTCATAAAAATCATCATTTCATTATGGCGTATGACATTATAGTGGTAGGTAGCGGCCCCGGCGGTTATGTGGCGGCCATCCGCGCATCTCAGTTAGGCTTCAAAACGGCAATCGTAGAGCGCGAAAGCCTCGGAGGCATCTGCCTCAACTGGGGTTGTATTCCTACAAAGGCTTTGCTGAAATCAGCTCAGGTAGTAGAGTATATAGACCATTCCAAAGACTACGGTATAGAAGTAACCGGACATAACATAGATTTTCCGGCTGTGGTAAAACGGAGCCGCGGCGTAGCCGATAAAATGAGTAAGGGCATTCAGTTCCTTATGAAGAAAAATAAGATAGACGTCATCAAAGGCTTCGGCAAACTGAACGGAAAAAAAGAAGTGGAAGTAACCGGCGAAGACGGCAAAACCACAGCCTATCAAGCGAAGCATATCATCATCGCTACGGGCGGTCGCGCACGTCAGTTGCCCAACCTGCCTATAGACGGTAAAAAAATAATAGGATACCGCGAAGCGATGGTGCTTCCCGAAAAACCCAAATCCATGATTGTAGTAGGCTCCGGCGCTATAGGCGTGGAGTTTGCCTACTTCTACCACAGCATGGGCACTAAAGTAACCATCGTAGAATTTATGCCGCGCATCGTGCCGGTGGAAGATGAAGATATTTCCAAAGAACTGGAAAAAATCTACAAGAAAAAAGGTATGGACATTATGACCAATGCCTCTGTAGAAAAAGTAGAAGCCTCCGGCAACGGAGTAAAAGCCACCGTGAAAACCGATAAAGGAGAAATAACCCTGGAAGCCGATGTAGTACTGAGCGCCGTAGGTGTGGTAGCCAATATCGAAAACATAGGGCTGGAAACGCTGGGCGTAAAAACCGATAAAGGAAAAATAACCGTTGATCCGTTCTATAAAACAAATGTAGAAGGTATATACGCCATAGGCGATGCCGTTCCCGGTCAGGCATTGGCACACGTAGCCTCTAAGGAAGCCATCATCTGTGTGGATGCAATCGGCAACAAAGAAGGAAAATACCCTCATCAGCCGGAGCCGCTGGACTATGGCAATGTGCCGGGATGTACCTATTGCGCTCCCGAAATCGCATCCGTAGGCATGACCGAAAAACAAGCCAAAGAAGCCGGCTATGAAGTGAAAGTGGGTAAATTCCCCTTCTCCGTATCAGGCAAAGCAAGCGCTGCCGGCGCTCCCGAAGGCTTTGTGAAAGTGGTATTCGATGCCAAGTACGGTGAGTGGCTCGGCACGCACATGATAGGCGCTAACGTTACGGAAATGATAGCCGAAACGGTAGTAGCCCGCAAGCTGGAAACCACATGGCAAGAAGTGCTGGACAGTATTCACCCGCATCCTACCATGAGCGAAAGCGTGAAAGATGCAATAGAAGTTGCGCTTGGCGAAGCCATACATTTATAAAACCGATTGACAAAAATCAGACAGACTATAGGGGCTCGCAAAAGCCCCTTATTTTTTTACCTGATAAATCATATCTATTCCGCTTGTTGGGGAAAATAAAATAAAAGGCTAAACCTCCGTCGCCGGGTTATTATTACACATACAGCACGATAATCGTCAGTATCATGCCGCCGAGGGTAAAGTACAGGCTTTTCTTAAAAATTGTAGTCTTAGGCAGGAACATCCAAAAAGAAGAAAGCACGAAAAACAAAAGCGATGCGCCAAAGAAGATATTGAGAAAGAACAAAGGACTCTTGGAATTGGCTTTATGCAGCTTGGTAAGCCGTTCTAAAAACGGAGGCAATGTTTTGGCAGTATATCTTGCCTCGCCTGTGGATACGTTGTAAGTTCCCTGCGCGAAAATGGCGATGGTTCCCTCCTGTTTTTCTATTTTCAGTTCTCTGTTTCGGATGGCTTTTCCCAAAGCGGCTTCATCAAGATGGGCATCCAGTTTCTTTTCTATCAGTCGTTCTTTTTTCAGAAAATCGGTATCCCGGAAGATAAGCACCATGCCGCTCACCGCATATATAGCCATGATGCCGGCAAGGAAAAAGCCGAGATAGCGATGCCAAATTCTCATTCTGTTGTGCAAGGTTGCCTTTGTAGCCATAGGATTTTCCTAAAAAACCGCAAATGAACTTATTTCCTCCGCCTCCGTTTATCGAAAAAGGAAAAATTAATTGTAGGATTGGAAAATTTAAGAATAGCCATAGGCGCTGGCGTGGTAAATGAAAAAGCACATGCCCCAGAGAAATATGCTCGCTATAAAACTGCTCCACAAGCCCCATCATGCCTTACCTTTGCAGCCGATATGACGCAAGAGCAACTCAAGGAAATGCGGGAACGTGTGCAGCAACTCCGCCGTTTCCTCTCTATAGAAGACCGGATAGCCAAAACCGAAAACGACCGCCAACTCACTCTTTCTCCCGGCTTCTGGGATGATAATACCCGCGCCACAGGCATTTTAAAAGATATAAAAATAAACAGCTTCTGGATAGACCTCTATAAAATTGTAAATGATGCCGTAGAAGAT
>JAEZZY010000005.1 GCA_023418315.1 Bacteroidota bacterium
TTCACCGGCTTTAAAGGAGGTGTTGTTCAATGCGCAAAAATCATTTTGAGCATAGGAAGTAAGCGAGGAAGACAAGAAAAGCATTACTATAATAAAGCATTTTTTCAGCGAACAATTTATTTTATCAAGCGTATTTTTATCCATAGTACACTTCCTATTAGGGCGGGGAGGATCAAATTGACCAACCACAAAACTAAGGTAGCTACTAATATGCCAATTTTATTTGTGCTAAAATTTTGAAAAAGGAATAAGCTGATACCGCCTCGAATCCCAATCTCTGCAAACGCTACGGAAGGCACTACCGCCATTGAGAAAAAAAACAAACACGCAAGGCAAAAGCCCGCAAGCAAAGGCAGCTCTATATGCAACCAGCGCAGCAACAATAAATACTGAATGACATAGGTACAAAAACGCAACATGGAAAGACCGAGTATCAGCAACTGTTCTTTTAAGGTAAATTTTTTTAACAGTCTGGAATAGGTTTTAAATTTTTTAAGAAAAGAAAAACGCTCAATTAGTCCGCTCCATTTTTCAAACCTAAAAAAAACAACTGCTAAGGCTATAGCACAAAGGATGGCTATGACTAAGGCTGATTTTTGCCAATAGCCCGGCAAGGCAATATTATAATACAGCAAGCCCGGTATGCCGAAGAGAAACAAGCAAAGAAACTGGGTAAAGATGCCTAAAAACGTAACACTGATGAGGCGCGGCGTATTGCGTTGTTTCAGGTATAAAATCCTTCCGGGATATTCCCCTATGCGGTTGGGCGTGAGGATGGATAAGGCCAGACCTGCCAAAAAACTTTTTGCCGCCATAGCATAGCTTACCGGCTGAGCCGAGCCTGCAAGCAGTTTCCATTTATACATTTCAATGCCTATGTTTACCGGTAGCAACAGCACTGCGGTAAAAAAATATTCATTCGCTCCTTCCCTATACAAGGCTTTAAAATCATAATCGGCAAGCTGGGTCTTTATCTGAAAATAAATAACGGTAAGGAGTATCACCGTGATGACACTTGCTATAGCGTAATTGACGCGTATTTTGGTAGCTTTGTTCAAATGAGCGCTTTAGAAACAGAACCGAAAATATATCTTGGCATTGACCCCGGCACGCTGGTAATGGGCTATGGTTTGATATCGGTGCACAAAGCTAACATTTCGCTTTTGGAAATGGGCGTATTGCAACTGGCGAAACGGCAAAACCATGCAGAACGCTTAGAGCTGATCTTCCGCAAGATGGAAGCGCTTATCCGCCTTTACCACCCTGCTGCCGTAGCCATCGAAGCTCCTTTCTACGGGAAAAATGTGCAAAGTATGCTGAAGCTGGGACGCGCACAGGGTGTAGCTATTGCCGCTGCCATGATGCACGGTTTGGAAGCCATCGAATACGCCCCACGGAAAATAAAACAAAGCATCACCGGTCGCGGAAATGCTACCAAAGAACAAGTATGGGAAATGATGCAACGCACTTTAGGCTTCGATGAAAGCCCCGTCTTTATGGATGCTACCGACGCACTTGCCGTGGCACTCTGCCATCATTATGAATGTAAATTGCCGGTAAAGAATGATCCTAAAATGCCTACAAGAATCAGCCGCGCACAAAAAAATGCAAACTGGCAATCTTTCCTTGCTCAAAACCCCGAACGACTGCGATAAATCCTTAATAGTTTTAAGAAATGATTGACAGTTGATTTTCAATAAATGGACATATTTACTTATTTTGGCGAAAATTTTCCAAATACGTCAATTTATCACATAAGCCCTTTTCAAAAAATATCATTCATGTCTGAAATCAAAGCTAAAATACTGGTAGTAGAAGACGATCCTACATTAGGATTTGTATTGAAAGACAAATTACAAGACAAAGGTTATGACGTAGTGCATTGCAACGACGGAGAAACCGGCTATCAGCAGTTCATGAAGCACAACTTCGACCTGGTCATCATGGATGTGATGCTCCCCAAAAAAGACGGAGTAACCATCGCTACGCAGATTCGTAAAAAGAACGAACAAATTCCCATCCTCCTGCTCACCGCCAAAAACATGGATGACGATAAGATAGCAGGCTTTGAAAGCGGTGCGGATGATTATATCACCAAACCCTTCAACATGCAGGAGCTGCTGCTGCGTATGCAGGTGCATTTGAAACGCACGATGAAGACGGAAGAAACCTCCGTAGGCGATTTTAAACTGGGCAATCTACAATTTGTATATGACGAGCTGATGCTCACCGACGGCAAGCAACAACTGCAACTGACGCAACGCGAAGCCGATCTGCTCAAATATTTTTGTCTGAATGCCAACAAAGTATTGAAGCGCGATGACATCCTGCTGCATGTATGGGGCAAGGAAGATTATTTCCTCGGAAGAAGTATGGATGTGTTCATCACCAAAATTCGTAAATACCTGAAAGGACAGCCGGGCATCAATCTGCAAACCATCCACGGCATCGGCTTTAAATTTAATGCGGATATTCCGGCGGTGTCATAGGCATGTACCGGTTGATTGAGGTTAATCCAAGCATAACCCAAATAGTACAATCCAAACTTCTGCCCTGATTATTGGCTCCTTTCTCAAAATGGCTGAAAGGAGTAAAATCCCAATCCACAAAATTATTCCGCCTACGCACTACTACCAATAACTTAGCGTATTTTTGCGCGCATTTATAATCAATCAATTCATGAAAAACACTCCCTTTACCGAACAACACATTACCCTTGGCGCTAAGATGTCCGAATTTGCCGGTTACAACATGCCCATCTCTTATAGCAGCATCAATGATGAACACCATACCGTAAGGCAAAACGCCGGTGTTTTTGATGTGAGCCACATGGGGGAGTTTATGCTGCGCGGAGCCAAAGCCCTCGACCTCATCCAGCGTGTAACCAGCAATGACGCATCCAAGCTCACCGCCGGTAAAGCACAATACTCCTGCCTGCCTAATGAAAACGGCGGTATTGTGGATGATTTGATCATTTACTGCATTAAAGAAAATGAAGAATACCTGCTGGTGGTGAATGCCGCCAATATCGAAAAAGACTGGAACTGGATAAAAAAATACAATACCGAAGGTGCGGAAATGGAAAATATTTCCGAGAATATAGGACTGCTGGCGATACAAGGACCAAAAGCCGTGCAATACATGCAGGAGCTTACGGATATGGATATTACCAACCTTAAATATTACACGTTTGTCAAAGGCAGTTTTGCCGGTGTGCCGGATGTGCTTGTAAGCGCTACCGGTTATACAGGTTCCGGCGGAGTAGAAATTTATTTTAAAAACGAAGGCGACAATGCCAAGAAAATATGGGATGCCATCTTCCAAGTAGGTACACCGAAAGGAATGAAACCCATAGGCCTCGCCGCACGGGATACCCTGCGTTTGGAAATGGGTTATTGCCTCTATGGAAATGATATAGATGACACCACATCTCCTTTGGAAGCCGGCTTAGGATGGATTACCAAATTTACCAAAGACTTTACCGCCAAAAGCATTCTGGAACAACAAAAAGCCGAAGGCATCAAACGCAAACTTGTAGGTATAGAAATGGTGGACAAGGGCATTCCGCGTCATGGCTATAAAATACAAAATGCCGCCGGGGAAGAAATAGGCTACATCACCTCCGGCACGCAAGCGCCGAGCTTAGGCAAGGCTGTAGGCATGGCTTACCTGCGCAAAGACCATGCAGCCGAAGGCAGTGAAGTATTCATCATGATACGCGATAAAGCAACGAAAGCCAAAGTGGTGAAAATGCCGTTTGCGTAAATCGAAAGGCATCACCCACCTATTCATGAAGCGTTTCGTCTCTAAATATCTCTTAGCAATTATTATTGCGTTACAAGCATTCTTATGCTTCGTTGCCTTTCTGGATTTTAGAATGTACCCCGACCGCATCTTGTTTAGCGATGTCGGCGACGGGCTGAAGAATTATTTTACGCTGCTGAGCTATGTAAAAGAAGACGTGCCTGAGCATACATATTTTCGGCAGAATGTTTTCAACTATCCTTTTGGGGAATATATTTATTCGGCTGATCTTACGCCGAGTTTCGCTGTACCGTTCAAATGGTTCTGTCGTAATGTTTACGACCTCTCTGACCATACCACGGCGGTGTACAATCTGTTCATCATCGTATGCCTCATAGCCTGTGCGGCGGTTGCTTATCTTTTCTTTAAAAAAGCCTTTAAAAACCAAACTGCCGCATTCATCCTTGCAATGGTTTTGCCGTGGATTAACATGCAAACCGTACGTATATGGCGAGGACACATGAACCTCTCCATCGCTTTTTTTATACCACTTGCATTATTGCTGTTTTATTATTGGTATAAACGAGAGAAAGAAACTAAGAATTTGTGGGGCATAATAGCAGCCATGGTAGGGCTAAATGTGTATTCATTTTTTACTCATGGCTACTATATTGCTATCATAGGCATTTTTCAGGCAGGGATGTTGTTTTTCTATGCCTTCTATCATTGGAAAGAAAAAAGAATGAGACAGAAAGCGCTCATTAGCTCTATAGCCATTCCTTCCGTTTCCCTTCTCATTATTTTATCTGTTCTTGCTTTTACCGATGGTTTTTTTCATCATAGACCGGCAGGTGCAGGTGGCTACGATTGGATGGAGCATAAAATAAGATTCTGGAGTTTAATTTCTCACAATACTATTCAAAAATCCATACGATTTCCTATTCGTTTTTTAAAAGGCTCCACCGACCCGGAAAACATGGGCTACTTAGGAAACATGGGATTATATGCTACTTTGTTTATTGCTATTTTAAGCATTGCTTCTTTAAAATACAGAGCAATTATCAAAGAAATTCAACACCGATTTTTTCGCCATCCGTTTTTTGCACCTGTTTTTTTAGGCTCTTTGCTGATGCTCATTATTTCTTTCGGAGACAATTATTATACAAACGGATTTGATGGCTTCGTAATTTACAACTATCTCAATCCGCTATTTTATCTACATCAATTTACGAAAGGGGTGGAGCAGTTTCGGAGTATGGGGCGTTTTGCCTGGCCTTTTTTCTGGGGCTTTTACGTTTGGGTGGCTTATACCCTGCTTCATTTATTGCCTCATTTTACAGAGAAGATAAAAAAACTGGTGCTTATAGCCGTTATTATTCTGGGAGGTTTTGAAGTGAAGGATTATGTAGATGCCGCACAAGGCTCCACCGGCGGCATCAATTATTTGAACCCTTCTTTATTTCCCTCATTTGAAAAACTGAACATAGACTATGAAAAATACCAAGCAGTGCTTTCCATACCTTATTACAATGTGGGATCAGAAAATATAGAATGGATTATAGACGATTGGGATCTCAACAGCAGGCAGTCTTTTCAACTGGCTTTATTCTCCAAACTACCTTTAATAAATGTAAAACTGAGCAGAACGATATTGGCACAGGCGCAACAACTCGGCGCTATGGTAAGCAAGGATAGCCTGAGTGATGACCTGCGCGCAAAATTAAACGACAAGCCTATATTGGTTATGTATGACAGGGCTACCGTGCGGGATTCTTCTCTTCACATCGTGCCGCGAGACGAGCGCTCACGAGAAACCTATTGGCAATCCACCGAATTGATACAAAGACATAACTTGCAGCCTATTGACAGCATGGGAACCCTTTATTTTTACGAATGGTATCCCAAAAAATAATATTGTTTGCAAGAAACCCTCACCATCATATTACCTTGCTATAACCCCACTGAAGGATGGGAAAAAAACGTTCTTGCTCATGTAACGGCCTTGCAAAATCACTTGTCTTTAAATGAGCTTATATTAGTAAACGACGGCTCCAAACAAGACTTAACCAAGGAAGTGAATTTCATTAAAGAGCGAATCAATATTCCCTTTCAGTATGTGTATTATGCAACGAACAAAGGAAAAGGATATGCTATAAAACAAGGCCTGCAAAAAGCCACAAGTGAGCTTATTATATACACCGATATTGATTTTCCATATACTATCGAAAGTTTAGTGGATATCTATTCCGCTTTAAAATCGCCCGAACATAAAATAGTGATTGGCGTGAAAGATGAACAGTATTATCATTCTGTTCCTGTGTTCAGAAAATGGATTAGCAAATCGCTTCGTAAAATGATTACTATAGCCTTTAAGATAAAAACGGCAGATACGCAATGCGGGTTGAAAGGCATTCGCTCATCGGCAAAACATATTTGGCTGGAAGGAAAAATAGACCGTTATCTTTTTGACTTAGAAGCTATTTATAATGCCACAAAAAAGAATATCCCAATTATTACTTTGCCTATAACGCTTCGCGAAGGTGTGAGCTTTTCTAAAATACCTATACAGCGACTGATAAAAGAAGTACGAAATTTTCTTACACTTGTAATGCACAAATAGTACGCAACACCCGACTTGTCATGAAATTAAAATTGACTGCTTGCATCGCATTGACTGTTTTCATCTACATCATTTTCAATATGAATTTATGGAAAGAAAACCGCACGCTGCACTGGGATAAAAGCAGTTATTACGCCTTCTTACCTGCCACATTCCTCTACCACGATCTGGAGCGAATGGATTTTATAGATGCCATGAATGAGCAGTATTCTTTTGTGCCGGGCGTACCATATTATGGAATGATTGAACAATCCAATGGCAAACGGCTTGACAGATACCATATAGGAGTGAGTTTTTTTCAGTTACCTTTTTTTACTATTGCGCATATAATTACCTCATTGGGGCAGGAATACCCTGCGGATGGCTATAGCCCTTACTACATGCTATGGATATGCATTTCTTCTGCTTTCTGGTCGGCAATGGGGTTATGGGTATTAGGTGTTTTTTTGAAACGGTATTTTAATCATACCATTACCATTACGGTATTATTACTCTTGGCATTTGGCACCAACCTGTATTTTTATTCTTCGTTCGATACGGGAATGAGTCATCCTTATTCATTGTTTTTGATAGCCTGTGTTTTAAACTTCACCGATAAGTGGTATCGAAGCTCACAGGCTAAATGGGTGATACTTTTGGGGTTGATATTCGGGTTGATATTTATTGTACGACCTGTCAATATCATCTGCCTGCTAATACCTTTACTATGGCAAACAGAACAAGAAAGACTGTCTAACCGCATCTCCTTTTTCTCTCAGCAATGGAAAAGCATAGCGCTTGCCTCCATTATAGGGTTGGCGGTTTGTTTTCCACAACTTGCTTATTGGAAATACATCACCGGAAACTGGCTAATCTATGCCTACAAAGGAGAGTATTTCGATTTTTTAGACCCGCATATTATGGACGGTCTCTTCAGCTATCGGAAAGGTTGGTTTCTTTATACTCCGCTTGCCCTTATAGCCTCTATAGGCTTTGTTTGCTTGAGGAAAAAACTTGCGAAAACAATACCGGCATTGTTGAGTACAATGAGCATTACCATCTATGTTACTTTTTCCTGGGAAAGCTGGTTCTATGGTGGCAGTTTTGGTTGCCGCGCTTTAATAGACTTTCTCCCTATAATGGCGTTTCCGCTTGCCGCACTTCTTCAGTATTTATTCAGCAAGGGAAAATTTGTACATACTACTACTGCCGTTTTTTTATCCTTAGTCGTAGCACTCAATCTATGGCAGACCTATCAGTTCAGCAAAGGAGTGATACCATGGGATCACAACACCAAAGAACATTACTGGAGAATGTTCTTCAAATTAGAACATGCACCAGGCGATGAGGTATTTTTAGAGGAGTAATACCGGTACGCTTACTTTTGGGAAGGCTTCGAATTATTCCAAAGTCTAGATATCGCCAGCATCACACAAAAAGGAATCATCCACATCACCCGGCATTGATACCGGCCGATGACATTAGAGAATGTGGCACAATTCCACGCATTAACCAAAACAAGCAGAAGCGTTAGGAAAATCAAGAAACGTAAATGCACCGGCGCTCGTTTTCTACAAAGCAACAGAAAAACAGAAAGGAGTACGATACTCAACGACACTATTGTATAGATGATTTTGTTGGGCAACTCCAGTTTGGGAAGAATTAATTCCTAATGCTGCCAAGCCGCCATGTACATAGGCAAATCTCTTGGAGCATGTTGTTCCACCGCCCAATAAACATTATTATCTTTTTGAAACGGGAAATTACCGTCGCCGATTTTAAAATCTAACAATTGTCGCCCTGTAAACTCTATTGATTTTTGAACAAACATTTTCAGGTAAGACGGAGAGGTCAGGATATCTTTGATTATTCTGTCATATTCCGGCTTGGTGGCTATCCATCCGCCTTCTTTATACAGCGGGCTGTTTTCGTCCCAAATCAGCCAGTTGGGGTCTTCACTCATTCCTTCTTTATACTTGCAAAGATGAAAATGCTCTGTTTGGCAATTTTCATCAAGGTAGGGTTTCAGAATTTTTTTATCTAACAAAGAACCCATGAAAAATACATGCTTGGAATGTGTATAAACGCTTGCATTCATCATGCTCACTAATATAGATAAGGTTGCCAACAGCATGAGTGTTCCGTTTACATACGTTCTCCGTTCCTGAGCAAATATCCATTTACGAAAAAGAAATACAGAGAATAGAAGAATCATAAAAATCATAAAATGCGAAACGTGTGTGCCGCTTGCAACAATGAAAATCAGATAAAGCACCACCAGATTAATTTTTGACTCTTTCCCCACTATTATCAGATACATAGCCATTGCAGTGATAGGCGTACCTATATCAGGAATAATTTCGCTCGTTACCCAGGAAAGAGAAGTGGTGAACGCAAGCAACGTATAGATGATTAAGGCAGTGAGAGGAGCATGGTTTCCTATAATCACCCTCATTATTTTCAATAACAACCAGCTTACCGTCCATGCCTGCCAACACCGCAAGCCATAGACTCCAGCCGTTCAGGCTAAAAAAACGGAGCACCAAACCATACACCACAGGACGGTCATCAGGGATAAAAAGCTTAAAGCCCGAATGTAAATAAGTACCCACATCTGCATTAATCAATGGGTAGCCATTGTAAAACGCTGGGAACAACAGAAGTAAAGCACCGGCTAATACAAGGGTATAAAAAGCCATGTGCTTCTTGCGTAACGGAAACATGCGTTTAATTTACCGCAAGTTTTTTATTTCTTTGCACACAGATTTTCTAAAACACTTCTTTTTCATGTTACCTAAGTACAATCGTGTTCTCTTAAAACTCTCCGGCGAATCGCTTATGGGCGACCGTAATTTCGGCATCGCCCCCAATATGCTGGAGCAATATGCCCAGGAAATAAAATCCATAACCGATATAGGCGTGCAGGTAGCAGTGGTCATTGGCGGAGGAAATATCTACCGCGGGATGAACGAAGCCGAAACAGGCATTGAGCGTGCACAAGGCGACTACATGGGTATGCTGGCTACCGTGATAAACGGCATGGCTCTGCAAGCGGCCTTAGAGAAAATAAATGTAAACACCCGTTTGCAAAGCGCTATAAAAATGGAACAAGTAGCCGAGCCTTATATTCGCCGCCGCGCCATCCGCCATCTGGAGAAAGGCCGTGTAGTGATTTTTGGTGCCGGCACCGGCAATCCTTATTTCACTACCGATACCGCAGGTTCACTAAGAGCGGTGGAAATAAATGCACAAGTAATCTTAAAAGGTACACGTGTAGATGGCATCTATACCGCCGATCCGGAAAAGGACGCCACCGCTACCCGCTTTGAAAAACTCAGCTTCAGCGAAGTGATCAGCAAAGAACTAAAAGTGATGGACATGACGGCATTCACCCTTTGTCAGGAAAATAATTTACCCATCATCGTATTCGACATGCACAAGTCCGGCAACCTGCTGGATGTAGTAAGCGGAAAATCGGTAGGTACGCTGGTGAGCTAAACACCACTAAAAATGAACGTTCAGTTACATAGAAAAGTCCCTCACAAAACAAAATTACTATGTCGCATTAATATATCCGAATATGAAACCGTTCATTACCCTGCTATGCCTTTTATTAATAGCAATAAAAGGCATAGCACAACAAACGCATAGCGTTGGTATTGGGATAGACTTTGTCAAACACAGCTTTCCCCGAAAATGGAATAACGATAGAATTATTAGAGAAAACCACAGCAATGAATTTAACCCTGTTAAGTCTTCTGCATATTGGATTGCTTACTACTATAAAAAAGAGATATCCTTTCGGGTGTACATGACAGATATTATTCAAAGAGCGGAATATGAAAAACCGGAAGAAACCCCGGGCGTCTTTTTAACCTCGCGAAACTCAAGAATCTACGATTTTGTTTTGGGCTACAATTTTTCATTGTTATTAAACAATACAATTCCCTCAATTTGTTTAGATAAAATTGATATATGGTTATATGGTGGCGTTGCTTATTTAGATAACGGATCAGAGATTATGTATGAATATTATAATCCTGTGGCATGGAATTACCAGACTGGAAAATACGACGGTGATTTAGAGATAGATCATAGTGTCCGGTATTATAATAAAATCAAACCTGCCCTACATTTTCAAATCAAATATAATCCCATCCGCTATATTTTCTTAGGTATAGGCGGTACATATCATCATGTAGGGAAAGATTTTAAACCGGTTTCGGGTAACGTATCTTTGGGGCTACAGTTATAAAACTGATTAGTATTTCAAAATATGAAAAATGAACGTCTTGAGGACACCAAGCACGGCAAACAAAAGAGGTTGTTTCTATAAATTCGAAACAACCTCTTTTTTATTCTTACTAAAAAAATCACTCTTTCTTACTTCGCCGCATCAAAACGTTTTTCCACTTCTGTCCAGTTCACCACATTCCAAATCGCTTTCAGGTAATCGGGGCGTTTGTTTTGATAGTTCAGATAGTAAGCGTGTTCCCACACATCAATACCGAATATAGGTGTGCCATCGCAACCGGCATCGGGCATCAACGGATTATCCTGGTTTGGAGTAGAGCAGATTTGCAGTTTGCCGTCTTTTGCACAAAGCCATGCCCATCCGCTGCCAAAGCGTTTTGCACCGGCTTCATTCATTTTTTCTTTCAGTCCATCCAAAGAACCGAAGGCCTCGTTAATGGCTTTTTCCAGATTTCCGGAAGGTTCGCCGCCGTTGGGACCTAATACCGTCCAAAACAAAGAGTGATTGAAATGCCCGCCGCCGTTATTGCGCACAGCCGCGTCATATTTGTTGATATTTTTCATCAAATCTTCCAGCGAAAGATTTTCAGCATCAGTGCCGTTGATTGCTTTATTCAGATTGTCCACATAGGCTTGGTGATGTTTGCCATGGTGGATTTCCATAGTTTTTGCATCTATATGCGGTTCCAATGCTGCGTAGTCATAAGGTAATGACGGAAGTGTATATGCCATAAGTCTAAAAAATTTTTGAGTTACAAAGGTAGTTTTGAAAACAGGAAACACAAAAAAGCCGTGCCATTTCATAGAGATTTCAAATAGCGTTATCAAGCCTCTTTACAATGAGTTCCTAAAATGACTATAATTTACAAGGATTTTAGTTGCTCTTCCGAAAGAAACAAAATGGTCTTTATGCTTCTTTCAACAAGGCATAAAACCGGTACACATCCTCATAGGTATTATAAAGCGGCACAGGAGCTATGCGAATCACATCCGGCTCCCGCCAGTCGGCTATAACTCCGTTTTTTGTAAGCTTATCAAATACTTCTCTTCCTCTTTCTTTGAATAATAAGGACAACTGGCAACCTCTCCGTTTCGGCTCGGAAGGAGTGATGATTTCAAAAGGAAGAGAGTCTATTGTACGCAGTAAAAATTCCAAATAGGCGGTCAGCTTTTCGCTTTTCTCACGAAGCGCCGTCATCCCTGCTTTTTCAAAAATATCCAGCGAAGCATGATGCGCCACCATATTGAACACGGGTGCATTGCTCATTTGCCAGCTTTCCGCTGTTTTGGAAGGAACAAAGCCTTTCTCCATTTTAAATCTTGTCTTCTCCTCATTGCCCCACCATCCGCCAAGGCGAAACACCTTCGGATTCTTTGCATGATGCTCATGTACATAAATGCCGCCTACGCCACCCGGGCCGGAGTTCAGGTATTTATAGGAACACCAGCAGGCAAAGTCCACATTCCAATCATGAAGCTGCAACGGAATATTGCCTACGGCATGTGCCAAATCATAGCCTGCATACGCCCCCACTCTATGTGCTGCATCGGTTATTTTTTTGAGGTCAAAAAATTGTCCCGTATAATAATTTACTCCTCCCATCATCACCAGCGCCAGGCTGTCGCCTGCGTCTGCTATTGCTTGAAGAATATCCTCTTCCTCTATAAGATAAGCACCGGGCTTGGGTTTCATTTCTATTATCGCATCTTCCGGTTCATAGCCATACATCCGCACCTGTGTTTCTACGGCATATTGATCGGAAGGGAAGGCGCCCGCTTCCATCAATATTTTATAGCGCTTGCCTTCGGGGCGATAAAAAGAAAGCATGAGCAAGTGCAGATTTACGGTGAGCGTATTCATTGCCACCACTTCTTCTTTCTTCGCTCCTACAATTTTAGTGAGCCTTTCTGTAAATATTTTATGATACGAAAACCAGGGATTACGTGCCTGAAAATGTCCTTCCACTCCGTATCGTGCCCAGTCATCCAGCTCTTGTTGCATTAAATAAGATACACTCTTAGGCTGCAAACCCAGGGAGTTGCCGCAGAGATAGATAGCATCTCTCCCCTCATGTTGCGGAAAAAAAAACCGTCCGCGAAAAGGATACAAACTGTCTATTTCATCGAGATTGCGGGCATAATCTATAGTAGCTTCAAAAGAAGTATGATTCATGATATGTTGTTGGTGGTGTTTAAAAAAATATTGCGAAATAAAGGCTTATCGCCCATTTATGAGCTGCCAGGGCATTGCCATTTGTGCTTTGCCGTTCATCCGGTACAGGTTTTTTAAAGAAGTAAGCCAAGGGTATTCTTCTTGTAGTTCTTTACCTATTACCGCACGGGCAACCGTTTCGGAAGATACGCCGGCTTTTTTAAACCTGCGCAGGATAGATTGAAACTCATCTATAGGCTCCGGATAGGTAACAATTTGATAATCGGTAACAGCGGCTAATCTTGCTGCGCTCAACAAAGCTCGGTGCAAATCACCAAGTCCATCTACCAAGCCTACTTCCAAAGCGTCTTCTCCCGTCCATACGCGCCCTTGGGCGATGCTGTCCACCGCTGCCATAGACATCTTCCTGCCCTGCGCCACACGGCTTTTAAAAGTTGCATAAATAGTATCTACACCGGCTTGCATCCTTTGCTTTTCCTCGGCTGACAAGGGTCTGGTAAAGGAAGGAAAATCTGCAAATTCGCTGTTCTTGACTTCATCGAGAGTAATTCCGAATTTATTCTTCAATAGATTTTCGGTATTAAACAACATCGTGAAAACGCCTATGCTGCCGGTAAGTGTAGTGGGCATTGCAAAAATGCTATCCGCCATACAGGAAATATAATAACCTCCCGAAGCCGCTACATCCCCCATAGACACGACCACCGGTTTTTTCTCCTGAAGGAGTTTCAGCTCACGTAAAATCACTTCCGAAGCCAAAGCGCTTCCTCCACCGGAATTGACGCGTAGCACTACGGCTTTTACCTTATCGTTCTTCTTGATTTTGCGGATTTCCTGCACCATGTTTTTAGATGCGATTTGACGGTCTTGCATGGATTCTCCGTCCACTATATCCCCTTCGGCATACAGCACCGCTATTTTATTGTTATCTATCTTCCGCTTGCTGCGTGCATAATTCGCATATTCATCCATAGAAACATAGCTGATTTTATCTCCTTCTTTTTTGCCCAGTTTTGCTAAGATTTTGCTTTCCACTTCATCCCAGTAAAGCAAGGCATCAATCAGTTTTTTATCCACTGCATCGGCAGGAAACTGCACCGCCCCCGTGGCTGCCCATTGATGAATGGTAGCGGAGTCTGCCCCCGTCTTGGTAATGAGTGTTTGTAAAAAAACATCCCAAATATCGTTTTGATACACTCTTATCTGCGCCTTATTCGGCTCACTCATTTTATCGGCACGGAAGGGTTCGGTAGCGCTTTTAAATTGCCCTGCATAAAATATTTCAGGCTTTACTTCCAGTTTCTCAAATGTTCCTTTGAAAAAAGGCAGCTGCGCAGCAAAGCCCTTCAGCTCAAAACCGCCCACAGGGTTGAGATAAACGGCATCCGCCACATTGGCTATGTAGTAGGATCGCTGGGTAATATCCTCTGCATAGGCAAACATAAATTTCTTCGATTCTTTAAAACGTGCCAGCGCCCCGCGAAGTTGCTGCATGGTAGCCCATCCGCTCGGTGAGCCTTCTACCTTCAGCAGAATCCCTTTTATCTGATCATCCGTGCGGGCATAGTCTATCGTGCGCACCATATCAAACAGCCCCGGTGTAAAGGAACTACCCTCGCTAAAAGCGGCAAAAGAATTATTTTCCGAGCGTTCGTAAATGGATTTATTGACATCAATCACCAGCACCGACTGAGCCTGAATGGCAGGCATCGGCTCTTCCGTTACGGATTTGGTAGCGCCTACAATCATCCCCACTACCAGCAGTATAAGCAATACACTTGTAATGGCAATGGCCAGCATCGAGGCAAAGAACATCTTAAAAAACTGCTTCATAAAAATTTTTTAATGATTTGCAAAGGTAGATTTTGAAGATGGGATTTAGGCTATGCTTGGTAAAAAACTGATGAACAAGCAAGAACTTATGCCGCTTAGGGAATTGTCCTGTTTTATCTAAAATTTGGTTTTTTAGTTTTGTAACGTATTTTTAAGCTATGAAACGTAATAAAACAATAGAAAAACTCACCAAAGCGGAAGAAGAAATCATGCACATCATCTGGCAACTGGAGCGCTGCCTGGTGCGGGATATTATGAATGAGCTGGGCAAAGAAGATATACCGCACAGTACAGTTTCCTCGGTAGTACGCATCTTAGAAAAAAAGGGATTTGTTGCACACAAAGCCTACGGAAAAACGCATGAATATTTTCCGGTCATCAGCAAAGAAGAATATGCCACACAAAGTGTAAAAAATGTGGTGGATAAATTTTTCGCAGGTTCTGCTGGGCAATTAGTGAGTTTTTTGGTGCAGAAAGAAAACCTGGATTTAAAAGAACTGAACACGCTTTTGAAATCGTTAAACAAAAAATAACCTTCCATGATACTGTATCTGCTCAATGCCTCACTCATTTGGCTACTAAGCCTGCTTTTTTTCGATTTGGTTTTGAAAAGGGAAACCTTTCATAGCGCCAACAGAATGTATTTAAACCTCTCTTTGCTGTTCGGTTTGCTGCTGCCTCTGATTTCTTTTTCGGACAAATCGGTACCGACAAGCGCAATGAGCGGCTCGGTACAGGATATTTATCTCCTGAAAACTTCTGTAGTGCAAGCGGCAACACCGGCATCCTCCGGGTTTGTATGGAGCACAGAAGGAATACTATGGACCATTTATTGGATAGGCGTATCAGTGGCTTTGTTTAAGGTAGTCAAAGAAATTTTTCAACTCTTGCAGCTTTACCGTAGCGGCAACAAAATTCATCTGGGAAATTACCTATTGATAGAAACGCAGCAACCGCATAGCCCTTTTTCCTTTGGCAAAAATATTTTCATTCATAGCAAAGAAACATACAACGCAGCGCAACGGAACATGATTCTGGAACATGAATGGAAACACATTTCCCGCTTACATACAATAGACAAACTGTTTTTTACGCTTGTCAAAATAGCATTTTGGTTTCATCCATTGGTATATCTCTATTATTCGCGGCTGATGATGGTGCAGGAATACGAAGCGGATAATACCATGCGCAAAGAGGTGCAACAATATGGAACATTTTTAATCGAGCAATCCCTGATTCGCTCACACACGCTCGTTACACATTCATTCAATCATTCACCCATAAAAAACAGAATCATCATGCTTACAAAAAACAAATCATCCCAAGTAAAGCTGCTCAAATACGCTTTTATGCTGCCTATGCTGCTGGTGTTTTTAGTGTGCTGCAGTAAAGAAATGAGATCATTGCACCAACATGAACGAAAGCAAACGGATAATAAAATCACCTTCAAAGGAAATGAATTTGAGCTGAGTAAAGAAGTAGTGGATAGCCTTCCGGTAGAAGACCCTGCAACGGGAGAAATCTCCATTCTGAAAATAACACGTACTAGCTATCCTATAAAAATGAACGGCAAGAGAATCTACGGATGGCAAGACAATGGAGAAGCGGAAGCGAGTACTTTGCCGATTCTAAAAACGGATGAAGGAAATGTAGCCCTATACATTTACCAACAATTAAAAACGGATTTTGACAAGCTGGAAGACGGGGAATATGAAGTCCATTTTCATCATTTAATTGTGGATGAAAAAGGAAATTTAGCCTACTATGACCAGCCGGAATTAATCAATCTGCAAAATGCTATTGCCTATATTGTAAACGACAAAGGGATACTAAATGAGCAGGAAATCGAACGCAGAAAAAACACAACCCCTACGAAACCAAACCCAGAATTAAAAAGCCGTATAGAAGACAAGCTCACCGAAGTAATGGATGGCGATATGCAATTCATTCCGGCACAGGCAGGCGGGAAAAATGTAATCAGTTTATTACAATCCACCTTAAAATTTTCAGTAAAAAACCACAGGGCACAGTTTGTAAATTCATAGTCCTAAGATTTTTTGCACCAAACGAGATTCTCAAAAAGCAACCCGCACCGAAAAAAATAGCCACATCCGAATTGCCTATAAATAAACGATAGCCCCCAAAGTCATAAAACTCCAAGGGCTATCGCTCTAAATCGCTAAAGACCCTACCGCAAGCCTTTCTCTTTCATCACCCGGTTCAGCCATTTCAGCATTACAAACATGATGAGCGCAGCAAATAAAAGCAAAGCAAAATTCACCCAAAAGAAATTGGCTTTATGGTCGTACTGATCCCAAAGACTTGCCAGTACGCCGGAGAGTTTATTGCCTATGGAAGTAGATAAAAACCAGCCGCCCATCATCAGCGAAGTAATACGCACCGGACTCAGCTTGGACACCAGCGACAAGCCCATAGGGCTCAGCAACAATTCTCCGATCGTAACTACGCCATAGGTAGCAATTAGCCACAGCACACTTCCTTTTTCCGTTCCGTTTTTGGTGGCATACACCGCCGCTACCATCACCAGGCAACTCAGCGCCGACACAAACAATCCCATCGCTATTTTGGTAGGCGTGTTCGGTTCTTTGTTTTTTCTGCCGAGATAGGAAAAGAAGGCTACAATAAGCGGTGTCAGCAATATCACCCATCCGGGGTTGATGGACTGGCTCAAATTCGTTGCCCATAGGCTTACTTTACTACCATCTTCCGGTGTTTCATCCGAGGCTACATTTTTAAAATAAGCGGGATAGTTGATTTCCTTCAGCACCCTATCGCCGTCTTTCTGCAAGCGAAATTGCTCGTCATACACCGCTACAGAATCTTTTTTATACGCCACTTCCTGCGCTTGCTTTAGGGCTACAAACACCTGCTCGGTCGTTCCTTTCACTTCGCGGTCGGTATAGCGGTCTGCCCAGGTATTGAGCGCCGATCCGTTTTGCTTGAATACCGCCCAAAATAAAATCACTGCGGCGAAGATAGCCAGCAAGGCCGCTACGGGTCGTTTCTCTTCCTCGGTGGAACGATGATAAACATTCCAGTAAAAATAAATAACGGGAACGCAGGCGAAAATAAATGCATCCGTACTGTCTGAGCCTACAAGATTGCCGGGTATAAGCCAGCCGATAATGCCCGCTACTATCGAGGGTACGAGAATCATCATCACAATCTTGCTCATAGGCATATCGCCGGGGGCAACGCCTTTTTTAATATCATAAGCCGCATAGTGCTTGGTGCCAGCAAGGAAAACCGAAACGCCGATAAACATGCCTATACCCGCCGCTACAAACGCCCATGCCCAGCCTAAAAGAATGTATAAAGCAGCTCCGAAAAAATTGCAGATAAACGCACCTACATTAATGCCCATGTAAAAGATATTATAGCCTTCATCTTTTCGATGCACATACTCCGGTGTGGAATATACATTGCCCAAAAGGGTGGAAATATTAGGTTTGAAAAATCCGTTACCTATAATAACCAGCGTCATAGCCGTATAAAGGGCGGCTGTGCTGTGAATGCCCATCATACAATAACCAATGCCCATCAGCAACCCCCCAATAATGATAGACTTCCGGTAACCCCAGTAGCGGTCGGCAATCAAGCCACCGAGAAAGGGAGTAAGAAACACCAGAGCGATAAAGGTGCCGTAGAGATCGGCGCTTTCTGCTTCCGTCATCGCAAACCCTTGTTTTACATCTTTGAGGTAAAGTGTAAAAATGCCAATCATCAGGTAATAGCCGAAGCGTTCCCACATCTCACTCAGAAAAAGAAAGGGCAAAGCCTTTGGGTGCTTGCGCGAGGCGGTAGCGTGTTGCTGCATAGAAATAATTTAAGGGGTCAAAATAGGGAAATTATCGTATTGAACTGTGCTTTATTTAAAGCAGTAGAAAAATCCAACACCCGTAATACGGTACATTTTCCATAATTTTGCGCACATTTTCAACAATATTTATACTATAAAAACATAAAACAGCAGATGGACTTATTTGCAAAATTTGAAAGTAAGCTGGGACCAATCGGCGATTATGCAGAGCAGTATCCCGGATATTTTGCCTTTCCTAAACTGGAAGGTGAAATCGGCAACCGCATGATGTTTCAAGGCAAAGAACGAATTGTGTGGAGCCTGAATAACTACCTCGGCTTAGCCAACCACCCGGAAGTGCGCAAAGCGGATACAGAAGCTGCCGCCGCTTGGGGACTTGCCTACCCTATGGGCGCCCGTATGATGAGCGGCAACTCCGATAATCATGACAAGCTGGAAAAAAACCTTGCGGAATTTGTAGGAAAAGAAGATGCAATGCTGTTCAACTACGGCTATCAAGGCATGGTATCGGCTATTGACAGCCTTTGCAGCCGCCGTGATGTGATTGTATATGATGCCGAAAGCCATGCCTGCATCATTGACGGGCTACGCCTGCACCCCGGTCATCGCTATGTATTTAAACACAATGACGTGGCAGATTGTGAAAAACAATTGCAACGCGCTACCGAAATGGCAGCCACCACCGGCGGCGGCATCCTGGTAATCACCGAAGGGGTGTTTGGTATGAGCGGCAACCAAGGACGTGTAGCAGAGATAGCTGCATTAAAAGGCAAATACGAATTTCGGTTGTTTGTGGACGATGCGCACGGATTCGGCACAATGGGTAAAACCGGAGCCGGCATAGGCGAAGAACAACAGTGTATTGACCAGATTGATCTTTACTTCTCCACCTTTGCAAAATCTATGGCGAGCATAGGCGGCTTCCTGGCTGCCGATAAGAATATTCTGAAATTCCTCCGCTACAATATGCGCTCTCAGGTATTTGCCAAATCGCTTCCGATGCCTATAGTGGTAGGAAATCTGAAACGCCTGGAATTGCTCCGCACCCTGCCCGAACTGAAAGCAAAACTCTGGCATAACGTAAACAAACTGCAACAAGGACTCAAAGATAACGGCTTTGATATAGGCACTACCAACACACCGGTAACTCCGGTAAAAATGGCCGGCGGATTATTCGATGCCACACAATTAGTATTTGACCTGCGGGAGAATTACAATATTTTCTGCTCTGTAGTGGTCTATCCGGTAATCCCGAAAGGGCAAATCATCCTGCGCCTGATCCCTACCGCCGCACACACCGATGAGGATATAGATTTGACCTTAAAAGCTTTCTCTGCGGTAAGAACCAAACTGGAAAACAAAGAATATCCGCAAGAAATGCCCAGAATGCAAAAAGCCTAAAAGCGACAAGATGATCCACCGCAGAAGATGATTTTGTGTAACGGTTTTCGCGCGAAGACGCCACTGTTATTATAAATTGCTTACGCGCTATAGATAATGCCCTATGGAAATGAACTTCATAGGGCATTATTATTGTTGCGCTATATTTTTATTTTTTTACAGAATCAGCATTGCATCACCATATCCGAAGAAACGGTATTTTTCTTTAATAGCTGTCTGGTAGGCTTCCATCATCAGGTCATAGCCCGCAAAGGCGCAAGCCATGATGAGCAGGCTCGTTTTGGGTAAATGAAAATTGGTAATAAGCGAATTGGCTATAGAAAAATCATAAGGAGGATGAATGAACAAATTGCTCCATCCTTCAGCCGGTTTCAGCAAGCCTTGTGCGGTTACGGAGCTTTCCAGCGCCCGCATGGTAGTAGTGCCGATAGAGCAGATTTGCCGTTGTTCCGTTTTGGCTTTATTCACAATAGCTGCGGCATTTTCATCTATTTTAAAATATTCCGCATCCATTTTATGTTTGGAAAGATCTTCCACTTCTATAGGGCGGAAGGTACCGAGGCCGGTATGCAAGGTTACTTCTGCAAATTTCACCCCTACAATCTCTAAGCGTTTGATCAGCTCACGGCTAAAGTGCAAGCCCGCAGTAGGAGCGGCTACAGCGCCTTCATATTTGGCATATACTGTCTGGTAGCGTTCTTTATCATCCTCATCCGGTTTACGCTTAATGTATCTGGGCAAAGGTGTTTCCCCAAGAAGCTCCAGCATCTGGCGGAAAGCATTGTCATCGCCATCAAATAAAAAACGGATGGTGCGACCGCGGGAAGTGGTGTTGTCTATCACTTCTGCTACCA
Source organism: Bacteroidota bacterium (assembly GCA_023418315.1). Lineage (GTDB taxonomy): Bacteria > Bacteroidota > Bacteroidia > Chitinophagales > Chitinophagaceae > JAFIGV01. The sequence continues at coordinate 20,700 of JAEZZY010000005.1, forward strand.
ACTCATCGTTATCACCGAAATAAAGTTTATTACCTACACGGATTTTTCTTGCGGGATCTACGATTACATCCCAAAGGCGGTTGGGCTTATTTAGCTCACGCAGAAGGAATACTTCTATCTTTGCGCCCGTTTTTTCTTTTTTTCCATAAAGACGTGCCGGAAACACTTTCGTGTTGTTCACAATCATCACATCTTTATCATCAAAATAGGTAAGTACATCTCTGAAAACCTTGTGTTCTATTTTGCCGGTGGCACGGTCTATCACCATCAGGCGGCTGTCTTCGCGTGATTTGGCAGGGTGCTGGGCTATAAGATTCAGGGGAAGGTCGAACTTGAATTGCGACAGTTTCATATTACGGTATGAGTATTTTAAAAGTGGGCAAAGGTAATGATTAATTTTTTGTTTAAGAAATCAAATATCAGGCTATTTTTGGCAATCTAAATCAAAAATATTATGCAAGTCTGGAATGATTATATCGCCCAAAATCAACAACGTTTTTTGGATGAATTACTGGATCTCCTACGTATCCCCTCTGTAAGCGCCGATAGCAAGTATAAAGCTGATGTAGCCAAATGCGCCGAAGCCGTAAAGGAAAATCTGCTAAAGGCCGGCTGTGATAAAGTGGAAATATGCCCTACTGACGGGCATCCTATCGTATATGGAGAAAAAATGACGGATGCCAATGCCCCCACCGTTCTGATATATGGACACTATGATGTGCAACCTGCCGACCCTTTGGAACTTTGGACAAGCGGACCTTTTGAACCCGTGATTAAAGACGGAAAAATATACGCCCGTGGTGCTTGTGATGATAAAGGACAAATGTTTATGCACGTAAAAGCGCTGGAGGTAATGCACAAAACCAATACCCTTGCCTGTAATGTAAAATTCATGATAGAAGGAGAAGAAGAAGTAGGCTCCTCCAACCTCGGCAAGTTTCTGGAAAGCAATAAAGAAAAACTGAAGGCAGATATAGTACTCGTTTCCGACACGTCTATGATTAGCATGGAGCACCCGTCCATAGAAACCGGTTTGCGCGGATTAGCCTATATGGAGGTGGAAGTAACAGGACCCAATCGGGATTTGCACAGTGGCGTATATGGCGGTGCGGTAAACAATCCGGTCAATGCACTCTGCCGGATGATTGCTTCGCTGCATGATGAAAACAACCACATTACCATTCCTGCTTTTTATGAAAAAGTGCAAGACCTTACCGAAGAAGAACGCCAAGCACTGAACGCGGCTCCGTTTGATTTGGCAGAATATAAAAAAGACCTGGGCGTGGAAGACGTATGGGGAGAAAAAGGCTATACTACATTAGAAAGAACCGGTACACGTCCTACACTGGATGTAAACGGAATCTGGGGGGGCTATACCGGCGAAGGAGCTAAAACCGTCCTGCCTTCCAAAGCTCATGCGAAAATATCCATGCGCTTAGTGCCACATCAAAGCTCAGAAGAAATCGCTGCGATTTTCCAGAAACATTTTGAAAGCATCGCGCCCAAATCCGTAACGGTGAAAGTAACCCCGCACCACGGCGGCGAACCGGTGGTTACCCCTACGGACAGCATCGCGTATAAAGCCGCATCGGCAGCAATAAAAACTGCTTTCGGCAAAGACCCGATTCCTACGCGCGGCGGCGGCAGCATTCCTATCATTGCTTTGTTTGAAAAAATATTGGGCTTAAAAACCGTATTGATGGGCTTCGGCTTGGATAATGACAACATCCACTCTCCTAATGAAAAATATGATGTAGCCAATTATTTCAAAGGCATTGAAACGCTCCCGCATTTCCACAAAAATTTTGCTGAAATGAGTAAGTAAAAAAGGAGCGCTAAAATTGTTCTGTGATAAAAGCCCGCGAAAGAAATGCGGGCTTTTATCCTAATTATACATTTTGCAGAAAAACTACAATAAGAGGTCTTCTAAAAAAAGGTTCGGGCAAAGAAACACAATAAATACCAACAGAACTTACCTCGGTAAACCTTGTCGTATATGCTCAGTTACGTATGAACGAAACCGATTTTTTAAAACCAATTAAAAATTGAGGAGCAGCTTATTCCGCATCTTCCCCATTTCGGGATTTCTTAGGGACTACTTTTGAGGCTTTCACGGCCGTTACAAATTCCTTAGCCGGTTTGAATGCCGGTATATAATGCTCCGGTATTTCCACGGCAATATTTTTCTTGATATTCCTGCCTATTTTAGCCGCTCGTTTTTTCAGAATAAAGCTCCCAAAACCGCGTACATACACGGCTTCGCCCTCTATAAGCGAATGCTTTACTTCCTTAAAAAAAGCCTCCAGCGATACAAGAATATCTACCTTAGGAATACCTGTTTTTTCGGCAATACTGTTTACAACATCAGCCTTTCTCATATTGTTTTTATTTTATAGTTTATTAATAATGGAAAACTGGTACAAGATACACTTATAAAAAACTGTACCACGCATTTTTACAAAAATTTTTTGCACTGATACGAATAAGCGGTTTATATGTATTCATCCGGTACTTTTGCAAAAAATTTTTCTCCGGTAATGAGTTCTAAAAGAAAGTCCGTAGCGATATGGCTGTTGATAGGCGTTGTCATGATTATGGTGCAAGTGCTTTTAGGCGGTGTAACACGGCTTACCGGCTCCGGGCTTTCCATTACCGAGTGGAAACCCATCATGGGAGCGCTGCCGCCTATGAACGATGCAGAATGGGACAAAGCCTTTGGGGGCTATAAACAAATAGCGCAATACAAATACCTCAACAGTCATTTTACGTTAGAGGATTTTCAATTTATTTTTTTCTGGGAATGGCTGCACCGGTTGTGGGCAAGGCTGCTGGGCGTAGTATTTGCCGTGGGGTTTGTTTATTTTTTAGTACGAAAATATTTTGACAAAGAAATGATTTTGCCCTTTGTTATCCTTTTTGCACTTGGGGCGTTGCAGGGGCTTATCGGCTGGATTATGGTACAAAGCGGACTGAACGAAACCGACCTATATGTGAGCCATATAAAACTTGCCTTGCACTTCATGGCTGCCTTGCTTTTGCTTTGCTATACGCTATGGTTTGCCTTGCAGCTATTAGTCAAAAAAGAAGCGTTTATAGTGCATCCGCCGCTGAGGCGATGGTTGCTGCTCACTTTGTTGCTCTTGGTGATTCAGCTTACTTACGGTGCATTCATGGCGGGTTTAAAAGCCGCACCTGCCGCCCCTACATTTCCGCTTATTAATGGAGACTGGGTGCCGCCTACGGTAGGGACAGAAAGCTGGATCAATCATCCGATCAATGTACAATTCATTCACCGGCAACTGGCCTATCTGCTGGCTACACTTCTCATCTTCCTCGGAGGCGCCCTATACCGCACTGCCAAAAAACAAAACAGGGGCTTGTTGAAGCGTTTTTCCCTCTATACGGTGGGGCTGGTATTGCTGCAAATAGCGTTGGGGATAGGCACGATTCTCATGGCACATAAAATGGGTACGGCACGCTTTGGTAGCTATGAAGGATTTGCAGAAGCCCATCAATTGGTAGCCATGCTGCTGCTCTGTGCGCTGGTAGTTGATTTTTTCTTGGTGCGCTCTGCCCGAAAGTAAACATCAGTGATATAAATTGGTTATCTTCCCACTACCGATGCGTCAATTCTTTGGAAGAATATATCGTTTCCTGCCCATACAGTTATTTCTGCTTCACTTCCGTAAGTATGAGTTAATGCTGCTGTTTTGGGCGGTGCTTTTTCTCACCCTGTCGGGAAATTTTGCCACCACCTTTGGCGCTTCTACGCTCTTTCTCGCACCGGAGTACCTTGGCGCTATCAATTTTCTTAGTATGTGGCTACTGGGTGCCGCTACGGCGGTGTTCATCATGTCATGGAATATCACCACTTTTATCATCCATAGCCATCGCTTTCCGTTTTTTGGGGCTACACGGCAGGCATTTTTGAAATATTGTATTAACAATGCGTTGCTTCCGCTTCTTTATCTCATATTTTACAGCATTGCTTGTGTCCGCTATCAATGGCTGAATGAGCATACGGATATTCAGAAAATCATCCTACTGCAAGCGGGCTTTTATCTTGGCGTGGTGTTCCTTCTTTTTCTATCCTTTATTTATTTTTTCCGGGTGGATCGGGATCTTTTTAAAATCGTTTTATCCAAAATCACCAACCCTTCACTCATCCGGGAAATAGTACCCTACGATACCCTTGACCTGGAAATAGACATCCTGAAAGCGGAAACCTATCTTTCCGAAAGCCTGAAAATAAAACGCATTAACGACCTGGCATCTTATCATCCGCGGCTGCTTCATGAGGTACTGCGAAGACATCACCGGAACGCCGTTGCCGCTACTTTTTTCTCCTTGCTGCTGCTCATCCTGCTGGGTATTTTTATGGACGAGCCCCGCTTCCGTATTCCCGCAGGCGCAGGATTTTTAATTCTGTTTTCGGTAGTGATGAGCTTGGTAGGCGCTGTAAAATATTTCCTCAAAACCTGGGAGCTGGTAGGCTGGGTGGTGATCGCAGTTGTCTTCTCCTTCATGATAAAAACATCGGTCATCAACCTCGGCAGCATTGCCTATGGATTGAATTATGAAAAGGATAAACAACCCGAATATAATTACGAAACGCTCCGGAAAAAATTTACACCCCAACGTTACGAGCAGGACAAACAGTACGAAGAACAACGGCTGAACAACTGGCTGCAACACAATAGCGACAGCGCTCATAAAAAACCCACCTTGGTGATTCTTACCGTAAGCGGTGGCGGCTCCCGCTCTGCCTATTGGTCGTTCCGTACATTGCAATACCTCGACAGCATTACCCACGGCAAGCTCTTCAAACGAACCGTATTGCTCACCGGCGCTTCCGGCGGCATGATAGGTGCTTCTTACTGGCACGGCATTCACACCCTGGCATTCAACGGAAAACTAAACGAACCCTATGCCCCCCGTTATCAGGAGAACATAGGCAAAGACCTGTTGAACGCCATCATTTCTTCCTTCGTAAGTGTGGATTTTATTTCCCCATTCAATAAAATATCCATCGGTGGCAGAAGCTATAACCGCGACAGAGGCTATGCTATGGAGCAGGAAATGATTCGCAATACAGAAGGAGTGATGAACAAAGAGATAGGTGATGACCGCGAGCAGATAGCCGAGGGAAAAATCCCCAACCTTATTATCAACAGCACCATCATCAATGACGGAAGAAAACTGATGATTTCTTCTCAGCCCATCAGCTACCTCACACAGCCTGCTTATGCCCTCACAGACAGTTTTGCACCGCCGATAGATGCCATAGACTATGCACAGTTTTTCTCCCACCAAAACCCCTATCATACAAGGCTGACGACGGCCCTCCGCATGAATGCCACCTTTCCTTACGTGCTGCCTCCGGTGAAATTGCCTACACAGCCGCAAACCGATGTAATGGATGCAGGCATGAGGGATAATTTCGGTATGGAAGTAGCTACGCGCTATTATGCCGTGCATAGGGAATGGATAGAAAAAAATACCGGCAACGTCATCTTCCTACAAATCCGCGATACCAAAGAGCAAGATGTTTTTCCTTTCTCGGAACATAGCTCGCTGAGCAGCGTACTGATTGACCCTTTGTTTATCATCCATCATAAATGGGAGCCGTTTCAATCTTATACCCAAAGCTATATGAAAGATTTGCTGCCGGATAAACATGCGCACATGGTGCGTCTTACCTATATTCCATTCAATTCCGACAAAGCGGCTTCTTTGAACTTTCACATTACCCGCCGCGAAAAAGAAGATATTTACAAATCGGTGGATAACCCGCAAAATCAAGCGCAGATCCGGTTTTTTTTAGAACTTTTGAACTAATGCTATGAAGACACTCCTGTTTCATGTCAATTCATTTCTCACAGGCGGTATCGAAAAAATATTGCTGGAAATACTGAAAGGACTCAATGCCGATAAGTATAAAATCCACCTTTCCATAGCCTATAATATGGAAGAAAAAGAACTGCTGCGTACCGAAATTCCCGCTTATGTAGAAGTACATTATCTGCTCGATCATTTTCTGCTGACTACGCCTCATAAAAATAAAAAAACCGGCAAGACTCATTTCTTGGAAAAAATGGCTGCCGAGCTCATCCTGCCGCCTATTAATAAAAGCGTAAAAAAAAGAAAGCTGAAAAACCTGATTGCCGAGGCGGATGTCATCATTGATTTTGACACTACGCTTGCACCGCTTCATAGCCTATTCGCCGGAAAAAATGCGATTGCTTATTGCCATTTCGGGTTTGATAATATATGGAAAGGAGAGAAACGAAAATTAGATAAACTGGCACAGCGCCTGAGCCATTACCGGCATATCGTCATGCTTTGTGATGAAATGAAAGAACATGCGGCGGCTTTGTACCCTATACTTTCTCCTAAATTAACAAAGCTCTATAATGCGCTGGACCTTACCAGTATCCGGCAGAAAGCGGAAGAAGAACTTTTCCTTCCGGAAGAATGCGTTTCGCAGGGCTATCTCATTTCCGTAGGCCGGCTGCATGAGGCACAGAAAGATTTTACCACGCTTGTAAAAGCCTATGGAGATGCGGTAAAACGACATCATATCCGTGAGCATCTGGTAATTGTAGGAAAAGGCGGCGCACAAGAAGACCTGGAACTACTTGCTACGGAGCTGGGCATTCGCGATCGTATCTTGTTTACCGGCCACCAGGAAAATCCCTATAAATGGATGAGAAAGGCGAAACTGTTTTTATTCAGTTCCAAATATGAAGGACTCCCTACCGTGTTGATAGAAGCCCATGCGCTGAAGCTGCCTATTGTGGCTACGGCTACGCCTACGGGCGTGCGGGAATTATTGATGGATGGCGATGCGGGCATGTTAGTACCTATAGGTAATGCGGAAGCTATGTCGGATGCTCTTGTGCATTTATTACATCAACCTGCTTTGCAAAAAAAATATCAGGAACAGGCAGAAAAATTGCTGCCACAATTCTCTATAACCTATATGATTCCACAATTGGAGCAGTTGTTTTGAGATAAATGTGCAAACTCAACAGGAAAAGCAGAGAGCTATCGTAAAAAGAAATCGCCGCGCTTTTAAGCGCGGCGATTTCCTATATTCCCTACCGATACGGCTATTGTTTATTCACTCTTAGCGTTTCGGTACGGTTGTCATCCGTGTATTTAATCATATAGATGCCGTTTGCCAAACCGCTCATGGAAATCGTTTCCACATTTCCGTTCATCTTGATGAGCTTGATGGTTTTGCCCGTTACATCCGTAACCTGTATTTCGGCATTTGCTCCTTGGCTTCCCGTTACCTTCACGGTAAGGTCTTCGGATACCGGATTAGGATAGGCCTCTACAAGGAAGGCGCCATCGCCCGACACCAAGGCTTTCACCACCTCGCTGTAGCTATACTGGCCGTTCTTATCGTACATTTTCAAACGATAATAGTTCATGCCTTTCAGCGGATTTTCATCCCAATAGCTGTAGCTGTGAGCACGACCGGCTGCATTTACTTGAGCTATCGCAGCAAATTCATAAGCATTGCTGCTGCGTTGCAATTCAAATTGCTGCGCGTTCTTTTCTTCTACCGTCATCCAGTCTATACGGTTTCTATTCCCGAAGTTGTTGGCTGTAATAGAAGTCAGATGGATAGGCAGCGGAGAAGCTCCCGTATGGATGAAAAATCCTGAGAAGCCCGTTACAGGGAACGTCAGCGTCCAGTACGTACCATTGGTAGAAGCCGTAATGGATGAATTGGGAATGAACGTAGCAGGACCGGCATACAACCCGCCGGGGCCTATATTGCTGTCCAGCGCATCGCCATGCCATTGCGTAATAACAATGTTGCTGATATTGGGATCAGCCCCACTCGTAGGCAGCAAAGGCAAAGATGAGCTGTTGGCAGAAATCCAGCTGTTATAGGCTGTAAATTCAGATTGAAGCACATAAAGTGTTACGGTAGCCGGCCCATTGCTGGAAGGACTGATGTCGAACACTCTCGGCACATAAGGCAGGCTGTTGTAGGTCATTACCGAAGGAGATACTACCGTAGTAGCTGTAGTAACGCCCAGCACATTACCACCCGAAGCATCCGTTACGGAAGCTACCTTATCACCGCATGAGGAGTTGTAATCCTCCGTAGTACCGTCAGCCTGATTAGCGCCTACCACTGTACCGCCTGTAGCAAGATTACCCGTACCGGCAGGATTTATAATTGCATCCACTTGGGTACGAGGACCTTCGCAACCGGTAGAATAGTAGATGAGTATGCGACCTAGCTGACCTGAAGTACCGACAGATACTCCCCAATAATTCGGAGCAGGTCCGGTTTCAATACTGCCTTGGTAGCCGAATCTATTTAGATTGACTGTAAACCCTTCGATTGAGGTAGTATGCGCTCCTGATGCCGAATAAGAATTATTGATTCCTGTAACAGTACCCATGACACCAATAGTATCACCTGCATTTACTTTTATGTTTACAGGTTGTATTGTGTTATTGGGGGCTCCCGAGATATACGCTAAGGTTGTAAAATTCGTACTACCTGTTGTTGAGCCGTTCATTGGATCATGGCATTTCATAAGGTGTATGTACTGGAGTCCTGTCCCTGCATCAGGCGCTACCATCAAGCCGGTTATAGTAAAACTTACCGGTGCCACAAAATAGTATCCTCTTGTAAGTCCTGAATAAACCGAACTATGAGTCGGTAACGGTACTTGTGTTGGTGCTCCTCCGCCTCCACTTGACGGTGCTGCATAAAACGGGGTAGTCGTCGTAATAGAAGGTGTTACAAACACATTGCCTGTGCCTAACAAATTACCGCCGGTCGCCTGATCATACCAGTTTACGGAACCTCCGTTATCTGCTTGCGCATAGAGGGCTACGTTACCGGTTCCACAACGTGCTCCGGGCACAGTCGTCAATAAAGTCGGATTATTTACAATTACACTAATTGTATTCGAGTAAGAAGTGCCGCCGCCGGGGTTATTACAAGTTACTCGCATGCGGAAATCCGTATTTGTAGTAACGCCCACTGCGGTAAAGGTATCCATCGTAGCTCCCGGAATATCCGTGAAGTTATTGGCTCCACCAGGCGATGATTGCCAGTTGAGCGTAATACCCATATCCAGTGAATAACCCGCCAGGCTTAGGAATACATCTCCCGATACACACAAAGTATCATTATCCGCAGTTGCCGTACCGGCAGCAGGTATCCCAGTACATTGCTGGGCCGGGTAGAGATCAATTACATAATCCTCCGTTTCCCTGCCGTTGGCAGCATTCGTACAAGCATCTAAGTCTGTATAAGTGGTACCGTTGGTAGCCACACGTACGCGCAATCCGGTAAGTCCCGTTCCCGATGTAAGGGGCACGTATATCGTTCCTGATGCCGTAGTACCTGTGGTAGTCATCGGTATCCATTCCCACTGGTCATACAGCCCGTTGCGGTCATAGTCCACCCAAGCGATAGCTCCATAACCACTAGTACCCAGATCTACATTCAATGTGTAATTTACAGCCTGCACCAACGTAGCTGTATTCGTGGCGACCATATAGTCGGTTCTTGTATAACCATCGGTTCCTACTGCCGATGAAGTGCTGTTCAACGGTGTAGAAGTAATGCTTACATTGGTAATAGAATTGGCAGTGGTAGCACCGTGCAGCGCCACACCCGATAAGGGAGAACAATAACATTTATAGAAGGAATCTGCCGCTACGGCTATTGTATCGGAATAGCTCGGCATCCCCGCATTACAGCTTACCGCTGCCCTATAGTAACTGGTGCCGCCGAATAAAGCCGTGTAATTAGCCGAATTGGCACCGATAATAGGCATATACGGACCACCTATGCCCGATAGCGATTCTTCCCATTGTATCGTAATGCCTGCTCCAATGGAAAACCCTGTAAGACTCAACTCCACAGGACCACCTATACAAGCCGAACTTACATTAGCGGTTGCCGTTCCTGCCACAGGAGTACCGGTACAAGGGAGCACGGAAAATTCTATAGCACCCATATCCGGCGCTACAGGATTTCTCGGAGCTCCGTTGATATCATCTACTACGGAAGGAACCGGAATACCCATATTATCCAACATGGAGTTAGTAGGTGTTAGATTATCTCCCGCTATATTGGCAAACATAGGATCCAGATCCAAGCTGTTTGCATCATAAGGACTACCCGCTCCCGTGGCTGATTGCCATGCAGATAACGTTGCCTGGGCAGAACCACTATAGCCTATATTGTTGCTACCTGAAGTAGAACCCATATAGAGGTTGTTATAGTTGGAGTTCTTATTGCCCGCGCCTGAGAAGTAAAGGCAGTATTTAGTGCCTGTGCCACCCCTTGCGATATAGACGAGATTGTTTTGAATATCTATACCGCCTACCGTACCGGTGCTATAGATACCATAGGTAGTGCCGCTTGTAGCGGTAGCATCATCCAATACAATGGTGTTATGATAGGCCTGCACATAGTCGGCACCGCTCAAGTACAGTCCGTACAGGCTGCCATTACCGCCTATGTTATAGACCAAGTTGTTGAAGAATTTATTCTCTCTTCCGAGCGAACCATCTACATTACAATACAACATATACCCTGTGCCTGAATTGCTGCCCGGGAACATGTTTCTAATGGTATTCTTTTCCACCAGCATGTTTTCACAACCCGTACTAACTCTTACTCCATAAGCTGTGCTGACGGTAGCCCGTGTAGCTCTGTCGAAGATATTGTTGGAAATGGTAGTGCTGTGCTGATAGTAATTATAACTACCATAAATATAATAGTCCTTTATCGTACAGTTGGTGATGTTATTCATTGAATCTCCTGCTGCTCCTGAAACCGAGTAAAACACAAATCCGAAATAGCCTCCGGAAACGGTACAACTATCAAATAAGTTGTTGCTTCCGTTGGTGCCTCCTGTAGAGTAAGACGTGGCAGATCCACTCATGGATACACCGGCAGAGGTCGAACCTGTAGCTGTGGGATTAACGTTGATAATACAGTTTCTAAACGTGTTATTATCCGCACCATTCATCAAATGCACTCCAAAACCATCGGTACCCAAGGCTTCTATCGTCAGGTTGTTGAAAGTGATGTAATCCGCACCGTCAATATTTACGGTTGCATAATTTCCCGATATAGGGGAGCTGGTCGTAAGTACGTTTCCGTTTCCGTTAAAGGTAACGGTGTTGGAAGCGTCAGACCCTATGGTGGCGGGGAGTTCTATCTGCTCATTATAAGGACCGCTGTTGGGAGCTACATTAAATACGATATTTCCTGAAATACCACAATCCATTGCGGCTATTGCTGCGTTAAAGCTCTGGAAATTGGTACTGCTGGCCGGCGATCCCGCATCTATCGTATAGGTGCCGCCTGCAAAAGGAGCGGGCACCATCACCATCATCGTATCCGAATAGGCGGTAAAGCTCCCACAGGTTACGGCACAGCGATAGTAATTAGCGCCTATGTTTACCGGTGTTACCGTGATATTATTGGTAAAAGATCCCATATTGGGAATCCAAGGACCTGATAGGCTAACAGCTTCTTCCCATTGAAAGGTAAGCCCACTCCCTATAGTAGTACCTATAAGACTTAAATCCGAAGTGCCACCTAAGCATACATTCGTAGTAGAAGCCACAATAGTTCCCGCTACCGGCATACCCGAACAAGCGGACACCGAAAATTCTATGGCACCCATATCCGGAGTATTCGGATCTCTGGGTGCTCCTGTCAAATCATCCGTTACACCTAAGAGTGGCGTTCCCATATTATCCAGTGCAGCATTGGTAGGAGTGAAATCCCCTGCAACGGCATTTAAAAACATAGGATCTATATCCAAGCTGTTCGCATCATAAGGGCTACCCCCTCCTGTGGCCGATTGCCAGGCAGTAAGCGTGGCATGGTTGGTGCTGCTATAGCCTATATAATTGCTGCCCGCTGTAGAACCCATGTACAAGTCATTATAGTTGGAGTTCTTAGCGCCTGCGCCCGTGAAATAAAGACAATGTTTTGTACCTGTGCCGCCCCTTGCGATATAGATGATATTGTTCCGAATGTCTATACCGCCTACCGTACCGGTACTGTAGATACCTCTCGTAGTGCCGCTTGTAGCGGTAGCATCATCCAGTACAATGGTGTTATGATAGGCCTGCACATAGTCCGCACCGCTGAGGTAGAGACCGTACAAAGTACCATTGCCGCCTATATTATAAACCAAATTGTTGAAGAACTTATTTTCCCTTCCGAGCGAGCCATCTACTGCACAATACAATAAATATCCCGTACCGGAATTGTTACCCGGGAACATATTTCTAATGGTGTTCTTTTCCACCAGCATGTTTTCACAACCCGTAGTAAGCAATACCCCGTAGGCAGTACTCACCGTTGCGCGTGTAGCTCTGTCGAAGATATTATTGGAAATAGTAGCACTGCTTTGACCGTAATTATAACTACCATATACATAGTAGTCCTTTACCGTACAGTTGGTAATGTTGTTCATGGAATCCCCGGTGGAATAGAAGAAGAAACCAAAATAACCGCCAGATAGGCTGCAACTGTCAAATAAGTTGTTGCTGCCGTTCATGCCGGATAAATTATAATCAGTGGGGGAAGCACTCATGTTCACACAGCCGGAGGTTACACCTGTGCCTGTTGGGCTGGCATTGATGGTACAATTCCTAAAAGTATTGTTGTCTGCACCATTCATCAAGTGTACACCAATACCGCTACTGCCCAGGGCTTCTATCGTAAGGTTGTTGATCGTGATATAATCTGCACCGTCTATATTCAACGTAGCGTCATTGGTAGCAACTGGCGAGCTCATCGTCAGTGTATTGCCATTCCCGTTGATGGTGATGGTATTGACTGCATTGGAGCCTATGGCAGAAGTGAATTCCACTTGTTCATTATAAGGTCCGCTGCCCGGCGCTACATTGGCTATGATAGGTCCGCAAATGCTGTATGTAGCTAAGTCATTCGCAAAGTCAGTAAAACTCTGATAATTGCTGCCTCCCGTAGCTACTGCCGAGTTGATGGTGTAGGTACCTATTAAAGAGGGTGCTATGACTTGGGTTATGGTATCATTTATATTAATGGTATCTACCCCTCCGTTGGGGTTGGAAGTCCATACTACCAGAGTATCTGCATCGGTAATGGTTCTGGTACCCAGCATCACCGAAAGGCTATTCGGATTAATGCCCTGAGCCGTATCTATCAATTGAGTTATATTCAAAGGTGTTTGCGCCACGCCGTTCCATGTCCAGTTTACAGTGCAGCTATTTATTTGGTTAATACCGTAGTTCTGAACGGTTACCCAGATATTTTGAGTGCCCGCGCAAAATACGGTAGGTGTATCCACGCGGACAATACCAATATCATTTAAACCACTGGCTCTGGGATATTCCAGTTTCATATACACACAGAAAGACATCCCTCCGCTACAAGTGGTGCTTACACCGCTCGCCCCGTCAGCCGTGATGCTGATCGTGCCATCGGCAGCCCATGCATTTATATCCGCCATAGGGATGGAAAGCACTACACTGTCATACGTAGCGCCACACTGAGAAGAACTCACACTGGTAGTAGAACCTAAGGCCGGTCCGCTACCTTCTCCATAAAAATCAAGGTATTCATTACCACTGGTACTGCCGTCAAAATCTCCCTGGAAATAAACGGTAAGTGTACCATTACCATTTGCATTGGGCGTGGTGTTTGTAAAATTTACTATTTCATTGCCCGCAGCCGTATAATTACATTGGGCGGCGGTCGTTATGTTATAATTCTGTGCCTTCGTACTACTCACGCTCCATAGGCACAGACTGACGAAGGTGAGATAAATTTTAAAGAGATAATTTCTATTCATGTCTTAAAATTTAGGTGAAAAATAGGCCTACTCTACTAGGTTTTCGGCTTCCCCTATAATGTGTAAAGCAAATCCACGTAGAATTAAGTAGCAGGTACGGTCAATAACAATTCCTCTGAACAAGAAGGCAAATCCTAAAACTTCGGGAAACAGCAAACCCTCGCTTACAATTTGAATTTCATTTCGGTTATATACGCTAATGTTTATAGTACGTTAGCAGAGTAAGCGCGGGCAGATATGGACAACGCAGGTAAAATCAAGGCAATGATTTTGACCTTTAGCATTGAAATTTAGTTTCCCCGAATGTTTTACGAGGAGTAAATATACAACATTCTCCAAAGAGTAGAAAAGGTGTTTTTACTTAGTAATTTTTTACAAAATTATTTTCAGGCTATTTGCGTTTGAAAAATACAAAGCCATTGCGCTCGCCAAGCTCTGTAAGTTGGGGCATCTTTCTATAGGGCTCTGCTGCGGTAATCTTGCAAATAAAATAAACAGGCTTGTCCACTTCGCCCGTCAGTAGCCATTCTTCATGGTAATGATTGGGGTTGGCTTGTTGTTGTTTTTGAGTGTAGAAAAGATCCGCATAGCTTTTATAGCCCAATACTTTTACATACACATCTTTCCCTTCAAAGCTTTTAAAATACCGGATGGCTGCACGCTGCGAATAGGCTTCTATTTTCGGAGTAAAATGCAGCACGGTTATTTGTATCATCACAATACTGGTAATACATAGGGTGAGCATTCCCTTTCTGAAATTTCTGCGCATCAAGAATACGGATAGGAGGATACCCAGCAGGTAGCCGATTCCCCAAAGCGCTTCCGTCCACACCCAGCTTACATCCGCCGAAAGATTGGCTACGGCAAACGGGTCTTTTATCAATGGAATCAATTTAGTTTTATAGATACCCACTATAGGCAATGCGGCAATCAGCAACGCCACCAAGCTCCCTATAAAAACCCACAATCCTTTCACCCGGGATTTTATTTTTTCTTCCTGCTCGCTGATTGTATAGATTTTTAATGCTGCCAAATACGTAAGCGGAAAATAACAAAGCGATGAATAATGGACGATTTTAGTTTTTACAATAGAGAATAATAAAAGCGTTACCCAAAACAAAATCCACATCCATTTGGTAAAGTCGCGTGCAGGTTCATTATCCGTAGTGCGCTTTCTGCTGTATTGGAAAAGAAGTGCAGAAGCGGGGAAACACCCTATAAGCAGTATGAGGAAATGATAATAAAACGGTTGCCCGTGTCCCGCATCTTCAGTACTGAAAAGCCGGATTTGATAAGTAATAAATTCGGTCATAAACCAGCTTCCATAGCTCCATCCATACTGGATGACACAGGCTAAAAACCATAGGGCAAACGGTGCTATGGCGGCTACAATAATCACCACAAAATACTTGGGCGGATAGCCCCACAAACCTTTGTTGGAAATGATATAGACCATAAGCGACAGCAGCGCAATCAGCACCGCCACCGGACCTTTGGTAAGCACTGCGAGCCCTATAAACAAGCCGGTAAACAGCGCATGGTTGAAGCGATTAGTACCATAGCGCAGCAAATGCATCTGAAAAAAAGAAAGAAAAATAAACAGGTTAAACGTGGGGTCTATAATACCGGATTTAAAATAAAAATGCGGTAGCCAGGTAGCCGCATACAGAAGCACCCACCATAGCGCCATCCTTTCGTTGATGATCCGCTTGCCGACATAATAAAGAGCAGTAAGCGTAACCACGCCCATCACTGCATTGGGGAAGCGTGCCGCATATTCATTTACACCAAGCAACTTCATGGACAATACCTGCATCCATATAAACAACGGGGGTTTTTCCCAGAAAGGTTTAAAATCTATCTGCACTTTCAGGTAGTCGCCCGATACGATCATCTCCCGTGCACATTCTGCAAAATTGATTTCATCCCAGTCAAATAAATGCACATGACCCAGAAACGGCAGAAACAACATAGCGCCTATAAGGGTAATAAAAGAATATCGTATAAAATTGTGTGCGTTCATGAATGTTGCAGAGCCTGTTTAAACTTTCAACCAAACACATAGCATCCTCTTCACTGTTTTATTGTTCCAACGCTCCTTCGTAACTAAGCGGGTATATCTCTATGGTTATCCGGAAATTTTAGTACGGTAAGGAGCTTTATAAAAAATGAAAACCGCAAAAATACTAAAAACCGTACCAATGATGCTCCCCGCATATACATCCAGAAAAAAATGAGCTGCCAGATAAATGCGCGAATAAGCCACAGCCATCGCCATCAAGAAAAAAACCAATCCCCAGGCTCTGTGTCGCTGGCTAAGAAACAACGATAAAAAACAAAGAAAGGCAAATGCACCGGTGGTGTGCCCAGAAGGAAAGCTTCTATGGTAATATTGTTCCCAGCCTTCGGCAACACGCACCAAATTCTGCGGTTCAAAATAGGTAAGCGGTCTCGGTTCGTTGAAATAGCTTTTCAAGGTTTGCGACAAAATAAAAGCGCCTATGTTTCCCGTGATAGCAGCGAATATATAGGTCAGGTTTCGTAATTTTTTTATCAGCAACGGCAGGAGCAACAGCACGGGGATAATAACATAGCCTTCTCCTATAAACGTGATACCTGCCATCATCACATCCAGCAATTCATTGTATCGGCTATTGATTGATAAAAACAAAACCCGCTTGTCGTAATTGCCCAGCAGCAAACCACCCGTTACCACCCACAGCAGAAAAGGAATCAGGAAAAACGGATTGTAGGAAGTATAGACCTGTTGGTGCTTCATGTATTTTCTTTTTTGGAGAAAAGCGTACGAATACGTTTTCCCAGGGTAATGTACCAGTCTTTGTTAAGGATTTGCGCATCTTTCTTGGCCTTGTTAATCAGAAAAAAAGCTATAGGCAGCAGCATGGCAGTGGACATCCACATGCCCATCCAGGGCTCTATAGAAGCGCTTTTAGCAAGTTTTTCACCCGTAAGGGAAATGATATGAAACAACAGAAAAAACGAAACGGCTATGATAAGCGGCAAACCCAGCCCGCCTTTCCGGATGATGGAGCCGAGCGGTGCGCCAATTAAAAACAACAAGACACAGGCAAACGACAAAGTAAATTTCCGATGCCATTCGATTTTGAACTTCAACACATTTTCAGCGTGTATTTTTTTATCGGTGGCGGTGATGTTAACTAATCCTTTTGAATTGCGCACATGTGCCAGCGTTTGCTCCATCACACGGCGGCGCAGGGTGTCCGGCACGCGTTCGATAAAATCATTTTTATAGCCGGGTAGCGGGGTTTGTATCTTGACAATCTTATTTTTTAAAGAGTCTTTTTCGGGAGAAGCCATTGCCGTGGTAAGATAAGGACTTAAATAGCTGCTGATGTTTTGCTCCAGTCGTTTGGTGTATTTTCTGCTGCTGTCTATTTCGTGATTTAGTTGCTGGATGTTCATCATTTGGTAGGCGTTTTTGAACAGATCTTCATCGGTGCGCGTCAGCTTAAAACCCGAAAGGTCGAATACTTTATCCCATCGTTCAAAATGCATCCGCACCTGTGTTCGGTTGCCCATATTCCTACCGCCGCCTTCTTCGTAGCGCCATCCGTCTTGCAAGCGAAAGATAAGCACCTGCCGGGATGGAATCATCTTTCCGCTTTTGGCTACTACCACATTTTGGTTGCCGTATCCTTTTGTATGGTCATACACCATCACATCTTTTATGGAATAACCATCCTTGTCTTTTTCGCCTACGCGAATGGAAAATCCGTCAATATCGTTATTGAATAATCCCGGACGAATATTGAGCGTAGGTTTGGAATTGCGAAGGTCGTAGAGCAGCGAAAGCGCTTTTAAATTGGCAACGGGAATCACACTGTTGTTAAAATAAAATGCAAACATGCCCATGCCGCAGATTAAAAGAAGCAACGGACGCATAAAGCGCAATAAGGAAATACCTGCCGACTTGATGGCTATCAGCTCGAAATGTTCTCCCATATTGCCAAACGTCATGATGGAAGCAAGCAGGATGCCGAGCGGCAATGCCATAGGCACCATGGTGGACGACATAAAAAACAACAACTGAAGAATCATCCAGATGCCAAGCCCCTTCCCAATCAGCTCGTCCATGTACAGCCAGAAAAATTGCATCACCAGGACAAACAAGGAAACGAAAAACGTAACAATGAATGGCCCTATAAAACTGCGAATAATGAGTATGTCCAGCTTCTTTATCAAACGGAGAAATCAGTTTACTGCAAACGTACAAAGAAAACAAGGCTTTCTAAAAAGCAGTTTACCTTATCACTCCCTATGGAAGGAGATTTCGTACAGCAACTTCCCCACCCTATTTCTTAACCCTAAAAAAACGATTCGCTCAAAAAAAATAAACCTCACCGAAAGTGAGGTTTGTAATTTTTTCCGCATACTCAAAAATCAGCTTCCTATACGGTGCTTCAATTCGTTGATCTGCGATTCCCAAAGCTGCTGCTGGTCTTTGAGGTCGGCTTTTTCGGCAAAGTCGGTAATGCGCAAGATGGTTTCGTTGGTAATGGAGCTTTGCTCAATACGAAATTCAAAAAACTCATCATCATTATAATGATCCCAACGATAAATCACGTATTCATTCTCGGCAGATTCCAGCAACTCAGCCGTATCTACGGAGCCGTTCCAATTGAAATAAAACATGTTATCACGCTGATCTACTTTATCGGCAAACCATTCGGACAAGCCGACGGGCGTAGCCAAAAATTCATACAGAATCGCAGGGGAGCATCTTATCGGGAACTCTACAGAGTACATTATTTTTTTCTTCATTGAGGTGGTCTTCGTTGGTTACAACTGTGTTGCAATAATAGAAAAACAACTGAACAATCAAAATTTATTTTGAAAAGCTTAGGAAGGATTATCGGCAAACGGTAGAAAAAGCCTATGGATATGCAACGATTGCGGTGTTAATAATTATTTAATTTTATTTGGGTTGAATTGAATAGAAAGTTAGATTTGCCATAGGAATGTCAGAATTATGTGAATTAACTTTTTTTTCTCTAACCAAAAAACTACTTGCTTATGTCCATGCGTCAACTCAAGATCACCAAATCCATTACTAACCGTGAGAGCCAGTCGCTCGAAAAATATCTGCAAGAGATCGGTAAAGTAGAGTTGATTACACCGGAAGAAGAAGTGCAGCTTGCCATCAAAATAAAGAACGGCGACCAGCGCGCTTTGGAAAAACTCACCAAGGCGAATCTCCGCTTTGTGGTATCCGTAGCCAAGCAATATCAAAACCAAGGGCTGTCGCTTAGCGATCTTATCAACGAAGGAAACCTTGGCTTGATAAAAGCCGCACAACGTTTTGATGAAACCCGTGGGTTTAAATTTATCTCCTATGCCGTGTGGTGGATTCGCCAATCCATTTTGCAAGCCCTGGCAGAGCAATCCCGCATTGTACGCTTGCCACTTAATAAAGTAGGCTTGTCCAACAAAATCAGCAAGGCTTATTCCCAACTTGAGCAAGAGTTTGAGCGGGAACCTTCTACCGAAGAACTTGCCGATCTTTTGGAAATCGGGAAAGATGAAATCGAAACAACACTCGGTGTGGCAGCACGCCACGTTTCGGTAGATGCGCCTTTTGCCGATAGTGAAGAAAACAGTCTGCTGGATGTGCT
This sequence comes from Bacteroidota bacterium, assembly GCA_023418315.1. Classification (GTDB taxonomy): domain Bacteria; phylum Bacteroidota; class Bacteroidia; order Chitinophagales; family Chitinophagaceae; genus JAFIGV01. Next base: position 40,204 of record JAEZZY010000005.1, read on the forward strand.
GGAAAATCCTAATGCGGATTCTACGGACTCTATGTTAGAACATTTCGACTCGCTTCGTTGCGAAATAGACCGCTCACTCAGCACCCTCACCGACCGCCAGCGGGATGTCATAAAACTGTACTTCGGCATAGCCGTAGAACATCCTATGAGCCTGGAAGATATAGGGGAGAAATTTTCCCTTACCCGCGAACGGGTGCGTCAGATAAAAGACAAAGCAATCACCAAGCTGCGCGCTACCAACCGTTGTTCGCTACTGAAATCCTACTTGGGCAATTAATCAAAAACTCAAATAAATACCATAAAAGAAGGTTGCTTGAAAGGGCAACCTTTTTTTGGATACAACCGTTTCCCGGCTTGTACGGCACTATAGGGAAACGGCTTGGGTTTTCATAGCGAACGTCATAGCCCGTGGTCAGAACCTGCTTTGACGATCATGTTTTTGAGGATATGCGTTTTTTCTATTGATGTTACGTTCGGCTTTGATAATCATCATGCGCTCTTTAGGAGACAGATAGCCGTCTGCCATTGCCATTCGCTTCATCTGCGCTATACGCGCCTGCTGAAAACGCAGACTGTGTGCTTCCGAGCGAAGGTGTTTCTTATGCAGCACCACTCCATGAGGGATTTGTTGTTGCTGTGGGGCTTTATAGTTGCTTGGAAGGTATTTTTTTTGAGCGGCTGCTTCCCGGCTTGTTCCTGCCATAGCCATTATGATTACAGCGGCGGCGATTATTTTTTTCATAGCGCTTCGTTTTTAAAAATTGTGAACGATAAAGAACTATATGCCATTCCCGTGCCAGATTTAGAGAGCAAAAAAACCGTTCAAGAAAATTGAACGGCTTTTTAAAAAGGATTAAAATCAAACTATCGTACCAGCATCACATCGCCTTTATAGGTTTCTATTTTTCCTTCCGGCGTAGCCAGTTTGATGATGTAGTGATAGACACCCATATCCTGAGGCTGCCCTCTCCAGCTACCATCCCATCCTTGCTTGATGTCCGTGGTACTGAAGATTTCCTGACCCCAGCGATTAAATACTTTAAACTCCTGCAAACGCTGGAAGGTGATGTTGGACACGCGGAATACATCGTTCTTGCCATCGCCGTTAGGTGTAAATGCCGTAGGGACAAACAGATTGGAGCGATAATCAATATCCACCATTACGGAGTCTATTTTCTTACAACCGTTTTCGCCAATGCCATATACATAGTAGAGCGTAGGTTCTTTAGGCGAAGCCATCGGATTTACAATGTTCGGATTGGAAAGTGTGGCGCTCGGTGTCCAGGTATAGAGGTAACCGCCGGTAGCCAATAGCATAATGTCGCTTCCGTATTTGATGATGGTGTCGTTGTTGATAATCTCCACAGGAGGCAACGGACGAATTTCATAATCCATGTACAACGTGTCGTTACAGTTGTTGATATCTGTATAGACTACGGCAAGCATTGTGGTATCCAGAGGTGCATTCACGATGGGGTTCGGTATCGTAGTAGGATCATCGCAGCCGTCGCAAGTGAAATAATCCGGAATAATGAAGCTGTTGGTCGGTTGGTCATATTCATACCATTGTACATTGGAGAACGTTCCACCGGCAATCACTTGGAAAGGTTCATACAAACATACGGTAGTATCTTTAGGGAATATTTCATAATCATGTACCGGTACGGTTACGGTTACGCTATCAAATACCCAACAGCCGTTTCTACCTTGGCTCTTCACAAATATCTCTCTGGTTTCCGGTATATAGGCAAAGGGATTTTTGATGGATGAATCGGATACATACGTACCTGGAAACCAAGCATAAGCAAAGTTTGTATCCTTAGAATAACAATAATCGAAACGCACATTCGGTCTTCCGTTAAATATTTTTGTATCCTCGGCAGGGTCTCCGTTGCATACATCACTGCCCTGAGAAAGGGTATATTCCATAATCATATCGTTGGCACCGGTATTAATCATATTGATGACTGTGGTAGGGCTGTCAGGGAATGCATTGCTGAAGCATATATCTACAATCAGATTTTGAGCAGTATCCCAGTCGTAAGCCTGGTTGAAGACAAACTGATTCCATCCCGCATAAGGTACAATAGTGCCTGTAGAGCTATAGACAGGTGTGAGGTCTGCATCGAAGCCGCCGTCCAATGAAGTGCGCTTGGTGCAGGCAAGGGAGATCGTCATATTGTCCATATTTCCATAGGCGGAATACACATCAAGTGCCAGTCCGGTAAGTCGTCCGTATTTCAATCCGTAGAAGAACATGTCTTCTTTTTTAAGCAGGAACTGTGAGTGAGCCGAGCTAAGGCGTGTAGCAATCGGATTGGCGAACGAAGTAGTATCTATTTTGAACAAATGATCTCTGTATAGGGTACGGACTTCTACCGCCATAGGGTCGCTGCAAGGCAGCTCTGCACTGATGCCGCAGGCTACCGGCGTGAGCGGATTCGGCGCAATGGAATCTACATTCAAATCCACATAACCCGGATGGCAAAGAATGAAATCTTCAGTAGCATCTACTCCGCTTTCTGTATTGATAAAAATAGTGGAGGTATCATGTCTGTAGCAACCGAGGTCGTCGCGTACTTCTATCACATAGTTGGTAGTTTGCTGTGTTTGTGCCGTAGGGGTCAGGCAGTCGCTACAACTGAGAGTATTACCGGGATTAGACCATTTGTAGGTCAAAGTGCCGGTACCACCGGCGGCCTGTCCATTCAGTAAAATTTGTTGGTCGGGCAAGGCACAGATGCTATCCGGTACGGTAAGGGTGAAGGTAGAAATCGGGTCTGTTTTAGCTGTATCCGGACAAGAATTTACAGAAGGGAAAGGAGTGAGTACTACATTATATTTCTGTGGAGTGAGGGTAATAGGATGGAAACCGAAAACATTCTTATGAACGGTGAGCAGATGCTCCGTATAGTTTTCATCCCATACATCATAAGTCATATAACCATTGGGTGCTCTCACTACAATGCCTTCCTTATCTAAAAAGCATATTCCTTCTTTACGCACCTTGAAGCTGTCGCATTTTATGACATCGAAGTATCCGTAACCCCAGTGCCCGCTTTGTGAGCAACCTCCCGAAACAATGTCAATAATAACTGTTTTACCTTCAGCCCCTCTCAGGTTAATCGTACTTGGTGTCCAAGGTTTGTATCGAACACTAAAACCCGTATCGCTTGTAAAAAAGCCCGGTAAACCGGCTGCGGCAATAAAATTCAAATCATAACATCCGGAATTTAAGGGCAAACCGGTGCTGGAGTCAATTACAGAAACCGTAAATCTTGGTTGATCGTCTTGGTTATGATTCGGATCCTCCATGACTACGGCATATTCAAAATCTATGGAGTAATCGTATGCACCTACAGGAACCGAAAACGTGTATTGTAGTCTTTGTGCTCTATAACTAGTGCTATCTGCGCCTAATTTCCATGAATGAGCCCCTCCGTTTGGAGAAACCATAGGAAATTTGCCATAAGGGTCAACACCCATTCCGGAATTTGTGAGGACATGCCTACCCGGATAAAAGCCGGGGTAAGGCGTTGTGATAGTAGTTTTATCCGGATAAATAGAGGTAGGCCATACCCCTCCCGTGTCCCTACCGCCTCCGTAAAAGCCCGCCCAGCCTGTGGTCGTACCGGTTTCCATATCTATATTATGGGGACAGGGATAGCCGCCTTGCTGCGCATTCATTTCTAAAGAGCCTATACAGAGGCAGACAAGCATAAGTGCTGAGTATAATTTTCTCATCGAATAAACATTGATTTAATACCGATAAAATTGGTGTTACTATGACCTATAGACAAATACATACAGGCATATAGTTGGGGTTAAGGTATAAAAAAAACCGTTCGGATGCGAACGGTTTTTTTAAATTTGATTTTATCTCTTATCGTACCAGCATCACATCGCCTTTATAGGTTTCTATTTTTCCTTCCGGCGTAGCCAGTTTGATGATGTATTGGTAAACACCCATATCTTGAGGCTGTCCTCTCCAGCTACCGTCCCATCCTTGCTTGATGTCCGTGGTACTGAAGATTTCCTGACCCCAGCGATTGAATACTTTAAACTCCTGCAAACGCTGGAAGGTGATGTTGGACACGCGGAATACATCGTTCTTACCATCTCCGTTAGGCGTAAATGCCGTAGGAACAAACAAGTTGGAACTATAATCAATATCCACCATTACGGAGTCTATTTTCTTACAACCGTTCTCTCCAATGCCATATACATAGTAAAGCGTAGGTTCTTTAGGCGAAGCCATCGGGTTTACAATGTTGGGATTGGAGAGCGTGGCGCTCGGTGTCCAGGTATAAAGATAACCGCCGGTAGCCAGTAGCATGATGTCGCTACCGTATTTGATGATGGTGTCATTATTGATAATTTCCACAGGTGGCAACGGACGAATTTCATAATCCATGTACAGTGTATCTTCGCAATTATCTTTATCTATAAATACCAAAGCATATTTGCTGGTATCCAGCGGTGGCATGGCTATAGGATTCGGGATTTTATTCGGATCATCGCAGCCGTCGCAGCTCAATGAAGTAGGTACGGTGAAGGTGTTGGTTGCTTCATCATACTCATACCAGTGTACTGCGGAGAAAGTACCGCCGGCTACAAGCTGGAAGGGCTCGTACAAACATACGGAGGTATCGGTAGGATAGATGGTATAATCATGAATAGGTACGGTAACGGTAACACTGTCAATAATTGGGCAATCACTGCCGCCTACACTGGTTACATAGAACTTTGTCGTTTCGGTAATATAAGCCAATGGGTCTTTTGCGGTAGAATCGGAAAGGTACAAACCAGGTGTCCAGGTGTATTCAAACGGTTTTACGGGAGAAGGACACCATCCGAGGCGGGTAACCGGCCGGCCGGAATAGAACGCAGTCTGCTCCGCCGGAGCTCCTTGACAAATACTTGATCCGTTTGAATTGGTATATTCGGCAATAGCGTCTATGCTCCCGGTTTTCAGGATGGCAATGGAAGTTCGGTTTAAGGTATCAGGCGCGGAAACCGTATAACAAATATCCACTAAAAGGCTTTTAGCCGTATCCCAGTCAAACGGTACATCTAAAGTGAAATCATTCCACCCTGCCACGGGGACAAATGGTGCGGGCGCAGTATAGACAACACTGCTGGTCGCTTCAAAAATTCCGCCTATGGAACTGCGATCCGTACAAGTCAGAGAAATGGTGAAACTATCTATGGTAGGTATGCCTACATCTTCTACATCAAATCCAATACTGCTCAGTGTTCCGTACCTCAAGCCGGAGTAGTACATGTCTTCTTTTTTGAGAAGGTATTGGATATGACCTGAGCTATGCTGTGTACCAAACGGATTGTTCATAGTGGAAGTATCGCCATAGTTTTGAAGCAGCGGTTCCGTATGGAGTGTTCTTACCTCATAGATTTTGGAGGAAGCGCATCCCCCTGTTGTATTAGCACCGCATTGCGTAGGGGTAAGCGGTAGCGACCCGGTAATCTGCAAATCAAGCTGTGTATAGCCGGGGTGGCAGAATACAAAATCGTCTATAGCATCTATCGTATTGTCGTTTATGCCCACATTGATGGTTTTGGTACGGAAGCAACCGTTATCATCCGTTACTTTTACGGTGTAGATATTGGATGTGGGATTTGTAGCTGTAGGAGCGGAGCAATTGGTACAACTCAACGTACCGACATTCAATTCTGTCCATTGATAAGTAAGCGCGCCTACACCTCCCTGTGCATTCGCGTTTAGCTGAATACCAGTATTAGGCTCAGCGCAAGATATTTCTCCTAAGGGGTCTAAACTGATGTTGGCTAAAGGAATAGTGGTGAGCGTATCAGGGCAGTTGCTTACAGAAGGATAAGGTATCATTTCCACATGGTAGGATTGCGTATTTGTATTATTAGGGAAATATTTTACAATTCGCCCCGTATCTACTATTTGGGTATAGTTCTGATCCCACCAGTTATAGGTCATATATCCCTCCGGTGCGGTAAGCACTATCCCTTCTCTATCTAAATTACAATCCACTACCACTGCTTTAAATTCTCCGCAATCTATCAGATCAAAATATCCATAACCAAAGTGACCCCCTAATGAGCAATCCCCTGTAGTAATAGTTAATTTGACTGTTTGACCTGCAGCCCCCGAAATATTAAGAACAGATTTTGTCCAAGGTTTGTATCTCACTACAATATTAGTTGGGGTTATTGTGTCATAAAAACCCGGTAATCCCGGAGCTGCAATATAATTCTGATCGTAACAACCATCTTTTAGAGGGGTACCAGTTGCAGAGTCTGTAACTTCTAATGTGAAACGAGGCTGTTCATAATCAGAATGCCCCGGATCATTCAATACAATAGCATACATATAGTTTATGCTGTAGGTATTTAATCCGGCAGGTACATTTATGTAAAAGGAAACCGATTCAGCCCCATTCGAAGAATTATCATCACCGAGTTTCAATGAATAATTACCACCTCCGGGAGCTACTACAGGAAAATGCCCCCAAGGGTCATTAGGCATTGTAGCATCTGTTATAGTGTGCCTACCTGTTACAAATCCTGGGTAAGGAGTTGTAATATATGATTGGGTAGTGGGAGGGACTTGACCTGATAGAATTAGACTTACGCCTCCCGTATCAGATCCTGGTCCACCACCTCGTGCAGCTGTCCATCCTGTAGTATCGTTCAATTCCCAGTCTAAGTTTAACGGACAAGGAATAGCCTGCGAAAAACCCTGAAAAGAACCCAGCAACAAAGCTGCTAAGGCCATTGTAAATGAAATAAACGTTTTTTTCATGAAAAAGATTTCAAAAACTGATTTTATGAAATGGTACTATCGTTTTTGTTTGTTATAAAACGAAGCCAACTTAGCAAATTTAATATTTATTGCCAAATTATTGCAGTAAAAAAGACGGGAAATAACAGAATCCGGTTGGGGAGAATTTGAATGTTAGCTTCCCTCCCTCTTGCCCTTCTCATTTCCCGAAGTCCTATATTTGTTTCAAAAGAAAAGAACTCCATGCAACATTTACTCATCACCAACATCGGCAGGCTCTACGGCGTGGAGCAGGAAGGAGCCGAAAAGCCTTTCCGCAAAGGGAAAGAACTTTCCGAACTGCCCTCAATAGAAAACGCATGGTTGTTTCTGGAAAATGAATACATCCACAGCTTTGGGCGTATGAGCGATATGGATTTCGTACATGCCGAAGATGTTTATGATGCCGAAGGACGCTCGGTATTACCTGCCTGGGTGGATAGCCATACGCACCTCGTCTTTGCCGCCACCCGCGAATCGGAATTTGTGGATCGCATAAACGGGCTGAGCTATGAAGAAATAGCCCGGCGCGGCGGCGGCATTCTCAATTCTGCAAAAAAAATGCAGGAGATGGAAGAGCAGGAACTATATGAACAAAGCCTGCAACGCCTGCAAAACCTTATCGCCCATGGCACCGGCGCTATAGAAATAAAAAGCGGCTATGGATTAAGCCTTTCAAGCGAATTGAAAATGCTACGCGTTATCCGCCGGCTGAAAGAAACGGCAGACATTCCGGTGAAAGCAAGTTTTCTTGCCGCGCACACCTACCCTATGGAGTTTCGGGAAAATCATGAGGGCTATATCCGCCTCATTATAGACAAGATGCTGCCTATGGTGGCGGACGAAGGTCTCGCCGACTATATGGATGTGTTTTGCGAACAAGGTTTTTTTAATGTGGAAGAAACGGAGCGCTTGCTGGAAGCAGGATGGAAATACGGGCTGAAGCCTAAGATACATGCCAATCAACTGCATCGCAGCGGCGGCGTGCAAACCGGCATTAAGCATCATGCCGTAAGTGTGGACCATCTGGAAAGCCTGGGCGAAGAAGAAATAACTGCCTTGCAAAACAGCAAAACCATTCCGGTGCTGCTGCCCGGTGCTGCATTTTTTCTGGGAATGCACTACCCGCCTGCCCGCAAGCTGATAGAAGCAGATTTGCCCGTTTGCCTCGCTACGGATTATAATCCCGGCACTTGCCCTTCGGGAAATATTCCCTTATTGCTCACCATCGCCTGCACACAAATGAAGATGACACCCGAAGAAGCCGTAAACGCCATCACCATCAATGGTGCAGCCGCTTTGGAAATGAACCGGGAGCTGGGCTCTATAGCCGCAGGCAAAAGAGCCAATCTGATTATCAGCCATAAAATAGCTTCTCTTGCCTATATTCCCTATGATTATGGGAATAACCCCGTGGCACGGATGGTGCTGAACGGAAGGCTGATGTGAGTTATAATAAATGATTCTTGTTCATCTGCATTTTTTCATACCCCTCGTCTATCAACAGATTGCCGCTATCTGCAGCCTGCGTAGCCAGCTGGTCGCAGCGGTTGTTGTAAGGATTGTTGGCATGTCCTTTTACCCACACCAATTTGACCCGGTGTTTTTGGGCGAGTTTATAATATTGCATCCATAAATCGGGATTTTTTTTGTCTTTAAATCCTTTTTTTATCCAGCTATAAAGCCATCCTTTTTCTACGGCATCCACCACATAGGAGCTGTCGCTATAAACGATAATATCCAATCCTTCTTTCTTGAGCTGCTGCAAGGCTACGATGACCGCCATCAGCTCCATGCGGTTGTTGGTCGTGCGTCGGAAACCCTGCGAAAATTCTTTTTGCACCTCACCCCATTTCATGATGATGCCGTAGCCGCCGGGACCGGGGTTTCCCCGCGCTGCGCCGTCTGTGTATATGATGAGTTGTTTTTCCATGGTGGCATAGCCCTATCTTTGCCCTCCAAAAATAGAGTCTTGAAACGCAAAATAAAAGTGGGCGGGGTAAGCTATCTCAATACCAAACCCCTGTTATACGGCATTACCCGAAGCCCTATCCTGCAGGAAATAGAACTGAGCATGGAATATCCTTCCTTATTAGCCAAGCAATTAAAAGAAGAAACCATAGACATAGCGCTGATGCCGGTAGCCGCTATGAAAGACATGGATGATGTCTATATCGTGAGTGATTACGGCATAGCCGCAGACGGTGAGGTGGCTTCGGTATGTTTGTTTAGCCAAGTGCCTATGGAAGCGATAACGCAGGTCTATCTCGATTATCAATCGCGTACATCGGTGAAGCTGGCGGAAGTGTTGCTGAAAGAATATTGGAAAAAAGAAGTCCATTTTCTCCCCGCCACAGAACATTATATCGAATACATCCGGGATACCAAAGCCGGCGTCATTATCGGCGACCGCGCGTTGAAGCAACTGAGTAATTTCAACTATGTCTATGACCTTGCCAAAGCATGGAAAGACTTTACCGGCTTGCCTTTTGTATTTGCTGCATGGATAGCACGTAAGGAATTGCCTCAGGAATTTATAAACGCATTCAATGAAGCCAATAAAGAGGGATTGAACCATATTGACGAAGTGGTGGCGCAAAACCCTTTCCCTTATTTCGACCTGAAAAAATATTATACGCAGAATATTCATTATTGGCTAAGCCAAGAAAAAAAAACCGGGCTGCAGCGATTTTTACAAATGCTTTGAGGATAGTTGACCATCGCGTCTTTGCATGGCAAAAAACGATAGCAAGTATTTTGTGCATTTATAGGGATATACCCTGTGCCGGAAGCGCTTCATCTTTTATACATTTACAATTCATTCTTACCGTAAATGAAGCAGCAAATAGAACTCATCGAATGTCCGCGCGATGCCATGCAGGGGTGGAAACATTTTATCCCTACCGAAACAAAAATCGCATATCTCAATCAACTGCTGAAATGCGGTTTTGATGTGCTTGATTTCGGGTCTTTTGTTTCCCCTAAAGCCATTCCCCAATTAGCCGATACCAAAGAAGTACTTCGGCAACTGGATCTTTCCACCACTTCTACCAAACTCCTCGCCATCATTGCCAATACGCGCGGCGCAGAGGAAGGCGTGGTGTATGATGAAATCCATTACCTCGGTTTTCCCTTTTCTATTTCCGAAACTTTTCAACTGCGTAATACCAACAAGACTATTGCACAATCGCTGGCGCAGGTAGAGGAAATACAAACCCTTTGCACCAAGCATCAGAAAGAACTGGTCATTTATATTTCGATGGGTTTCGGCAATCCTTATAACGACCCCTATAATGCCGAAGTGGCGATTAACTGGGTTCATCAACTTTCACAGCTCGGCATCCACAACTTTGCTATGTCGGACACGGTAGGCGTGGCAAAGCCGGATATTATTCATTCTATTTTTGAACACCTGCTCCGCGAATTTCCTCATCTGCATATCGGTGCGCATTTTCATTCCACGCCTACAACCTGGGAAGAAAAAATACAAGCTGCTTACCACAGCGGTTGCCGCCGCTACGATAGCGCGCTGAAAGGAATCGGCGGCTGCCCTATGGCGGCAGATGAACTCACCGGAAACATCGCTACCGAAAACATCCTCGGCTGGTGTGCCCAACAAAATATTCCTCTGAACATCAACAAAGAAGCCTTTGCCGAAGCCATGATGATGGCGGGAAGTGTATTTGTATAGGGATAAATAATGCGTGGATGCTATAGGAACAGGATTATTCCTGATATATTCAAACCTGCCCGAAAGGAATAAGGAACGGATAACCTCATGGTAAAAAAGACGAATAAATAAAACCCAAGTCTTCTCTTCCGAATTTGAAATAGCCCCTACATTTGCAGCATGGCAGCATACAGCAACGCGCAGGCTATACGTGCGTTATTCACCGCAAGTCTTCAATCCATTTTAAAAAGCCCTTCCGCTATATTTTTCAGTATTGCCTTCCCTCTTATTTTCATTCTGGTATTCGGCTTCCTGGGCGGCGGGGGCAGTTATAGCTTGTCGGTAGCGCCGGCGCTGCATACCGATACCGACAATCCGCTTTTTCAAACCCTAAAGAATGTGCCCGCGCTGAGATGGAAAGAGGCTTCTACACAAGAAGATATAGACCGGCTGATGAAGGAAGGTGAATTGGTGGCAACTATAGGCGTACGGGAAAATCCCGAAGGTGCCGCTTCACGCCATACTCTTTTTATACACGGTGCCTCTTCGCAAATGGATAAGCTGCAACAACTACAATCCATCCTCCACAGCGTCATCCAATCGCAAGACCCGGAAATCATGCGGCGCGCCAATGCCATAGCGGCTATAGACCTGAGCGTGGAGCAGGTGCGGGAGTTTAAGATGATTGATTTTATCCTGCCGGGGCAACTGGGTTTTTCGCTGCTGGCGGCGGGCGTGTTCGGCACTGCGTTCGTCTTTTTCAATCTCCGTCAAACCTTAGTCTTAAAACGCTTTTTCGCCACACCGGTGCGCAAATCGTCTATCGTGCTCAGCGAAGGATTTTCACGGATGTTTTTTCAAATGACCGGCGCCATTATCATCATTGCCGTAGGACATTTTTTATTTGGCTTTACGTTAGTGAAAGGATGGCAAACCTTTTTCCAGATGCTTTTTCTCTGCGGGCTGGCGATGATGGTGTTTATGGGATTCGGTTTTTTGGTAAGCAGCTTAGTGAAAAATGAAACGAGCATTCCGCCGTTTTCCAACCTGATAACCTTACCACAATTTCTGCTTGCCGGCACTTTTTTTTCCATTGATAATTTCCCCAAATGGCTGCAACCGATTTGTAAGGCCTTGCCGCTTACCTACCTCAACGATGCACTGCGCAAAACCGCATTTGACGGCGCCGGGCTATGGGAAGTGAAATGGGATATATTCATCCTCCTGCTGTGGGGCATAGCGGTGTATGGTGTTACCGCCAAGGTATTTAAATGGGAAGAATAAGGGAAAATCAGCTTTTACAAGGAACAGCGGGAGCTTGGGTTCTGCATTTCATCCCTTAGCCAGCGCACACAACTGTAAGGTGGTATTCCAGTTTCTTGTTGTAGCAACTATTTTCAGCTTTGCCTCAAAAAAATTATTGTTGATTTTAGTTGTTCCATAGCCCTTATCACAATAAATATAGATGGCGTTGTTCGTAACCGCAAATTGATCCGGTGCAAAATCCGTTTCCTTCAGTTTCCTAAGCCGCTCTTCCTCCGCAACAGGCGTGATCAGAAAAGCTATATAGACCTTCTCCTTTGCACTCAACGGCTGTGAAAACGGATTTTCGGCAATGATTCGTTCTATATCCGGCAGGGTAAGATGCACTACGCGCACTTCATAGCCGTATGTTTCTTTCATCTTCTTTTCCACCATCTGCGAGAGCTTCTCCGGCTTTGTTTTTTTGTATTGAAAAAGCACATTCCCGCTTTGGATATAGGTTCGTACGTTTTTAAAACCCAGCGATTCGTAAAGGATTTTCAACTCTTTCATAGGCACTTGCTTCTTGCCTACGTTGATACCGCGCAAGAGCGAAATATAGGTTTCCATGTTTTATTCTTTTTCAAAATGAAAACTGCGGCCCATTTGTTGCAAGGTAAGTTGCTTCACGGTAGCATCTGCTTCAATAGTAAATAAAATCACCACGCCTGCCGCATCATAGCGAAATTCCGTTTCGCTGATAGCCGCTAAGGGAAAAGCGTTTTGTCCGGTTGCCTGCGCCATTAGTTTCTGTCCTTGTTGTGTAATTGTTATTTTCAAAGGAAATTCTTTAGAAGAATAAACCCCTACATAGCGTCCCAACAAACTTTCGGGCAACTGTACCGGTTTTTTAAATTGCGGAATCGCATAGTCTTTATCATAGTATATGCTCAACACGCCGATCATGATATCATTCATTTGATAAGCCAATCCATTCATCAATAAAGCCACTTCCAATTTATCATCAGGAAAATAAACAAGCGAAGAACTAAATCCGTCTATACCGCCATTGTGTAGATATCCCTTCTTATCATAAAAAGGAGCTTGAAAAAATCCCATTCCATAGCCGTCTTTTATAGTAGTCATGCTATCTAAGGAAGTAGAATTTACCAATTTATGATGAAACAATGCATCTATAAACTTTATTAAATCCTCCGTATTGGAAACGATAGCGCCCGCGCCGCCGGGCAGACTCATGTCCGTTTCATCTTCCACAATCCAGTTAAAACCATTAAAGCTATAGGAAAAGGCTTCATTGTTCTTAGGATTTATTTTACTGCCCACAAATGTGTTTTTCAATTTGAGTTTTCCGGTAATTCGCGAACGAAGATTTTCCGAATAGGATGCGCCGGTAATTTTTTCGATGATATAGCCAAGCAAAAGATAATTGGTGTTGCTGTATTCGGCACGTTCGCCGGGGTTAAAAACCGGTGTTTGCCCTGCGATGATGTCTAATACTTCCTGCTGTGTTTTTGGGCGTGTGTGAAAAGTCAAATAGTTTTCATCCGTAAAATTATACAAGCCGCTATGGTGGGTCAGCATTTGTTCAATCGTGATATCCTTAGCATTCGGAACAGAAGGGAAATACGCGCCCAGCTTGGTTTCCATCGTCAGCTTACCTTCTTCTATCAATTGCAGCACCATCGTTGCGGTAAACATTTTGGTGATGGAGCCAATCCGAAATTTGGTATCGGGTTCATTTTTTATCTTACCGGAAAGCTGTTTATAGCCGAATGATTTTTTATAAAAAACCTTTCCGTCTCTTGCCAGCGCCACCGTACCCATTGCTTTATCATATTGCTCCAATGCCTGAAGAAGGCTGTCCATTTTTGCGGCTTGAAATAGTTTTTGCGCAGACGTAGGCAGTGTAGCAAAAGCGAGCGCTATGATAGCAACCATTATTTTTTTCATGATGAATCTTGTTTAATTCTTTTTAATAAAGCTATTTAATCTGCGTTTAATTCGCATAAAAACCGCATGGTATCCACGCCGTCTGCATAATCACCGAGGGCGGGTTGCTGCGAAGCGCCAAACGGCGTAAACCCTCTGCCTACAATCGTTTGAATATCTTCATGGGCTGCCATTTTTTTGGCAAAGGAATTTTTATTTTCATAATAACGATAATGCAGCACGCTCACTGCCGAAAAGGGCAAATCATTTTCTACCAGCAAAATCATTTCATTAGTGAGGCAAGGCACTTTATTAAGTAAATAAATGGCAAGATGATAATCATAATTATTCTTGTATTTATGATGGAGCATCAAATCTTTATTAGACGCAAAAACATCAAGCAGCCGGTCAAAACGATACTCCTTAGGTACACAAAGCTGTGTTACATTGCGGCAGCCCAAGCCATAATAGGTAAAAACATCTTTTGCCAGAAGTCGTAATTCTTCTTCTGTTTCATTTCCTTCTAAAATGGCTATGGACGTGCGATTTCGGCGAATGATATGCGGATATTTTCCGAAATACTGCTCAAAATAACGAGCGGTGTTGTTGCTTCCCGTAGCGATATAGGCATCGCAGTTTTTCAAATTTTCAGCAATATGAATCTCATCTTTCCACTCAGGATGATCTTCATATAGTCTGCCAATCAAATGAGTCAAAAGCACTTCGTCTTTGGAGGAAAGTTTCAAAAACAATTCATGCCCGCATACAAAGCCGCAGAGAAAATCATGAAAGCCGACCAAAGGAATATTGCCCGCCATCACAATGCCTAATTTCTTTTTTTGCTGCGGCAAGGTATAATTCTGCATCCACGTTGTCAGCAGTTCTTTTTGTAAAAAAGAATGGACAATATTTTCTATTGCCAAATCAATATTTTCTAAGGTAAACCAGGCATTGGCATTAAGGGCTCTGTATTTCGCTTCTGTCCATGCTTCTCCGTCTTCCTGCATATAGACTCCTAATTTTACAAGCGCTTGTATTCTTTTTTCTATGGGCAACATCCGTTATTATTTCTGTTTGCGAAATTGTAACTTTGTGCGCAATAAATAAAACCCGAAAAAATGGCAATCAAGATAACAGACGAATGTATCAACTGCGGGGCGTGCGAACCGGAGTGCCCTAACAATGCCATATACGAAGGCGGAGTGGAATGGGCAATGGCAGATGGCACGAGTGTTACCGGCGATTATGTATTAATGAACGGCGAACATACCGATGCTCAGTCCAAGCACACACCCATTGCTGTGGATTATTATTACATTACTCCCGACAAATGCACCGAGTGTCAAGGATTTCATGAAGAGCCGCAATGCGCTGCCGTATGCCCGGTAGATTGCTGTGTGCCGGATGAAATGTATCGGGAAACCGTAGAGGAGCTTCTGGCAAAAAAAGACAAGATGCATTTGTAATAAAGCAATGGCAAACATCTTTTACAGGTCTGCTATCGGCAGACCTTTTTTAGTGGGCAACTATTTCATTTTTTTTGATTACACCAGCTTTTCTAAGGAGTAGCTGCAATTTTTTCACTATGGGCTGAATGCACTTAATGTCAGAAAAACTGTATCAAATCTCAGTTTTAATGTCAGAACGCTTTTTTGCACATACAAAGAAGCACAAATCCACTCACAGACTGTCCAATGGGCTTTTTATATGCGACTTGGAAACGTCGGTGATGTGCGTGTAAATCTGCGTGGTTTTGAGCGAATTATGTCCGAGCAATTCTTGTAGAAAACGAATGTCGGCACCGCTCTCGATCAGGTGCGTGG